>CAZFCC010000037.1:0-27465 GCA_964517635.1 uncultured Desulfovibrio sp. | reverse complement strand
CGTTTGTGGAACCGCATGTAGCTCCTGTAGCAGATATCGTGCAGGCCGCACTGCTACGCATACCCAAGAAGGGCAATATCATCGGCACAGACTTGCTGCTTCTGCAAGGTCTGGTCTGCCTGCTTAAGGACAGTGATGCTCTGGTGGCACACGCCCAGAAAGTTATCGAAGGCTACGGCCCGGCCTTTGTGCTGGACGCCTTGCTGGCTGGGGCGAACAGTATTTCCGACCTGGATAGCGGGGATGACCGGATCGATGGCAATGTTGATGGCGACCCGGATGACACGCCCATCCTGCCGGATACGCTCTCAGTGGAAACGGCTGTGCCGCATCCCGCCATTCCCAGCCTAGGCCTGTGGTGACGCCATGATACGTACAAAAGACGTTCTCAACTGTCTGCCCCTGCTGGCGTCCGTGCTGGGCGACCAGTACGGGGTACAGGTACGTATCGGTGGCAATGAAGCCTGCACCAATGGTAAAGTTATCCATCTGCCATCGTTGCCCATTGATTGTGAGCCGGAATTATTGGCTCTGGTGAGGTCGTTTGTGGATCATGAATCCGGCCATATCCGGCATACGGATTTTGGCGTGCTACAAGCCGCCAACCTTGATCCTGTGACCTTCAACCTCTTTAACTGCCTGGAGGATTGGCGCATCGAGAAAAAGCTGTCTGGCATTTTCCCTGGCTGCCGACACAACTTAAACTGGTTGATACGACGATTCTTTGTGGAGCAGGCACAGCCAAGGGCCGGGGATGATTCCCCGGCCCTTGCTGTTTTGGACTATGTGCTGTTGACGGTGCGGGCATGGGATGTGGATGAGGTGACCCCGGCACGCCAACACGCGGCAAGCATCATGGAGCAGCACTTCCCCAGCTTGAAAGATGCTTTGGATGCCATTTTGGTCAAGGTTTACATCCATTGCCCGGATACAAAGGCAGCAGTCGAATATGCTCGACAAATTGCCATATGCGTCAGGCAGTGGGAACCACCTCAGCCAACTGCAACCAGCGAAAGCACGAATAATAATGGTCAGGGAGCCACACCAAGGGCGACAGGGGAAGCCAACGATTCTGCCACACAAATCAACCAGCAATCTGAACCAGTCCAACTGTCGAGTGCTTTACCGCTTAAGGCCTTGTTTCATGCAGAGGCGCAGGATCTCCCCAAGCAACTCGGCGAAATCATGTCGATTGAGCTTGCCAATAGCAGCGCAGAATCCGCTGGTGACGCACTGACCGTGGCCGTGGAAGGCACCCGGCATGCAGCCCCTTTGCCAGCAGAAAATAAACTGCAAGCCCTTCAGGCCAGCATTGCCCTGCGCACTCGCCTTCAGGGCTTTCTGCAGGCACAGACACAAAGGCGATGCAGTATTGGTCGCAGGGGCACACTGCACGCCAATTCGCTGCACCGTCTGCAGGTCGGCAATGCTCGTGTTTTTCAAAAAGAATCTGAGCAGCAAGGCGTTAACACCGCTGTCCATATCCTGCTGGACGTAAGCGGAAGCATGGCTGGCGCACCGATTAATCTTGCCAATCGGGCCTGCTATGCCGTGGCAACTGCCCTGAGCCGTATCCGTGGCGTGAACCCAGCGGTTACGGTTTTCCCCGCTACGACGGTCACAAACTCTGTATTCCCAATAATGCGGCATGGGCAGCCGTTGCCTGATAGGTTCGACATTCTGGCTTCTGGTGGAACCCCCTTGGCTGGGGCTTTGTGGTGGGTACTGCAAACCATGCTGCCCCTCAAGGAACAACGCAAAATGATCCTGGTTATCACTGACGGCATGCCGGACAACCCGCTTGCTGCAAATAATGCCATAGGGGTGGCGCAAAAACTTGGCTTTGAAGTTTATGGTCTTGGCATACGGGATGAGCACATTACACATCTGCTGCCGCACACAAGTAAGGTGGTCAACGATCTGCCAGATCTGGTGCCTGCCATGTTTGCCATGCTGCAGGCTGCATTACTCAAAGGCGGTGTTGTATGATGGTTCCCCTTGATTTCAGCCCTTGGTACCGAACGGGGATATTTCGTTTCTTCTTACTTAACAAAAAGCGGCGCATCCAGCGCTGCTAAATGAAGGGAGGGTAAATGAATTACCTGAACTGGATACCTGTTGTTATAGCTGTGCTTCAAGCAATTAAAGACAATTGGGATGACTAGCCTGTACTCGGGTAGCAAATAGGAGCAAGAAAATGAGCAGCAAATGGGCATTTATAGGCGGCATACTGACAGGGATCGCAGGAGTATTCACAGCGGCTGCGGTTTCGGTGGAATTGGAAAATCAAAAAGACGGCAGATGCAATGCCGAGGAAGAACCGAAAAGGCTGGCCTTGCCTAAAAGCGAAGGCAGGTAAAAATCACAGTTGATTCTTGGGCAGGGAAACGGGGACTTCCCGCTTCCTTGCCTTTGCTATACTTTTATTTTTCGACTGAAGTATCGGTCAAGTCGCAACGTATGTGTTCCATAGCCGAATTGCAGCAGAGTCACTGACAGACCACTGGAGGGGGCCGTTGCCACATTCACAGGTATATCGGTAGATATCGTTGGTTCTTCCATCCGGTCTTGAAGTTTCACGCTGAGGCATTTTGCCACACTTGGTACATGGCCGCATGGGAGGGAGGTATTCCTTGTTGCTCATGTGTGGAATATAGGCGTAGTTTGCAGTGCGTGTAAACCTCTAATGGCGTGAAAGTACATATACATTGTTTACTATCCATTCCCACCAGTTTTCATAAGCCGTGTGGGGAATGGTGGGGGGAAAAACAAAAAGGGCTTACAGCGGGTAGCTGTAAGCCCTTAAAATATATGGTGGGTCGTGCGGGGTTCGAACCTGCGACTCTCTGCTTAAAAGGCAGATACTCTACCTGCTGAGTTAACGACCCTTTGAGACGCGCAATATATATACAGATGATGCGGCTGTCAAGTAGAAAAAATACGCCCGGTCTGTCTGCCTTGAGGGGCAGGCCTGGCCGGGCGTAACTATGCTTGTGGCAAGGCTATTGCTGGACAATACGGCATCTTGCCGCCCCGGCATCGCTCTTTGCCATGTCGCCCCGCGCATACGGCTCAAGCAGGTCTTTATCCTGCGCTACAGCCCGGCCAAAGGGCCTAGCTCTTTTTTTCAAGCTTGGCCCAGGTGTCGCGCAGGGTTGCTGTGCGGTTAAAAACCGGGCGCTCCGCAGTGCTGTCTTTATCCTTGCAGAAGTAGCCAAGGCGCTCGAATTGCACTTTCTGGCCCACGGCAAGTTCCGCCAGGGCCGGCTCAAGCAGGCCCGTAACAACCGTGAGGGATTGCGGGTTGATATGATCCAGAAAGGACTGGCCTTCAGGGGCGGCATTGGGGTTTTCTACGCTGAAAAGCTGTTCGTACAAGCGCACGTCGGCAGCGAGGGCGTGGGCGCCCGAAACCCAGTGGATGGTTCCTTTGACCTTGCGTCCGTCCGGGCTTTGGCCGCCGCGGCTTTCGGGGTCGTACACGCAGCGCAGCTCCGTGACATTGCCGTTTTCGTCCAGCACGGCCTCGCGGCAGGTGATAAAGAATGCGTAGCGCAGGCGCACTTCGGCGCCGGGGGCCAGGCGGTGGTATTTTTTGGGCGGCTCCAGGCGGAAGTCGTCGCGCTCGATATATATCTCGCGCGAGAAGGGAACCTTGCGGCTGCCGTAGCTTTCGTCTTCCGGGTGATAGGGCATGTCAAACTCTTCCACCTGCCCTTCGGGGTAGTTTTCGATCACCACCTTGACCGGGTCCAGCACGGCCATGGCGCGCGGGGCGTGGGCGTTGAGGTGTTCGCGCACGCAGAATTCCAGCATGGAATATTCCACGGTGGAGTCGGCCCGCGCCAGGCCGATGCGGGAGCAGAACTCGCGCAGGGCCTCAGGCGGCACGCCCCGGCGGCGCAGGCCGCTGAGCGTGGGCATGCGCGGGTCGTCCCAGCCCTGTACGTGGCCTTCTTGAACAAGCTGGATGAGCCTGCGCTTGGAGAGCACGGTATAGGTGAGGTTGAGGCGGGCAAATTCGATCTGCTGGGGGCGGTAGGCCCCGAGGGTTTCGAGCACCCAGTCGTAGAGCTCGCGGTTGTTTACGAATTCCAGCGTGCAGAGCGAATGGGTAATGCCTTCAATGGAGTCTGACAGGCAATGGGTAAAATCATACATGGGGTAGATGCACCAGGCATCGCCCGTGCGGTGGTGCTCGGCATGCCGGATGCGGTAGATTGTGGGGTCGCGCATGACAAAGTTGGGCGAAGCCATGTTGATCTTGGCGCGCAGCACTCGCTCGCCGTCGGCAAATTCTCCGGCACGCATGCGGCGGAAGAGGTCGAGGTTTTCTTCGACGCTGCGGTTGCGCCAAGGGCTTTCGCGGCCAGGTTCGGTAAGAGTGCCGCGATGTTCGCGGATTTCTTCAGCCGAAAGGTCGTCCACGTAGGCCTTGCCCATCTGGATAAGCTGCTCGGCATATTGGTACAGCTGCTCAAAATAGTTGGACGCGTAATATTCGCGATCTTGCCAGTCGCCGCCAAGCCAGTGAACGTCTTGGCGAATGGCGTCGACGTATTCCTGTTCTTCTTTGGTGGGATTGGTGTCGTCAAAGCGCAAGTTGCACAAGCCGCTGAATTCATTGGCTACACCAAAATTCAGACAGATAGACTTGGCGTGCCCCAAATGCAGATATCCGTTGGGTTCAGGAGGAAAGCGCGTATGCACCTTGCCGCTGTAGCGGCCGGTAGCGTTGTCTTCCATAATGCGCGCCCGGATAAAGTCCACGCCGGGCTTGCTTGCAGGCTCCGCCGCTGGGGCGGTGGGAGAAGGGTTGGGTGAACCTGCTGCGGGCGTTGCGGGGGAAGGGACTGCGGATTTTGTTTCGGGGGCCATACTGCGCTCCATTGCTCCTGGCGATAATGTAAACTCCTAAATTACGCCAAGCGGCGGCAGGGGTCAATGCGGGGCTGTTTCGGCAAGGAAATGTGCCGGGCGCAGGCTGGCTGTGGGCTGTTTGCGGCGGCCTTTTGCTGTAGCAGAAGGGCACGTTGGCAGAGGGGGCAGGCCGCTGGCGGGGGCCAGGGGGCAGCGTGTCGGGCCGGGACGAGCAGGCCAGTGTGGGCAGGATGGCAGCCGGGGCAGGGCAGGCAGTGTGTCGGGCAGGGTCGAGCAGAGGTGGCGGCGGCGGCAGGCAGCGGTGGCAGGCCAGCGTGGGCCGGTGCGGGCAGGGTCGAGCAGGCCAGTGTGGGCAGGATGGCAGCCGGGGCGGCGTGGGCAGGCATGGCAGCAGGGCAGGCCGGTGTGGGCCGGGACGAGCAGGGCTGTGCGGGCAGGGTGGCAGCGGGGCTCCTTGTTGCCGAACAAAAATGTTCATTCTCTTGACAGGTATGACGTACTAAGCTAGATTTCGCTTCTGCATTCCGGGTGCTGCTGCGCCCATTTGCATGCGGAGAGGTGTCCGAGTCGGCCGAAGGAGCTCGCCTGCTAAGCGAGTATACGGGCTTAAACCTGTATCGAGAGTTCAAATCTCTCCCTCTCCGCCACAAGCCAAATATACGGCGAGTTACTACAAGTAGCTCGCCGTTTTTGCGTCTGCGGGGGCAACGTTTGGGCCCGTGTTAAATGCCAAGCAGCGCCTTCTCGGCGCTCCATCATGGGGCGATCATAGCCGGAGTTAGATTTTGCGCGTATGGCTTGATTGGGATATATGAATTATTCCATTATCAAAGAGCGTTCATAGCATGGCTCAGGTCGTCGCTTTTTTCGAGCGAAGATCCTTATGCGTGGCGTTATGCGATGCACCCAAAGGCCTAATAATGAGGAGCTATCATGGATCAGAGCTGCCGAGATGTCATTGCTCAAGAGTTTTTAGATTGCGTGCGTAACACGGCGGTTCGGCTAAATAACGAAGAAACCAACCGTCCATTTCATTCCGCGCTGTTATCGGATGAGGCCCTATTTTGGAGCCGTTTTGAGCGTTCTTTCAGCACTTCATTTGGCCAACGGGTAATTGAGGAAATATCAAAGCATGTTGCCATTTCTGGCGGTGCATCAGAGGCTAGCCGGCAAAAAAATACAGAGGTGCGTCTAGACAGCGCCATTGACAGGGCCATTGAGCGCCACCTTGATTTATTGAGGGAGCAAGGTTTAAACAGCTGGCAGGCGACCAAAGAAAGCATTTCTTTGACTCAATTGACGGGAGAGCACACTGTTCATCGAGTCATTTCAGATCTATGGTGGAGCAAGGATGGCATAAACCATTTTATGAGTATCAAGACCGTCAAGCCCAATATAGATCAAACAATCGTAGCAAAACGCGATCTATTGAGGCTTGCAATGGCAGATCCATCATGTAAGGTTTATTTTGGCCTCTATTACAACCCCTACGGTGAAGATAGAACATCATACGCGCACAATCCGCCCATGAAGATATTTGATTTTCACAATGACCCTTGTGTGCTCATTGGAAGGGAGTATTGGGATACCTTGGGGGAGAGGGCTGCTATGAAATTGTGCTTCAAATAGCACAGGAAGTTGGCATTGAGACGCGGAGAATTATACAAGACCTGAGATAGCTATGAAAGACTGAGCCCACTTGTGCGGGCGAGAAATGGTGCTTGCGCAGAGTTATTTTATATATTGAGTGGTAACTCGCTTAGAAGTTTGACAAATTATTCATGGCGCACAGAGGATGTGACGTTTTTGCTATGCAGCTTTCGTAGGACTCTACTGTTATATTCAGTGAAGTCTTTTTAATTGTTATGGCCTGCAGCCTGCAGGATCATAGAGAAGCCTTTTTCTGAATTGCTTTTAATTCAGCGCTGCAATACACAGCACCCCTCATTCGCTATTCGCTCAAGAGGCACTGTTTCGCCGCTATGGGTTTATTACGGAGACTTAGCACAGACTTTTCCCACGCGACGTCATCTGTATTCTGATAGCGAGAATATTTGAATGCCCCGTGCTGTACGACAGTGTTTTTATGGAAAAAATCGACAACAGTTTTTCCAATGGCCTTCCCCAGGCTGATTGGCACTGCGTTTCCAATTTGCCTATATTGGTCAAGCAGGGAGCCCCTCACTTCCCAGCAATCAGGGAATTCTTGAATCCTTTTATATTCTTGTATGCTTAGTGGTCTGTCTTCAGTGGGATGAGCCAAATCTGTAGCAGGCATCGCAGGATGAGTCACTAGCGTTGGTGCCGGCTTGTCCCACGCCAGCCTGCGGAAAAATCCTGTCCTGCCCCCCCCCGCATAGTAGGATTTGCCAAGGGCTTCTTTTTGAAGCTCAAGCGGAAGGTTTTTCCAGTTTTGCCCTGCTGCTAATAATCTATAAAAATGCAGCCTGCGTTCGGGAAATTTTATGAACTGGTGGGCTTCAGGGCTCAGTGTTCTCAGCGCTTCCTCTAACGTTTTCCATTTGGGCAGAGAATACTCACCAGATTCAGAGTGCGTCGGCGTCAGGTATGGTAATTTTGTGCCATCTCGGGAACAAAGCAAGACAACTCTTTCCCTGATCTGCGGTGCGCCAAAGTTGGCGGCGTTATATAGATTAAAGCTTACTCCATACCCACCCGAGCGCAGTTTTTGTAAAATGCTCAGCAGGGCTCCTCCTCTCAATGCGACGTTTTTTAATGGTAAATCACCCTTTGCGCGCTTTGAATGAGGTGTGTGCTGTAGCGGAGCTGAGAGGAGTCCTCTAACATTTTCAATGATAAGTGCTTTGGGGCGGATTTTTAAGGCCAAATCGATAAAGTGCAAGAAAACGTTGCCACGTTCATCTTCAAAGCCTTTTCTTTTCCCTGCTGTGCTGAAAGCCTGGCATGGCGGGCCCCCTACGATGATATCAACGTCATCTTCCGGCGACAGTCCTGCCATGTTAAAGATCTCTTTTTCACCATAATCACGTATGTCGCCAATCAAGCCCACGTGAGGCCTGTTCGCTATAATGGTTTGGCGACATGCGTTATCAATTTCTGAAGTCAACAGCGTTGTAATACCAGCCTGCTCGAGCCCCAGGTCGAGTCCCAGCGCGCCCGAAAAAAAACTTAAACAATTGATGTTGGACTTCTCAAAAGGGATTGAACTTTTTCTATCCTCATGCAGCTCTTGCAGAGATGATTTTTTTAGCGGACGTAAGCTTTCCATAAAAACTACCCATGTTTTTCCAATTCTCTGCCCACTAAGCATGTTGTTTTTCAACATGCGTCGCACATACTGTTCTGAGACGTTAAGGTATGCTGCTGCTTCGGCTACAGAAAATAACTTTTTCATATAGGAACCATCGTTTAGTTTCGAATAAGAAACTTAACGATGGTTCCTATGTGGAGTCAATGGGTTTGTGCAGGGAATACTCAAAAAACAGATGGCCTTTGAGCAATTAGTGGGGCCGGTATAAACCGGTTTCGCCTCACTTTGCCTCGCTCGCCTCGCCGCACGTCGCACAGGCGCCCACCCCCGCCCATGCTCCCCATTAACACGCAATCCCTTGCCATGTCGGGGCAACTTTAGTACACAGGCCAGAGGCTTTTTAGTAAAACTCTAAACTTTTTTACATCATTGCCTGGCCCGCAATCCAGATCCGCCCGCGCGGTCTGCCCCTGCCTTTCCGCCAGACTTAGCCCAAGGACGCTCCATGCCCAGCCCCTACCGCCACAAGAGGTTCAATTTCCTCCATGTGTTTGCGTCTTCCCTGATTCTCCTGCTGTTGGCCTGTCTGCTGCGTCCCGGCCCCGGCCACGCCGCCCCGGCCATTCCTGATCACGGTTTTCTGGAAACCAGCTCTGCCATTCTCTACGATCTGGATCACGATGCCATTCTTTTCGAGCAAAACGCCGATCAGCGCATTGCCCCGGCATCGCTGACCAAGGTGCTTTCAATGTTTCTGGCCCTGGACAAAGTAACTCAGGGCAAGACAAGCCTGGACACCAGCGTAACGGTCAGCCGCGCCGCCGCAGGAACCGGCGGCTCGCGCATGGGCCTGCGTGAAAATGACGTAGTGAGCCTAGACCAGCTGCTCATGGGCATGGCCGTATCTTCGGGCAACGATGCCAGTATGGCCGTGGCAGAGCTTGTGGGCGGTTCAACCCCGGACTTTGTGACCATGATGAATGCCAAAGCCCAGGCCCTGGGCATGCGCGACAGCCAGTTTCGCAATCCCCACGGCCTGCCCGCCAAAGGCCAGTACACCACAGCCCGCGACATGCTTACCCTGGCGCGCGCCTATCTACAGGCGCACCCTCAGTCGCTGCGTTTCCACAATACCCACACCATCAGCCACAAAGGGCGCGTTACCTGGAATAAAAACCCCCTGTTGGGCCAGTACCCCGGCGCGGACGGCCTTAAAACAGGCTGGGTCAATGCTTCGGGCTACAATCTTATCTTTACGGCCAGCCAGGGCCCCAGGCGCTTGCTGGCCGTTATTATGGGCGCACCCGACTCGCGAACGCGCGGAGTAGAGGCTTTTCGCCTCCTGGATGCCGGTTTTCAGGTGTGCGGCAACAACGCCGCCTCGGTGGTGGCCGCCCTGGATTGCCTGCCTCCGGAGCGCTATAATCCCGACATGCGCAAAAATGCCCGCGAGGCCCGGCGCATGTATGCGGACAGCGATGCCGCGCCGCGCAAAAACGTGAGCAAGACAAAAAGCGTGGGCAAGGCCAAAGGCGGTAAGGCTCAACAAACCAAACAGACAGCCAAAGCCAAAAACAAAAAGAAAGATGCACACAAGGCCGCGCGACAAAAGCGCGATTCCGGTCAGGCGGCTCGAAGCGCCTCCGGGCGGGCCGGTTAGGCGCGAGGCGGGAGAGCGCGGCGCTTGGTGGGAGAACGCTGCGCTTAGTGGGATGGCTAGGCGCGGGGCGGGATGGCTACGCGCCAGGCGGGATGGTTCGGCGCGAGGTGAGAGAGCGCGGCGCCAGGTGGGCTGGGAAAGGGTTCGTTCTTTGGGATGAACTTTGTGCGGCCCTGCGGGCACCGGGGCTGTTTTTTTAATTTAGTTTGGGCCGCCTGCGCGGCGGGCGGTGAGGGGGCCTGTTAGGGGCTGCCGCCCCTCCGAGCCCCCCTCTGCACTCCCCCCGGACGACCCCGCTGGGCTTTCCATATTCCATCAGCACTCAAGGCCCCATCAGCCCTCACTTCGGCCAATCCTCTTGGGCTTTCCAACTTCCGCCAATCCCCGAGGGCTGCGCGTCTTTTGCTCCGGGAGCTTCCCTCACTTCGCTCGGGTGATCTCCCTGCGCGCCGCGCAACGCCATCAACACGCAAGCTTTGAACTGCCAGCAGCCAGATCAGAAATCATCACCACATTCGAGAAGCCTTCAGCGCTCAGGCTCTGAACAACCGCGCCAAGATCCGGTATCATCGGATTTTTCGGGAGCGCATCAGAGAAATTGGCTTGCCAATCTGACGTTTATCAAGCCCTGCGGCCTAATAAACCAAAAGGGAGTGCAAGGTCAGCACTGAAAAAAGACTGGAAGTGAAAAGAAAAATGACAAGCTAGGCTGGGCTCATGTCAGGCGATTATGGAAGTCAGCACAAAAGGGCAAGGTTGGGTTAAAGCAAAGCGCCCATTGAAATCAGAACAAAAGGGCAGGCTCGGCTAAAGCAAGGCGCGCATTGAAGTCAGAACAAAAGGGCAAGTCCTCAAAGCAGATCAGGGCGAAATTCAAGATTCGGCTGGAACAAGCTCTGCCCCCTCAGGTCATGCCCCCTGCCCACGATCAAGAACCCGCAAGGCTACGGCCTCGGCCAGGTGCGCGGCGTCAATTTTTTCCGCCCCCGCCAGATCGGCAATGGTGCGCGCCATGCGCAAAACCCGCGCACAAGCCCGGGCCGACAGCGCTAGGCGGTTTACCGCCGCCTCCATAAGATCATGCCCTGGAGCGTCAAGCGCGCAATGCGCATCAAGCAGCGCGCCGGAAAGTTCCGCATTACAGCGCGGCCCGTTCACACCATAACGATCTTTTTGCACAGCACGGGCGGCCAGCACCCGCTCCCGCATGCCCGCCGAACCGGCCCCGGCCCTGTTTTGGCGTAAATCCGCATAGGGCACGGCGGGAACCTCCACATGCACGTCAATACGATCCAGCATGGGGCCGGATATTCTGGCCTGATAGCGCGCCCGTTGGTCAGGGCGGCAAACGCACTCGTGCGCAGGGTCGCCATGATAGCCGCAGGGGCAGGGATTCATGGCCGCCACGAGCATGCACGCAGCGGGAAAAATCACGCTGTGCGACGCACGCGCAATATGCACCGTGCCGCCTTCCAGAGGCTGGCGCAATGATTCCAGAGCGCTCTTCTGAAACTCCGGCAATTCGTCAAGAAAAAGCACGCCCCGATGAGCAAGGCTCACTTCGCCCGGACGGGGCAAAGCACCGCCGCCCACAAGGGCCACGTCCGAAATGGTGTGGTGCGGGGCGCGAAAAGGCCGCTGGCGCACCAAGCCTCCGTGGGCAGACAGCTTGTTGGCCACGCTGTAAATCTTGGTAACTTCGAGGGATTCTTCAAAATCCAGAGGGGGAAGAATGGTGGACAGGCGCTGGGCCAGCATGGTCTTGCCGCTGCCCGGAGGCCCAAGCAAAAGCACGTTGTGGCCGCCGGCCGCCGCGATTTCAAGGGCGCGCTTGGCAGCTTCCTGCCCTTTAACCTCCGCAAAATCCACGGCATATTCAGTCGGCGGCAGGTTCGCCGCCTCCGGTTCCGTCAGAGGCTCAAGAGCTTCCGCTCCTGCGAGAAAAGCAGCGCACTGGGAAAGGTTGAGGGGAGCATACACCGGCAAACCGCGCACCACGGCGGCCTCGGCTCCGTTTCCCGGCGGCACGATAATACCCTCAGCGCCGCGCTCCCGCGCCAACAGGGCCAAAGGCAGAATGCCGCTGACCGGACGCAGGTCGCCGCTGAGCGAAAGCTCGCCAGCCATAAAAAAACGCTGCAAATTTTCGGCAGGTATACCGCCGGAAGCGGCCAAAAGACCCATGGCCAGCGGCAGGTCATAGCTGGCCCCGCTCTTGCGCCGCCAGGCGGGGGCAAGATTTACGGTAATACGCGCCGGAGGCAGTTTGAAATTTGCCGCCCGCAAGGCTGCAAAAACGCGATCCTTGGCCTCGCGCACCGCAGTTTCTGCCAGGCCCACCATAGTGAAGCCCGGAAGCCCCTGGCGCACATAGTCCACTTCCAGTTCTACGGGATAAGCATCAACGCCTTCCACGCCGCCGCTGTTCAGCCGGACAACCACAGGGCCCCCTTGCCGCGCTTGAGCCGCAGGGCGGCTATTCCACTTTTTTGCCCATGCGAGTCCAGCGCATGTCGTCAAGACCGCCCCAAGACCAATAGATACGCCATGCCTTGGCGCGTATGGCGCTACGATCCACAAAGCCCCAGAAGCGCGAGTCCAGCGAATTGTCGCGGTTGTCGCCCATGACAAAATACTTGCCTTCGGGAACCGTCACCGGGCCAAAGTTATCGCGCACGGGCTCCACACGATCAGGCTGCGTAAAGCGCGTATAGCTTTCCTTGACGGCCTCGCCATTGCGATACAGCTGCTTGCCGCGCACCTCAATAACATCACCGCCAACGCCCACAATGCGCTTGATATAGTCCACGCTGGGATCGTTGGGATATTCAAAGATGATAATTTCGCCGCGCTGCGGGTCATC
Organism: uncultured Desulfovibrio sp.; assembly: GCA_964517635.1. Classification (GTDB taxonomy): domain Bacteria; phylum Desulfobacterota; class Desulfovibrionia; order Desulfovibrionales; family Desulfovibrionaceae; genus Desulfovibrio. The sequence continues at coordinate 14,829 of CAZFCC010000037.1, read as the reverse complement.
ACCTTTAAAAATATAGTGATTTGTGAAAGGAATCTTGGTGCCGTAGGCAAACTTGCTGGCCAGCAGATGGTCGCCCACCAGCAGGGTTTGCAGCATGGATTCAGAAGGTATTTTGAACGCCTGCACTATAAAGGTGCGGATAACCAGGGCAAGCAGCAGGGCCACAAACAGGGCCTCGCCATATTCGCGCCACAGGGGTTTTTTGGGGCGCGATGATCTCAAAAGCGTGGTCATACGGTGCTGTTCCTTATTCTTTATGGCCCTCATGGCCCAATTGCATGCAGACTGCAAAGTATGCACTTATGCGCCGCCAAAGGCAAGTTGAGGCGTTAAATCTTCCTAAATAGCGTTCAAAAACAAAGCCCCGGCGCAGAACACCGGGGCTTTGGGCATTAAGGCTGAACGCGCTGGCCTAAGGCAGGCGCAGGGCAAAGTTGATGATAAAGCACAAAGCAATGATAAGCATGACCACGTTCAGATCCTTGAAGCGCCCGGCCAGCGCCTTGATGCCAACCCAGCTCACAAAGCCGAAGCCAAAGCCCGTGGCAATGTTAAAGGTCAGCGGCATGCTGATGATGGTCAAAAACGCGGGCAGGGCCACGGTAAAGTCCTTAAAGCAGATGCGCCCCACTTCCTGCATCATCATGGCGCCCACGATAATCAGCACAGGCGCCGTGGCATACGCAGGAACCATGCCCACCAGGGGCGAGAAAAAGAGCGCCAGGAAAAACAATACGGCAATGGTAACGGCGGTAAGGCCCGTGCGGCCGCCTTCTGCAACGCCAGCGGCACTTTCAAGGTAGCTTGTGGCCGTGGTGGCGCCCATAACGGCGCTGGCCATGGTGGCCATCGAGTCGGTGATAAGGGCCTTGTCGAGGTTTTCGATATGACCGTCTTCGCGAATGAAACCGGCCTTTTGCGAAAGACCAATAAGCACGCCCATATTATCGAACAAGTCCACCATGGTCAGGGTGAAAATAATGGAAACAAGCCCGTGATGCAGCGCGCCCTTGATGTCCATCTGCATGAAGGTTTCAGTGGGCATGGGCAGCTTGGTGGAGAATATGGGCCCCTGGGGCAGGGGCGACACGCCAAGGGCGATGCCCGCCACCGTGATGGCCAGAATGCCGATGATCATGGCTCCGCGCACGCGCAGGGCCAGCAGGCCGCCAATAAGAAAAATGCCCACAATGGAAAGCAGGGTTCCGGGATTGCCCAGATTGCCCAGCGTCACAAAAGTGGCGGGATCCGCCGCCACAATGCCGCAGCTTTTCATGCCGATAAAGGCGATAAAAGCCCCGATGCCCACCACAATGGCATACTTGAGATCCATAGGCACGGCATTGATGATCAGCTGGCGTATGCGCGTGACCGTGAGCAGCAGAAAAACCACACCAGAAATAAACACGGCCCCAAGACCCGTTTGCCAGGAATATCCCGCCGGGCCGCACACATAGTAGGCGAAAAATGCCGTAATACCCAGGCCCGGGGCCACGCCCACAGGAAACTTGGCCCACATGCCCATAACCAGGGTGGCGATAATGGTCACCCATATGGTGGAAGCCACGGCAGAATCCTTGGGCATGCCCGCATCGGCCAACATGCTGGGAACCACGAAAATGAGATAACACATGGCCATGAAGCTGGTGAGCCCCGCCAGCATTTCTCTTTTGACCGTACTGCCCCTGGCAGCAGGATTAAACAGCTTTTCCAGCACGCTCATGGTGCTTCCTCCTTTTGTGCGACACCAACCAGGGCATGAGAAGCTCAAACCTTCCCTGCCTGCAAAACAAAAACAATACATATCCGGCCCAACCGGCGCTGTAGGCCGGTTATAATGCCCTGCGGCCCAACATCAGCGGCCCTTCAGGCTGCAGCCCGAACAATAGAGATATGCCGGTTTGTCCGACCGCACGGATATAAAGCGGAAGTAGGGCGCAGATAATGCCCGCCCCTTTAATGAAGGCGGGAGAATGCCACAGAGCGCATACCATGTCCATACGAGGAAAAACACCAAGCGCCCGGAAGGATACTCCCCGGCAGCGCGTGCCACCGGGGAAACAATTCGCAGTTCGACGCCGCAATGCCAGAAAAGGCGCTCGTGCTTACACTTTTCAGCGGCCCTGTCCAGCGGCCCCATCCAACGTTCCTATTCAGCGCCCTTGTCCAGCGCCCCTGGCCCGCGGCCCTAACGGCCCACGCCGATACTCGTCTGCACTTGCCCCTTGGGCTGCATGCGCACGCCCTGGCCGCAGCCGCTCAGGGCCAGACCGGCCAACAGGCACAGCAAGACAAGGCAGCAGAGGCCGCGCCCTTTCCTGATCAGCCCCGCCAGTCTAGTCACGGGGGCGCTCTTGCAAAACGCGCCCGCCTTCGGGAACGTCCTGGGTAATCCACACATTGCCGCCAATGATGGCGCCCTTGCCGATGGTTATGCGGCCAAGAATGGTGGCTCCGGCGTAAACCGTTACATTATCACAAAGGATGGGGTGGCGCGGTATGCCCTTGGTGAGCGTGCCGTCCGGATTTTTGGGAAAGGACAAAGCCCCAAGGGTCACGCCCTGATACAGGCGGCAGTTGCGCCCGATAATGCAGGTTTCGCCAATGACCACGCCTGTGCCGTGGTCAATAAAAAACTCTTCGCCGATGCTCGCGCCGGGGTGCAGGTCAATGCCTGTGGCCGAATGCGCCATTTCCGAAATAATACGCGGAATCACCGGCACGTTGAGCTTGTACAGCTCGTGGGCAATGCGGTGATGAAACATGGCCTGCATGGAGGGGTAGCAGAATATGGTCTCACCGGGGCTTGTGGCCGCGGGGTCGCCTTCGTAGGCGGCCTTGGCATCGCCCGCCAGCAGCCGCCGTATTTCCGGCAAGCTGCCCATAAAAGCAATGGCGGCTTTTTCGCCGTCCATCTCGCAGGAAGCGCAGGGATTGCCATCGCCCTCGCAGCCAAAGCAAAAGCCCCGCACAATCTGCTCACACAGCATGCGGTAAATGGTGTCGAGGTTGGCCGACAAGTGGTAACGCATGGATTCGCGCCACACCCGCGCAGACCCGAAATAGCCAGGAAAAATGGCCGCCCGCAGCCTGTCCATCACTTCCGAAAGGTCTTTCAGCGAGGGCATGGCCGCGCCCGCTGCCGGGCGGTGCCACACCGCGTCAAGGGAAGACGGATGGCAAAGGCGCTCGACCACACTGTCAAGCAGGGGCATGGCCGTAGCCCTAAGGTCGCGCAATTCACTCATAGCAATATCCTGTGTTTTTTCTCTTGTACACGTTCACGCCTGCCCCCGCAATACAGGCGGCACTTTGGCCGCAGCAAAACGGCAAGGCTGCTGCCAGTAAAAGGCCGATAAAGATTATACCCTTACTGCCGATAAGAGTTGTGCGGGTGTTTTTGCCCGCAAAGGAGCATGCCATGAACGAGGTACAAATGGGCATGAGCGTGACCATAAGCCGCGAGGCTCTGGATTTTCAGGCCAGCATGGCTGCCGCCGTTATTAATGGCAGCATCAACAAAGGCCAGGAAATGCAGGCGCTCATGGATAAAAATGCCGGTCTGGCAGCACAGGGCATTGGCAGCAGGCTCAATATTGAAGTCTAGGGGCTGCCCCTGGGGCAATTTTGCTTTGACACGGCTCTGCCTGTGAACGCTGCTTCTGACCTTCCCCCTCCCGCCCGTTGGGGCCCAGTAAAACTTCTGTATTATGCTAAAACAGGAATAAAAGTTTTGGGGGGTGGGGGCGTGGGGGAGGCGATCCTTTTTCAAAAGGGTTCCTCCCCCACAAAGCATTGCAAATATAAAATGCTCTGGCCGCGCCAACGCTGGCCGCACCTTGCGTTGACAATTTTCGCTCTTGGAGTAAGCCTGTACGCCAGCCGCTCGGCATCTTTACGGGCATTTGCCCCGCCCTGCGCCCACTCCGCCCCCAAGAGGTACCCTGTGAAAATTCTTGTTACTCCCCGTTCTTTTGGCAAAACCAATCCCGAACTGTTCGACCGCCTGGCGCAGGCCGGGCTTGAAGTAGAGCGTAACGACACAGGCGGCATCCTTTCCGCCGACCAGATGCGCGAAAAGCTGGCCTCCTGCCAGGGCGTCATTTTGGGCGTTGACCCTATGGATGCCTCGGTGCTAGCCGCAGCGCCCGAGCTTCGCGCCATCGCCAAATACGGCGTGGGCCTTGACAATATCGACCTTGCCGCCTGCAAAGAGCGCGGCATTGCCGTATCGCGCACAGTTGGCGCCAACAGCAATGCCGTGGCCGACTATGCCCTGACCCTCATGCTTATGGTGGCGCGCAAGGCCGGGCTCATCGACCGCCGCTGCCGCGAAAAAGACTGGAGCAAGATCACCAGTATCGACCTTTTTGGCAAAACCTTGGGCATCATCGGCCTTGGAGCCATCGGGCGCTGCGTGGTCAAGCGCGCCCAGGGCTTTGGCATGAAAATTCTTGCCCACGACATCGCCTGGGACGAAGCCTGGGCCAAGGCAGAAGGTGTGGAGCAGGCAGACCTGAACCGCATTTGCCTTGAGGCGGACTTTATCACCCTGCACACGGTGCTCACGGACGAAACCCGCAATTGCATCAATGCCCAGCGCATCGGCAGCATGAAAAAGACGGCTGTTATCATCAATACCGCGCGCGGCGGCCTGATCGACGAAGCCGCTCTGCTGGCCGCCCTTCAGGCAGGCAGCATCTACGGCGCGGGCCTGGACGTTTTTGAGCAGGAGCCACCGGCCGATCCCGCCTGGTATGCGCTGGACAACCTGGTCATGGGTTCGCACTGCTCGTCGTCCACCGCCGGAGCCACAGAAACCATGGGCCATATGGCCGTGGACAACTTGCTGCGCGATTTGGGCCTGGCCTGAGCCTTTATGGTCTGAAAAAATTTTTTGGGAGGGGGCATTACACACCCTCTCCCTGGAAAGTTTCCCTCTGCGTGGCAATTTCCTCCTAGAACGTAAAATAGTAAACATCCCCTCTACTGTGAAAGGCAGGTTCATCCATGGCGCAGAATCTACGAAGCACTTGAAGCCATGGTGCATGTCCATTATGTTTTCGATTCTCGACGCATGTGACAGGGCAGTTTGCGCAAAAGATATTGCGGGAGTCGTGCCAGCCCGAGCACCTCGGCCCCATTGCAATATGCAACTATTTAATACGCGTTCGCGGAGGTTTTTTTCATGCTGAAGATGATGATATTTAATACAATCGCCACTGTTTCGTTAGTTTTGCCACTATTTGTTCAGCCTGTCGCCGCAGAACCCATTTTGCAAAATGGCATTTACATCATTCAGATGTCCAATAGCGACATGACTTTGGCCGCCACTAGAGAAGCTGGAAATTCTCCCATGATTCTTTGGCCATATCGACCAACCGCAACGTGGTCGTTTCAGCATGTTGGCAACAACGTTTACACTATCAGAACGAACTCCACTCTTTTAAGCGGCAGTGGAGGCCAGGGTTCATCCGCTACCATCACCCGTGCGAATAAAAGCGATGAGCAAAAATGGAAGTTAAAACGCGTGGGTGCGATGTATCAGATCATCAACCAGAAAACAGGCCTTGCCCTGGCGCTGAACAATGGAAAGCGTGTAAAGGGCAACAAATTGCGCACAGAACAGGTAAATACCGGCGATGCGCAACTTTTCTGCATTCAAAAACCATCCGCCCCCCGCTACTGTGGTGACGATGGTGGCAGAGATAACTCCTATGACAGCAACAAGAGTGATAAGGAAATTAAGATAAAGTCATATATCAATAAGTCTAATCAATAGTATTCGTTTTGAATAAAATGTTTGATATCCTTTTTGTCCAGGAAAAAGAAAAGTAAGAGCTTCAATATGCAGATGCCGAAATGCTCGACAATGTGCGCCGAACTGTCAAAGACGAGTTGGCGACGACCATAGCCAAGGGCGATAGGCTGTCGATAGCGGCGGCTTGTTTCTCCATATATGCATACCAAGCCCTTAAGAAGCAGCTTGATGGTATTGATGAGTTGCGCTTATTTTTACGGCACCGACTTTTTTGCAAGAAAAAGCTCCCAAAGAAAAACGAGAGCTTTATATACCTCGCCTTGACCACGAGCGTTCACGCTATGGCACAAAATTTGATGTCCAACTTCGCAACTAGCTGACCCAAAAGGCTATTGCCCGCGAATGAGGCGACGGGGTTTGAGGAAGCAAAAATCTGGAAAAAACTATATGATTTTCAGGGGGACGCCTATGCTGCCCCCACCTCCCAAAACTTTTATTTTTGTTCACGCCTGTCACAGAATTGCTGCTGACCCGAACAGATTTACAACGAAAAGGCCCGCGCTCGTAAAAGAGCGCGGGCTTTGTTGTTCAACTTACGCCAGAGCCGTAGTTCGCGTTTTGAAGCCAGACCCTACCTTTGGGCTTTTCAATGGCAAACTGTTTTAAGCTATGCTGTTTTGCAAAATCGCGACCTGGACAGTTTCCTCGGTTCCCACACCAGTGGTTACAGTCGCATTGTACACGTTCCAAACATCACCGCCGGAGGTGTAAGTCTCAACAGCATCTCCCAGAGAGTCCGCCTTCACCTTGCCGTCGTCGTCGATAGCTATACCGAGGTCTCTAACCAGATCTTTCACGCTGGTAAGGCTATCAAGCACGGTGCCGCCACTTTTGACAATAATTTCCATGTTGGAAACATCATTGTCTGCTGTAAAGAAGTCGTCCAGCGAGTCTTCGCGCACCAGCAGAATGTCTATTCCCTCACCGCCGTCGATGGTATCGCCCTTGTGGAAAACCAGCACATCATTGCCGTCACCGCCGTAAAGGTGGTTAGTGCCATCGCCGCCGTCAAGAAAGTCGTTGCCATCGCCGCCATCAAGGTAGTCGTTACCCGCGCCACCGTAGAGATGATCGTTGTCATCGCCGCCATACAGGGTGTCGTTACCGTCACCGCCGAAGAGGTAGTCGTTGCCATCGCCGCCGAAGAGAATGTCGTCGCCCCCGCTGCCGAAAATGACGTCATTGTGTTCTGTGCCGGTAAGAGACTCGTCTTCCCCGGTGTCAAACATCAGCTTACCGCCGAGTCCGTCCCAGCTTTGCACATCATTGATGTTGATGGACAGGGTACCACCCGCGCTCGTATGGGCATCCTCAACATTATAGTCAAACTCGTCCACAAGCGACTTATTTGCGGCGTAGTCTGAGGCCAGCTTGAGGATATTATCATGACTGGTGTCAAGCTCATACTTGTAGGAGAACGTGTCGGAATCATCCGCGTCAGCCGTGAACGTCAGCGTGCCGAAAGCGCCGGTCACTTCTGTAGTTTCCAGAGTGCCAGAATTCAGATCTTGACCCATCACGCTGAAGGTCAGGGCATCACCATCCACGTCTGTGGCCCACAGCGCATGCGCGGCGGTGTCAAGGTGTACCTCCGGCGCGTCGTTGATGCCCTTGAGATCAATCTTCAGTTCCTGGCTGCCCTCCGCGCCGTATTTGTCCCTGGCTACAAGGGTGAACGTAAAGGCGGCGGCTTGATCAGGTGTAAGCTTTCCAGCCGTGACCAGATAGGCCAGCGTTTGCCCCTCACCAAGCGATTTGAGCAAGTCCTCACCCTTAGCATTCAGGGTAAAGGTGTAGCCGCTCCCATTAAGCTTCAGTGTGCCGTATTCATTGGCAAGTTCCGTAACATTATTGCTGCCGGACTTGATAAAGTAGCTCAACTCACCCGCCGGGCCGTCCGCGTCCATTGCCGTGATGGAACCCGTCAGCGCGGGGGCCGCGTAGGTGCCGCCCTCGGCGGGTTTCACGTCCGTGAGTATCCTTTCTGCATCCGTGAAGTCGGTGATGACAGGGGCCGTGTTGGCTCCCGTTACCGTTACCTGCACAGTCGCGGTGTCTGCATCCCCGGCGCTGTCAGTTACTTTGACCCCGGCGGTCAGCACCACCTTTTCGCCGTGGGCCAGGGCCTCGGCATCCTTGCTCAGGGTGAAGGTGTAGTTGCCCGTATCCGGGTCAATCTTGAACGTGCCGATTTCTTTGGCCCCCGCATCAGTCGCCTTGCACTGCACCCATGCGCCGTTGTCCTTGTAGGCGTAGACCGTCAGACCGTCAGCAATGTCGGCACCATCAATACTGAACTTGTGGGTCTCGTTCGAATCCACATCATACACCTCTGCCTTACCGCTAACGGAAGGCAGCATACCGTCAAGCGAACCTTCGGTTTCAGACACATAGAGCGCCGCGCCCGAGCCAGCCACGCCGCCCTCAGTATTGTGCAGGCTGATGACCGGGGCATCGTTGGTTCCCTCGACAGTGATCGTCACAGGATATTTCACAGACTTGCCGCCATCGCTCACTTGGATGGCAAACGTATCCTTCAACTCCGCACCTTCGCCCAGGGCCTGCACACGGGGGTCGTTATTATTAAGCTTGTAGGTATACGAGCCGTCATCCTTGAGAAAGAGCGTGCCGTATTTGCCCTGGAGCACGCCAGGAATTTCAGCGTCAACGATGGTGTAACTGAGGGTGCCGGAACCGCCCAGATGCCCAGTGTCGCCGTCAGTGGCGGGAACCGTTCCGGTAACCTCAAATATGCCGGTTTTATCCTCAAGGACAACGTCTTCCTTCACCGTATGCGCGCCACTGGTCGTAGTAAGCATGGGCGTCGCATTGTCCGCGCTTAAGGCGACGGTCAGGCTTTTTTCCACCGTACCGCCGTGGCCGTCCGTAATCAGGAAGGTTACCGAATCCTTGGCAGCGCCGTCGAAGTTTTTCCCTTTATACTCATCCTTGAGTTCATAGGTGTAGTCAAATTTCGTGCCTGTGCCATCTGCGACAGGCGTGATGGTGTATGTGCCGTACGTGCCTTCAACGATGAAGCTGCCGTTTTTCTCCTCCACGGCGTCGCTTTTCTCTATGGAAAGCTTGCCGGCATCGCTGGTATCGCGGTCAGAGGCGGTAAAGCTGCCCTCGACGAAGAGTTTATCCCAAGCTGCGCCTTCACTACCTTCGCTTTGGTGCAAGGAGAGCGTCTCGTCCTTGCTGGTCAGGTAAGGATTGTCATTGGTGCCGTTGATGGTGATGGTGATAGTGCTCTCACCGCCCTTGCCGTTCACCACCTTGAAGGTCTGAACAATGCTCTCCCCCTCACCCAGACCTTGCACCTTGGGATGGTCGTTGTTCAGGGTGTAGGTATACTTACCGTTGGGCAGCAGCGTGATGGTTCCGTAGTCGGTGACGATAACGCTGGTCTTCTCACCAGCGTTAAGATCACTTTCTTTAGCGTCCTGATCCTTCTGGCTGTACTTGCCCGTAAGGAAGAGGCCGGAGTCGGTTGTGGGATTGTTCGTTGTGGTTGCACGAATGTCTCCCTTGGCGACGAATTCGTCGGGGGTATCTTCCGTAACCTCGCTGCTTTCCGAGGTTACGAGCAGCATCGGGTTGTTGCCGCCACCGCCGCCTGTGCCGGGTTTGGGCACGGTAATGACAATGGGAATGGCGTCTTTTGCCACGGCATTGTGCTCGTCACGCACATAGACCGAAAACTCCTCGGTAGCCTCTCCCTTGAGGGACTTGTACGCGTCGCTGTTTCGGTCAAGAACGTAGGTGTACTTGCCATCGACATTGATGATAAGCGTGCCGTACTTGCCTTCAATGGACTGTACCACAGAGCCATCGGCTATGCCGTTGTCGGTCTTGTCCTGCACGGCGAAGAAGGTCAGCTTGTGGTTATTGTCCACATCACTGACGTAGCCAGCGAGCGCCCCGGATGCCGTGCCCAGATCATCAAGAGAATGCTGGAGGCCCCTTGTTTCACCAGAGCTTATGTGGCTGGCATCCAAGAGTGCTTTCAGATCACTGATATCCGTTTCAGACATCTCGTGCAGCATTTTTTCTGCCATGCTCTTATTGAAATGACCGGAACTAAGCAAGACAGCTATGTCTTCCTTATTAAATTGGTTAATAAGATACCGGTTATCGTCCATGCCGCCTTGCATACCGCTGAGGGCTTTTACGAGCCAACTGGCATGATTATAGCCATAGTCAGGCGACCCGCCAGACACTTTGGTAGCAACCAGATCTTGCGCTTCATCCTGGATAAACTTCCAGAACACGGAAGATGACCAGTCTATTTTGTTGATATCTCCGGCCACAGCAGTGTTGTACTCAGCTATTTTGTCTTTTAAGGCGCTGGAGGCTTCTTCATCAGCAAGGATGGCATCCAGAATCTTGTTTGCCCGCCCCTGGGTGTGTATACCGTCTTGTACGAGTGTTTGGATATCCTTTGAGCTGTTGTACCTATTAATAAGATCAGGCAGATCCTCGCCCCTGCTTTTGAGAGCTTTTACGAGCCAACTGTCAGGGTCATAGCCATAACCGGGGTGTCCCGCATTCGTCTTGTGTTCGATCAGGGTTTGGACTTCCTGCTTGATAAAATCCACCAATATGGAAGAAGTCCAATCTATACCCTTAACATCGGTATCTGTAACTGTTTGGAGCAGTGGCATCTTGTCAAACAACACCACCGGGGCATCGTTGGTGCCGTGGATATTGATGGTCAGGTCGCCGGCGACGGTTTCGTTTGCACCGCTGTCTGCACCGCCCTGATTCAGTTTCGTGGTGCTTGAATCGGCGCTGACAGACACCTTGATGCTGACCGTATCATTGGGCGTCAGCGGGTTCATCTTGTTTTGGTTAACGTCGAATTTGTATGTGCCATCGCTGTTCAAAGTCAGGACGCCGTAGCTTGTCGTGATGCTGTTGCCGGTGATGCTGTTGCCGGTGATGGTGCAATCCTCTGAGACCTCTTTGCCATTGACGGTGATCGTTACCTTGACCGTACCTTTATCCGTAAAGCGGAAGCCACCGTAGTTGCTATTATCATCATCATCAACGGTCAACCTACCGTCAATGGATTCATCCGCCTTGGGTACGTTGGCACCAAGGTAATAGCCATCTTTACTGGTGAAGTGCAGGTTGTCGTTGGCGCTGTAGTCGGGCGCAGTGGTGACGCCAGCTTCCGCGCCGCTGGCCACGACTGTAGACGCGGTCAGCGAACCCTTGTGATTGGTTCCGTCAATGGTAACCTGCAGTTCTTTGATATCAGAGTACGCCCCGTGAGCGTCCATAACGCGCACATAGAAGGTGTCTGAGTACTTTTCGCCGCTGTTCAGCACGGTCAAGTCGCTAGTGAGGTGATAGGTATACTCACCGGTCTTGCTGTTCAGTTCTATCCAGCCGTGCTCACCTTTCATGAACACATTGTCGCTAGCAAGATTAGTGTCAGTATGGTCGTCGTTTTTCACCAGAGACCAGGTAAAGCCGCTTTTGTCGTCCACATCACTGGCACCAAGCTTGCCCGTCAAGCTCGGCGCATTGTCCTTAATGTGGGTTTCACTCTCGGTAATGACCACTTCTGGCCTGTCATTGGTGCCGATGATGGTCAACTTCACGTCAAAGGAGGGCGTGGTTTCTGTGGTTCCTGTCACCTTGATGGTGAAGCCGTCTGTCAGGTTTTGGTTGGCTTGCAGCTTCTGCACGGCATCAAGGGTATCGTTGGCCGTGAAGGTATAGCTGAAGGCGGGGTAGGGGCCGGAACCAAAGCTGGCCTTTTCCGCAGCGGTAAGGGCGGTGATGTCGAGCCTTCCGTACGCCGTATCGATGTACAGATGCTTCACGCCGTCAACCGTCGTTTTCACCTCCCAGCCCGTGCCGGACGCAGGGGCACCCCCGGCCAGACACTCGTTGATATCAAGCGTCGTGCCGTTGGCGGTGATCTGGTAGTGCAGCGCGGCATCAGCGCCGGAGTTTTGCAGGGCCGCCTGATCCTTGGCGTCAACATCGGTTGCGCCTATGTAGCCCTTGGCTGGCACGCCAGCCTGCTCGTTGCCGTACTGGGCGGCATTGGTGCTCCCGCCTGTGGGGGGCTTTACGCCAGCCTCAATGGCGGCCTGGTCGGGTGTGAGCCACTTGGTGTTGATAATGGTGGGGTCGTCGTGCCCGTTGACGGTAACGGTTATGGGTTTGATGTCGAACGCGCCGTGACTGTCCTTAACCATGACGTAAAAGGTTTCGGTAGCCGTTTCATTGGCGCCCAGCCCCTGCACCGCCTTGCTGCCGTTATCCAGCGTGTAGGTGTAGGTTCCGTCTGGTTGCATTGTCAGTGTGCCGTAAATTCCCGGCATTTCGGAAGACTGGGTGGGCGTTGTGGTGAGATCGTTGGACGCGCCGTACTTCCCTGTTATGGGGTCATAGGTCTTGCCGACAGTATCGCTGACCAGATGGTAGGTATGCTCCGTGGAATCAACATCACGGATATTCCCTTGGCCGAACTTGCCGCCGACACTCAGGTTGCTGCCATCTTCCGTGACGACCATCTTGGGAGCAGCATCAATATCGAGCGTGGGCCTGTCGTTGGTGCCGGTGATTGTGACCTTTATGCTGGTGTTGAGTTCCCCGGTGTGCTTGTCCGTCACCGTGATGTTGATTGTATCCGTGACTTCCTGCCCCTGGTACAGCTTTTGCGTGGCATCGGCCTCGTTATTGAGCGTGTACGTGTATTCGCCGGTCTTGGTATTAAGGCTCAGGGTTCCGTAGATCGTTTTTATGATCATCCCGTTGCTGTCATCTGGGTCTGTCGTTCCGCCCACAATGGCATAGCGCGCATCCGCCATGTTGGAGTCATCGTCGCGCACATCGAGCGTACGCGTTTGGGAGGCAGTGCCGGGCATCAGGGTATTGCCGTTGGTAACGCCAGCTTCCGTGACGTTGATGGTATTGCCGCCCACAAGATAGGGCGTATCGTTGACGCCGTCGATGCGCACAGTAATGGGCTGCGTAGTCCATGCGCCGTATTCGTCCTTGACCAGAATGGTAAATTTATCATCAAGGTGCTGTCCGACCTGCAATTTGTTGATTTCACCGCCCTTGTCCGACTGCTTGCTGTCCAGCGTATAGGTGTACGAGCCATCTGACTTGAGGTGCAGCGTGCCGTGAGCACCCTTGACAGCGACAGTGCTCGCGCTGCTGCCCGTGGCGGTTTTGTCTGCCGTATTGAAGTCGCCGTTGGGCGCAGATCCCGTGCCTTCCGCCACATGCCCGGTAGTGGCGCCGAAGTAACCCTTGGCCGCGTTGTCCACGTCGGTGGAGGCGGCTGTACCCAACGCCACCTTGAGGTTAGGCGGATTGGCTCCGTAATCCGTGTTCGCCTTTTCAGAAATATTGACCTGTTCGTAGGCCAGCGTACCCGCGGAGGCGTCAGCGGCAACGGACGTGCGCTCAAGGCCTTCGGCCATTGTCAGGGCCAGGGTGGGCTTGTCGTTGGTGCCGGTGATGGTAATCGTGATGTTCTTCGGTTCTGATGTTGCGTCGTTGATATCCGTGGCGGTATAGCTAAAGGAAACATCGAGTTTTTCACCCTGAGCGAGAGCGTTCACCTCAGCGTTACTATTATTCAATTCAAACCGATACGCGCCCGTTGTGGATTCCAGGTAGAGTGTGCCTTCAGGCTTCACACACACAACGTCATAGGTTATGCCATCCATGGTATAGCTGGGTGCTCCCGCGTCCGCGTCCTCAACCCCAAAGGTAAAGTCTTGACCATCCTGATCCGTGTCCACATCCGTGGCGGTCAGAGTGCCGGAAGCGACGGCAGTGCCCTCATAGGGCGTATTACCACCGCTGACGCCCTTTTCTGTTACCGCCCCAGTGACATCCTCTACCACGGGCGCGTCGTTGGAACCGGTGATGGTCACTGCAACAGGCTGCGTCACATAAGCGCCCTTGTCGTCTCCGGCGACCACGGTGAAGTCCAACTTCTGGCTCTGCCCTTCGTACATGCTGTTCACCGCAGCGGAATCATTGAAGAGCGTGAAGGTATAGTTGGCCGTTTTGCCCGAAGGATCTTCTGCGTCTGAACTGATGGTTATCTTGCCATAGTAGTCGTTGTAATTGGAGCCTTCCGATTTTGGCGCAACGCCGGTCACCACCAGCTTGCCCGCGTTTTCTCCGCTGCCCATCACAACGTAAAGCGTGCCGGGCGCGGAACTGTCGTTCCAGCTCACGGTTTCGCCGTCCTGATGCACAAGACCGAAGGTTATGGTGTCATTGGTATCCACATCCGTCACGACAAAGGAACCGGAAACCGACGCAGCCGCGTCGGGATTGGCTGCACCCTGCTCCGTGATGACAATGGCAATATCTGTGTGCTCGCTGTCCACCAGCGGAACGTCATTGGAGCCGTGGATGGTGACTTCAATGGGGTTGGCGCTGGTGACGGTTTTGAAGTTGGTGTCGGCGTCGCTCTTTGCGTCGCTGACAGTGGGATACACCTTGAGCGTTACGGATTCGCCTTCGCCAAGCTTGTCCGCCGGGCTGCCCGCCGCATCATTGAGCGTAAAGGTATACTTGCCCTTCATGCCGCCAGCGCCGTCCGACACGGATTCCATTTTCAGCGTACCGAAGTAGGCATCGCTGGCGGGTTGTTCCGTTACAAAGGTAAAAGAGCCGTCAGCATTGATGCCCGTAACGTAAATAAGGCCGTTGATGGGGAGGTCGCCGCCGTCAGCCTGCTGCGCAAGGCCGAAAGACAGATGCTCCATATCGCCGGTATCCACATCAGAGGCGATAACGTTGCCAACGAGGATCGACTTGGAATCTGCGGGATTGGTATTTTCCTGCGCATTGAGAACGCTGCCCCGGCCGCCTGCATAAGAAACGCCGGATTCCTTGACTTCGCCGCTTTGCACCGAAATGAACTCGGGCGCGTCGTTGGTACCGTTAATGCGGATGGAGATGAGAGGTGCTCCCCAAAAATCGGACAGGTGTGATAGCTACTCAACCAGACGAGG
>CAZFCC010000036.1:0-29148 GCA_964517635.1 uncultured Desulfovibrio sp. | reverse complement strand
CTCTTCAACTGCCTCGAAGATTGGAGAGTCGAAAAAAAGCTGTCTGCCATTTTTCCTGGTTGTCGGCAAAACCTGAACTGGTTAATACGACGATTCTTTGTAGAAAAGGCAGAGCCAAGGGCCGGGGGAGATCCTCCGGCCCTTGCTGTTATGGAGTATGTGTTGCTGACCGTGCGGTCATGGGACGTGGATGAAGTCAACATTCCCCGCAGATTGTCAGCTAAAATTATTGTCCAGAATTTTCAGGGTCTGAAAGAAGCTTTGGATGCTGTTCTGGTAAAAGTGCGTATCCACTGCCCTGATACCGCAAGCGCCATCGGCTATGCAGACCAACTGGCAAATTGCATCCGCAAATGGAAACCCAAAAGGCTCCCAACACGAAGAGGAAGCACGGCTGCAACACCAGGTAATAGCAGCGAGAAGCAGCGACGTAGCCAGGTTGATTGCGCAACTCAACCAGGGCAGACAGATTCATCGGATTGCGCTTCTCAATCACAGCAAGAAAAGAGCAGAAATAAAAAAGCCTTGCTTGCGGAGTTGTTCAGGGCAGATGCCCATGCGTTGCCTCAAAACCTGGGGGAGGCACTGGCCACGCAGCTTACGCTTCAGCAAGAAAGCTCAAGCACAAGTCGTCTGTCAGTAGCTACTGAGGGTTTCAGGCAGGTGTTGCCATTGGCGGAAGAACACAAAAATAGCGCCCTCAGTGCCAGCAGCGCCCTGCGTACGCGTCTCCAAGGTTTGTTGCAGGCACAGACCCGACAAGGCTGCCATATCGGCAGAAAGGGAACCTTGCATACAAGATCACTTTATAAGCTGCATGTGGGCAACTCCCGTGTATTTCAATCCCTGTCCGAACAAACGGGTCTTAATACCGCCGTGC
The DNA here is from genome assembly GCA_964517635.1 of uncultured Desulfovibrio sp. Classification (GTDB taxonomy): domain Bacteria; phylum Desulfobacterota; class Desulfovibrionia; order Desulfovibrionales; family Desulfovibrionaceae; genus Desulfovibrio. The sequence goes on along the minus strand of CAZFCC010000036.1, from coordinate 28,268 downwards.
ACATTCTGCTGGATGTCAGCGGCAGCATGGCAGGCGCTCCCATCACCCTCGCAAAGCAGGCTTGCTATGCCATAGCCAAGGCCTTGGCAGGCATCAAGGGGATTAACCCGGCAGTGACGGCATTCCCGGCGACAACAACGCCAAACTCTGTGGTCCCCCTGGTCCGACACGGGCAAGCAGTTTCGGAGAATTTCGAAATCGGAGCTTCAGGGGGAACCCCTTTGGCTGCTACCCTTTGGTGGACCATGCAGACCGTGTTGCCCCTAAAGGAAAATAGAAAAATTATCCTGATTATTACAGACGGAACGTCAGATAATCCTCAGGCAAGTAAGGACGCTTTAGCAATGGCGCTGAAGCTGGGATTTGAAGTTTATGGCCTTGGGATTCGAGACGAAAGTATTGCCAATTTGCTCCCCCACGCCAGCCAGACAATCAAAGAGCTTCCGGATTTGGCTCCTGTAATGTTCGGACTGTTGCAACAGGTTCTGCTGAAAGGAGAAAAAAATGGCTAAAACGAGTTGCGGGCTTGATGCCACAGCATGGCTTGTGATCATCATTGCCGTGCTCAAGGTCGTGAAAGTAATAATGGATGAAGTCAAAGATTGAATACTATACAAAAGCGGTGGGAGCAGAACCAAGAGTTGCTCCCATCGCCAGTAATCATGCCCACGACTCCCCTACTCTATCCGTAACTTGAAACTAAACATAATTTTTCACCGGCAGGGAAAGTTGAATTGAATCAAAGCGCTTTGTCTACCTGATATTGTCGAAAAGATCTCACTGACATGGCAGAACCCTGTGCCAATCTTCTGCGTCGGTTCTGGTCCTTTCACTGGATTTTTACGTAAGTTACATTTAAGATGGGGTCACAAACGGGGTCACAAGCCGCTGAACACAAAAAAATAAAATGCAGCAATTTCAGCATATTAACAATCAACGATCATGAAGGTGCCGAGTCCCGCCCTCGGCACCACGAATTTAGGAATTGAGCTAACAAGCCCAATTCCTTTTTCTTTTTGTAGCTGACTTGATAAGATTTCTTGGGTTGGTGCCCCCCCTACCCCATGCGTCCCCTTACTGGGTCACTCGCTGAATCACAGGAACCACAACTGAGATCGGTCGTCAATTTCGTACGCCATGTTAAGCAGCAATCGGCAGCTTTGGTTCCATCATCCTGCTTCTGACAAACGCCGCTGGTGAGAGATCGCCAAGTGCCGCCTGGCGCCTTTGTCGACTATAAAAAAATCTCAATATATTCATTTATATCAGCAATGGCTTCAGCCCGTGAGCTGTAGCTTTTGCAATGAACCAACTCATTTTTCAACAAGCCCCAGAAGCTCTCCATGGGTGCGTTGTCGTAACAATCCCCTTTTTTGCTCATGGAGCAGACCAGACCGTATGAGCGGAGTCTTTTCTGGTAAGCTACGCTGCAATACTGGCTGCCGCGATCCGAATGCAGAGTCAGTCCCACAGGCGGGCGATGCAAGCGCGCCGCCTTCGTCAATGCAGCCAAGACAAGTCCGGTGTCCATACGTTCGGCCAGGCTGAAGCCGACAATTTCCCGACTGTGTAAATCCTTGATTCCGGCAAGATATACCCAGCCCTGCCGTGTGGGGATATAGGTTATGTCACTCACCCACACGCGGTTGTGTTCGCCCGGCGTGAAGTCACGATTTAAAAGGTTGGGAGCGACCGGCAGCGCGTGATTTGCCTCCGTGGTGCGGATAACCCGCCGTTTGCGCTTACAGACGAGGCCCAGCTCGCGGCGTAGCCGCTTGACCTTCCAGAGGCTGACACCACAACCGCTTGCCACGAGTTCCCGGTGCAACCGCTCCGCGCCGTATGTGCCGCGTGTTCTCTGGTGGGCAGCCAGAACCTCGGCCTCCAGGCGAGTTGTCTTACGTGATGGGGCCGCGTAGTGTTTGAGCCAGGCATAGTATCCACTGACAGATGCGCGCAAAACCAGGCAAACAAACCGGACGGGATATCGGTGTCGCAAAGCGCTGACTGAGGCGTACCTCACAGCGACTCCTTGGCAAAATACGCCGCCGCTTTTTTTAGTATGTCGCGCTCCATACGCAGCAGGGCGTTTTCTTTCTTCAGTCGCGCCAACTCCGCATCCTGCTCACTCACGCCCGGCTTCAACGCGAACCTTTGCTTGTCCTGTCGGTACTGCGCAACAAAATTCGCCAATGTTTTCATAGGAATAGACAATATCCGCATTGTTTCCGTTACGCCAAAACCATCCTCAACCGCCATGGTGACGGCTTGCTGTCTCAATTCCTGTGAATAACGTCCCCAAGGTGCTTTCGTCATAGAACCTCCTCAATGGATATGAACTATGGCGTCCGTTTTTTCCAGCCTACCTCATTCACCAGCTACAACAACCCGAAAGGAAACGCCGATACCGAGCGGACAATGCGCACGATTAAGGAAGAACTCTTCTGGCTGAGCGAATGGCGCAGCCTGGATCACCTGAATAAAACACTTTCGGATTGGGTAGAACTCTTTAACACCACGTACCTGCACTCGGCGCTTGGCTGAAAGACGCCACAAAGCGTACATCAGCAGGCTGGTAAAAACCCGAAGGATTCCCCCTTAAGGGCAGCTTGATTAGTGGGGGGCATTACAGTATGAAAAGGATCATCTTGGCATTAATGGCGTTTTCTCTGGCCTTTGCCCCATGTTTGATTACCACTGACGCCAATGCCAAGGGCGTTAAGGGCTACACCAAAAAATCAGGCACCTATGTGGCCCCGCACCAGCGCACGTCCCCGAACAAAACCAAGATGGACAACTACTCGACCAAAGGGAATACGAACCCATACACAGGTAAAAAGGGAACAGTTGATCCGTACAAGGCGAAAAAGAGATAGGGGGGAGAAGTAAATGGGCGACATTGGAAAAAGTCCAACCGGAAAAAATTGGGCAGAATTTTTTAATTTTGAAACATTTTCTGCTGAAATTTCGCAAGGGTTTTCTGGCTTTAAAACCATAGCCGAGCTCGGGACAACATGCGAAAGCGTTCCCGAATCCGCCGGAGTGTATATTATTTTGGCATCGTCGCCTCAGCTCCCTACATTTTGCCTCGCCGGCAGTGCATCTATCGCTAATGGAGATACGCCAAAATCAGCGGATGTGTTAGCTGCACGATGGAATGATCAAACGGCCATCATCTATATTGGTAAAGCTGGTGGCCCCACATATAAAACTACGCTACGAAAACGGCTGCAGACTTATATGCGGTATGGGCAAGGGAGAAAGGCTCAGCACAAGGGTGGCCGGGACATTTGGCAAATCAGTAATGTGATGGAGTGTCTTGTCGCTTGGCGAGTCTCTTCAGCAGATGAAGATCCTCGAAAAAGTGAACGTGTACTAATTGAAAAATTCAAGGGCGAGTATAAAGCCTTGCCATTCGCTAATCGTAAAAAGTAAAGCGCTATCTAAAAGGGCCGCCCATTTCTGAGCGGCCCTTCATGGCACCGGTAATCTTTGTCCAACAGAACAGACACCCGCCATGAAAACACAGCATTACCCTTCGAGCCTTGCTCGTGAAATTATTATAACACGCACGTCAACCTCCACCGACAAGACCACCTGGACGAACTGTCCGACACGGCGGCCTTGAAACGACTTCTTTTGTCCCCCCAAGTCTGCGTAACACACTGAACTTACAAGCTCATGTCATGGTTCGATCTGTGCCTAGGGTGTGCCCGGCAAAAATGGGAAAAAATGGGAAAAACTGGGCCGAACTGTGGAACGACATGAGAGCACGCGCAGCTACAGGATACAGCAAATGTGCATAAAATGATCAGGGGTTTTTATGCCAGCCCTATTTAGGTGATGCCTCCGCCAGCATCCCGCCAATTTATTGGGGGGTATAAATAAAAATATAAGTTTTAATATCAATATATTACATATAGTTAAATAATATTATTGAGCCCCGCCGTCGCCCCATAAAAGCTTCCAAAGAAGTTCGCAAAAGTCCGCAAGGCATACAGCCAAGCGGGCTTTCTGCTTTTTTAGCTTCCGTTCAAGTTCGGGAAGGCCCGTTGACATACCCCATTTGTGGGGCCTTTTCTTTGGGGGGGACAAGACAAAGAAAAACTGTTGGCCCTTGGCGCATAATGGGGGCAGCATATGCCCTATGCCTTGCGCTTGAACATCCAAACAGCTACGCACACGGTAACAACGCTGATACAGGTGATTTTTCCCAAGTTTGCCGCAGCAGTCGCCACCGTAATATCTTTCAAAAAAACTCCTTGCGTGATGTTTGTAAAGTGCCGCAAGGGATTCAGCTGGCTGGCGTGCTGCAAAAAAACAGGCATATTCATAACCGGGGTGACTGCGCCGGAAATAAGAATGCAGGGAACACCCACAGTAAATGCGCCAAGAAAAGCCTGCTGCTGCGTGGCCGACAGAGAAGACACCATAAGCCCCACCCCGCCCGAGGCCGCCGCAAATACCAGCATTGCCACATAGAGCAGCGCTACAGAACCCGTGAAAGGCACGCCGAAACCCAGTATGGAAATAAGCAGAAAAATGGTTCCGTGTACCATACTCACAAGACAGCCGGGAACAAGCTTTGCCAGCGCAATTTCCGTAGGAATGGCGGGCGAAACCAGCAACTGGTCGAAAGTTCCCACCTCGCGCTCCCGCGCGACTGAAAGCCCGGTCACCACGAGCCCCAGCATAAAACTCAGCATACCTATGAGGTTGGGCAGAAAAAACCACCGAAACTCAAGGTTGGGATTAAACCAACAGCGCATGCGTATATCCAGTTGCGGCACGCCGGTCGCCATCGTTTGCGCAGCCTGCGCGCGCGGCGTGGCCGCTACCACCTGAGCCGTCATACGCTCCAAATAATAGGCCGCAATTTGCGACGCATTGGATCGCCGCCCGTCCAGAATAACCTGGGCCTCAGCCGGCTCGCCCTTGTCAACGCGGCGCGAAAAATCCTCATCAAAAACCAGCACAAAAAGCGCTTTTTGCTGATCCATCGTGGGGCGGATCTGCCCCTGCCCCTCCATATGCGTAATGCTGCGAAATGTGGGCGAGCCTTCTATGGCATGAATGATCTCGCGGCTCCAGCGGCCGTTGTCATGATTGAGCACAGCCACATCCACATTGCGCACCTCCAGCGTGGCGGCCCAGCCAAAAATGACAATCTGCATGAGCGGCGGCACAATGATAAGAGCGCGCGAAATGGGATTGCACAAAAGAACCAGCAGCTCCTTGCGCACGATGGTCGCCATGCGCCGCCAGTCAAGACGCGGAAAAAATGCGCTCAGCCGGGATGCGCCCCCTGCCGCCATTTTTCTGGCCGTTTGAAAGCCTGTGAAGCGCCCCGCCATGCTACACGTCCAGCCTTTTTACAAGATTTTTATACACCAGCCCCAGTAGTATCGCAGACAGCAGGCCCATAAAAAGCAGACTGGGGATAAATATTTCCCACACATCGCCTGTCAAAAAAATCGTCCGCAAACAGGTGTTGAAATATCTGGCGGGCAGTAATCTGGTGAGCGCCTGAAGAACCGGAGGCATGCTGTTAATATCAAAAACAAAGCCCGACAGCAGCAGGGCCGGCAAAAAGCCTGAAAACAGCCCGGCCTCGGCGGCCACAAGCTGCCCGCGCAAGGTGACGGAAATAAGCAGGCCCTGACCAAGGGCGCTGAGCATAAAAACAGAAGAAATAACCAGCAAAACCCACCAGGAACCGCGAAACGGCACAGAAAAAAGCAAGACCGCCGCCCCGGCGCAAAGGGCCATGCTGAACATGCCCATGCAAAAATAGGGAATAAGCTTGCCGAGCAAAAGCTGCATGCGGCTTACCGGCGTGGCAAACATGGCCTCCATGGTGCCCCGCTCCCACTCCCGAGCAAAAACCAGAGACGTCAAAAGCGTGCCGATCAGCGTCATGATGACTGTAATGGCCCCAGGCACAAGAAACTGCACACTTTTAGCTGCCGGATTATACCAAAAACGCGGCTGCAGACTTATGGGAGCCTGCAAGGCGGCCCCACCGGGCATGGCCGTGGCCTGCCACCTGCTTATAAGCCCCTGGCTGTAGCTCTGGATATACTGGGCCGTATTGGGTTCGGCCCCATCCACCAGCACCTGTATCTCCCCTGCGGCTCCCCGCTCCAGCGCCGCATCAAAATCTTGCCGAAAAACCAGCACACCCTGAACTTTTGAATCCCGCATAAGGCGGGCCGCCTCGTCCATACTGCCAGTGCCAAGCGTTGAAAACCACGGCGAATGCGCAAAGTTTGCCGCCAAGTCCAGCGAATGCCTGCCGCCGCTCTCATTAAGCACCGCAAGGCGCAACACGCCCGCATCCAGGGTAATGCCGTAACCAAAAAGCAGCAAAAAAATCAGCGGCAAGACCCCGGCCACCAGATAAGAAGAGGGGTCGCGCACGATCTGCTGAAACTCCTTGCGCACAAGAGCCAGCAATTGCTGAAGCCAGAGATTTTTTTTCATACTATGCCACTGAAACAGTTACTGCCTCAAATGATTGCATTATGGCTGGAAAGTTCGCCCACCCTCTCTCGGGCCACACGAATTTGAAAACACATTCTCGCACATCTCAGCAGGTATCTCGCGAAAACAAGCCCTGTGCGCGCAAAATACGACCAGTGAGGGGCCCGGCGCCACATACAAGCTGGCAGCGCCAAGACGCGCAAGATGCGGCCAACGCACGCGCGCTTGCCATGCCGTTTTTGCAGCATGCCGCACTGTTATTGAGGATTACGCCTGTCATATTCCTCAATACTGTCAATAAATGCTTCCTCAAGGGTGGGATCTTCCACAGAGGTGCATGCCGCTTTAAGATCATCAGGCGTCCCCATGCGTATCATGGCCCCCCGATAGATAAGGGCTATGCGGTCGCAATACTCGGCCTCTTCCATAAAATGCGTGGTCACAAGCACAGCGGCCCCGGCGGCGGTCATGGCTGCAATGTGCTTCCAGAAATCGCGCCGGGTGCGCGCGTCCACACCGGATGTCGGCTCGTCCAGAAACAATACGGGCGGCTCGTGCAGGGTGGCGCACAAAAGGGCCAGGCGCTGCTTTTGCCCCAAGGGCAGATTGCCCGTGCGGCTGTGCAAAAAGTCCTGCAATTCCAGCGCGCCAGACAGTATGGGCAAAAGCTCATGGCGGCGCTGACGGCTCAGACCATACAATTCAGCAAAAATCTTGATATTTTCCACCACCGGAATTTCGGGATACAATGAAAACTTTTGCGCCATATAGCCCAGCCGCGCGCGGGCTTCGCTGCCCGCAGTGAGCAGGTTCATTCCGGCAACGGAACACTGCCCCCATGTGGGCCGCGAAAGGCCGCACAACATGCGAAACGTCGTTGATTTACCCGCTCCATTGGGGCCGAGCAGGCCGAATATCTCGCCGGGCAACACACTGAAGCTGATATTGTCTGCCGCGGTAAAGTCGCCGAATTTTTTGGTAAGATGATCAGCCTCAATACTTGGCATCACGCGCTCTTTTGCGGGCGGCACACTGTCGCCTGCCCCCGGCGCATGGCCCACCTGAACCAGCGGACTGTGCCTTGGGGAGCCTTTTTCTGCACTGTGCCCGGCAGCAGCCGGTGCGGCAGCGAGAGCAGCAGCCGGGGGGACGGCGGTCGGGGCAATTGTCGGGGCGGCGGTCGGATTTGTTGAGGAAGCTGCCGCCTGATCTGCCGACTGATTTGGCGCCGCGTTGGCCGTAAAGCCGGACGCAGCGCCTGCCGCAGCAGCATTGCCACTGTGGCGCTGCGCGTACAGCCCCGCATACGGCGACGGAACCTGATTGATGCCGCCCACAGCGCTCATATAGGCATCCTCAAGACGCGGCGCCACGGCTTCGCCCCCCTGCGCCAGGATGCCGCTTCGCAGCTCTTCGGGGGCATCGGCCGCCAGCACCAGACGAATGCGGCTGCCCTGCACAAGGGCGTCCTCTATGCCCGGGCGCATGCTCCAGCGAGCCAGTTCGCGCTTGCGCGTTCCTGCGGGCGTTTTGAGCAGAAAAACCCGTCCGGCAGCCCGGCTGGTAAAATCTGCCGGCGCGCCAGCATAAAGCACACGCCCCTTGTCCAGCACCACAACCTGCGCACAGCGCTCGGCTTCATCAAGATACGCCGTTGCCCATATGACGCTCATGCCGCCACGGCTCAATTCCTGCACCATGCGCCACAGCTCGCGCCGCGACTGCGGGTCAACCCCTACCCCCGGCTCGTCCAGCAAGAGCAGCCGGGGCGAACCGAGCAAAGCGCAGGCAATGCCGAGCTTTTGCTTCATGCCGCCCGAAAGACGCCCGGCCAGCCTCTCGGTAAAAGGCGCAAGCGAAGTAAAGTGCAATAAGCGGTCAAAAACATCCTCACAGGCCTTGCCCTCAAGCCCGCGCAAGCTGGCATGCAAACGCAGGTTGCCCATCACGCTAATATCTTCGTAGAGGCCAAAACGCTGCGGCATGTAGCCGATGCTGTTGGCGCTCTCGCTGACAAGCTTTTGCGGCGGCTGGCCAAAAATCAGCGCCTCGCCCCGAGAGGGAAGCATCAGGCCCGCAAGAATGCGCATGAGCGTAGTTTTTCCCGCAGCGTCCGGCCCTACAAGGCCTATGATGCACCCGGCAGGAATCGTTGTGGAAATGCCGTCCAACGCCGTGGCAGCCTTGCGCCCCTTGCCAAAGGTCATGCCCAGCCCGCTCAACTGCACGGCGATTTCACCGGCATTGACGTCTACAAGGCTCATGGCGCGTCAGCACCATTCACAACAATGGTTACGGGCATGCCCTGGCGCATGACATTTTCCGGATCCTCAACCTGCACCCGCAAGCGATAAACCAGGGCAGTGCGCACCTGCTTTGTCTCAACGGTTTTTGGGGTGAATTCCGCCGTGGGCGAGATAAAGCCCACGGTTCCTGGAAAACTTTTTCCCGGAGCCGCGTCCACAAGAACCCGTACAGGCATGCCCGGCTTGATGCGGCCAAGCTCCGGTTCGTCCACATAGGCCCGCAACCAGACAGGATCCGTAAGGGTAAGGGCATACACCGTCTGACCGGGCTGAACGATGGCCCCGGCCTCGCGGGCGCGGGTAAGAACCACGCCTTTTTGCGGGGCCGCAAGCACGGCATCGTGCAACTGTATTTCCGCCCTGTTGAGCGCTGCGGCTGCGGCGTCTACAGAAGCGCGCTGCGCCAGCACGTCTTCTTCCCTATAGCCGGAAAGAAGCATATCAAGCTGATCCTGGGCGGAGCGCAACTTTGCGGATGCCTCGCGGGCCTGCGCCCGGGCATTGTCCAGCTCTTTTTGCGAAATGGCGTTGGAAGAACGCATGGCCGTTACGCGGCGCAGATTGATGGCAGCATTTTCCGCCAGGGCCGTAACCGCGCTGACAGAAGCCCGGGCCTGGGCGATTTCTTCCACTCGGTAGCCACGCTCAAGACGCATCAGGGCGGCCTTTTGGCCAGCCAGATGCGCGGCAGCCTCATCCCGTTGCTGGGTAAGCATATCGTCGTCCAGGCGCGCAAGGGCCTGCCCGCGAACTACCGTAGCCCCCTCGTCCACCAGCACCTCGGCAATGCGCCCCCCCACGCGAAAGGACAGGTCAACCTGGCGGATGTCCACATTGCCATAGAGCGTCAGCGTGGTCGTATTTCGCCCGTTCAGCCAGAACAAGATAAAAAAGGTTGCCAACAAAACGGCCGCCACAGCGGCCACCCCCGCAACCTTACGAGACATTTGCATGAAACCCCCGATGCACCAAGTGCCTGACATGAACCGCCCGCCAGCGCATGGCGGGCAAGTGCGGCACAAGGCTTGCGATCTGTCGGACTGTATGTTTGCGCCGTAGCAAATCCCACAACGGCCGCACATAAAGCATAGCCAGAGCTGTATCCCTTGTCCACAGGGCTGCCGCCCGGATATGGCCGCAAGGCACAGACGTGCAACACGGCTCACCCGCAACAAGGTTCTCCGGTGCGGCGTTCAAAAACAACAAAATTGCCCTGTGTTACCGGTATAATAAAAGATCCCCACTATATATCAGAGGAATTCTTGAACTGATAAACCCCCAATAAAAGTTTTAGGGGGTGGGGGCGTGGGGGAGGAGCCCCTTTTACAAAAGGGGCCCTCCCCCACAGAGAAATTCAAATTCACATTGCCACAGGGCCCTCACCCACAAAGTATTTTCAACGTTCACTGCTCCAGCAGCTCAACATAAAAAGAAGCCCCCCGGAAATTCCGGGGGGCAGATATGGCGCATGCCGACAGGGAGAACTGCCGAACGAAAAGCGTCAGAAAAAAACCTGGCTCAGGCTGCTACGTTACAGGTTGGTCAACCCTGGCAGCCCGGCGTATTATATTTCTGAAGGATCAATGCCGCAGGCCTTGGCCACTCCCGCTCCGTAGGCCGGATCGGCCTTGGCGCAGTTGCGGATATGCCGCAGTTTGATCGACTTGGGGGCATCCCCAAGGTTGCGGCCCGTGTTACCACAAAGGGCCTCCTGCTGTTCCGGGGTCATCAGGCGGAACAGCTTGCCCGGCTGCTCAAAGTAGTCCACATCATCGCAGGGGTAAGACCAATGATCGGCGTCGCCATTGATTTTCAAGGGCGGTTCCGCGGCATCGGGCTGTTCCTGCCATGCGCCGTAGCTGTTGGGTTCGTAGTTGGTATGGCCGCCATAGTTGCCGTCCACACGCATCTGGCCATCGCGATGGTAACTGTGGAAGGGGCAACGCGCCGTATTCACGGGGATAAGATGGTGGTTCACGCCCAGGCGATAGCGCTGTGCATCACCGTAGGAAAACAAGCGGCCCTGCAGCATCTTGTCCGGCGAAAAACCGACACCGGGCACAATATTGGCGGGGTTGAACGCGGCCTGCTCCACTTCTGCAAAGTAGTTTTCGGGGTTGCGGTTCAGCTCCATCACGCCCACTTCGTACATGGGTACGTCTTTGTGATACCAGACCTTGGTGAGGTCAAAGGGATGATAGGGCAGCTTTTCAGCGTCGGTTTCGGGCATGACCTGCACAAAAAGCTTCCAGCGGGGGAAGTCGCCTTTTTCAATATGCTCATAGAGATCGCGCTGATGGCTGTCGCGGTCGCGGCCCACAAGTTCCTGGGCTTCGGCATCGGTAAGGTTTTTGATGCCCTGCTCTGTCTTAAAGTGAAACTTGACCCAGAAGCGCTCATTCTTGGCGTTAATAAAACTGAAGGTATGGCTGCCGAAACCGTGCATATGGCGATACGAGGCCGGGATGCCACGGTCGCTCATGACCACGGTGACCTGATGCAGGGCTTCGGGCAAAAGCGACCAGAAGTCCCAGTTATCCTGGGCGCTGTGCATGTTAGTGCGCGGGTTGCGCTTGACCACATGGTTGAGGTCGGGAAACTTTAACGGGTCGCGCAGGAAAAAAACAGGAGTGTTGTTGCCCACAAGGTCAAAGTTGCCTTGATCCGTATAAAACTTGATTGCAAAGCCGCGGATGTCGCGCTCGGCATCAGCCGCGCCGCGCTCGCCCGCAACAGTGGAAAAACGAACAAAAAGGTCTGTCTTTTTACCTATTTGAGAAAAAAGAGAAGCTTTGGTGAAACGGGTAATATCGTGAGTAACGGTAAACGTGCCGTACGCGCCGGATCCTTTGGCGTGCATGCGGCGCTCGGGAATAACCTCACGGTCAAAATGGGCCAGCTTTTCAAGAAACCATACGTCCTGCAACAACATGGGGCCACGCGGCCCGGCAGTAAGAACCCTGTTGTTGTCAGCCACCGGCGCACCGGCATTATTGGTAAGTTTATTCTGGTCGTTCGACATGGTGGTCGTCTCCTTGGTTTGTCTGTGCAGTCCAGGCAAAAGTGCGACCCCGGACAGAGCGCCGCCTCTTGTTTGGAAGATGACATGGATAGGCCGCTTTGTAAATGATAACTATTACCATTTAAGGTTAGCCGAATTTTCCTCTCTCCTGCCCCTAAATTTCCGTGCGATATTATTGCTTTACAGCGGTCTTGCTGCGCAGGATGGGCTTGCCAAGGCTCAGGCTTTCGCAGGCGTGCACCACCTCTTCGGCTCTGGCATCGTTGCCCCGCAACATAACAAAAACAACAAGCAGCTTGCCCGACCTTTGCATGCGCGTTCTCAGGCCGCGGCCTTCAAGCCGCTGGCGCAGACTGTCTACACTTTCTTCGTCTTTAAAAGCGCCTACCTGAAAAACATAATCAAATGTGTTGCTTACGGGCTGCAAACTGTTTAACACCACGGGCTGCTCGCCCTGCGCCGCCTGGCCAGCCTGGGCAGCTTGGGCAGCTTGCCCGGGGGATGGCTGGGCCGCAGGCACGGCTTTATGAGCTGCTTTGGGGCCTGATTGCTGCCCCTGTGTCGGGGGCGCAGCCACCTCACCGGGCTTCAGGCCCTCGGCCATGCCCGGCGGCAGGCTTTCGCCCCGCAACACTCTGGCAAACTTCAGCTCTTCTGCAGCCAGAATGTGCTGCTGCGGCGCGTCTTGTGCCTGTGCTTCTTCAGCGGCCTGGCCTTGTGCATGGCGGCCCATGGCCGTCTGCTGCGCAGCGTGGCTTCGCCAATAGGCCCGGCCGCTCATGACCCCCCCCACATAGGCGAGCACGATGGCCGCCACCACCAGAAAACACGCCGCCAGCAAAGAAGACGGCCGCAGACGCAGGTTTTTTGAAGGCGCTTCCTGGCCTGTCGGTGACTTGCTACTAAACACTGAAGGCATGTTTTTTCCTTTTTATTATTGAGAGTTGCGCGTTATTTTTTTTAGAAAAAAACCAAAAATAAACGCACTAACGCAAACATAGCAGGCGCGCCCCTATGCGTAAAGAGCGCCCGAAATCGCCGTCAAACAAGGGCTGCTGGCCGTGGTTTTTCACAGGCTTCACTCGGCGGAAGGCCTCATCACAAGTAAGGTATTTCAAAGGCCATCTGTTCCCATGAACGACTTGCGGGCCGCCCCACGGCTCTGCTATACTGCGCCAGCCTGAGTATGGCGCCGGGTACAGATATCGGGAGTGTATGCATGACCTTCAAAACCCATCCGCAGCGCAGCCTGCCCTGCTTGCTCGCTTTTTTTGTTTTTCTTTTGTGGGCGGGGCACAGCCTGGCAGCAGCCCCTCAAAGCCTGACAATTGTTAATAAAACTGAAGAAGACCTGCTCAACATCAGCCTGTTGCGCAAGGGCGCTACGCAGTTTGCCCGGCTGGACATGGCCCCCGGCGGCAACGATGACATTGAAAACCCCGGCGGAACGGCCGATTTGCGCCTGGACACGGGGCTGGCCCTCTGGACATTCAACGCCGTGCCAGTGGGCCAGGCCGCAAGCCTTGCCTTTGGCCCCAGGCCCGACCAGATGACCCTGACCATGTCCAAAGGCGGTAGCCGCCAGTTCAGCGCTCGCATGCAAAGCCTTTTGCCCGACGAAAATAGCGGCCCGGTTTGCACGCTTGACCAGTTTCGCCCCGGCATGAGCATGAAGGATGTATGCGCCCTGCTGGAGAAAAGCCCACCCCATGACGACAACGACGCCATACTCACCAGCCTTGGCTTTGCGGGCATGGTCTGGGCAGCGCGGCTTTTGCCCGGTCAGGCAGAAACCGGCGCCGCCGCTGTAGGGCGGCCCGACAATTCCGACCGCCTTGAACATCTGGAGCTGCGCCGCAAGCTTGACGCAGCCACGCTGAACAGGCTGCTTGAAACGCTGTATGCGCAGGGCTATGCCCCATGGCAGGCGGAATTGCCCGGACTGGATATTGATTTTGTAGAACTGCCCAAAACAGACGCAGCACAGCACCGGCAGATGCTCAGGCAAGTCTTGGACTATTTTCTGGCAGCGGGCCAGGGCGAAGCCACCATCATGCTTGCTCCGGCGGCCATGCTGCCCAATCTGGCCGATGCCGATACCCCCAGGCAGGATGTGCAGCTTTTTACCCTGACCCTTCGCCCCGCATCAAAAAACCTTATTGTGGATGTGGCCGCCTATCAGGCTAGCGAAGGTGGTCGCTAAGCCCTCCAGCAGCCTGACGCTGCCGAGCCCTGGGACTTTCACAACCCGCCAGCGAGACAGCCTGACGTAGGCGAGATATGGGGCTTTCGCAGCCTGCCAGCAGTCGCGTGCCCGAGGCCAGCCAAACCGAGGCCTGTCCTTTTGAAGCCAGCCCAAAGCCTTGAGAGTTACATTTTTCTATGCCGTTTTTTACGGGCATAAAAAAATCCCGGTTTTTGCCGGGATTTTTCATTATCTCTGCCGTTTGCTTTACGAGCCAGTATTCTCGGGGGCAGCCCTGCTGTTCGGGCATTTTCATGCCGAGACAGTGTGCTTGCCGGAAAAAGCGCCGTCTCTGGCGCCTGCGCCCCAGACCGGGCGAAGCCCTGTCCAACCTGCAACACCAACAAAGGTTTTGGAGGGTGAGGCGTTGGGCCCTTTGGCAAAAGAGCCCTTCTCCACAAAATAATTCAAAAATGAGCTGCTCGACTACAACGACTCAAGCCACATTTTCAGAAGAGCCGTGCCCACAAAATAATTCAAAAATGAGCTGCTCGACAAGCCCTCCCCCACAAGGCATTTCAAACCCTCACGGCTCTGCCTCTAGATGGGGCGTCCTTCTTTTTTGGCAGCCCGCTTGTCGCGCAGCCAGCCGTACCATTCCTGAAGGCCCTGGCCATGGCGGCAGGAAACTTCAAAAATATCCAACTCTTTATTGAGTTTTGTGGCAAAGTTTCTGGCCCGTGTCATATCAAAGTCCACATAGGGCAGCAGGTCTGTCTTATTCAACACAAGCGCCTGGGCCAGATTGAAAAGAAGCGGATATTTTTCGGGTTTATCGTCGCCTTCGGCCACGCTCAACAGGGCAACCTTGGCGTCTTCGCCGCAGTCAAATTCCACAGGGCAGACAAGATTGCCCACGTTTTCAATAAAAAGAATATCAACGCCTTCGAGGTTGAGGCTGTCCAGCGCGGTCAAAATCATATTACTGTCAAGGTGGCAACCGCCGTCGGTATTGATCTGTACGGCCTGCGCCCCGGTAGCGGCCACGCGGCGCGCGTCGTTGTCCGTTTGCAGGTCGCCTTCTACCACGGCCATGCGAAACTCTCCCGCCAGGTCGGTAAGCGTGCGCTCAAGCAGCGTGGTCTTGCCCGCACCGGGCGAACTGATGAGATTCAGGGTCAGAATCCCCTTGTCAGACAGCAGCTTGCGCACATGGGCCGCCATTTTTTCATTGGCTTCCAGCACATTGCGAACCACGGGAATTTGCATGCCAATCTCCTTGCAGGCCCCGGCAACGGGGTCTTTTATGTGAAGTATCAGTACGTTGAGAAGGCGATAATGAAGATATTGAGCGTCAAAGCGTCAGCGACAAGAAAACCGCCGCATGCGGCTGAGCCCTGCACCGGCGAAACCGATGATTCCATCCGCTTGCGGTCAGCTGGCTTCCAGGCGGTTCAAATACAGCTCCCTGCCCTGCTTGACCACATGGCCAAATTGCTCGCCGCATCCAGGGCAGGGCTGCACAAGCGCATCCTGTCCTTCACCGCCAAAATCTGCTCCGCAGAAAGGACAGTGCAGCTGCAACGGCAATTGCTCCATTTCAAGGCGCGCGCTTTCGTGGGGCGTGCCCTGAATCATGGTTTCAAAGCAGAATTGAAGAGATTCCGGCACAATTCCGGCCAGAGCGCCATATTTGACGTTCACGACCTCAAGACGTGTGCAACCCTGACGGGCAATTTCCTCTTCCGCCATTTTCAGCAAGCTCTGTGCGATGGACATTTCGTGCATGGCGGCATGTTAGCGCAAAGCCCCGGCCACGTAAAGGCCGGAAGGCATTCTTGCCATTCGGCGTAAATAATGTACATTTCCTAAATGCGTCGTTCAAAATTCTCAGGTGTGTACTCACTTTCCACCGACTGGTCGGAAAGCCGCCGCAAAACCCATTACTTTGTATGGGAACTGCCGGACGGGGCTTTTGCGGTACAAGAGCTCAATAACGCTTTCCAGCCCTTGGCTGATCCCGAAAGAATCAGCGCCAAATCCTTCAAGAAAAATTTCAAGGCAGAGCCGGAAATTCTGGCGGTGCCTGTTACGACGCCTGACCTTACGCAGCTTGAAAACAAAGGTGCGGCAGCTGGCGCGCAACAACCTGTAACTGCACAACAAAAATCAGCCCCCGCCCACACGGGCAAAGAACAGGGGCAAGGCGAAGCGCCTGCACGCGGCGAAACACCTTCGCAAGGTGCACCGGCAGCGCCGGGTGAAGCGCCTGCTCAAGCCACAGGCCCTGCGCATGGCGAAACGCAAGGCATGCCAAAAGAACCGGCAGGGCAAGCCGGGGGCACAGCCAGACAAGCTGCTGGCCAAAGCAGACCGGCAGGCGGGCGAGAATCCGTACCGCCAGATTCTTCGTCAGTTGCGGCGTCTGCGCAAACCTCCGCACAAGCCTCTGCGCAAACCTCTGCTGCAGACCAGAAACTTCCCACCGCGTCTACCGCGTCTACCGCGTCTACCGCGTCTACCGCTACGGCGAAAACAGCCACCACGCAAGGTGCGGCGCCCGGTGCACAGCACCCTGAAAGCGCCGAAAAACCGATCCCTTCTCAACAAAAGCAAAAAGATCCGGCCGCTCGCGTGGCGCCCGTGGGTTCACTTGCACACCCAGAAGTGAAACAAACACAGCCGCAGCCCGTGGGCGGCAGTCTTTCCGTTTCGCAAAATGACTATCTTACCCCCCAGGCTCTGCGGGGCGCAGCCACGGCAGCACCAAGCCGAACGTACGACCTCGAAACCATCCGCAAAGCCAAGGCAACCGAATCCACGCTGCGCGAAAACTTCCGTCAGGCCCTGCTGCGCCTGAAACGTCCGCGCGAACGCCAGGGAGCGCTAAAAGCGCTTGAACAACTTGCACAAACAACAGAAGATATCTCCACAGCACACAAGCACATGTTCAGAGACTTCGGCGTCAGGCTGCGCCAAAGCGCCCTGCCCGAGCTGGCTCTTCTGTACAACTACAGAGTTGTAAAACTGGCTCCTAATGATGACCACGCCCACTTTAATCTGGCGCGCATTCTCTGTATACTGGGGCAATACGATGAGGCGGCTGCACATATTCGCACGGCCATGGGCATGGGCATAGAAGCCGATAATAATCTGTATTTTCGCATGCTCGTATATATTCGCAAAGAAAAGCTGCAAAATCGAGGACGAGTCGCTTCGTCTGACCGATGAGACAGCGTCTGGACAACACTTGTTTTGGCAGGAGCCTTTTGGCATGAATAAAGTAATAGTAAGTCTTCTTCTGGCCGTCTGTGTACTGGGCATGGCCCTTATCATGCTTAACGAGAGACTGCGTAAACCGGAGCAGGCCCCCATTACGCAGACAACCATAAGCCCGCCAGCTGCTGATCCCGCCGCGGGGCTCCCCGAAACGCAGGACGCAGCCCCCGGCACGCTGCCCTACGGTGCTGACAGCCGGCCCCAGGCCGCAGGCGGCGCTGTAGAGCCTTACCTGCCGCCTTTGCCGGTAGAATCTGGACACAGCCTCACGCCGCCCGACCGCGCCCCTCGCCCTGATGCCGAAATGCCCCGCGCCGCTGACAGCGCCACCGTGCGCGCGCCCCTGCCCGAACCGGTAAAGCATGCCCCCGAGCATTCTGCCGCGGCAAGCGAAACAGGCGCCGCCTCGCAAGCCGCAGCCGGAACAAAAACCGCTGCACCAGCGCAGCACCAGCCGGCAGCCGCCACAGAAAAAGCCCAGCCCACCGAAAAAAAGGCGCAGGAACGCAGCGCGGCGGAAAAGCCCGCCCCCAAAAAGCTTGAAATCACGCGCTTTATCGTTTTCGCCCGCGACAAAGGGGCGACTGTGCGCCTGGTAGGCACTGCACCCATTGATTACAAAAGCATGGCCCTTGATACGCCGGAAAGGCTCGTTATTGACCTTGAGGGCAAGTGGCAAATTAAAGCTCCGGGCGTGCCCAAAAACCCACTGGTCACCAACGTGCGCCTGGGAAAATTTGCGGATAAAACGCGAATTGTCATTGACCTTTCTGGCAAAGCTGCGCACACGCGCTATATCCTTTCCAAGGACAAACTGTCTCTGGATATCAGGATAGACCAGTAGCACCCCACAATTCCGCATCTTCACTTGCAAGGCCCCGGCACATGACGCCGGGGCCTTGCTGTTTCAGGCTGTCATGCCGCCGCGCCGCCATGAGAACACGTTGCATTTGAAATGATTTGTGTGGAAAGATCCTGTAGAACAGTGAGCGCTTGAAAGGCTTTTTTTGGGCGGGGCCAGAAGCAGCACCAGCCAGGCAGAGCATCACCGCAAAGTTTCTCTGCTCTGGAGTATTTTTACTTTGAAATGGCCCGTATACGGTCAAAAAGGCTGTTTTCTCGCAAGCCGCGCTGTTTCTTGCAACTCACGAAATTAATTTCACTTAAAAATTTTTTCCCGATAATTCTTTGCCTCAAACGGGATATTTGGTATAAAAAAGGGATGTGCTCGTGCGACTCATGAGAGTATGGAAATATCAGGCGCATTGTTTTTTTCAGAGGGCTGCCCGAGGGCTTTCTGTTGCAGAGAAACAAAAAGCTTAAACCATTGTTTGACTACACAAACGCCTGCTGTCTCGGCTAAAAAATGCGCGCAGCAAACGTTATAAAGCGGGTGCAAGTCATCGGTTTGATGGCAAAGGCAAATGCGGGTCGGCACTGGCCCCCAAAATACAAAAAACACTTATAACGGAGAAGATATGAATTACTCTAATATACTTATTCCGATTGACGGTTCGGAAGATGCAAAGGCCGCCTGCCGCGTTGCGGCCCAGTTGATGGCGGCCATTCCCGGCAGGGAAACGCTCCACCTGCTGCACTGCATTGCGCCGATTCCCGCCCTGATCGGGGGCGAACAGCGCGAAAAACTCAAGCAAGACCACGAAAAAGATGCCGAGGCCCTTTTTGAAAGCATCCGCACAGAGCTGGGCCCAGTAGACTGCGATATAAAGACCTACATCCGGCACGGCGAAACTGCGCAAGCCATTGTGGACGCCGCCAAAGAACTTGGCTGTACCATGATCATTATGGGCACACGCGGGATCAGCGAAATAAAAAGCATCGTTCTTGGCAGCGTAAGCCATAATGTTTTGCGCCATGCCTCCATTCCAGTGCTGTTGATAAACAAAAGCAATTCTGGGCAGTAATACGACGGTAATGGAACGGCAATGCGGCGAAAATACGGCTGGCCGGGACAAGCCGCCCAAGCCCCAAGCTTCCGGCATATACTGGCTGCCGAACATGACCACACGCCCCATTCCTTCGCAATAGAGAAAGATACAGGCTGCTTTTGACTGTTTATCACGGACTTTGGCAGTATCCGACAGACTGAGGCCACGAGTTTTGGACAATCAGGCTATATAACCGCATAAGGCCTGACGCTTTTTAGACTTTTGGAGTAATTATGCTGAGAAACATAACCTCTTTTGCTGCGCTTTTTGCGTTGCTCCTGCTTCCTGCAACAGTTTTTGCCAGCCAGGGGCATCCCACGGTTCCCGGCGCAGAGCTATCGGTTTACTGGGCAGCGCCCTTTGCGTGCATGCTGCTTTCCATTGCGGTGATGCCCCTGTTTGCACCGCATTTTTGGGAACATAACTTTGGCAAAGTATCCATGTTCTGGGCTTTGGCCTTTCTTGTTCCCTGCGCGCTCACATTTGGCGTTTCCGTAGCCGTGTATGAATTTCTGCACATCATACTTTTGGACTATGTTCCTTTTATTATTCTTCTTTTTGCCCTTTTCACCGTGGCTGGCGGTGTGCGCCTGAAAGGTTCGCTTACGGGCACTCCGCTGGTGAATACGGCCCTGCTGGCCGTGGGAACTCTGCTTGCAAGCTGGATGGGAACCACCGGCGCAGCCATGCTGCTCATCCGCCCGCTTTTGCGGGCCAATGCCCACCGCCAGTATAAAACCCACAGTGTGGTTTTTTTCATCTTTCTTGTGGCCAACATTGGCGGCTCCCTCACCCCGCTGGGCGACCCGCCGCTGTTTTTGGGCTTTCTGAAGGGCGTGAGCTTTTTCTGGACCACAACCAACATGTTCCTCAAAACCCTGCTGCTCTCGGTTGTGCTGCTGCTCATCTATGTGGCTCTTGATTCCTGGCTTTATGCCAAGGAAGGCAAGCCCATGCCGCCTTCTGAAGACAAAAATTCCAAGGAAAAGCTTGGTCTTGACGGTAAAATCAACCTTCTTTTCCTGTTGGGCGTGGTGCTGGCGGTGCTGGCTTCGGGCCTTTGGCCCATGGGCGTGTTGGTGGAGCTGTACGGAGTTCCCATTGAAGGGCAGAACTTGCTGCGCGATGTGCTGCTGCTGTGTATTGCCGGGCTTTCCTTGCGCTTTACCGACAAAACCTGCCGCAAGCTCAACGACTTTTCCTGGGCGCCCATTGCAGAGGTGGCCAAGATTTTCCTTGGCATCTTTATCAGTATGATTCCGGCCATCGCCATTCTCAAGGCCGGAACAGACGGCGCGCTTTCGGGGCTTATCCAGCTTGTGTCCAATGACGGCCAGCCCAACAATGCCATGTACTTCTGGCTTTCTGGTCTGCTCTCAAGCTTTTTGGACAATGCCCCCACCTATGTGGTGTTCTTTAATACCGCCGGGGGCGACGCCGCGCACCTTATGTATGATATTCCGGCGACGCTGGCCGCCATTTCAGCAGGCGCGGTCTTTATGGGCGCCAATACCTATATTGGTAACGCGCCCAACTTTATGGTTCGGGCCATCGCCGAAAACCAGGGTGTGCGCATGCCCAGCTTCTTTGGCTACATGGCCTGGTCTGCGGGTATACTTATTCCCCTCTTCCTCGTGATGACCTGGATTTTCTTCTAGAATAATTAGGGCTTCAAATGCTTACAGGGCGGCAAAGCCGCCCTGTAAGCATTTAACAACAAGATCTTTCAATATTTTCTATCAAGCCTGCCAGCAGCGAACGCGCCAGCCCGGCGCGCACTCTTTCCAGCCCGGGGCCTCATGGCGGCAAACGTCCTGCACTAGCGGGCATCGCGGGTGAAAACGGCAACCCTTGGGCGGATCCAGGGGGCTCGGCAATTCACCATCAAGCGGCTCTGCCAGGCGGCCCCCACTTTCGCCGCTGGGCATGGCGGCCACGAGGGCGCGCGTATACGGATGCGCAGCGCCGGCAAAAAGCTGTCCGGCTGGTGCCTCTTCCACAATCTGCCCCAGATACATGACCGCAATACGGCTGCACAAAAAGCCCACCACCGCAAGATCATGAGAAATAAAGAAATACGCCGGGCCGAAATGTTCCTGCACATCGCGTAGAAGATTAAGAATCTGCGCTTGCACTGAGGCGTCCAGAGCTGACACCGGTTCATCGCAGATGACCACATGGGGCCGGGTAATCAGGGCGCGGGCAACGGCAATGCGCTGGCGCTGGCCCCCGGAAAACTCGTGGGGATACCGCCCCCCCATACCCTCAAGCCCCACAGTGGCAAGCATCTGGTCAGCCAGCTCATGGCGCTGGGCGCGAGGCAGCTTGCGGGCGGCCAAGGGCTCGGCAATGGAGGCCCGCACAGAACGGCGCGGATTAAGAGAAGAAAAAGGATCCTGAAAAACCATCTGTATGCGGCCGGAGGCCCAGCTGCCCGCCCCGGCAGGGGGAAGCTCCTTGCCATCCAGCAAGACCTGGCCTGCTGTAGGCGTCAGCAAACCGCAGGCCAGACGCCCCAGAGTAGACTTGCCGCAACCGGATTCTCCCACAAGCCCCAGGCTTTCACCCGGCGCAAGGCTCAAGCTCACATCATCCACGGCAAGCAGGAGGCGCTGCTCCGCAAACAGGCCGCGCCGGATGGAAAAATGCCGCGATACATTGCGCAGTTCCAAAAGCGACGTGCCAGCAGGCTGCCCCACACAAGCGCCAGGGGCGCTGCGGCCTGTGGCCGCTGCGGCGGGCGCTGTGTCGTCAGCCCGAATGCCCTGCTTGGCGCTCAACACGCATCCACCCCGGCTGCGCTGAACGTAGCCATATCATTGTATATATCCACAGCACAACGCAGCAGCGCATAGGCCGTAGCCCCGCCTGTTCCCTCGCCGAGGCGCATGTCCAGATGCAGCAGGGGGCGGTGATCCGTGGCGTCGATTTCAAGCCGGTCAAGGGCGCGAGCATGGCCCTGCTCGGCCGAGGCGTGGGCCAACACCGCATAATCAGCCAGGGTCGGACATATGCGCAAGGCCGCCACATAGGCGGCGCTACAGATAAAACCGTCCACCAGCACCGGCAGGCGGCGCGAAGCAGCGCCCAGCATGACGCCGCTCATGACGGCAACTTCAAATCCACCAAGGGCCGCCAGCACCGCCATCGGATCGCCGTCCTGCAGACGGTCTGCATTCACGGCAAGCGCGCGGCGCACAACCTGTGCCTTGTGACGCACCATGGCCTCATCCGAACCAGCTCCGGGCCCGGCCATGACCTCGGGCTCAAGCCCCAGCAAGGCGCAATACAGGGCTGTGCCGGAAGTGGAGTTGGCGATGCCCATTTCACCCACGCCAAGGCATTGGTAGCCCTTGTCAGCGGCCTCATGGGCCAGATCAATGCCCGTGCGCAGGGCCGCCAGGCAAATGTCGATGCTCATGGCCGGGCCAAGGCTCAAATCGGCCGTGCCGTTGCCGAGGCGGCGATCCAGCAAAATAGGATGCGGCGCAAAGGGGCCGCCCGCGCACCCGGCGTCCACAACGCGCAGATCCATGCCCGTGCTGCGGCACAGCACATTGATGGCCGCGCCGCCGTCAAAAAAATTCTGTACCATCTGCCGCGTCACAGATTGGGGAAACGGTGAAACCCCCTGCGCTGCCACACCGTGGTCACCGGCCACTGTCAGCATAAGGGCCGGGCTGACGCTTAGAGGCGTCTGCCCCCCGCGCATGGCGTATAGCCTGCGAGCCAGATCCTCAAGCCTGCCGAGGCTGCCCCTGGGCTTGGTGAGCTTGTCCAGATGGGCCTCTGCCGCAGCCATATCCTGTTGTCGCAACGCTTCAATACGCAAGCCGGGGAAATAACGCTCCAACCAGGGGGACGCGCAGGAAGAGGAAAAAATGCTCTTGTTCATGCTTTTTCTCTAGCCTTTCCGACAATCCTGCGCAAGGGCCGGATATTTTATAAGGCTATCTGCTGCGCCCCCCCTTTACGAACGGGGCATGGTGCTTATGTATGTGAGGTAAAAAACTCCTCCAAAGAGATGCCAACAATGCCCCAAGCTATTAAAAATATATACAAAAATATGCCTTCAAACGTCAGGCAACTCACAAGTCCCCGGCATTTTTGCGGCATACACCGCACCCTGACTTGGGCCATGTACTGGACGTTGCTGACGTTTCTTTCAAGCGGGCTGCTAACCTTGGCCCCATTGACGGCTGGCGCAGCCCCACAGGAAAACAGCCCGCGCATGACGCCTGTTGTGCGCGCGGTTCAGGACGTTGCACCGGCAGTGGTCAATATCATCAGCACTCAGGCAACTCAGGGCCAACCCCCTTCACAGATTGAACAATTCTTCGGCCTTGGTTCTGGCCGCGGGGCGAACCTTGGCCGCCGGGACGTTACACGCGGCCAAAAACGTGAAAGCCTTGGCTCCGGCGTTATTGTGGACGGCAAGAAAGGCTTTGTGCTCACCAACGCCCACGTTATCGCGGGCGGTGATGAAGTTATGGTGCGCCTGCTGGACGGGCGCGAATTTCCCGCCACCGTTTTCGGCGCCAACCCCGATTTTGACATCGCCGTACTGGAAATCAAGGGAGCCAGCGACCTGCCCTCCGTGACTCTGGGCAATTCCGATGACATCCTGCCCGGCGAAACAGTCATCGCCATTGGCAATCCTTTCGGCTTCAGCCATACGGTGACCACAGGCGTTGTTTCCGCGCTGGATCGCACCATACGCAGCCGCAATAGCGCGTTTACCGACCTTATCCAGACCGACGCGGCCATCAACCCCGGCAACAGCGGCGGCCCCCTGCTGAATCTCGAAGGCGTGCTTATAGGCATCAATACCGCTGTTGACAGCCGCGGCGAAGGTATCGGCTTTGCCATTCCCGTCAACAAGGCCCGGCGCGTCATGACTGACCTTATGGACAAAGGCAGCGTTACGCCGCTGTGGATCGGCCTTGACGGGCAGGATGTAGATCCGCAAACGGCCATGGCTCTGGGCCTCAGCAAGGCGCAGGGCGTGCTGGTTACCACGATTTTTCCCGGCACTCCGGCTGAAAAAGCCAAGATACGCCCCGGCGACATCATAGACCGCATCAACGGCACGCCAGTGCGCGACAAACGCGATTACCAAGATATTCTGCGCAACCAGACCGCCGACGCAAAACTGCGCCTGAGTCTGCGGCGCAACGGTAAAACCGTGCCGCTAGACATCTCTCCAGCGCCGTTTACCGATGAAAGCGCCCGTAAACTCATGCAAAAGCGCTGGGGTTTCAAGGTGGCGCAATCTGGTGGAAAAGTCAGCATAAGCAGTGTTGACGCCAAGGGGCCTTCGCCATTTTTGGAAAAGGGCGACATAATTTCCGCTGTGGGGGCGAACCCCGTAAGCAACGAAAAAGAATTTTTACAGGCCTTCATTCGAGAACGCATGTCAGGCCAGGTACTTATGCTTATCACGCGTAACGGCAAAAGCTATTACGCGCGCCTTATCCCTTAAAACATGACCACATCCTTGCGGCCTGAAAAAATCGCGCGCTTGAGCGCTGAATCAGGAGCATTTGCGTTATAAATGCTTATAAACCGCCGCCGAAAGCCGTTTTTGCGACATGGCGTAAAGGACACTTGACAGGGGGATGGGCTAAAGCTATCCAATTGCACAAGCTAATTCTACCCGCTTGTGTGATCAAGCAAGACAACCTATTGGGAGGACGATCATGGGTTACAATGTGAATGTCGATGTGGACAAGTGCGTGGGCTGTGGCGAATGCGTGGACGTGTGCCCCGTTGAAGTCTATGAAATCAAAGACAACAAGTGCGAAGCCGTGAGCCCCGAAGAATGCCTCGGCTGTGAATCCTGTGTGGAAGTTTGCGAAGTTAACGCCATCACCATCGAAGAAGTTTAGGTGATAATGGAAGGCCTTACGGCATTCCATTGTTAACCCACTCGCTGACAGAGTGTTGTGCCGCCCGACGCTCGCGCGCCAGGCGGCACTTACTTAAAATGCGCAAACCACGGCCGCCCGCATGTGCCAGTCTGCATGAAAGACCTGCCACATGTACGGCGAACCCGCACGGGTTCTGAAGCAATATCCGCTTGAAAAACCCAGACCACAAGCGCACGGGCGCGGCGCAAAAAAAAGCCCGCCCCGCCGCACACTTGCCGGAAGGCCCATACGCCATCCGCACAGCCACAGGAAGAACATGATCCCTGACCTGACCGCTATTTTCACCCGCTACGAAAACCTGCGGGCCGAGGCCGACGCCCTGTTTGAACGGGTGCGCGACAGCTATCCCCAGTGCGTGACCTGCAAAGAAGGCTGCAGCGACTGCTGCCACGCCATGTTTGACCTTTCGCTGGTGGAAGCCATGTATATCAACCGGGCCTTTAACGCTACTTTCGGGCATGGCCCCGAGCGCTCGGCCATACTGGAACGCGCTTCAGAACTTGACCG
This sequence comes from uncultured Desulfovibrio sp., assembly GCA_964517635.1. Lineage (GTDB taxonomy): Bacteria > Desulfobacterota > Desulfovibrionia > Desulfovibrionales > Desulfovibrionaceae > Desulfovibrio. The sequence continues at coordinate 2,607 of CAZFCC010000036.1, read as the reverse complement.
CCACACCACTCGCCTCAAGCGCGAACTGTACCGGGCGGAAAAAGACGGCGAAAGCCCCGAAGCCATCCTGGCCATCGCCGCCAAGATCAAAATGCGCTGTCCCTTGCTGGGCGATGACGACCGCTGCCTTCTCTACGAAGCGCGGCCCGTCACCTGTCGCATTTATGGCGTGCCTTCAGCTATTCGCGGCAAGGGTCATGTTTGCGGTTTCTCTGCTTTTGAAAAAGGCAAGGCCTATCCCACAGTGCATATGGACAAAATGTATGATAAGCTCGAAGAACTGAGCAAAGATATCAAAACAACCGTACAGTCTCGCTTCAAGGAATTGCACGAGGTGTATGTGCCGTTGTCCATGGCACTGCTGACCCGCTACGACGAAAGCTATCTCGGCATTGGGCCGGCCAAGAAAGAAAAATCCTGATACGCATCGGCGCGGCATTATAATTTGACGCGCCATGCACAGCCGCAACCGCCCGTGCGCGCGGGGGCGTGGCGGCGGCGCGAGGCCCATGGGGCCGCATCAACGCGCCGGGAAACGGATTTTCGCGCACTGCAAGGAGTCCGGCATGTTCGGCAGCATACCCGCTACCGTCTTTCGCGACGGAACACCGCAGGCACTTACGGAAGAGCAGGAAGTGCTCAAACGCGAGATTTATGAACGCATGAATCCGCGACGCCGCAAGTTTGTGGATCGCCTGGGCTACGACAACTGGGATCCCTTCCAGAAGCCCAACGATCCCCTTGATCTGCGTACTGACTTAAGCAAGCGCACCACGCAGCAGCTTGTGAACGAATTTCTCCACGAAGCGGGCAAAAAAGGCCCGTATGGCAAGGATTACAGCAAGGGCGCAACGGAATGCGCCCTGGGCGTTGTTAATAAAGACGAAAAATACATGGGCATTTTCGACTTTTGCCGCTGGTACTATGACCTTTTGAAAAGAGAGGGGCACATCCAATGAAAGCTCGCTATGATGACCTGGACGAATATATTGCGGACCTCAAGGCGGAAATCGCCGATAATGAGCAGTGCGCTAACCATTACTACAACCTGGGCCTGGCCCTGCTGACCAAGCGCGATTTCATCGCCGCCGAAGAAGCTTTCTTGAACGCCGTGCGCAATTCGCCGCATCTGGCTGAAGCTTATGTGCAGCTGGGCGGCATCTGCCTTGAGCGTGGCGACCTTGACGGCTGCCTGCGCTACAATGAAGAAGCCAGCAACTGCCGCGCCAAGTTCCCCGTGCCGTGGAGCAACATTGCTTTCGTGCACCTGCAGCGCGGCGAGCCGGACAAGGCCATCACCGCCCTGAACAAGGCTCTCAAGTGGGATCCCAACTTTGTGCAGGCCCAGAATGCGCTGGCGACCGCCTATTTCATGAAGGGCGACAGCGAAGCCTGCGAAACGCAGTGCCTGTCCATCATCAAAAAGGAACCTGCCTTTGCCCCGGCCTGGAACAACCTGGCCTTGGCCTATTTTGACCGGGGCGAATTCGCCAAGGCCAAAGAAGCGGCCGACAAGGCGCAGGAACTGGGTTTTGAAGTTTCTGAAGGATTTCTTGAGGAACTCAAGACCCACAGCTAGCAACTTCTTTGCTGCAAAACACAACGGCCCGCAAGCATATGCTTGCGGGCCGTTTTTCTATGCGCGGGGAAAAATGTAAATTGGCTCAGCTTTTACACTTGGTAGAGATCTGTTTTTACTAGAACAGATTACCTTTGAAACACCTCACATTTCAAAGGTGTCATTCTGCCGAAAATGCGATTTTCGGCAGAATCCACGCCGTGTTACCGCGCGCTGCGCTCTCGTGCAGCGTCAGAGCATTTAAACTTTTTCAAAGTTGATATGCTCTAAACGGGGCGAGTTGGGCAAACAGGCTTTGCCTCTATATAGGCACGCTTCTTGCTTAAAAGTATCCTTAAACGGGCGCGGCCGATTTTGCCGCCCCATCGCTTGCCGCTGCCCAAGGGCGCAAGCGCAAAGCATAAGGAGAAGCCCCGTGGAACTGGAATTCCGTTTTCGTAATAATGATATGGGCCCGCTTTTTCCCACATTTCAGGAAAGGGTCAACGCCATGCTGCCTGCCAGCCATGCAGAGGTGGCCTCATCTGCTGCCCCCGCCCTCGAAGCTCCAGCAGCGGCAACGCCCCACATGCTCAATAACGAAGAAATGACCCAGGCTCTGGCCCAGGTGGAAGAAGAAGCCGCCCTGCACAGCCAGGAAATGCTTCAGGCGCACTCCGGCCTCAATGAGCAGCGGGTAGCGCGTCTGCTTGGTCTGCTGGATTAGGACTATTGCCCTTGCGGGGGATTGCGCACCGCGCTGAGAAGGAAAAAGCCTGTCCTTCGAGATGGAGAATGTGTCCCTGCGGGCACGGTGGCTTGTTCTTTGTTCCTTGTTTGGGACGCCTGCGCGGCGGGGATTGCGCCTGACCGGCAAGGGGCAGGGGAAGGCTTTGTTCTTCGGCAAGGGATTTCTGTGCCCTGCGGGCACGGTGGCTTGTTCTTTTATTTAGTTTGGGCCGCCTGCGCGGCGGGCGGCAGACGGGGGCCTGTTAGGGGCTGCCGCCCCTCCGAGGCCCCCTCTGCACTCCCCCCGGACGACCCCGCTG
>CAZFCC010000035.1:0-29191 GCA_964517635.1 uncultured Desulfovibrio sp. | reverse complement strand
TGGGGGTGTGGGGGAGGCGACCCTTTTGCAAAAGGGGCCCTCCCCCACAATTTTTTATTAACTATGCTTTCAAGGGGCCTTTCCCCACGAAGTATTTCGCCGTGCAACAGCGCTAGTCTGTTTCTTGCGCCAATATGAGTTCCACCTCGTCCACACTCAGGCCCGCATTGCGGGCGATCTGGCGGCTTGAGAGGCCCTTGCGCTTACCGTTGAGGATAATTTCGCGCAGAAATTGGGGCGAGCGGCTGATGCCCTCGGCCTGTTCCAGCAGGCGGCGCAGTTCTTGAGCGCGTTCTTCGAGTTTGGCGTCTAGGTTTTGCAGTTCCGCCTGGCGCTGGGCAAAGGTTGCCACAATTTCGCGCTCCAGGCGTGCATTCATTTCGATGCGGGCCAGCAGGGCTTCCTGATTGCCTTGAAGGGCGTTGAGCATGGCTTCGGAGCGCCGCAGGCGCAGATAGAAAAAAAGCACACCGCCGAGGATGGCCAGTTCAAGAAGGGAAAAAACGACAATAAGGGCAAAAATGAGATTGGCATTCATACTTTGACATTCAGAAGTTTGCCCACCAAGGGGGAGTCCGGCTCGCGCGGGGCATCATTTGTTTCCGGCGTCGGTGGCGGCGGGCGTTTACGGCGGCGGCTGCCGAACTGCGGCACAGGCGGGCCGCCATCGGCATCCGGCGACAGGTGGGCCTTGTCGCCCGGCTCGCTTTTGGCGATCTGCTGGCGCTCCTGTCGCGCCATTTCAGCAGCAAGCACGCGCGACATGGCAGCAGCGGCCTGCGGGCCTACGGCTGCCGCATTGGCCATGGAGGTGGCCATGCCTGTCTGGGCATACAGCACGGCCATGGTGGCGTCAACGCTCATGGCTGTCTCCGGGACTAGAGCAGGTTATTTCGTATCTTGTGTGACTCCGTTTTGGCGCATCGTAGGGGCGTTTTCCGCCCGGCCCTTGTTGCGGGCGCTGCCCATACGGCCGCAGGAACAGTCTTATGTCAAGTGTATGGCTGCAAAAATGTTTATTTTCCGGTACTTTCGCCAGGCAGTATTGTTATGGCATGGCGCTTCAGCAGTGCCTTGCGTTAGCGCGCTTCCACTTTGCAATGTGAAGCATTTCGAAGTGAATCTATTCTAATCTGCAAGGTAACTTTCAAAAAGTATATCATCAATGCGGCCTGAAGAAAGGTAGTCATTGAGGATGTTCGTCAGGTCTTTTTTTATATTGACGGCATTGTTGGGGTCAAGCAGGTAGTCGTCGCCTTTGCCGCACAGATAAAAGAACAGGGCGTCGCGCAGAGAGATCATCTTGTGATCCATCTCGCCGCTGACGCGGGGGCTTTTGCTGATTGTGGAAAATTTGCACACCAGAAAGCGGGTCATGTTGTTCGTCTTGTGGGGGATAACAAACGGGGCCAGCTCTTTTACATAATCAGCGGGCGGCGCGTCTACGGGCTTGGACGGAACCACAATGACTTCTGGTTTTATTTCAAGGGGAGGGGGCGGCGGGGTGCGCATAAAAAACCACCATGCGGCGGCGCCAACAAGGAGGAGAAGAATGGCGGCTGCAGCACCGAGGATAAGAATCTTTTTCTTTTTTGTGGTTTGCGGATCAGGGGTGGCCTCGGCGGGCAGCTTTTTGCCATCTTGAACGGCCGGGGGGGCGGATTCCTGTTCGTCTTTCAGAAAAGGGGCATCGTCAAGATCCAGCTCCACCTTGGCCAGGGCCGGATCCGACCCCAGTGAAATCTGCATTTCGTCCCTGGCGGGAGCATCTTTGACGTTAGTCTTGTTTGCCACAAGGTTCTCCTGGCTGTCGCGCAGGGGGCAGTCGCCCGCAGGAGCGCACCTGCGCCGGATCAGCCAAAGATTTTGTCGATTTTTTGTTTCATCGTGTCAGCCGTGAACGGTTTGACGATATAGTTGGAAACCTTGGCTTGCACAGCCTCAATAATGTTTTCTTGCTGGGCTTCGGCTGTGACCATAAGAAAGGGGATGTGCATGAACTGCTCGCTGGCGCGCACCTTGCGCAAAAGCTCAATGCCCGTCATGTTGGGCATGTTCCAGTCTGAGACGATAAAGTCTATCTTTTCGCGGTTGAGCACTTCCCATGCCGTGGTTCCGTCATCGGCTTCCACCACGTTCTGAAAGCCGATCTGGCGCAGAATGTTGCGCACGATACGCCGCATGGTGGAAAAGTCGTCAACCACAAGAACGCGCATATTGGTATTGTAAGGCATGTTGAAAGCTCCTTAACGCCTGAGGGGGCGCCGTGACGGGGCATGCAGCGATGTTCGCGCCAGCCCGTTGCATCGTTATATATCAGCGTCCTCACCATACAGGCTGACGAATTCCTTGCGCAGGCGGCTCAGGGCCTGCGAATGTAACTGCGAAACACGGCCTTCTGTGATGCCCATAACTTCAGCAGTTTCACGCATGTTCAGCTCATCAGTATAGTAGAGTGACAGTACCAGCTTTTCTCTTGGCGTCAAGCGATCGATAAGTGGGGCAACCCTTTCCACCAACTCACGAAAGGCTGTTTTGCGATAGGGTTCGCCGCCGAGTTCTTGCGCGTCGCCCGAAAAGGTGTCCTGTATGGCGTCCAGTGAAAGGCAAAACTGGTTTTGCAGCGCTTCAAGCCCTTGGCGCACCTCGCGCAGGGGAAGGCCGGTAATGCTCTGAAGCTCTTCTTCTGTGGCCTGGCGGCCTTGCTCGTGCTCCACCTTGCGCATGGCCTCATCGAGAACGCGCACCCGCTGACGCAGAGAACGGGGAAACCAGTCAAGGCGACGCAACTCGTCCAGCATGGCGCCGCGAATGCGGCTTTCAGCATAGGTTTCAAAGCGTATGCCCAGTTGCGGACGAAACTTGCCAAGGGCCTCCATAAGGCCGAGAGTTCCCGAGCTGATAAGTTCGCCCAGTTCCACGCTGCGCGGTAGCTTTGCCTTGAGGCGCAAGGCCAGAAAGCGGATTTTGGGCGCATAATGGCGCACCACTGCTTCCTGCTCTGCCGGAGAAAAATTTCCCCAGGCGGTTGCCCCGGTTTCGAGCGCTTCCCAGGGGCCGGGGGCTTGCGCTTGAGCTGTGCCGGTTTTCATAGTGCTATCCTTCGGTATTGCCTCTTCCACCCCGTGACATGTTGGATGCCGGTTTGCGCTGCTGCCCTTGCCCGCCAAGGCTGTGCACAGCGCGTTATTTTACGTCAAGGTTGATGTTTGAAGCGGGTCATATGCCCGCCAGCCTGAGCCGAAACATGTATGCCAGAGCAGGGCGACAGCCAAAGTGCTCTTAGCGGAAAAGCAGTTTTTTCCAGAAAAATTTGATGTTGCCATCGAGGTTTTCGGGCACTTCCCATTGCGTGATGCCCCGCGCCAGATCCATGACTGCGCGCGATGCCGGGCTTTGCGGCTCGCTGATGCAAAAGGGCAGCTGCTGTATCACGGCCTTGCGCACGCCCGTATCGCGCGGGATAACGCTCACAAGTTCCAGCGAAACGCCGCTTAAAAAATGGTCGCATGCCTGAGCCAGGCGCACGAACATCTCTTTGGCTGTTTTTTGATCCGGGGCCATGTTAACGCATATCCTGAAGCGTTCTACGCCGTGGTTGGTCTTGAGCACCTTGATAAGGGCATAGGCGTCTGTAAGCGACGTCGGTTCCGGAGTAAGCACCACAAGGCGCTCCTGGGCGGCTATGTTGAAATAGAGAACGTTGTCGCTGATGCCCGCGCCGGTATCTACAATGAGATAGTCCAGGTCGTCTTCAAGCTCGTCGACGGCGTCCAGCAGTTCCAGTTTCTGGCCTGTGGAAAGGGTAAGCATTTCGCTCATGCCCGAAGAGGCGGGCAGGATGGAAAAGCCGTAGGGCGTAGGAAAAAGGATGTCCTCAACGCTGGCGCCCTCATGGAAAAGATGAAAAATATTTTTCTGTGGCGTCAGACCGAGCACCACGTCCACGTTGGCAAGGCCCAGGTCTGCGTCAATAAGCACCACCTGCTTGCCAAGCTGCGCAAGGCAGATGGCCAGGTTGACCGAAATATTGGTTTTGCCTACCCCGCCCTTGCCGGAAGTGACGGAAAATACCAGGGGGAATGTGCCACTCATCTGTGTGCTCCGCATAGTTTAGGCCGTGCTTAGGCCGCCTGGCCGGGGATTTGCCTTTTAAAAATCAGTCGCCACACCAGCGGCTCCGTGGCCGGGGCAAGGCTCTCCTTGAGTTCTGCGCCGTAAGACAGTGCTGATATGGGCAAACCAGCAGCGCACGCTACGTTGACTATAGTACCAAAGCTCACGGCTTCGTCCAGCTTTGTCCACACAAGCGACCCCGGCCCGTCGCATTTGTACCGGTGCAGAAATGCCTGAATCTGTACCGCGTCGCAATAGGGAGAAAGCGTCAGGTGCGTGGCGGCGTCCACTCGCGCCAGGCCCATGGCTTCGCGCCATTGCGCAAGGCTTGTGGTGCGGTCAAGGCCGGGAACGTCGATAAATACGGCGTCGGCATCGGCGGTGGCTTGCAGCGCATTTTCCATGGCGGCCTTGTCCGGGGCTTCAAGATAGCTGAAATTTGAAAGTTCGGCCCAGTGCCGCAGCACCAGGCGGCCGTTGCCGCGCAGGCAGTCGGCATTGATAAAGGCAATGCGGGCTTCAGGTTCTGCCTTGCGGCGATGCAGGGCAAAGCGCAGGGCAGTGGTGGTTTTACCAAAGCCAAAAGGCCCGGCCATCAGGTGTAGCCGCTGATCCCAGTACGCCGGGCCCCAGCCCTTGACCGGAACCATGCCGCACAAGCATTCCAGCACGGACGCGCCGGGCTGCGACATCAGGCGCTGATAAAGGTCAACGGCCACAGCGTCGGAAATGCCCTCGCGTTGAAGATACTCAAGGGCAACGCGCTGTCGGGGGCTGAGGCGCTCAAGCTGGATGGCGGGCTTCATAAGAGCGAAAATCTGATCCTTGATCTGCTGCCATTCCTTATGCCATTCGCCCCATGCGCCGGGAACCCCGCCAGTGGGTGCGCTGCCGGATTGGGCGCGCTCCATCCCTGCCGTGATTTCGTGGCAGACGGTTCCGTTCTTGCGGTAGGTGCGGTTGCCCAGGATGACGGCGTCTGGCCCCATTTCGGCCTTGATTCTTGCCAGAATCTCCTGTGATGTAGCACCGGTGAACGTCTTTACCTGCATGGCTTTTCCTTTGACTGCGGCGGTTGCGCCGCCCGTTATTGCCGTTGTGCCGTATGTTTGACAGCACACAGAGTAACTGCAAATTAAGGGCCAAGCTGAAAAAAGGCGCTGTTCGAAGGGATAGAATGGGCTCGGACAGGGTTGGATTGTTCTTCTATTTAGTTTGGGGCGCTTGCCCCGCAGGCGCATCCCCCACAAAATAGCACAAAAAAATCTGACCGCCCTGGTGTAGGGCGGTCAGATTTTGATACTTCTGTTTGTGCAGTGCGCGGCTATTCCGCGGCCACACTACCCACAGCCTGAAGGCGAATATCCGGCGGAATTTCGGCTTGCGAAATAACCGGAACCGAAGGCAGAAAGCGCGTCACAAGCTGGGCCAGGTGCGGCCGGATGACAGGGTTCACCAGCAACACGGGCTGGCCGTCTGTATTGACGGCATTTTCCACGGCGGCGCTGATGTTCTGCACCAGCCGCTGGGCCGCTGCGGGATTGAGCGAAAGAAAGGTCGCTCCTGTATCTGCCTGGCGCACGCCTTCTTGCACCATGCGCTCGGCATTGGGGGCAAGGGTGAGCACGGGCAGGGTTCCCTGGCTGTCCAAATAGGGGCGCACGATGGAACGGGCCAGCTTTTCGCGAACGTATTCTGCCAGCATTTCCGGGTTTTTTACGCCCGCGCCAAAGTCGCCGAGCGTTTCCACAATGGTGAGCATGTCGCGTATGCTCACGTTTTCGCGCACCAGCAGTTGCAGCACCTTTTGCACAGAGCCAAGGGGCAGCACGCCGGGAACAAGGTCTTCCACAGCCTTGGGCGAATGCTTGGCCACGGTGTCCAGCAGGCCCTGAACCGCCTGGCGATCAAGGAAGTCGGCCAGATGACGCTTGAATACCTCTGTCAGGTGGGTGGCGATGACCGTTGCAGGATCCACCACCGTGTAACCGGCCAGCATGGCTTCTTCACGCTGGCTGTCGGGTATCCAGAGCGCGGGCAGGTTAAAGGCCGGTTCGCGTGTTTCTATGCCGTGAATCTTGGTGGTCACGTTGCCGGGATCCATGGCCAGAAAGTGATCTACCAGAATTTCCGCCGAGGCCACCTGATTGCCCTTGATCAGCAACGAATACTGGCCGGGCTTGAGTTGCAGGTTGTCACGCAGATGCAGCGAAGGAATGACCACGCCCATATCCAGCGCAAATTGCCGACGTATGGAACGTATGCGCGCCAGCAGGTTGCCGCTTTGCTCTTCATCCACCAGGGGGATGAGGCCGTAGCCCACTTCCAGTTCAAGCGTATCCAGGGGCAGCAGGGCCTGCACTTCTTCAGGGGTATCGGCCGTGCCGGATCCGGCCTTGGCCTTCTTTTCCTTGTTTTCTTTGGCTTCTGCCTCGGCATCATTCTTTTCTGTGAGGCGAGCCACCGCGAAAATAAGACCGGAAATGACCAGAAAAGGAATGGTGGGCAGGCCGGGAACAATGGCAAAAAGCAGCAGCACGGCCGAAACCATCTTGAGCGCCCGGCTGTTGAAGGTAAGCTGGGCCAGAAATTCTTCGCCCATCTTGGCTTCGGAAGCCGCGCGTGAAACAAGCAGGCCCGTTCCCGTGGAGACGATGATGGAAGGGATGGTGGACACGAGGCCGTCGCCGATGGTCAGCAGCGAGTAGGTCATGAGGGCCGTGTTCCAGTCCATATCTTTCTGCACCATGCCGATGATGATGCCGCCCACTATATTGACGATGGTGATGAACATGCCCGCGTTGACGTCGCCCGAAACAAATTTGCACGCACCGTCCATGGCGCCGTAAAAGTCTGCTTCTTTGCGCATGCCCTTGCGGCGGGCGGTGGCTTCTTCTTCATCAATAATTCCGGCGTTGAGGTCGGCCTCGATAGCCATCTGCTTGCCGGGCATGGCGTCCAGGGTAAAGCGGGCGGCCACTTCGGCGATGCGCGTTGTGCCTGCGGTGATGACCACCTTGTTGAGAATGAACAGAATCATGAATATGACCGCGCCCACCACATAGCTGCCGCCCACAACAAACTCGCCAAACGCGCGGATAACCGAGCCCGCGGCGTCAACGCCCATGTCGCCATTGAGCAGGATAAGCCGGGTGGCGGCAACGTTGAGCGAAAGGCGCAGCAGGGTTGTTATCAGCAGCAAGGACGGGAAAATGGTGAATTCCAGCGGGGAGGTCATGAACATGGTGGTGATAAGCACCAGCAGAGATATGGAAATGCTCACGCAGAGCATGATATCGAGAAAAAATGTGGGCAGCGGAACCAGCATGACCAGAAGGATGATGACCACGCCAGCGGCGAGCATGATTTCCCCGTTACGGGAAAATCTGCTGTAGTCGAGCTTGGGGAGGCTTGTTGAAGCCATTTTTCTGACACCTCGCTTCTGCGCCCGGCTTTGGCACGCACGCTGGAAAAACTATGAATTATGAACCTTTGGCTTGAGCTTCCAGATGGCGGCCAACACAGTGGCCACTGCCTTGTAAAGCTCTTCGGGGATCATGTCGCCCACCTCGGCTGACTTATACAAAGCCCGTGCCAGAGGCACATTTTCGCGGATGGGAACATTGTTTTCACGGGCCACCTGCTTGATTTTTTCAGCAAGGTGATCCGCGCCTTTGGCAAGCACCATGGGGGCCGGGGCCTCGGTGGCGTTATAGCGCAGAGCCACGGCCAGGTGCGTGGGGTTGGTGATAACCACGTCGGCCTTGGGCACATCTTGAAGCATGCGCTTGCTCATGGCTTCCATCATCTTTTTGCGCTGCTGGCTCTTGACCAAGGGGTCGCCGTCGGCCTGTTTGTGTTCGTCCTTGACCTCATCCTTGCTCATCTTCATGTTTTCTTTGTACGCATAGCGCGACTGCCACACGTCAAAGGCCGCGATGATAAGAATGGGAATAAGAGCGTAGCACACCAGCTTGAACGCCATTTGCAGCATGTACACGGCAACCCCTTCGGTGGTGGCATAGTACATGGGCAGAAAGTTCTGATATTCCTTGTAGATAATCCAGCCAGGAATAATTGACAGGATGATGGAAAACATCAGGCTCTTGATGGTGCGCAATATGGTCTGGGGCGAAAAAAGCATCTGCTTGATGCCCTTGATAATATTGAAGCGTTGCAGTTTGGGCTTGAAAACCTTGGTAGTCCACAGCTTGCCCACTTGCAGGCGCTGGGCGATCATGCTGAGCAGGGCAAGGGTAAGCAGAATGGGCATGATGATCTTGCAGATCTCAAACATGAGATCCAGGGTGAGGCTGTAGACATTTTCGGGGTTGGGGTCGAATTCCCAGGCATGGCTCAAAAAGTGGCGGAAGAGTTTTTTTATTTCTTCGCTCATGGGGCCTATCCACGCATAAAGAATGGACATGCCGCCGAGCAGGCTTACAGCCTTGCCCAGTTCCTGAGATTTGGGAACGTTCCCCTCGCCGCGCTGTTTTTTAATGCGTTTTGGGGTTGCTTCTTCTGTTTTGCTGGGGTCTTTCTGTTTGCCAAACATGCCGTTTCCGCCGTCGTTTTATTGGCGCATGGCTCAAAGAAGCGTGCGCGCAGACTCAGGGTAGCAAGAAGCGTACCCGACGGCTTTTGCAGCGCGGCGTGCGCAGGGCGTGGGAACGGGGGAACGGCGGGCGTGGGAGGGGGGGAATTATGCAGAGCGTCGAAGCTGGAGGGCGTGGGGGCGTGGGCGTGGGAACGGGGGAATTATGCAGGGTGTCGAAGCTGGAGGGCGGGGGCGTAAAAATGTGGAAGAGGAAGCCTTTTTGCAAAAAATCCCTCCCCCACAAAACATTTTAGAGCAATGTAACTTTTAAATTGCTCTAACAACTGCGTGAGCCGGCGTTGGCTACGGAGGCGTAAGCACAGTTTATCTGCGCGGTTAAACGCCGAAGTGAGCGTGTCTTAAACGTTGAGAACGTACACTCTCAAGGTTGATATGCTCTAGCTGTGCTCTGCTTCGGCCTGATTGTTTTGCCCGCCGTCTTCCGGCCACCACCAAGCCGCCCGCTGGCAGAGCAGGTCAATATCTCCGGCAGCGGCCAGGTTGAGCATCTGCCGATACTGGCGCACGGCCTCGTGGCTGTGGCCATTGGCCTCGAACAGTCCGGCAAAAAGGCTGGCGTCTTCAGTCAGCATCTTGCGGGCCGCCTGCTGGCGGCGGCGGAAAGACGGCGTGAGAAAAGGCAGCAGGTCGTCCTGGCCGGCCAGCAGAGAAAAATAAGCCAGGCTTGTGATAAAGTTCATGTTTTGTATGCGAGCCATGGCCTTGTCGTGCTTTTCCGCTGTGGTCATGAAGGTACGGCAGCCGAGGTGCGTAAAAAAAGCCTCCACCAGTGCCACATGCTTTGGCTCCGCGTGCTGGCCGGGGGTCAGGGCCACGGGCAGGTCAGCCCCCGCTTCCGGTTTGGGGCCGAAAAGGGGGTGGGTTCCCACCACCGGGCCGGGCCAGATGTGCTCCATCTGGTGCATGGGCTGTTCTTTCACCGACGTGATGTCGGCCAGCACCGCCCGCGCGGGCAGGTGCGGACACACGGCGGCCGCAACGTCGCCAAAAACGGCGGCGGGAACGCACAGCACGGCCATGTCGGCTTCGGCGCAGGCTTGTGACAGTTTTTCCGGCGTAAGGGGCATGTCTACCCCAACAACATCAAGACCAGCAGCCTGGGCGCGGGCCACAAGCATGGCGCCCATGCGCCCCCTGGAGCCGATGATGATGGTTTTGCCCGCAATTTTTTTCAGCCCGAGCATCTTCGTGGTATCCGCCGCGCCAGCGGTATGCCCGCTACCAGCCGCATCTTGGTTGCCAGCGGCATCAATCGCGCCAGCGGCATGCCCGTTATCAGTCATATCTCCATTGCCAGCGACATGCCCGCAGTCCGGCGCGTTTTCTTTGCTTGCCGTGGCTGCGCGGGCGCGGCTTTGCTCTGCGTGCGCCGTCATGCCAGCTTCTCCCAGATTTGCCAGAAGTGCGGAAAGGATTTGCTGACCACCGAAGCATCGTCCAGGCGCGAGCGCACTGCGGCTTGGGGTTGGCACAGGTCAAGCAGGGCCAGCGACATGGCGATGCGGTGATCGTTATGGGCCGAAAGGGTCTGGCCGTCGGGCAGCACAGGGTGGTCGGGTTTGCCGTTGTTGCGGCCGCCCAGGCCGTTGATCAGCAAGCCGTCCGAAAGTTCGTCCACCACCACGCCGGTCTTGCCCAGCTCTGTGGCCGGAGCCTTGATGCGGTCAGACTCTTTGTGGCGCAGGTGGGCCACGTTGCGGATGCGTGTGGAGCCTTGGGCAAAGGCCGCCACCGTGGCCACCGTGGGCACAAGGTCGGGGCAGTGGCCCATATCCAGATCCACGCCGTGCATGCGCGAGGGGTATACCGTAACGGCCAGAGGCTCCACATCCACCCGTGCGCCCATCCTTTGCAAGATATGCAGCATGGCGCGGTCGCCTTGAAGGGAGTCGGCCCGCAGGCCCTCCACACGCACCGGGCGGCGCCCAATGGCCCCGGCCGCAAGCAGATACGACGCGCCAGACCAGTCGCCCTCAACCGTGTATTCTCCGGCACGGTACGCGCCGGGGTGCACGGTGATGCGCAGGCAGCCGGGCTGGGCTTCGTCAAGCTGGCGCCATGCGCCGTCGGGCAGGATTTGCCAGGGGGCGTCGGCGTGGCGGCGGGTCTGCACCTCAAATGTGATGCCGTAGTCTGTAAGGCATTGCAGGGTCAGGCCCACATAGGGCCAGGACACGGCCTTGCGGCCGCCCAGCGCCAGGGTCAGCGGCGCAGGCCCCATAGGCGCTGCCAGAAGCAGGCCGGAAAAATACTGGCTTGAAATGTCCATGCCCAGTTCCACCATCCCGCCACATCGGGTCGGGTCAAGGCCTTGGGCCGTGATGACACAGGGGGGGCAGTCGGGCTTTTCTTCAAAAACGACCTGCGCCCCAAGGGCGGTGAGGGCATCGGTCAATTCGGCAATGGGGCGCTCGTGCATGCGGGCCGCCCCGTGAATGCGAAATACGCCCTGTCCGGCGGCCAGCACGGCCGTGAGCAGGCGGCAGGTGGTTCCCGATTCGTCCACATCACAGGACAGGGGCGCTGCGGCTGTGCCACCGCGGGGGGCGCCGTTCATGCCCGTAACCCGCCAGGCTCCCGAGGCGTGTGTGCTCTCGGGCAGTTCTTCCATAATGGCCCCGGCCGCGCAAAGGATGGCGCGCGTGCGCTCCAGGTCGCGGCTTTCGAGGGTGTGGCGCACGATGGAAGTTCCCCCGGCCAGGGCCGCGCCCATAAGGTAACGGTGGGATACCGATTTGGAGGCGGGGGCTGTCACAGTCACAGCATCCGTTATTTCGGCGGCTTTTACAGCGCGGCTGGCGGCTTCCTTGGTCTGACTCATGATTCTCTCTGCTCCGGTTCGTCCGTATGAAGGTCAAGGCGATCCAGTTGCGGCCCCGTGGGGTAACTGCCCAGAATGCGAAAACCCGTGCAAGCGTGCCCCAACTGAAGCAGCAGGTCTGCATGGCGCGGGTCTTCGAGGTCGCTTTCCACATCGGCAAAGAACACATATTTCCAGCATTGGCCGCGCAAGGGGCGCGACTCCAGCTTGCGCATGTTGATACCGTGTCCGGCCATCAGATCCAGCACGCGCGAAAGGGCTCCGGGCTTGTCGGGCAGGGTGAACAGCAGGGATGTTTTGTCTGCGCCGCCGTGGCCGGGCTGGGGGCTTTGCATTTTGCCGCCCTGAATGGCGGTTTTGGGGCCGATGATGACAAAGCGCGTCCAGTTGCCGGGCTCATCTTCAATGCGGCTGGCGAGAGTGCCGAGGCCCGTGAGGTCGGCCAACTTGCTGTGGCCGATGGCCGCCGTATGCCCCTGATCCGGCCCCTGGGCCGCGTGCTGGGCTGCGGCTGCAGTGGATTCAACCGGCACAAGGCCCGCATTGGGCAGGTGCGTGCGCAGCCATGTGCCGCACTGGGCCAGAGGCTGCGGATGCGAATAGACTGTGCGCACCGCGGCAAGGGAGGGCGCGTTGCTCAACAAACAGTGCGAAATGCGCGAAAAAAGTTCGGCCTGTATAAAGACCTCGTGCTTGAGAAAAAGGTCAAAACTCACGCCCACGGTTCCCTGAAGGGAGTTTTCCAGCGGCACAACGCCCAGTTCGCAGTGGCCCGAGGCCACTTCTTCAAAAACCTGGGCAATATCATTGCAGGGATGAAAGGTGGCCGCATGGCCCAGATATTCAATGCCCGCAAAGTAGGAAAATGTTCCTTCCGGGCCCAGGTAGGCCACGTTTTGCGGCCGTTGCAGCGCGCGCGACGAAGAAAATATTTCGCGCCAGATGGCCCGCAGGTGGTCTTCGGGCAAGAGGCCGGGATTGCGCACGGCCAGACTGTCCAGCACCTCTTTTTCGCGCACGGGCCTGAAGATAATGCCCGGCGCTCCGGCCTTGATGCGGCCGACTTCGCGACTCAGAGCGGCGCGACGGTTGAGAAGATCCAACAGGCCCTGATCCACGGCGTCTATCTCGTGGCGGATGGTGGAAAGGCGCTCGTCGGCGGGGCGGCTTTCTGCCTTGCCTTGCGTGCCGCTTTCCGGTTCGTGCTGCGCGCCTTGCGTGTTGTTTTCCTGTGCGCCCTGCGGCTCATGCGCTGGCGCGGAGGCGGCGTCAGGCCAGCGGCTATTGCTCTTGCCCATGCTAAAACTCCTGTATGTCTTCGCGCACGCGCATGCCAAAATGGCGGCCTGCCTCGTCCAGGCGGCAAAGCACGCGGTCGCCGGGCTTCAGCCCCACAACGCTCACGGCCTCGCCCTCAGGGGTGGTCAGGCGGATGGTTTCGGCATTTTGCAAGAAAACCGCGCCGGTTTTTACGCCTTCGGGGCTTTCGACCTGGGCTTCCACAAGCAGCATGGGTCGCACCTCTATCTTGACCCTGCCGAGGGTAGCCACGCTGGTTTCGCCCGTGTAGTCCACAATAAGAACTTCCTGGCCGGCGCGGAATTCGCCAAGGTAGGTGGTCTGGTCGCCGGGCAGGCGCACATAGGCATGCACAGCTCCGGCATTGACCCTGAAGGGGCGAGCGGCCACGTATTCATTACGTTCGGTTTCGGCATGCACAAGAAAGGTGAAGGCGCTGGAATTGCCCACCAGCATGCCCTGCCCCTTGCGCAACAGGGAGAGCGTATCGGCGCAGACACGGTGGCCAAGGCCCACAGGCTCCACACGGGTGACCACGGCGGGCAGCAATTCTTCACGGCCGCGGGCCATCTTGCACTGGGCCACAATATCCTTGAGGTCGGCCACGGCCGCCCTGGATACAACAATGCCCGCCACACCGCGTTCCAAAATACCTGCGGCAAGGCGGGCCTCGTCCAGTGTGCCAGCTTCAACCAGCACGCTGTCGCTCTGGGCCAGAAGGTTTTCTACAGGAATAACCTCCCAGCCGCGCGCCAGCACCACGCGCTCGCCCTTGTGCAGGCGTTGCAACACGGCTTCTTCGTCAGCCTTGACGCCAAGCACTGCCAGCGGAGTTTCTTCAGCGGCCCATACGGGGCAGCGCGAAAGACCGGCCACCTGTTCCACATGCGCTGCGGGCACAATAACGCCGTCCACGCCGGACTCGAGAGCAAGCGTCACATCACCCTTGTCAAAGGGGACACAATTGAAATAAATGCGCGCCATAGTGCTATTCTCCCACCAGGGTGAGGGCCTGATCCACGTCGGCGTTATCGTGCACAATGGCGCGCAGGGCCTTGACCAGATTTACGCGGCTGGGATGCTGAAAAACGTTGCGGCCCACGGAAATACCCGCGCCGCCGGCCTTGATGGAATCGTGTACCATCTGGAGTATCTGGCGGGTGGATTCCATGCGCTCGCCCCCGGCAATGACCACTGGCACGCAACAGGAGGCCACCACTTCGGCAAAGCTGTCCACATCACCGGTGTAGGGAACCTTGACGATGTCCGCGCCCAGCTCCACGCCAACGCGGGCGCAATGGGCCACCACGTTTTTATCAAAGGCATTATGTATTTGCGGGCCGCGGGCATACATCATGGCCAGCAGGGGGATATGCCAGTTGTCACAGGCTTCGGCCACGCGGCCAAGGTCGGCCAGCATGAGGCGCTCGTTGGGATCGCCCAAGTTGACGTGAACAGACACGCAGTCTGCCCCGTGCTTGATGCCTTCTTCTACCGTGCCCACCAGGGTTTTGGTGTTGCCGTTGGGCGTCAGGGCAGTGGAGGCGGAAAGATGAACGATAAGCCCCACATCCTTGCCCGCGCTGCGGTGTGAGCAGCGCACAAGGCCCTTGTGCATGAGCACCGCGTCTGCCCCGCCCCGGGCCATGTCGTTGACGGCCTCGCGCATGTCTATAAGGCCGTCCACTGCGCCGATGGTAACGCCATGATCCATAGGTACGATAATGGTGCGCCCATTTTCACGATTGATGATTCGTTCCAGACGGACTTTCTTTCCAAGGTACATGGCCTGCTCCTTTTAGTTGCTGACGTGCTCGTTGCAGTCAAATTGCATTTTGCTTGTAGCCATGGCCGCTCGGCGGGGGCATTTTGAAGGGCCGGCTGCCCATACAAAAAAAGGGCCGCCGGCGGATTGCCTGCGGCCCTTTGAACTTTCTAACGTGTTTTTTGCGTCAGCGAAGCTCCCGACCACAGGCATCCATAAAATACGCAAAAAAATACCAGCTATAAAAGCTAGCGGCGTAAGCGGAGGTGTGGTTGGAAGAAATGCGTTGCATGAAAGATCCTTATTGTTTCTGCAAAAACGTTACGCCGGGTAAAAACTGCTGTCAATAGCTTTTAAGAAAAAAATCAAAGAACTGCCTTTGTCCGCGTTGCGCCTGCGAAGTGCTTACGGGGAAAGTGGGGCAGTTTTTTTTATAACTATCTGAATAAGCGTTGGTTGTTTTTTACTGCAGGCAGAGGGCACGTGGCGCATGCGCTGCATAACAGTGGCCTGACAGGCGATTGCGCCAAAAAGAACATGCGGTGTCAGATTATGGAAAAACAGTGTTTGTTTGACCAATCAAGGGGCAAAGGGGCTAAAGATGCCGCCCGTGTCTTTGCTTGGCTGCGGTTTTGCGGGGCAGAAAACAAAAAGATTGTTTTTATTATATCCTTATAAATTATCACGTTGTCGTCCTGTTGCGCGGATGTTTTGCGGCGGAGTCAAGTTTGCCTTGACATCTTTGAGAAAGTTTTCTTAAAAGAAGGCATGCCAAATGTTGACATTTAACTTTATACACTTTCAAAATCGCAAGCGCGCCGTCATGCCCGAACTCACGCTGCCGTCAAGGCATCGGGCAGAAACGCCACGCGGCATTTTGATGAACCAGCATCAGGAGGCAAATATGAATCTCAGTAGATTCCCGCGTAGAGGATACGTAAAAGAGGCCACACCTCTGGAATTCCTGCCAGCCTTCAGCAAGGCCCTTGGCGGCAAGGTCAATGTGTGGATCAAGCGCGACGACCTTTTGCCCGGCACCAGCGGGGGCAACAAAACCCGCAAGCTTGATTTCTCCATAGCCGACGCCCTGGCAAAAGGGGCGGATACCATCATCACCTGCGGGGCTGTGCAGTCCAACCACTGCCGCCTTACGCTGGCCTGGTCGGTGAAAGAGGGGCTGGATTGCCATCTGATTCTTGAAGAGCGCGTTGCCGGCAGCTATAAGCCCGAAGCTTCGGGCAACAATTTTCTTTTCCGCCTTTTGGGCGTCAAGAGCACCACTGTGGTGCCCGGTGGCAGCCCCATGATGCAGGAAATGGAAAAGCTGGCCGAAAAACTGCGGGCCGAGGGCCGCAAGCCCTACATCATCCCTGGCGGGGCTTCCAACTCCATCGGCGCGCTGGGCTATGTGCAGTGCGCGCAGGAAATCATGCAGCAGATGTTTGACCGCGGCCTTAATTTTGACCACATGGTTGTTCCCAGCGGCAGCGCTGGAACCCATGCGGGCATTCTGTTGGGCATGCTTGGCTGCCACATGAACATCCCCGTGACGGGCATTGGCGTGAACCGCAAAAAGCCTGTGCAGGAAGAAGCTGTGTACTCGCTTATGCAGGAAACTGCAGGCCTTTTGGGGGTTTCTACTCCTTTGCCCAGAGAAGCCGTGGTGGCTTACGATGATTATGTGGGCCCCGGCTATTCGCTGCCTACAGCCGCTATGGTCGAGGCGGTGCGCCTGCTTGCTTCTACCGAAAGCATTCTTCTTGACCCGGTGTATTCCGGCAAGGCCATGTCGGGCCTGATGGATCTTGTGCGCAAGGGGCATTTTGCCACAGGCTCCAATGTGCTTTTCCTGCACACGGGTGGTTCGCCTGCCCTGTACGCCTATCTTGACGAGTTCCGCCAATAGACGATGCGGGCCGCGTGGGCTGACTACGCGGCCCGTATGTTATATTTCCCGCAGGGGGAGAGGAAAAGAACCATGCAGAATGACAAGTTAAAAATGTACGGTGGCATATGGGGCGGGCTTGTTCCCCTTGCCATACTGGTCGTGGGGCTTGTGTGGCTTTCTGTGGCGGGCCGTGGCGGCACCAAGCCGTTTTGGGCTTGCGCCTGGCTGGCGCTGGCAATAGGACTGTTTTTTGCCAGAAATAAAGAAGAATACTGCAAGGCCGCCATGCGCGGCATCGGCGACAAAACCGGTATCGTCATTGTTACGGCCTGGCTGTTTGCGGGGGTTTTTGGCAAGCTCATGGCTGCCGGGGGGCTGGTGGACGGCCTGCTGTGGCTTGGCATGACCACAGGGGCGCAGGGGGCGGTATTTACCTTGCTGGTATTTGCGGCGGCCATGCTCTTTTCATTGGGCACAGGAACCAGCACAGGAACGTGCATTGCCCTGACCCCGGTATTGTATCCGGCGGGATATTTTCTGGGGGCCGATCCGGCCATGCTTGGCCTGGCTATTTTGTCTGGCGCGGCCTTTGGCGACAACCTGGCCCCCATCTCGGACACGACCATTGTGTCTGCGTATACACAAGGCGCCACCATGCGCGATGTGGTGCGAAGCCGTTTTCCTCTCTGCATTGTGGCGGCGGCCTTTTCAGCGCTGGTATTCATGCTTTTTGGCGGCGGGGGCGATACCGCTGCTCTGCCCGAAATACAGGCCAATCTGAACCCGTCCGGCATATTCATGCTGCTGGCTTTGGCAGTGGTTGTGGTGGCGGCGCTCAGCGGCAGGCATATCATTGAGTCGCTTATTTACGGCAACGTGACGGCGGCTATGGTGGGCATGCTCATCGGCACGCTCAAGCCCGGCGATATTTTTGGTATTCCCACCAAGGCGGGGGCCTCAACGGGGATTATCCAGTCTGGTATTGACGGCGTGGTGGGTGCTATTATCTTTGCCATCCTTATTCTTGCCGTTACCCAGATTCTGGTGGAATGCGGCATCATGACCAAGATTCTGGAATTTGCCCAAAAGAGTGTGGTCAGCACAGTGCGCCAGGCTGAACTTTTTATCGTGGGCGTGACCATTCTGGCGTCCATTCCCATTTCCGCCAATGCTCCGGCGGAATTGCTGGTGGGGCCGAGCCTTGTGCGCCCCATTGGTGAAAAGTTCAACCTTGCCCCGGCGCGGCGCGCCAATCTTATGGACTGCGCGGTGTGTACCATCTTCTTTATTCTGCCGTGGCACATTGTGGTGGCCGCATGGTACGGCGCCATGGTCAGCACGGCAGAAAGTTTCGGCATTGCCGCGCCGCCTATCAGCACGGCGCTGTACAATCCGTATTCTTGGGCATTGTTGGCGGTGCTGATATTCTCTGCCGTCACTGGCTGGAACAGGCGCTATGCCACGCCCGAGGATGCAGCGCCCGAAGCGGCTTAAGAGGCTGCCCAGACACTCTGTGTCATACCCATAGGCGGCAGGCGGGATGCTTTTATTCCGGCTGCCGCCGCTGCATTGATGACCACGGCATTTTCATGGACAGTTTTTTTGTAAGATTATTGCGCCGCTTATGAAAAAATCGTCCGCCATAAAGGCGTCGCCGCAGTTTGGCTACGTCATAAAAGGCCAGCGTGAACGTTTTTCAGACATGAGCGCATTTTATCTTTGAAAAAGGGTAAATGTGCTAATGCTGCACGAGAGTGTAGCGCGCCGCAACGCGGCGTAGATTCAGCCAAAAATCGCATTTTTCGGCAGAATGACAACGTTGGAAATGTATATCTTTAACGTTGACCTGCTCCAAGAATATATATTCCAGCGGTAGTATGCTCTATGGACAAGGCATCATAATTTGCTAAGACTACCTCAGGCAAACACATGAGGAGCAAACATTGAGCCACGTTCAGACTTACAGCGCGCAAGCCATAGACTATATCAAGCAGTGCCTGCTTGACGGCACGCTTGCGCCCGGTGATCCCATTCGCGAAACCGAAATTGCGGAGCATCTCGGCATCAGCCGGGGGCCCGTGCGCGAGGCTTTGCAAACGCTTTTGCAACAGGGGCTTGTGACGGGCCTGCCGCAAAAAGCCAAGCATATCAGGCATCTTACAGCGCAGGAAATTGAAGACAGTTATTGCCTCGGGGGAACGCTGGAAGGGGCCTGCATTGTGCAGTCCATGGACAAGTGGGATGATGCGGCCCTGGCCGAAGTGAAAGCCATACTGGACGATATGGAGCGGCAAAGCCGAAGCGCCGGGGGGCTTTCAAGCATGAGCCTTGTGGACGAAGCCTTTCACGATGCGCTGCTTTCGCGCTGCTCCAACAGGTTGATGGCCAATACGGCGCGCAATTCTTGTGCTCATATTTCAAAGTTTCTCTATTATAAATGTTGGGATACGCTTTTTTCGCCCCAGGAATTCTATGAGCGCCATACGCTTATTTATGACGCCCTGTGCAGTCGAGATCAGCAACGTATAGAGCGCGTTTTGCGCGAGCACTATGCGGAGTCTGGGCGGCGCCTTGGCTTTCGGTGCGGGCAGCGTTAGAGCTGATTAATTTTTTCTAAGTTGAAATGCTCTAGAGAGCTGCCATTCAATACTTTTTGAAATTGGCTCCAAGAAAAAAAGCCTTTTTATTTCTGTCGTATACAGCATGTATATGCGACTGAAGTAAAAAGGCTTTGTTTTTTTAAGCCAGCTTTTTTGATGCAGAAGCGGCTCTGGCGACCCCCTTTTAGGGGGTGCGGCCGTTGCCCTTGTTGTCAACGGCAAGGGCCGCGGCCGGAACAGGGCATGTGGCGCGGCGCAGCTTGCGCGATTGCAGGCGCTTGAGCACAAAGTCCGCCACCTTGACGTTTTCCGGAACAGCCGCCAGCGGAAACTCTGCCCTGCCCATGTTGCGGTGGCCCCCGGCCTGGCCCACGTCGTGAAAGCAGGCGTCAGCCAGGCGGCCGATGTCGCGTCCGCCGTCGCCGCGAAAGATGACAATGACGGTCTTGTCCACAACGCCGCATACCGCGATCCATTTCAACCCGTGCACACGGGTAAAAAAGTCTGCCACAGCCACCAGCAGATCGGCGCTGTTGACCTCATTGAGGCAGGCAAAGGCCCCGCTGCCCCGGCAGTCGGTAAGGCTGCGGAAGGCGCGCGAAAAAAGCGGCAGCCAGTCGCGCAGGTATTCACTGCGCACAATGCGCCGCAGCAGGTTGTTGTCTGCATGGCGCGAAAGCCACTGGTATGCGCGAAGATCGTCTTCATCGCCCGAGCGTTCGAAAGCGCCCGTGTCCGTGCGTATGCCGTAAAGCAGGGCAGTCGCCAGCCGGGGGCCGGGGCGCATGCGCAGCGTCTGCATGTAGCGGGTCATCATGGTGCTGGTTGCGCCGAAGCCGGGGCGGATGTCGCAATAGGCATGGGGGGAATACGGCGATTCTTCTGTGCTGGAGGGCAGGGGATGGTGATCGATGACGCAGTCAAAGGTAAGGCCGGCAAAGGCCTTATGGTGGTGCGGCTGGGAATCCACCATGGCAAAGCGGGTATACTGATCGGCCCGTTCCGCTTGCCACTGGCGCACCGGAATGCGCAAATAGCGTATCATGGCGAGATTGTCGGGGCGGGTGACCTCGTTAATGCGCATGATGTCGGCATTGTGAACTTTGGGCAGCAGAATGCGCCTCAGCGCCAGTGCCGAGGCCAAGGCATCGGGGTCGGCATTGATGAGGATGCACCAGCGGTCGTCCTTGTTCAACTTTTGGAGCCATTGTTTCATGTTGGCGGCAATTTCGGCAGTGGGCTGCATTGCTGTGTTCTTCCTCCCGGGGGCCATGCCCCAGATTGCACGGCGGATTCACGCGCCGCGTGGCTTTGCTTTTGCCTTCAGCCTCTAGAACAAGTTAACTTTGAAAAAGTTAATCTGCTCTAACGCTGCACGCGAGTGCAGCGCGCCGCAATGCGGCGTGGATTCTGCCGAAAATCGCATTTTTCAGCAGAATGACAACTTTGAAAATGAATATTTTCAAAGGTAATCTGTTCTGGATGCGCCTGGCTTTTGACCAGCGGCAAGGGCTGCAAGAACTGGCAGGGAAGCCGCCAGGCCTTCCCATTTGAAAACTTCTACAAGATGTGTGGCCGAGCATGGGGCCACAGTCATGATTCGCTGGGCGATGCGGCTTTGCGGCGGCGT
Source organism: uncultured Desulfovibrio sp. (assembly GCA_964517635.1). Classification (GTDB taxonomy): domain Bacteria; phylum Desulfobacterota; class Desulfovibrionia; order Desulfovibrionales; family Desulfovibrionaceae; genus Desulfovibrio. The sequence continues at coordinate 8,454 of CAZFCC010000035.1, read as the reverse complement.
GAGCGCCGTAAGCGGCAGGTGCTGGTCGCCGTTGCCGGGCGCGCTCCAGTGCAACAGGCGCGCCTCTGAGGGCAGGGCCGAACGCAGCAGGTTTTCCTGAGCATAGCCGAGGAGATGCCCCACGTCCAGACAAAGCCCCAACTCGTGATCATGCAGAAAGTCTTGGCCAAGGCAGGCCACATCGCTGTGCGCCACATTTTCCAGCAATAGAGGGATATGGCGAAGGGCCGGGGGGGAGGGCGGCTCGTCGACGCCCTGACGCCAGTGTTTTGCAAAATCTGCCAACAGGGCGCGTTGCTGGGCGGGCGAGCCTTGCGGCGGGTGGAGCACCGCCGCGCGCGGCACAAGGCCGGGAACAAGGGTCATGAGCCGCGCCACAACGGCCGCCGCCGCGTTGGCGGCCAAGCGGGCGGGATGGGCCTGGCGCGCGGGCTGGGCCTGGGGCCAGGGAAGATCCACAGGCAGGTGAACATGCCAGCGCAGGGGCAGAGAGGCCAGATCCGGCGGCAGGTCGTCGGAGTTGTATTCCAGGCAGGCGCGAGATTCAAACAGGCACAGGCCCACCTCGTCTACCCGGCCTGCGAGAAAACGGGCGTTTTCTGCCACGCCTGCCGGTATGACAACTGAGGGCGCGGCCACGCGCCCGGCCAAGGGATGGTCGGCTAGGGGAGAGTCGGCCAGGGGGGAGTCGGCCAGGGGGGAGTCGGCCAGGGGAGAGTCGGCCAAGGGAGAGTCGCCCAGGGGGCGGCTGGCAAGAGCGTCCTCTGGCCCGGCCGAGGACGGCACGGGCAGGCCGCCGGGGGGTGGACTGTCGGGGGGCAGACTGCCTGGTGGTGGCTTTGTGGAAAACATGTGTTGTGGTTTTCATGCTGGGGCCGGTTTTAGCGGAACGCCCTCTGGAGCTTCCGGCCAAAACCGGCCCGAATTAGTTTTTTTATTATATCAGCTTGTGGCTTTCCCACCCGTGTTCCGCAGCAGCGGCTTCGGCTTTGGGGCCGCCAAGCACGCAGATATGCCCCTTGGCGGCGGCTTCGGCCAGCACATCTGCAAAGTCGCGGAAGTGCTTTTCGGTGGTTCCAAGAATTTCCTCACGCATGAGGGCGCGGGCGGCGTCGGTATCTTTGGTGAGCCAGCGGGCCAGAGACTGCGAGCCCTTGGCGTCGGGCAGAAGATAGCTGTCCAGGTCGCCGATGGCCCCCACAATGGCCTGGGTGAGCTGGGCCTTGTCGGGCGTGAAGCCGCGCAAAAAGTCGGCCATGCCGTCAAAGGCTTCCAGCGTGGCGTCCACATTGGGGTCGCGGTAGGACGCGCAAACAAGGGTTCCGCCCAGGCGATCCAGATTGCAGAATGCCCCGTAGGCGCCGCCGCGCACGCGCACGCGCTCCCACAGATAGCCCATGCGCAGATAGCGCAGGATGACGCTGGCGGAGCCGTGGTACATATAGCCCTGATCATAGATGTTGGCGGCCTTGCCCACATAGTTGATCTGCGCCGGAGCGATGAAGGCTTCGGCTGCGGGCAGGCGCAGGGGGTTTTCGCCTATGCCCCCGGCCGCGCCGGGGCGCACCTGGGGCAGGGCCTGCAACAGGCGGCGGGCGTGGCCTTCGGCCTGAGACAGGCCGGAAGCCTCGGCGGTGCAGTCAAAGATCGCGCCGGGGCGCGCCACAATGCGGCTGCGCAATTCTTCAAGCTCGGCCATGAGCGCCTGCGGCTCTTTTTCCATGCGCTCAAGCATGTCGCGCACGCTTTCAAGGTAGCTCAGGCCCGTGGTGCGCTCGGCCAAAGCGCCAGCGCCGGTATAACGCGCCCGCAGGCGCGCGCTTACGGCCGCATGCCCGGCAGACTGCAGGGCGTTTTCCAGGCGGGCCTTGGTTTCAAGCAGCATCTGGCCCATGCGCTCGGCGATCACCTTTTGGTCGGTGAGCGGTTCAAGCAGGATTTCTTGTATGATCTCAAAGAAATCAGGCAGCTTGTCATATACTGTCTTGCCAGCAACAGCCATATAACTCACAGTTTTGCGGCTTTCGCGCAGGGTTCCCAGCAGGGGGTCGGCCCCAACGCCGCCGGTTTTGGCGGCCATGAGCGCGCCAAGCTCCGTAAAGTCGCGCCGCGCCGTGCCCATTTCTGTGAGGCTGCGGGCAAAGAGCGGCAGCAGGGGAACCAGGCGGTCGGGCACATTGTCCAGCGGCAGCAGCAGGGTGGCGTAGGCAATGCCCTGGGTGGGCAGCTCGTGGCTCAGGAGGGCCTCGGGAACTTCCACCAGATTGCGGGGGATGGGGGCATTGTGGCGCGGCAGGTCTTCAAGCCCAAGGGCCGGGATGCTTGCCAGGGCCTCGGGGCTGTCAGGCGCGCTCTGCACTTCTTCAAGGCGCAGGGTGGCGGTCGCCATAGCCGTGCGTTCTTCAGAGCCAGCCGCGGTCTGCACCGCGTCCACACGGGCTTTTTCCGCCTCGTCACGGGCCGTGGCAAGGGCCGTATCCGGCAGCAGCACCACGGTAGCGCGATGGTTGTTATTTAAAAACCAGTCTTTTATGGCTTGTTCAAAGACGGGTTCACCCGCCTCGATCTGTTTTTTTAGGGCAGCCAGGGGGGCCTCCCAGGCCAGGGGGGCCAGGGGATCGCCATCATACAGCCAGGTAGACAGCGATTGGATCATGGCCGAAAGCCCGCGCGGGAAACGCCCGGAATTGTTTTCACGATAGGCAAATTCCACGGTGTTGACGGCGGCTTCCACGGCGGCTGCGGGAATGCCCTCTTCGGCCAGTTGGGCCAGGGTTTCAAAGATGAGCACTTCGGCCGCGGGCACGTCTCGGGGGGCCACGCCCTTGAGGCCGGTGGAATAGTACATCTGGCGCAGGTCAGTCTCGAGCCCGCAGCCCGTGGTGTCTTCACCAAGGCCCGAAGCGATGAGCGCCTTGCGCAGGGGAGAGCCCGGCAGCCCTTCAAGGATGTGCTCAAGCATTTCCATCAGCAGGGCCTGATGCACGTCGCCGCGCTCGCCCAGCAGCCAGTTGATGGTGAACTGGGCGCGTTTTTCACCCTTGGAAGCCGCATAGGCGACCTCTATCTGGCGCGGGGTGTCAAGGCGCTTTTGCAGGGGAACTGTGGAATCAACCGGGCGCGCCGTATACTGTTCAAGGGCTTGCGCCGTAAGGCGCAGCCGATCGGCCTCGGGGTCATCGCCCCAGAAGAAAAAGCGGGCATTGCTCGGGTGATAATAGCGGCTGTGAAAGTCGCAAAAGGCCTCGTAGGTGAGGTCGGGGATGCACTGAGGATTGCCGCCCGAGTCAAGGCTGTACAGCGTGTCGGGGAACAGGGCCTGCTGGCTCTGTTCGGCAAGCACCGAGTCCGGCGAGGAATAGACGCCCTTCATTTCATTATAAACAACGCCCTTGTAGGCCCAGGGCCCGTCGGCAGAGGGCGCATCCACATGCCAGCCTTCCTGCTTGAAAATATCTTCGTTGATGCGCGGGTGGAACACGGCGTCAATATAGACGTCTATGAGATTGTAAAAGTCGCGCAGGTTGCAGCTTGCTACCGGGTAGCAGGTTTTGTCGGGAAAGGTGAAAGCATTGAGGAAGGTTTGCAGCGAGCCTTTGAGCAGCTCCACAAACGGTTCCTTGACGGGATATTTGTCAGACCCGCAGAGGACGGAATGCTCCAGAATATGGGCCACGCCGGTGGAGTCGGTGGGCGGCGTGCGAAAGCTCACGCCAAAACATTTATTTTCGTCCGTATTGCTGATGGAAAGCAGTTGGGCGCCGGTAGCGTCGTGCTGCCACAGGCGGGCTGTGCCGTCCACTTCGCGCAACTGCTGTTCGGTGATCAGGGTAAAGCCGTGGTTCTTCATGTTTTTTCCTGCGGATATTTTTTATCTTGTCTTTTTTTGCGGCAGATGAACACTAACTATAAGTGCTGCTTCATACTTTGAAAAGGGGCGGTGGGGCGGTCGGCGGTTTTCGTCGGAAAGGGCGCAGCAATGCTTGCCAAGCATACGGTGATCATGTATGTATCCCCTTTCCATCAAGCACACCCAGGCAGCGGCCCGGGGTGCCCGGCGGAGTGCCGCGTGTGGCGGCGTTCGTATTTGCGCTTCAAGCGCAACGTCGGGTTGCAGGGTCAGGGCGTGGGTGGAAGAAAACAACCCTTTGGAGGAATCCCCATGGCTTACGTCAGCATGAAGCAAATGCTGGAAACCGGCGTGCACTTTGGTCACCAGACCCGCCGCTGGAACCCCAAGATGCGTCCTTATATCTTCGGCGCGCGCAACGGCATACATATCATCGACCTGCAGCAGACCGTGAAGCTCTTCCGCACTGCCCACGACAAAGTGGTGGACATTGTGGCCAAGGGCGGCAAGGTTCTTTTCATCGGCACCAAGCGCCAGGCCCAGGAGGCCGTGGCCGCCGAAGCCGGTCGCGCCGAGCAGTTTTTTGTGACCAATCGCTGGATGGGCGGCACGCTCACCAACTTTGTCACCATTCAGAAAAGCGTTGACCGCCTGAAGAAGCTTGAAGCCATGTTTGCCGACGGCAGCATCAACCGCTACCAGAAAAAGGAAATCCTGCTTCTGGAACGCGAGCTTGCCAAGCTGGAAGAAACCCTCGGCGGCATCAAGCATATGGATCGCCTGCCCCAGATCGCCTTTATCATCGACCCCCATCGCGAAGACATCGCCGTTAAAGAATGCCGCAAGCTCGGCATCCCCATTGTTGCTGTCACCGACACCAACTGCGACCCCGATGTCATCGACTATATTATTCCTGGCAACGATGACGCCATTCGCGCCATCAAGCTCTTTGTGGCCGCTTTTGCCGAAGCCTGCATGGAAGGCGAAGCCATGAGCAAAGACCACAAGGGCGAAACCGCCAACGCTGAAGAAGCCATGCAAAAGGCCGCTGCTGACGCCGCTGCCGAGGCTGCTCCCGCCCAATAGAGCAGTTGCGCCTCAGATGATTGTCTGACGGTCGGCAAGGCCGCCCTGCAATCATTTGGCGGCAAGGGTTTGTCTGCAAATCCTTGCAGGGCATTTCATACGTGAAATACCCGAGCTGGCTTTCTGCTTTCGCATTCTGGGGGCAGCGCAACCTGATTTATGGCTGCGCTGCCCCGTTTTGGATGCAAATCTGCATTTCAAGGAAGCGCTGATTAAGAGGAATCTTGTTCTCTGGCGAGTAAGACGAGGGCCGACAAAAGGGAGTATATTCATCATATCCGACCTGTTGGCGTGGCGAGTCTGACGAAGCTGGAGGGCAAAAAGGCCATTACGCAGTGTTTCCCAAGAAGTAATTTTGATAACTCCGGCTGCTGGCCGGACGCATTTGGAGAATACAATGGCTGCTATCACTGCTCAGATGGTGAAAGAACTGCGCGAAATGACCGGCGCGGGCATGATGGACTGCAAAAAAGCCCTGGTGGAAGTTGAAGGCGACCTGGAAAAGGCCGTTGACTGGCTGCGCCAGAAGGGCATGGCCAAGGCTGCCAAAAAGTCTGGCCGCGCCACCAGTGAAGGCCTTGTAACCGTGGCCATGAGCGATGACGGCAAGAGCGTGGCCATGGCTTCGCTGCTGTGCGAAACCGACTTTGTGGCGCGCGGCGACCAGTTCCAGGCCATGGCAGCCAATGTGGCCAAAAGCGTGCTGGACAATGCCCCCACCGACGCCGCTGCCCTTGACGCCCTGATGGGTGAAGACGTGACCCAGCTCATCGCCTCTGTGGGCGAAAACATGCAGCTCGGCAAGTTTGCCCGTCACACCAAGCCCTGCGAAAGCTCCCTGGTGGGGCAGTACATTCACGCCAACGGCAAGATCGGCGTGCTGGTTTACCTGACCTGCGGCAAGGCCGAAACCGCCGGCAAGCCCGAAGCGCTGGAACTTGCTAAAAATATCGCCATGCAGGTGGCCGCTGCCAGCCCCATGGCCCTTGACGCCGCCAGCCTTGATCAGGCCGCCGTGGATCGCGAGCGCGAAGTCTATCGCCAGAAGGCTCTGGAAGAAGGAAAGCCCGCCAATATCGTTGACAAGATCGCTGACGGCGCCGTAAAAAAATTCCAGAAAGAAGTGTGCCTTATGGAACAGCCCTACATCCGCGACGACAAGAAGACCATCACCGACATCGTGCGCGAAACAGGCAAGGCCCTGGGCGATGAAATCACTGTTACCGGCTTTGAACGCATCCAGCTCGCTGCCGAGTAATGACATCTGATTTGTCCGAGCCGGGCCAGTCATCTGGCGCGGCCATATGCCGGGCGCTTTTGAGCGCGTGCTTGCAACGGCATTCTGATTTTCCCCTTTCCGGCCACGGCAGGTGCGTTCTGCGCCTTGCACCGGAAGCCGAAAATCACCAGGAACCGGCGGCAACGGCACTGTATTGACAAAAGGGGGCTTCTGGCCCCCTTTTGCCTTTTTTCGGGGCCGGGTAAGGGCCCGCGGTATCCGGCCATTCGCAAGAGGGGCAAGCTCCCCGGAGCGTAACACTATGTTCGATTTTTCATGGGTCACACACCTTTCAGCCTGGGCTGGCCTGGGCACGCTCATATTGCTTGAAGTCGTGCTCGGGGTGGACAACCTGGTTTTTATTTCCATTCTTGTTGATAAGCTGCCCGGTGAACGCAAGCGGCAGGCTTTTCTGGTGGGCCTTGCTCTGGCCCTGCTTATGCGCATGCTGCTGCTTACGGTTATGGCGCGCCTGGCCACGCTGACAACCCCCCTGTTTGAACTGGGGGGGCACGGTTTTTCCGCCCGCGATCTCATACTCATGGCCGGTGGCGTCTTTTTGCTGCTCAAGGGAACTATGGAGCTGCACGACCGCCTGGAAGGCCACAGCGGCCGCTACGCTGGCGATTCGGGCCATCATGCAAATTTTTGGCAGGTCATTTTTCAGATAGTGGTGCTGGACGCCGTTTTCTCCCTCGACTCCATCGTCACGGCCGTGGGCATGGTCGAGCATGTGACCGTCATGATGCTGGCCGTGGTCATAGCTATGGGAACCATGCTGCTGGCGGCGGGCCCCCTGCTCAGCTTTATGGAGCGGCATCCCACGGTCATTGTGCTTTGCCTCGGCTTTTTGTTGATGATCGGCCTGAGCCTTCTGGCCGATGGCTTGGGCGTTCATATTCCCAAGGGCTACATGTATGCGGCCATTGTTTTTTCCATCATGGTCGAAGCCTGCAACCAATGGGCGCTGCGCAATCGGCGAAGGCGCTTCAGCATGCGCGACATGCGCGAATCCACGGCCCGCGTGATTCTGAATATTCTTGGGGGCAACGCCCCGGGGCAGGGCGATGCCCAGCTTGATGCGGCGGCTCTGGCAGGTGGCGAAAAAGAACAGCTCTTCGCGCCCAAAGAACGGGATATGCTGGCGCGGGTCATACGCCTTGGTGGGCGCACGGCGCGCTTTATCATGGTTCCGCGCCAGCGTGTGAACTGGCTGGACAGCAATGCTGACCGCAAGACCGTGAGCCATTATGCCGCTTCCTCACGTCTGGCGTGGTTGCCCGTATTGCGGCGCGATACCGATGAAGTGCTTGGCGTGGTACACCCCGGTGATATTCTTGAACGCGGCGACTGCTCGGCAGACAAAAAGTGGGATCTCACGTCGTACATACGGCCTGCGCCCACTATTTTTGAGCATACGCCACTGCATGTGATCATGGAAGACTTTCGCGCCCATCCCACTCCCCTTTCCTTTGTGCGGGATGAATACGGCAGCGTGGTAGGCCTGATCACCCCGGCGGAACTGTTGAGCGTGCTGGCCGGGCAAATGGGCGACATGCCCACCGGGCCAGAGGCCTGCCGCCGCCCCGATGGCAGTTGGGTCATGCCCGGGCGGCTTACCATAGACCTGTTCGCAAGCTGGCTTGGCATCAGCCTGCCCAAGCGTTTGTCAAGCGCCACTCTGGCGGGCTTTATTCTGGAAAGGCTCGGCCGCATTCCCGAAAAAGGGGCACACTTGCACTACCAAGGATGGGAGCTGGAAATTACCCGTATGGACAAGCGCCGTATTGACGAGGTGCGCGCTGTGCGGGTGTTGACCCCTCCGGGGAAAGGCAGGAAAAAGTGAGGGGGGCGCGCCTGCGCGGCGAGGGGATGCGCTTGAGCGGCGTGTGATGCGCTTGGGCGGCGGAGATATTGCGTGACGCGCAGGGAAGAGAAAGAGCTTGTCCTTTGGGATGAGACTTTTGCTGCCCTGCGGGGGCAGGTGAAAAAGAGCTTGTCCTTTAAGATGAGACTTTTTCGGCCCTGCGGGCACGGGGGCTTGTTCTTTTATTTAGTTTGGGCTGCCTGCGCGGCGGGGAATTTAGCGCCTGCGCAGCGATCGAGAAGAGAAAGAGCTTGTCCTTTGGGATGAGACTTTTTCGGCCCTGCGGGCACGGGGGCTGCTTTTTTTAATGTAGTTTGGGCCGCCTGCGCAGCGGGCGGCGAGGGGGCCTGTTAGGGGCTGCCGCCCCTCCGA
>CAZFCC010000034.1:21636-29958 GCA_964517635.1 uncultured Desulfovibrio sp. | reverse complement strand
CATCTTACCCGCATCCGCACCGGCCTGCCCGAGGTTTACTGGCGCAGGCTCTATCAGGGCACCCCGCCCTCCAAGTCACAGTGGGGGCAGGTCAAGGAGGGTTGCGGCATCCTTGAGGCCATCATGGAACTGGACGTGGAAGAACTTCGCCTCTACGGCAGCCGCGACAGGGCTTTTCGCATGAGTGAGGGCGTGGCCTTTGCCGAGGCCATGCGTCAGAAAGTGGCCGCCACCCTTTTTTACGGCAACAGCAATATCAACCCCGACGAATTCAACGGCCTGGCCATGCGCTATCCCGCGCAGGACGCTAAAAACGTTATGGATGCGGGCGGGCGCGAAGAAGGGGGCTGCACCTCCATGTGGCTTGTGTCGTGGGGGGCGCAGGCCGTGCACGGTATTTATCCCAAAGAGAGCACCGGCGGCCTCTCCCACGAAGACCTCAGCACCTATATGACCCAGGATCCCGACGGCCGCAAATATCAGGTCGTAGGCGACAAATACAATTGGCGCTGCGGCCTTGCCGTGCGTGACTGGCGCGCGGTGGTGCGGGTGGCCAACCTGCCTGTGGCCACCCTTGGCAAGCGCAAGGGCCAGAGCGGCTTTATTGACCTGCAAAAGCTGACCATTGAAGCCAAAAACCGCATGCCCCAGCATTTGCGCCAGAAGGCCGTGTGGTATGCCAACGCCGATGTGCTCACTGCCCTTGAATTGCAGAATTCCGACGCGGGCAACGTGCAATTGCAGTACGACGAATTCTTTAACGCCAAGGCCGTGCCCGTGCTGCATGGCCGCCCCGTGCGCCAGTGCGATGCCGTGCTGGGCAACGAAAGCGCGGTCTAAAACCATTGTTGCGGCGCCGGGGCTTTTGAACAAGCCCCGGCGCCTGGGCGGGCAAGGTTTCCGGCCCTGTTTGCAACACGGTTTGTTGCACGGCCTGCCTGCTGCACAACCTGCCTACCGCCAGCCGGGCAAGCGGGCAACCAGCCATTACCAACACATACCCAGCATTCCACAAGGAGCGCATATGGCTATCATTGATCGCAATTCCATCTTGTTTGAAGGCCCCCTTACTGCCAACACCACTGGCCCCGCTGTGGCCCTTAACGCGCTCAAGCTGCCGGGCCGCATGGAACCCATGCCCCTGCGCCTGTCTGTGACCGAAAGCTTCAAAGCCGATGAAGTGCAGAGCATAACCATCGGGCTTGAAGAATCCGACAGCGCCAACGGCCCCTGGTCTGCCGTGCCCGGAGCCTCTGTCAGCGTGGCCCATTCGGCTGAAAACCCGGCTCTGACCGCTGGCGCGCGGCCTTACCACCGCTTTTTGCCCCAAGGGGTGCGCAAAAGCTGGCTGCGCCTGAGCCTTGGTCTGACGCCGGTGGCCGGCAAGAGCGCCAGCCAGGGGCGCATTTTCGCGGCCCTTACTCGCGAAGAAGATTTACCCTATGAAGCTGCCCTTATGGCAGGCCGCTAGAGCGTGTCGCCACGAGCGTCTTTCCTTTTATCCCTGCGTCGAACTTCTCCTTGATATAACAAGGAAATTCATCTCGCGATGACACGCTCCAGGCAGTAGGCGCTTGAAACCTTTTTTGTGGGGGAGGGCCCCTTTTGCAAAAGGGCCCCTCCCCCACACCCCCACCCACCAAAACCTTTACTATTGTTTGAATTTTCTCCGGGTGATTCTGCAAAAAAACTGGTTTTGGCAGCAACGCCTTCAAGGCATACCGCAAGCTCAAAGCATGCTCGCTTCAGAGCGGCATTTCTTATGCCTCCGGCTGCTCTGGCCGCCGGGGGCCTTTTCATTCCAGCAACATATATGGAGGTTCCATGACCATCAGCCAGATCGACGTATGGAACCGCGCTCTCGGCTTTCTGGGCGCGCGCAGCGTGGCTTCCGAACGCGAGAGCACGCCGGAGGTTCTGCAATGCCGCCTGTATTGGGATTCTGCCCGCCGTCAGGTCTTGCGCGACTTTCCCTGGAGCTTTGCCCAGCGCCGGGCATGGCTGGCGCTTCAGGCCTTGCCCGAAGGCTACGCGCCAGAATACCGTTTTGCCTACGCCCTGCCCGAAAGCTGCCTTAAAGTTCACGAAGTGCGACACGAGGGCATCTCTGCCCGGCCCTTCTGCCTGGCGCTGAATGCGTCGGGCGATGCCTCGCTGCTCTTAACCAACGCTTCTCGCGCCCTGCTTTTGTACACCGAAGACGTGCGCAACAGCCGCCTGTTTGACGATCTTTTCGCCCACATGCTGGCGCGCAAGCTTGCCGCCCTTATTGCCGTTCCCTTGCTCAAGGGCAATGGACAAAAAGCCGCCGAGCTCGAACAGCTCTATACCATCAGCCTTCCCCCGGCGCGCGAGGCCGCCGCTTCCGAACGCAGTGAAAAACCAACTGAAGATTCCTGGCTTGCCACACGCTAGAGCATTTCAACTTTGAAAAAGTTTAAATGCTCTAGATCCTGTCATCACGAGATGAATTTCCTTGTTATGGCAAGGAGAACGAACCTTTTATGCAGGGAGTGTACTCTGATGATACTCGACCGGAATAAAGGAGAAGTTCGACGCAGAGATAAAAGGTAAGGCGCTCGTGACGACACGCTCTAAAACTGATGTACCAAGAACTGTGAGGATATATTCATGACCATGCCATATAGTCCCAGCCGGGCCATATATGAAGGCAACAGTGCTGCCACGCGCTTTCCCTTCAGCTTCAAGGTGTGGGACGCATCACAACTGGTTGTCACGCTCACTTCCCCTGAGGGCTTGACCACCCAAGCATCCGGCTGGACGGCGAACCTCGGCGCTGCCGGCGGCGAAGTCGTCTATCAGCACGACAACACCCCCCTGCCCGACGGCTGGAAGCTGGCCATCACGCGCAACATGCCTTTCACCCAGGAAGTAAACCTTGTTTCCGCCTCGCGCTTTGATCCGCAGGTTATCGAAGACGCCCTGGATCAGGCCACGGCAGAACGCCAGCAGACGCTTGAGATGATGCAGCGCGCCGTCATCCTGCCCGCCACCAGCTCCGAAACCCCGCAGGATGTGGTGCTGGCTGTTTACGCCGCCCGTGACAACGCTACAGCGGCGGCCAGTTCGGCCAGCGCCTCGCAATCCGCCTCGGCGGTCAGTGCGGGGGCAGCGGCTGACAGCGCCGTTGCGGCTGCGCAAACGGTGGCCGCAGCAACCGTAACAGCAGTCACAGCCGCCACAGCTCAGGCGAGTAGAGCCGAAGAAGAGGCAGACCGTGCCAAAGACGAAGCTGACCGCGCAACAGATATGGCCAATATTGGCCCGGCAACAGCGGATAAGCTTGGTTTTGTAAAAATTGGTGAGGGCATTGCCGTAGAGGGTGATGGAACCATCTCCGCGGCGGCTATATTTGCCATCTGCTCCACAGGTGCGTCGGCGACAGAAAAGGCGATCAGTCTTGACCACTTTGCGCTTGTTCCCGGCGCCATCGTCCAGGTGGTGTTTGCCAACGTCAACACCGCCGTTGCCCCCACGCTCAATATCAATGGCACAGGGGCCAAGCCCATCACCTGCCATGGCATACCTGTGGAGGTCGGCGCTCTGGCCCAGGGGCAGGTCTATACCCTGATATATTCTGGCAGTGCCTGGCAGATCATTGGCGGCATGTCTCCATACCCCATCGGCCAGTATGTTTGGTGGGAGGACACTCTTGTGCGCCCGGGCTTCCAGCCCGCCAACGCTAACATCGTTGCAAACTTTGCAGCAACCTATCCGCAAATGGCGGCATACCTCTCCACAGCCCATGGGGCCCGCCGCTGCTTCGCTTCGCTGGCTCAGTATGAGGCGGCCCACAAGGCGGCCTGGGCTACTCTCGCGGACGGCTCTAAAGTGAGCTGGAACAACATCGGCGGCGTGGCAAAATTCTTCTGGAACAAAGCGGCAGACACTCTCTTGATGCCGGATTTAACGGAGATGACCCGCTTCATGGCCGGTGCGTCTCTCGACGTGGGAGTTGTGCTGGGCGATGAAACACGGGACTTTACCGGCTCGCTCGGCGATGCGCTGTATATAGTCTCTAACGATAGCGTCAAAACGGCCACAGGAGTGTTCGCAAACAGCTCGTTTGTAAGTACAACAGATACAGGGTTTGAATCTAGAAACATATCACGTCGTTATAGCAGCTTGAAAATCAATGCCTCAGCATCTGTGCCTACGGGCGCGGCAAACGCTCCCCGTCGCTGGGGCGCTCTCGCGTGCTGCTGGCTCGGTGTTCCAGCGTCATGATGCTGGTTGACCCAGATATGCGCAGACCAATGCCCCTCAACGCCGAGAGACGACAATAATTTAAAAGGAGATTTTATGGCAATCGCCCACAGATATACCCGCCCTGACCAGTACTATACGTCCTCTGCCGAGGATCACGGCTATCCCCCGTACAACTCCACGCCCGACGAACTGCCCCCTAGGCCCTGGAAAAACCAGTGGCCGCAATTCGTGGACAACAAAGGGTGGAACCTGGTCGAGGATCATCGACAGCGTGCGGAGCCACAGTTTACCACCGAGGATGCCCAGGATAGTACGGACTACTGGCTTCCGGAGGATACGCACGATACACCTGCGCGCCGTATGCACACGCCCGGCCCGTTGCCGACGGGTGCAGTGACCACTCGCCCCGAGGCCGCGGAGCCGACTTCACAAGAACTGACAGCCCGCCTGCGGGATATGCGTGACAGCCGCCTTGCAGCCTCTGACAAGTATCTGCTGGCAGACTATCCCATCAGCACAGAGGCGCTTGAGGCTATGAAAGTATACAGACAATCCCTGCGCGACCTGCCAGATTATGATGGCGCACCATGGGACGGCGGCGGCGATGCAACGCCCTGGCCGGAACTGCCGGAGGTGTAGCCATGGGCATCCGCATTGCCTGCAACAACTTTACCGGCGGCGAAATAGCACCCACGCTGTCGGCGCGCTATGACCTCAATCGTTACCGCAACTGCCTGTCTTGCATGGAAAACATGCTGCCCGGCCTGCACGGCGATGCGGCACGGCGGCCCGGCACACACTTTGTAGCGGAATTGAACGGCGATTCCGTCCTTGTTCCTTTCAGTTTTAATGCCCTGACCAGCCAGAATTTTGTGCTCATATTCGGCGATCACAGCCTGCGCATTTATGGCGAACAAGGCATTGAAAACATCGCTGTTATTGAAACACCTTACGGCCAGGACGACCTGCGGGCCATTTCCTACGCCCAGGTGGGCGATACCGTGTATCTGGCCCACAGCAGTCACCCCCTGCACAAGGTGGTGCGGCGCGATGCGCCGAAAGAACAGACGCAAGCCGGTGGAACGGCCTATGCCTGGAGCCTTGAAAAAGTGGCGCTCAACGCATCTCTTGCTGCGCCCCAGTTGCCCTCAGTAACCTTTTCCGGCAGCGCGGGCAGCTATACCCTGCGCTACAAAGTGGCTGCCGTGGATGCCGACGGGCGCGAGTCTCTCCCTTCCCCCGCCGGAGAGTGCGCCACTGGCCGCCATCCGTCCGACTGGGTGCAGGGCAACAACGCAAGCGTAAGCTGGGCCGCAGTGGATGAAGCCGTGGAATACAATATCTACAGGGAAGAAGCGGGCTACTTCGGCTTTATCGGCGTCTCCAACGGCCTGAGCTTCAACGACCAGAACTATCAGGCCGACACGGCCGACACCCCCAAGGAAGACTGGGACCCCTTCGCCGACGGCAATTATCCCGGCATTGTGGCCTTTCATCAGCAACGTATGGTTCTGGCCGCCACCCCCAAAAATCCGCAGGCATTTTACATGTCGCGTGTAGGAGACTTTGAAAACTTTCGCAAATCAAGACCATTGCAGGATGACGACCCGGTAGAATACCTCGTTGCCTCCGGTTCCATTGATGCCGTCACCTGGGCCGCCAGCTTCGGCGACCTGCTCATCGGCACCTCGGGCAGCGAATACAAGGCCACAGGTGGCGATGGCGCGTCCATAACCGCAAGCAACATCAGCATCACGGCCCAGAGCTACTGGGGCAGCGCGGGCCTTGCGCCCATCATTATCGGCAACTCCATCCTGCATGTGCAGCGCCACGGCTCCCGCGTGCGCGACCTCTTCTATTCACTGGAAAAAGACGGTTACGCGGGCAACGACCTTTCCATCATGGCCCCGCACCTTTTTGAAGGCCACACCATCCTTCAGTGGGCCTACCAGCAGACGCCGGGGTCTACCATCTGGTGCGTGCGCGACGACGGCCAACTGCTGGCTTTTACCTATATGAAAGAACACGACATCTGGGGCTGGTCGCGCCAGATCACGCAAGGGAGAGTGCTTTCGGTGGCGGCCATTTCTGGCGGAAAAGGCGACACCATCATGCTGGTGACAGAACGCCGCACCCATGGGCAAACGCGCATTTTTCTGGAACGCCTGGCAGACCAGTGGCAAGACCACGAGCCCGTGGAAGAAGCGTATTTTGTGGACTGCGGCCGGACGTTCCGGCTTGCCGCCCCCGCCCTGACGCTGGACGGCCTGGATCACCTTGAAGGCTGCGAGCTGGCCGTGCTGGCCGACGGCAGCCCGGTTGAAGGCTGCGTGGTGCACCAGGGCTGCATAAGCCTGCCCTATGCGGCAAGCGTGGTGCAGGCGGGCTTGCCTTACGCCTCGGCCCTTTCATGCCTGCCTGTAGAACATGACAGCCAGTACGGCACAAGCCTTGGTCGCCAGCGCGCCTACGGCATGTGCATGGCGCGCCTGTATCGCAGCGTGGGCGGCAAATACGGCCCGGACAGGCATGAACTGTACGACCTGCCCTTTTTGCCAAACCACTGGGGGCAGGCGGTTCTGCCCTATTCTGGCGAAGTGTCGTTTGCGCCCGGCGGCTCGTGGGAGACTTCCGGCAGCCTGTGGCTGGTACAGGACAGGCCCCTGCCCTTCCGCCTGCTGTCTTTGGTGCTGGAAGTGAACTTTTCCTGAAATTAGAGTAACTTTGAAATGCTTTGTGGGGGGCATTACAGGGCCCCTTTTGCAAAAGGGCCACCTCCCCCACGCCCCCACCCCCTAAAACCTTTACTCTTGTTTCAACCTGTCACAGGAGTTCTTCCGATCTAGAGCAGATTAACTTTGAGAATGTACATTCTCAAAGTTTGAGGCACGCTCACTTCGGCGTTTAACAGGCAGAACACTGTTTCAACGTTGCAATGCTCTGGGCTGTGTCCAGGCAGTTTGCGGCGTCTTGCTTGAGTCACAAAGGAGAACACCATGCTGGCATTTGCCACTGAATCATTTACAGAACTGGAATCCGAGGCCCGGCCCCTCACCGCCGCGCACTGGCGTGAAGTGGAAGCCCCCCTGCACGGCGATACAAACTATGGCCTGGAAGCGAAGCGCTACGCCAATCTTGAGAATCTGGGCATGCTGCACGTCAGCGCCGCGCGCACGCCGGACGACGATCTGGCTGGCTATGCGGCCTTTACCCTTGTGCCCTGTCCGCACCGTCCGCAAACGCTTCTGGCCGCTCTGGACGGCCTGTATCTGGCCCCGCAGGCCCGTGGCGGTTTCACGGCCCTGCGTCTGCTGCGCCATGCCGAAACAGCGCTCAGGCAACGCGGCGCGGGCCTTGTGCAATACAGTTCGCCAGCCTCGCGCCCCTGTGACGCCCTGTATCGCCGCCTTGGCGCGCGCAATACCGAAACCATCTGGCACAAGGAGCTTTGCTGATGGCCATTGCAACCAGTACAGCCGCTGCCATCAGCGCAGCCGTGGCCCTGGCCGGGGCCGCCGTAGGCACGGTCAGTTCCATTCAACAGGCTGAAAACCGACGCCAGCAGGCCGAATACCAGTCCAAACTGGCAGAACGCAACGCGCGTCAGGCCGGGCAAAGCGCCGAGCTGGCCGATGAGGCCGCCCGGCGCGAAAAACAGGCCGGCTATGAATCTGCGGTCAAAAAACGGCAGGAAGCCGCCCGCATCATCGGCAGCCAGCGGGCGCAGGCTTCCGCATCGGGCGCGCAGATAGACGCCGGAAGCCAGTTGGACATGACTATGGACACTGCGGAAAAAGGCGAGCTTGATGCCCTGTCGCAGGAACAGCAAGGAGCGGACGCAGCCTACGGCCAGCAACTGCGCGCCTGGAACCTGCGCAACCAGGCCGCAGGAGCCATGCTGAACGCCGAAAGCCTTAACAATCACGCCCAGACAGACTATCTCGGCCTGACCACCACCCTGCTCAACGGGGCCAACCGTATGGGCCGGAACTTCTATACCCTCGGCACGCGCGGGCCACTGCTGCCCTGAAATATTGTGGGGGGAGCACGCAAGTGAGTGTTTGAGATGCTTTGTGGGGGAGGGACCCTTTT
>CAZFCC010000034.1:1307-21626 GCA_964517635.1 uncultured Desulfovibrio sp. | reverse complement strand
GAAAAAGGGTCTCCTCCCCCACACCCCCACCCCCCAAAACTTTTATCTTTGGTTCAGTCTCTTAGAGCGTGTCGCAACGAGATGAATTCTCTTGTTATATCAATGATAACGAACATTTTATGCAGGGTGTGTGCTCTTGCGGATTTGCCGGGACAGTGTTCAAAAATTTTTCTGTAAAAAACCTCTTTGCTTCAAGGAGGAACCGTGAAGCGCTCACGTCAAAACCGCTACGATATTTTCAAGTCCGAACTGGTCAAAAAAGCGCAGTTCAGCCCGACTTTTGAGCTGCCGCTGTTAGAACCCGTGTATTTTACGCCTGCCAATGCCCTTCCTTTTGAAAAAGTGTACAGCAAGGCAAGCTGCAATAACTGGGTGCACTTCTACACCCACGATCATATTTTTGAATGTGTCTGGAATAATCCCAAACGCTATCTGCCCATATTCAAACGGATTGCCGGCGTGATTACGCCCGACTTCAGCGTATACCGTGAAATGCCCCTGACCATGCAGCTATGGAACACCTACCGCAACAGGGCATTGGCCTTTTGGCTGCAACGCGAAGGCGTGCCAATCATTCCCAATGTCCGCTGGGGAGACGAGCGCACCTATGTCTTTGCCTTTGAAGGTTTGCCCAAAGGCGGAACCGTGGCCATCAGCACCAACGGAGTGCTGCGCAGCAAGCATGACAGAGACTATTTCAAACAAGGTCTGGCTGTTATGATAGAAACGCTCCAGCCGCAAACCATCGTCAACTACAGTCAGATGCCGGATGATATTTTTAAGCCCTATCGAATTAGCGGGCCGGAACTCATTGAACTGCCATATTACGCATTTTCCGTTCGCAAGGAGGTTACATAATGGGTGGAGGCAGAGGTGCTGGGTTTTTTGCCGGAACAGACGGCTGGCGCGCGTCAGAGGCTTTTGACAAAGGTACGCTGGTTGCGGCCGCCCAAAACACGGCCACAGACGCTGGCGGCGCTTCCGGCGGCATGCTTGACGCTTTGCGCCCGTGGTGGTCTTACCCCTATGGGCATCCGGAAAAAACAAAAAAAATTGAGATGCTGCAAAAGGCTTTAAAGCCGAGAGCGGAAAAAATGGCAGGTAACTTTGCAGAACTTTTTGATCCGCAGCTAGACATAATAAAATACGGTGCTAGATTACTCAAAGAAGCAACCACCAAGGGCAAAAAGAGCAGTAAAAATAAATAACATAGTATGATTGAACACAAAGGCCAGGCAATAGCGGTAACCCAGCTATTGCTTGGCCTTTATCCTTTTGTTTTTATTAATATATTTTCCAGAAAAGAAATATGCACTTAATATAAAGTATAAATAAACTACTGACGCAAAAAATCCGTGATCAATGGGAACAAGGCGGTCTTTTTTGAAAAAAAGAACATTAGGTGTCGCGCCAGGTTGTGAGACGAATGACATTCCATCACTTGAAGATCCAATAAAATTTAACAACATCATAATTGCGCAGTAAGATAATATAAAATTAACGCTTATCTCCAGAATTTTCTTGTAAAAAAAGCTTGCTACAAGGGCGACGGCCACCAAAATACGCAGGCATTCCGTCAGGACAACATAGGCAAACGACGCCTGTTCCCAATGCCCGCCATACAACCATATCAGATGGTCAACAATAACAAAGAGCAGCAGCACTATTCTGTGGCGGTTATCAACAGAGATACACATATGTAAAACCTCGGACAAATTTTGCTAACGCAGCAAGAGCATCCAGTCACATCTTAAACATATATCCATAGCAGTGTATAATATTTTTTCAGACCTTATTGATGTTTTTTTCAACAATTTCAGGATTAATATATTTCCCAGAAAAGAAATATGCACTCAATATAAAGTATAAATAAATTGCTGACGCAAGAAATCCGTACTCAATGGGAACACAACGGTCTTTTTTAAACCAAAAAACATTGGGCATAGAGCCAGGTATATCGGAATTCCTCGTTTTATCCGTACACCCAAATAAATTCAGCAGCATCATGACCAGGCAATACGCCAGCACAAACTTAACGCTGCCTTCCAGAATCCTTGGGTAAAAAAAGCTGGCCACAAGGGCCATGCCCACAAAAATCCGTATACATTCCGTCAGGACAACATAGGCAAACGACGCCTGTTCCCAATGCCCGCCATACAACCATATCAGATGGTCAACAATAACAAAGAGCAGCAGCACTATTCTGTGGCGGCTATCAACAGAGATGCGCATCTAAACCTCGGGTTGGTCAGTTGTTACAGAAAATCGTCCTGTCGCCACAAAAACTATCGTCACCCTTGGACAAAAAAATTATTTAGAAACAGCCCCTATTGTGCGTTACGGCCTTCATCGGCAACCTGCTCCATCAGGGCTTCAAGATTTTCAACAGCAACCAGCCGTCCGGCGCTGCTGCCGCCAAAACTTACCCGCCCGGTCACCCGGTAACTTTCACCATTGCCGTGGTCATACACCGTAAAAGGCACCATCCAGTCGCCATTTTGGGCGCGCGCCTCGCCCACCTGCCGCACTTCCTTGCGGCCTGTGGAGGCATCTGCAAAAAGCGGCGCAAGCACGCCCTGGGCTGCTCGCCCTTCTACCCTGCGCCCAGCAAAAGCCCCGGAGCTTATGCCGTTCATGACAAAAGCGCGGGATTCGCTGAGCAGCACGGCGCGTACCGTGGCATTGCCCTGCTCGCCAGACCCGGCCTGCGCAAACAAAATGGCCAGCATGGGCGGCAGTTCGTCTGCCACCTTGGGATCCCGCGCCTGCTGCACAAAAATATCAAGGGCAGAGGCCAAAATCCCGTCCACATCCACAAGCTTTTCAAAAGTAGCGGCATCGGCGCTGTCCACAGCCTTGCCTGCCTGCACCACGCACTGCCGCGCGGCGGCTGCCGTGCCTGCGGCCTGTGACGGCGCAGCAAGCCCAAAGCACAGCGTCAGCAAAAAAAGGCACAACAACACCGTCGGCATGGCCCTCCTATGAGCCGCGCCGCCACAAAAGCAGATACATTTCAGCATAATCCCTCCGGCAGCCCCCCCTTGAGGGGCAGGGGCAGACCGCAACTGACAAAAACAACATGGCGGCACGCTCGCGCCAGCTCCTGATTGGCCAGACCCAAAACGTCATTAAAGGCCCGCCCCAATGGCGACATGGGCACAAGCCCCAGCCCCGTTTCGGCGCTGACCACCGCCACGGGCAAGGGGGGGGCTGCCAGCCGCTCACCGAGGGCCGACACCTTGCGTAAAATATCATCCTGGCCCAGATCACAGGCCAACAGGTTGGCAATCCACAAACTTATGCAGTCCAGCAGGATAACTCCCGGCTTCGGGGCAGATTGCAGGACAGCCTCTTGATCAGGCCATGCGCCCTGCTCCATTCCTGACTCCATTCCGGGCTGCATGCCTGACTCCATGCCGGACTTTATCCCAAGCTGTACGCCGGGCAGGCCAAGGCCGGGCACTTTACCCGCAGCCTCGGCGGCTACACCAGTGCACAGGCCAGCGGACAGGCCAGGGCTCAGGCCAGCGGACAGGCCGCCGGGCGTAGGCTCTGCCGCCGCCTCCGCATGCGCAGCAAGGGCAAAAATGTGGTCAAAAGCGCCCGCAAGATCCAGCGGTTCTTCAAGACAGTGCCAGCCCGGCCCGCGCATGGCCTGATGTCGGGCCACACGCCGGTTCATTTCTTCATCTTCCGCCCGACAGGTCGCCAGATACAGCCGCTGCGGGGCCACGGCCTCGGCCCAGCGCTGGGCCATGCCGCTTTTTCCGCTGCGCGTGCCACCCACAAAAAAAACACAAGGCGCGCTCAACGTCCCTGACCGCCCACCTGAACAGGTGCTCCCACGGCCTCGGGCCGCGCCGGGGGCGGCGAAAGCGCCGGGGAAGCAGGCGGCGCCGGGGAAAGCGCCGGAGCCTGAGGAGCTGGAACAACGCCTGTAGGTGCGGCTTGCGGCGCAGTTGTCGCCCCGCCTGTCGGCGCGCCTGATGGTACGGCTGGCGGAACGACTGACGGCGCGGCTGACGGCGAAATACCTGCGGGCAGGCTGCGGGCAGGCTCCGCCCCTCCTTCGTCCACCGGTTCGCCCAGGGGCGCCCCCCCAAGGTCTGCTCCCGTTTCCGGCGCACGAACCGTAGCGGCGGCAGGCGTGCCCGTGGCGGCCTGAGCGCAGCGCCGGGCAAGATCGCGCAAAACGCCCGCCGACGCCCGCACCGCGCTTAAGGCCTGCGAGTCTTGCTTCAGTCGGCGGTCAACCCAGCGGGCCACAAAGATGAGTTCGTCATCGTCCATAGCCTGACCAACGCCACGGCGTATGGTGCTGACCAGCGCCCGCTGCGCAGTGGCCTGATCTTCCAGTGCCCGCCGAAAACGCGCGCCAAAACCGTCCACCCGCAGCTGGGCCGTGCCAAGCTGCGACTGCGAAGCGCCAGATTCGCGCAACTGGTCATACTCAAACACGGCTTCAGCCATTTGGCCGTTTATTTCCACCGCGTTGCGCGCCGCTGCGTCCACCTGGCGCAAGCGAGCGTCCAGGTCGGGCATAGCTGCCACGCTTTCCAGCGCACTGGCCAACATCACAAAGCGGCCCGCAAGCGCCATCTCAAGCTGATGCGTCTGCTCGGCGTTAAAATCCCTGGCGCGCGCCTCGCGGGCTATGGACTCCATAAAACGATCCACATACAGGCTGTAAAGCCCCTGCACCATGGTGGGATGAAAGGCATAGCGCAACAAGGCCGCCCGGCCTCCGGCATCGCCATCAGCAAAACCGGTGGGTTTGGAGCCAAAGCGCTGGTTCACGCTCTGCAACGAAGCGCCAAACGTGCCGCCCCGCGGGCCGGGCTTGAAGCGCGAAACAAGATAAGCCGCCAGGCTTTCCACAAACTGCGGGCGCACGCGGCTGTCTTCAGTAACGCGCGGCCCCGGCTGCCCGGCCATATCCGCCCCGGAAAAAGGCGCGGCTGCACCGCCCGGCGCCGCAGCGCCTGGCGTCGACATACCCGAAGGCACAACCACGCTGCCCTGCACGTTTTGCCCGGCCAGCGTGCCGGGAGCCGTATAGGGGCTGACCACCGAAGGCGGCGGAGGCGGCGGGGCATCGCGCAATACACCGCTCACCCCAGCCAGCGGCGTGCCGCTTGTGGCATTATCAATGACACCAGCGGCCTGTTCGCGCCACTGCTCGCGCGTGTCTTTATCCCGCGTGAGCCAGAACGCCGCGCCGCCCACAAGCAGCAAAGCCAGCAAAGCCAGAACAACAACCTTACGCCCGCCCTTGCCAGGGGCAGGCTCAGGCAGGTTGACGATGCCCGGCACACCGGGCTGTTTCTTATCCAATTTCATGCGCAACTCCTTTACGGCGGCGCGCAGAGCGTTATACAGAAAAAACAGGAAGCCCCGCCGAAAAATACAAGGCGAACACGGCCTTCCCGTGGCGCTCAAACCGCTTGGGCCGATGCTAGCACCGCTTTATGGGCCTGTGAAGACTTTTTACAGGGCTGCAATGCCGCCTGCGGCGCGGGGTGCAGGCTCTGCATTGCATCAGACAACAGGGAAGGCTATAGTAGGCCCGGTTCACATAAAATACATACTCAGAGGGCAAGATGCTGACTCCCCCCAATATCCTCACAATCGCCGGCTCCGATTCCGGCGGCGGCGCAGGCATTCAGGCCGACCTGAAAACCATCATGGCCATGGGCGGCTACGGCATGAGCGTCATCGCCGCGCTTACCGCCCAGAACGGTCAGGGCGTCACGGGCATACATGCCCCTGACCCGGACTTTGTCGCCCTGCAACTGCGCACCGTGCTCGACGGTTTTCCTGTGGCCGCGGCGAAAACTGGCATGCTGTTTTCTGCCCCCATCATCAAGGCCATTGCCCCCATACTGCGGGAGCGCGATTTTCCGCTTGTGGTGGATCCGGTTTCCATAAGCCAGAGCGGCAGCGTGCTTTTGCAAGAAGACGCCGTCAAGGCGCTTGTGGGAGAAATCCTGCCCGGCTGCGACCTGCTGACGCCCAACCGCCCCGAAGCCGAAATGCTCGCCAACATGAGCATCAACAATCTTGATGACGCGGCGGTGGCCGGGGAAAAGCTGCTACAAATGGGCGCGAAGGCCGTGCTTATCAAGGGCGGCCATATGGAAAGCAACGTCTTTGTCACCGACTGCCTGTGCATACCAGGGCAAGCCCCCAAACACCTGCCACAGGCCAAGGTAGAAACCGTTAACAATCACGGCACGGGCTGCACCCTGTCCGCCGCCATTGCCACCGGCCTTGGCAAGGGCCTGCCCCTGCAAGTGGCCGTAAGCCGCGCCCAGGAATTTCTTAATCTCGCCCTGCGCCGCAGCTACAGCCCCGGCAGCGGATGCGGGCCGGTCAACCACGCGGCCGGGCTGAATCTCTAGATGTAGAGCATATCAACTTTGAAAATGTATATTCTCAAAGTTGATATACTCCAGGGGCTGTTTCTAAATAAATGATTTTGCGCCAAGGGCAAGGAAAAAGGTCTTTTTTACGAAAGGAGTGTACTCTTACGGTACATGACTGGAGTAAAAAATGGCTTTTTGACGCAGGCAGTTGGACAAAAAAATTATTTAGAAACAGCCCCTGTGGCGGGGAATGCTTTGTGGGGGAGGGCCCCTTTTGTAAGGTCGCCTCCCCCACGCCCCAACCCCCCAAAACCTTTGTTCCTCTTTCAATCTGCTACAAGAATGTGCCTGATCCAAGGCAAGGGGCCAGAAGCGGCACCCACTGGCATATGCGGCGGGCAGCGCGCTGTCAGGCGGCTGAAGGCAGAGGGCCAGAAACGGCGCCCCAGGCATAACGCCGCCTCAACGTTTAAGGCTCGCGCGCTACGGCGCTTAAGCCACAGATACATTGCGTTTTCCTCTCATGCTGGCTGCGCAAGGCCGAAACATCGCATCCATACCACAAGCAGCTGGCTTGGCCCGCTGTTTGCACTATATTGAAACGGATGCCATACAGGCGTCAAAATCAAGGCGGTGTGCGCGTGGCCTTTCGTTTTAAAATGCAAAAAGTTCTGGACTACCGAGAACAGCTGGAAGAAGAAGCCAAGGTCAACCTGGCCATCCAGCAGGCCCGGCTGGCCGATGCCCGCGAGCGCCTCGAACACATCAGGCACGAACTGCAGCAGGCCGAAGATGCTCTTATGAGCGCGCCCCTTATGGCAGCGGCCGAGCGCTGGCTGCGCGAGCAATACATCAAGGGGCTGCGCGCCGACGCTGCCCACGAAGCCCTACAGGTGCGCATGCTGGAACAACTGGCCGAAGAAGCCCGCCAATTGCTGGCCGCGCGCGCCATCGACAAGAAACTTCTGGAAAAGCTCAAGGAAAGGCAAAAGCAGCACTATGTTCGCGAGGAACAACTCAAGGAGCAACGCACCAATGACGAAACAGCCACCCTCCGCTACAAAGCTCCGACTTTCTAAGCTGTTCCGCTGGCTGGCGGTGCTTTGCTTTATTAAACTTGCCATGCTTGCCATGCTTCTGCTGGATGTGCCTTTGCCCGCGTGGTTTGAAAGCCGCCCGGCGCAACTTGCCGCAAACAGCTCGTCGCCGCAGCTTGCCGATGCCCCTTCGGACGCCGACATGATGGCAAAACTCACTGCGCTGGTGGCTGCCAGCCAGCCCATGGGCCAGGAAAACTCCGGAAAGAGCGCCGAATACGCTTCGGCCGACAGCGCAAGCGTGGTTCCGGCCACTGCCCCTGCGCAAGCTCCGGCCACAAACCTTGCGGCAGCCATTGCTACAAATCCCGCGCTCATTGCGGCGACAAGCCCAAGGGCAGATCATGTTACAAGCCCGACCGCCGCACGCCATGGGGCGCAGACTCCGGGCCGCGATGCCTCGACCCCCGGCAGCGCCCCGCAGGGCTCGGAAGCCGCCAGACTGGCCGCCGCCGCAAAACCCCGCCAGCACGACCACAGCACGGCCACAGGCCGCATGCTTGATGCCCATGCCCTGCCAGCGCCGTTGGTTACGGCTGGTGTCAATGCGGCAGAGCCACCCGCAGAGCACATATTTACCCCTGCCAGTTCGAGCAGCCCCGCTCCCCTGCCCGCGCCCCTTGCCCAGCCAGGCATAAGCGCCCCCCGTCAGGACAGCATGACGGCATCTAACAAGGATGCGGACAAAAACGCCGCCCGTCATGGCTGGCTGGAATCTCTGGGCCTTGGCGGGCTGCCTGTTCCCGCGCTGGGTAGCGTACAGGCCGCCCATGCGGCAGCTCTGGACATGCCCGTGCCGCAAGCGCCGTCTTCTGCGCCCACGTCGTCTTTTGCGCCAGCGGAACAGGCCGCGCCCTACTCTTTGCCGGACGCGCCCACCATTCCTGCCAACATTCCGCGTGGTCAAAGCACCGACGGCGCGCCCCTGCCGCCGCGCGGTGCTGCCGGGCCCGGCGGGCCTGGTGACTTCGGCTCCGCGCCGGGGGCTGGTGGCGCGAGCATTCCCGCTCTGCCTCACAGCAGCCAGCCGGGGCTGTCCGCTGTGCCGCCACCGACGGTTCGCCCAGGCGTCGCGGGAACAGATCCCAACCTCAAGGCACAAGAACTCGCCCGCCAGCAGCAGGATGTTCTCATACTGCGCCAGCAGATGGATCAGCGCCTCAAAGACATCCAGAACGCCGAGCAAAAGATGAAAGACATGATCCGCGAGGCGCGCGGCGTTGAAGACGAAAAAATCCGCCGCCTTGTGCTCACCTATACCCAGATGAAGCCCAAGGCCGCGGCCAAGGCACTGGAAAGTATGGATGAGCGCGTGGCTGTGCGCATTCTGACGGGCATGTCACCCAAGCAGTCCGGCGATATTCTCACCTACGTCAACCCGGCAAAAACCGCCAAGCTGACGGAAATCATCACCCGTATGAAGTTGCCTGACTAATGCGCCTGAAACTTCTTATTTCCTACGTGGGCACCAATTACAGCGGCTGGCAAATTCAGGAAAAACCCAAGCCGCCGCCCACGGTGCAGGGCGCACTTGAAGCGGCCTTGCGCACCATTGGCGGCGAAGCCGTGCGTGTTCACGGTTCTGGCCGCACGGACTCCGGCGTGCATGCCCACGGGCAGGTGGCCCATTGCGACGTGCCCGACACGCGAGCCGGGCTTGATTGGCGGCACAGCCTCAATGCCGTGCTGCCGCGCGATATCCGCATACTGGATGCCGCCCCGGCCGCGCCGAACTTTCATGCTCGCAAGGACGCCCTGCGCAAAACCTATGCCTATCAATTCTGGCAGGAGCGCCGCTTTTTACCGCCCCATTTGCGCCCCTATGTATGGAATTGCGGCCCGCTGAACCTGGACGCCATGCACCAGGCCCTGCCCTTTCTTGTGGGCAGGCACGATTTTGCGGGCCTGCGCAATGCGGGAACAGATGTGGAAAGCAGCGAGCGTACTCTTATGGACATACGTTTGGACGTCCTGCCCCCCTGCGAATATTACCCCCCCCATGCCCCCATGCTGCGCCTGACCGTGACGGCCGATGGCTTTCTGAAGCAAATGGTGCGCAATGTGGCTGGCTTGCTCGCCGCCTGCGGTCAGGGCAAAGTGCAGCCCGCGCTGATCCCCGCGCTGCTTGAAGCCCGCGACCGGCAGGCCGTGCCTTCGGTAACGGCTCCGCCCGAGGGGCTGGCGCTGGTGTGTGTGGAGTATCCAGAGCCATAGCGCGGTTTAGAACTCTAGCCGCGCCGCACGGTCTTACGGAAAGACACTCTTTGGCGTGAAACAACATTGCCTAATGCAAAAGTCCCCATCGCAAGATGGGGACTTTTGCATATTTCAGGCTATTGAACATTTTGCTTTACATTTTTGGCAGTCAGGTCGAATCAGCATTGGCAGTGGTATGTCGAAAGGCGCAACTTGCGCTCCTTCCTTGTGTCAGGAAGTTCCCTGCATCAGGTTGAACCAGACATAAAAGTTTTAGGGGGTGGGGGCGTGGGGGAGGCGCCCCTTTTCCCAAAGGGGCCCTCCCCCACAAAGTATTTTACCCGCACCTACTCCAATGGGCCCTCCCCCACAAAGCATTTTACCCGCATCTGCTCCAATGGGCCCTCCCCCACAAAGCATTTTACCCGCATCTGCTCCAAGGGGGCCGTCAGCCATAAATATGCAACAGTGTACTTATATTACTTCATTAAAATCAGAAGCCTGTTCCTGCGCTCTGAATTTCTGTTGCAGCATGATGGGCAGGGCGTCCGGATCCATAGGATCGTATTCAAACATGACTGCCGTGCCAAAACAGGAAAAATATTTGCTGCCGTCGGGGTGAAAGGCCACGTTTTCGCTATAGCCCACTATGGCTTGCGCTCCCTTGTTCATGGCTCGTGCGGCCATGCCAAAAAAGGCTTCATCAGAGTCAAAGCCCCGGCAGCACACAAGGCCAAGCACCTTGGCAATACGGCGGCCTTCTACCTGGTGCGTGGTCACCACGGGAAAACGCCCGGCCATAAAAACCTCGCGCACCCGCGCGGTGGCGTCCGACATGCGCACCTGCTTTTCAGCTTTACGCGCCTTTTTTTCATGACCGCCCAGTAAGAAGAACATGCCTGACCTCCAGAAACAGTGGGGATGGCAACGTGCTACGCTGCCGGATACAAGTTATATGCAAAGGCCTTGCCAAAAAAAATTATCCTTATAAATCAATGGCGCTACTGTAAGTACTTTTTTTCCGTCAGCCAATTGACGGCGGCCTTGCCAGTTGCCAACGCATTAAAAAAGCCCGCTTTCGCGGGCTTTTTTACTTATGCTATGCCGTTATCAACGCTGCTCTATTGCGCAGGCTGTTTTTTGCTTTCTCCGCCGTGCTTTTCGGGTCGCAAGATGCGGCAGATGGGCTGCGCCGTAGCCCGGCCGGAGAATATTTCCTCCACGCTGGCATCCAGGGCATGGGGCAACACTTCGTCCACATGGTCTACAAAGACAATTTCAAGGTCTTTGAGCACCTCGTCGGGCACTTCCTTGAGATCTTTTTCATTGTCGCGGGGCATAAGCACTTTTTTAATGCCGCTGCGCCGCGCGGCCAGCAACTTTTCGCGCAGGCCGCCAATGGGCAGCACGCGCCCCCGCAGGGATATTTCGCCCGTCATGGCCACATCGTTACGCACAGGAATGCCCAGCAAAGCCGATGTGATGGACGTGGCAAGGGTAATGCCCGCCGAGGGGCCGTCCTTGGGCGTGGCCCCGGAGGGCACATGCACATGAATATCCACCTTGCGGTGAAAGCGCGTATCAAGGCCCAGCACTTCGGCCCGCGAGCGCACGTATGAAAGCGCGGCCTTGGCCGATTCTGTCATGACCTCGCCAAGCTTGCCCGTGGTCACCACCTGGCCCGAACCAGCCATGAGCGTGGTTTCCACCAGCAATATCTCGCCGCCGCGCTGATTATAGGCAAGCCCGGCGCACACGCCCACCTGCGGCTCGGCCTCACGCTCGTCATGCCGATATTTTTTTACGCCAAGCATGGAGGGCAGGCTCTGGCGCGAAATATTTACGCACTTGTCCAGATTTTCCTCTTCCACCAGCTTGATGGCGGTTTTGCGGCACAGGGCGGCAATTTCGCGCTCAAGATTGCGCACGCCCGCCTCGCGGGTATAGGAACGGATGATCTCAAGCACGGCATTGTCCGAAACGCGAACGTTGCTTTCCTTGAGCCCGTGTTCCTCTATCTGGCGGGGCAGCAGGAAATGCCGCGCGATATGGCGCTTTTCTGTTTCTAGGTAGCTGTTAAGCTCAATGATCTCCATACGGTCAAGCAGGGGCACGGGAATGGTGTGCAGCGAGTTGGCCGTGGTGATAAAAAATATCTTGGACAGGTCGTATTCCAGATCCAGATAATGATCCATAAAGGTGTGGTTTTGTTCTGGATCAAGAACTTCCAGCAGGGCCGAAGACGGGTCGCCCCGGTAGTCGGATGTCATCTTGTCCACTTCATCCAGGCAGAACAGCGGATTGTTGTATTTCACCCGCTTGAGCGACTGGATGATCTTGCCCGGCAGCGCGCCCACATAGGTGCGGCGGTGACCACGAATTTCGGCCTCATCGCGCACGCCCCCAAGAGACAGGCGCACAAAGTCGCGCCCCGTGGCCTTGGCCACAGACCGCGCCAAGGACGTTTTGCCCACGCCGGGGGGCCCCACAAAGCAGAGGATCGGCCCCTTGAGCCCCTGAGAAAGCTTTTGCACGGCCAGATATTCAAGGATGCGCTCTTTGGGCTTTTCCAGGCCATAATGGTCGCCGTCCAGAATATTGCGGGCCTTGTCGATGTTGATATCAACCTGCTTGAGGTCATTCCAGGGCAGATCGAGTATCCAGTCCACATAGTTGCGCACCACCGTATATTCGGCAGCCGAGGGCGGCATGCTGCGCAGTTTTTTGGCTTCGGCAAGGGCCTTTTGGCGCGCTTCTTCGGGCATATCGCGCGCCTTGAGCTTTTGTTCGATCTCGTCCACCTCGGCCTGGGGGTCGTCGTCGCGCCCCATTTCCTTGTTGATGGCCTTGATCTGTTCGTTAAGGTAGTATTCGCGCTGATTGCGCTCCATTTGTACCTTGACGCGGTTTTTAATGCGCTTTTCCACCGTGGCCAGCGCCACCTCGCCGTGGAGCAGCTCATAGGCCAGCTCCAGCCGCTCGGTCACGTCGTCCATCTCCAGGGCCTGCTGCTTTTTGCGGTAGTCCACCTTGAGATTGGGGATAATGGAATCGGCCAGGGGGCCGGGCTCATGCAGGGCCATCATGGAAAGCACAGACTCCTGCGAGAGTTTTTTGTTGCCCTTGGCAAACTCTTCCAGAGCCTCATGCACTGCGCGCACGAGCGCTTCGTGCTCTTCGGGGCGGCTTTGCGCCTCGCCGCGACGGGCCGCGCGCACAACAGCACACTGCTCGTTTTCGTACATGTCTTCCCAGGTGGCGCGGTACATGCCTTCAAACAGCACCTTTATGGTGCCGTCAGGCAGACGCAGCATTTGCAAAACCTTGCTGACCACGCCCACGGGGGCCAGGTCTGCCGCTCCGGGCTTTTCCAGTTCTGGCTCAAGCTGGGCCACCAAAAAAATCTGCTTGCTGTAGCTGGCCTGAGCGGCCTCTATGGCCTTGATGGAGGCTTCACGCCCCACGAAAAGCGGCATGATGGAACGCGGAAACATGACCACCTCACGCAGAGGCATGACGGGCAGTTCCACAAATTTTCCAGTACCGCGTACGGATTCAGTCATAGTTTTCCCCTGAAAGGCAGGGCCGCATTGGCACGGCCTTATAGATTGGGAGATTAGAGCGGATTACGGCTGAAATGCTTTGTGGGGAAGGGGCCCTTTTGCCAAAGGATCCCCCCCTCACCCCTAAAACGTATCTTCTTGTTTCGCCTGATACAGGAATTTTCCCGATTCGAGGCCGAGGGGGACAGAAGCAGCGCCTTTTCGGCCGTAGCGCTGTCTCAAAGGTATACGGCTCAAGACAGCGTGACCAGAGCAATGTACCTTTAAAATTGTTCTGACGGCTGCGTGAGCTGGGTTCGCTTCAAAGGTGTCAGCGCAGCTTCAGCCGTTACGTCCGAGAAAATTACGGCAGAAAACGACAGAGTTGTTTTATCTGAGCTGGTAAACCCGCAGTGAGCGCGCCTTGAACTTTGAGCATGCAAATGGTCAAAGCTCATCTGCCCAGAGCAATATACGCTCAAATGATTGTTTAACGGGCGGCAAAGCCGCCCTACAAACACTTGGCAACAAGGATTTGAACAAATCCCCGTAGACCATTTCACACGTGAAATACTCTTAGGAAGCCCGGTCGCCGCCAGCTTGCTTTTTTTCTTTCGCAAGCTTTTCGTCCGCTTCACCGAAGAGGAGCACAGGTTCTTTGCCCTTTTCCACCACAGCGCGGTTGATAAGACATTCGCGCACAGTGGGCATGGAGGGCAGCTTGAACATGATATCAAGCATGGTGCGCTCCAGCACGTTGCGCAGGCCGCGCGCGCCGGTCTTGCGCTCAATGGCCCTGGACGCAATGGACTTGAGGGCATTGGGCGTAAAGCGCAGGGTCACGTTTTCAAGGCTGAACAGCTTTTGGTACTGACGCACCAGAGCATTTTTCGGCTCAGTGAGAATGCGCACCAAGTCCGCCTCGTCCAGCTCATCCACGTGGGTGATGATGGGAATACGGCCCACAAATTCGGGGATAAGGCCAAATTTAACCAGATCCTGCGGGTGTATTCTGTCCAGCAGCTCACCCAGGGGCATTTCCTTGCTGGCGCGAACCTTGGCCCCAAAACCCATACCGCCGCCGCTCATGCGCGCTTCGACAATCTTGTCCAGGCCCACAAAGGCGCCGCCCACGATAAACAGGATGTTCCGCGTATCCATGCGGATAAATTCCTGCTGCGGGTGCTTGCGCCCGCCCTTGGGCGGGATATTGGCTTCGGTTCCTTCAATAATTTTCAGCAGAGCCTGCTGCACGCCTTCACCGGACACGTCGCGCGTAATGGAGGGGCCATCGCCCTTGCGGGAAATCTTGTCGATTTCGTCCACATAGATGATGCCCTTGCTGGCGGCCTCAAGATCATAGTCGGCGTTTTGCAGCAGCTGAACCAGAATGTTTTCCACATCCTCGCCCACATAACCCGCTTCGGTAAGGGTAGTGGCGTCAGCGATGGCAAAAGGCACGCGCAGCACACGGGCCAAGGTTTTGGCCATCAACGTTTTGCCGCTGCCCGAAGGCCCCACCAACAGGATGTTGCTTTTTTCCAGCTCCACCTCGTCGCCGAGGGCCTCGGCATAAAACACGCGCTTATAATGGTTATGCACAGCCACAGAAAGAATTTTCTTGGCTTCGTGCTGCCCTATAACGTATTGGTCGAGCCTGTCCTTGATTTCCTGAGGCGAGAGCAGCGGCCCTTCGTCCTCGGTAGTTTCCATCTGGTCGCGCACAATGATATCGTTGCAGGCCTTGACGCATTTGTCGCAAATGCTCGCGCCATCCTGCACGATGAGGTTGCGCACCTCCAGTTCGCTGCGCCCGCAAAAAGAGCAGCTCAGCGGCTCGCTGACCTTGTTCTTGTCGTTCTTGGCCATAATTATTCGCTCTTTTCCTGAGTCATATCCTGGCGAGAAACCAGCACGCGGTCAATGATGCCCAGGTTTTTGGCTTCTTCAGGAGTCAAAAAGTTATCGCGCTCGGTCGCCTTGACAATTTCCTTGTAAGGATGACCGGTGTTTTCGGCAAGGATGCGATTGAGGCGCTCTTTAAGACGCAACACCTCTTTGGCATGGATTTCTATATCCGTCGCCTGGCCCTGATAGCCAGCCGAAGGCTGGTGAATCATTATCTGGCTGTTGGGTAGAGCATAGCGCATGCCCGGTTTGCCCGCGGCCAGCAAAAAAGCGCCCATGCTGGCAGCGCGACCCATGCACACCGTGGAAACAGGCGCAGAAATAAAGCGCAGGGTGTCATAGATGGCAAGACCAGCGGTAACCGAGCCGCCAGGCGAGTTGATATAGAGAGAAATTTCCTTTTCCGGATCCTGCGACTCAAGAAAAAGCAGCTGGGCGCAAATCAGCGAGGCCACGGTGTCGTTGACCTCGGAACCCAGCAAAACGATGCGGTCCTTGAGCAGGCGCGAATAGATATCGTAGGCACGTTCAGAACGGCCGGTGGTTTCAATAACCATAGGTACGAGCGACATGAAAGCCTCACTGACATGGCCCAAAGGCCGATATATGCGGCGCTAGGCCGCGAAAAAAGCAAAAGGCGGCCC
This sequence comes from uncultured Desulfovibrio sp., assembly GCA_964517635.1. Taxonomy (GTDB): domain Bacteria; phylum Desulfobacterota; class Desulfovibrionia; order Desulfovibrionales; family Desulfovibrionaceae; genus Desulfovibrio. The sequence continues at coordinate 5,874 of CAZFCC010000034.1, read as the reverse complement.
AGAGGCCGCCTTCCCTGATTATTACTTGCTTTCCTGAGCGCTGGCGGATGCGCCCGGCGCGGCATCTGCCTCTGCTCCGGCTTCGGGAGCTTTTGGCTCCACTTCCTTGACATTGGCCTTGGCGTAAATACTGTCCATGGCCTTGTCAGCCAGCATGCGGTCGCGCAGCACAAAGATCATGCCCGAACGCTCATACTGCTCGCGCAGAGACTTGAAGTCTTCGCCAGAGCGCATGGCAAGCTGGTAAATCTGGGTGGTAACTTCATGGTCGGAAACTTCCAGGCCTTCTTTTTTGGCAACCGAAAGCAGGAGCACCTGGGCGCGGGCCAGTTCGTCAGCCTGGGGCTGCATGTCCTTGCGCAGGTCTTCCATGCTTTTGCCAAGGCTTTCAAGGCTGCGGCCCTGGCGCTCAAGGCGACCGGCCATGTCGGCCAGCAGCGTGTTCATCTGGGTTTCCACCAGGCTCGGGGGCAGCTCGAAGGCAACCATCTTGAGCAGACCGTCCAGCAGGCTCTTCTGGGCCGCGCTTTTATTCAGGCCAGTGCGGCTTTCGGTGTAGCTCTTGGTGATGGCTTCTTTCAGCTTTTCAACGCTTTCAAGGCCAAGGCTTTTGGCCAGTTCGTCGTCAAGCTCAGGCAGCTTGCGTTCCTTGATGGCGTGCACCCTGACCTTCATGATCACGGTCTTGCCGGCAAGATCCTTGGCAATAAAGTCTTCGGGGAAATGAATTTCGCCCTCGCCTTCTTCGCCATAGCCAATGGTTTTGACCAGAGCTTCAAAGTCTTCCAGAGCCTGACGCTCGCCGAGAGCCAGATCAAAAGATTCGGCCTTGACGCCTTCAACGGGCTCGCCGTTTTCAAAAGCGGCAAAGTCAACAGTGGCCACCTGACCGTCAACGGCGGGGCCCTTGCCCTCTACGGGCACAAGCTGAGCGCGGTCGCGCACGATGCGGTCGAGCACTTCCTGCACTTCTTTTTCGTCCACCACAACTTTTTCCTGCTCCACATCCATACCTTCGTAGGGGGGCAGATCAAAGGTGGGCAGCACTTCAAATTCGATAACGTAGCTAAAGCCCTTGCCGCGCTCGAAAGCGTCGGGGGTGTCTACATCAAGACCGGCCAGCGGCATAACGTCGAGCTTTTGCATGACGTCATTGATGTGCACGTTGATGAGGTCCTGACGGGCTTCTTCGTAAATCTTGTCGCGGAAGCGCTGCTCGATGACCGAGGCCGGAACCTTGCCCTTGCGGAAACCGTCAACCTGCACGGAAGTCTTGTACAGAGCGATGGTGCCCATGATGGAAGCTTCAACTTCCTGGGGCTCAGTGGTGATGACGACCTTTTTTCTGACCGGCGAAATGTCTTCAGCGCTATATTCCACGAGGGACTCCTTTTCTGGGTGGGCACGGTGGTGCGAGAGGGGGGACTTGAACCCCCATACCTATGGTGCTGGATTCTAAGTCCAGTGCGTCTACCAATTCCGCCACTCTCGCAAAGCGTGTTTCCATAGCACACTTGCTCTCGCCCCGCAAGCGGCTGCCGACCATGCCGACGGGGAAAATCGGCTGGTGGCGCATGCGGAAACAATGGAGGAGACGCAACGTTCTTATGATAATACTTCTGTGCCTCATGGCAAGCCGGAGGCGTAAAAAAAAGCAATAAAGCCTCAGTTAATCCGTTCTCGGCAGCAGGTGAACAAAAAAAATATGGCAGCCCACAGCAGAATAAAAAACTCAAGGGCCGCGCAGATGCCTGCGGGCGGAAAAAGTGCTCTCCTGGCCGAAAAAGACAGCTTCGCCCCCCCTGCTCAACATCCGCGCGCTGTCCCTACGCCAGCGCGCGCTCTCTGCGCCATGTCAACATAATACCAACGCAATATCGGTGCAATGCCAATATGATATCTGCGCATGCCCGTGGCTACCCGTGGCTACCCGTGGCTACCCGTGGCTATCAGTGACTACCCGTGGCTATCAGTGACTACCCGTGGCTATCAGTGGCTACCCGTGGCTATCAGTGACTACTGGCGGCTACCCGTGGCTACCGGCGGCTACCCGTGGCTACCCGTGGCTATGCGTGCAATAACAGCGCAAAGTCAACGCAATACCAGCATAACACCCGTGAATATACGCGCAATGTCAGCGCAATACCAGCGCCTTGCCGTCTGGCCTCGGCGCCACAACCTCGCCCACAAGGCAAGCGAGATCGCCGCCAGCCCGCAACAGGGCGCTGGCCTCTGCCACCTGCTCCGGGGCCACAGCCAGCAGCAGACCGCCCGATGTCTGGGTATCAAAGGCCAAGCTTTCCACAGCTTGATCCACGCCCTCGGCCACCAGAGAAGCGCATGCGCAGTGCTGGCGGTTAAGGTGGCTGCCCGCCGGAATAAGGCCATCTCGCGCATAGTCCAGGGCGCGCGGCAAAAGCGGCAGGGCTTCGGAGTCAAAAATCACACAGACGCCGGACGCCAGCGCCATCTCAAGCGCATGTCCCCCCAGGCCGAAGCCGGTAATATCTGTGGCCGCAGTGAGCCCGAGCTTGCGAATGACCTCGCCGCCCACATTGTTGAGGCGTGAACACCAGCGCACAAGCTCGGCTTCGCTTTGCTCGGCCCCATCCCAACCGGCCTTGACCCCGGTCGACAGAACGCCAGTGCCCAGCGGCTTTGTCAGCAAAAGTTTTTGCCCGGGCCGCAGTCCGTCATTGCGCGCCATGTGTGCCGGATCAATAATACCGGTAACAGCAAGGCCGTATTTCAGCTCTTCGTCCTGCACCGTATGGCCTCCGGCCAGCACGGCCCCGGCCTCGTTCATGGCCTCAAGCCCACCCCGAAGGATGCTGGCAAGAACGCCGCCAGGGTCATCCTCGGCCAGAGCCTGCGGGAAAAAGGCCACGTTCATGGCGCTCCACGGCTCACCGCCCATGGCGTACACATCTGAAAGCGCATTGGCCGCGGCTATGCGGCCAAAGTGGAAGGCGTCATTAACAATAGGCGCAAGAATATCCACGGTCTGCACGATGGCGCGGCCAGGCGGCACGGCAAGCACCACCGCATCTTCATTGCGGGCGCGCCCCGCCAAAACGCGGGCTTCAAGATCAGGCCGGGCGCCCATGGGCAGATCCCGCAAAAGCTGTTCCAGGGCCCCTGGAGCAAGTTTTGCAGCTCAGCCGGCGGCGCGGGCTTTTTCCAGAAGCTTCATGCGCGTCTCCTTGCGTTAAATTCTGTCGCAGTATGCGCTGTTCCGACGCAAAGGTCAAAACCAGTAGAGGGTGGTGAAAAAACAAAAAATTCTCAAATTTGACACCACTCGCCAAGCCTCATACACCTTGTACTCTGTAGAAAAAATATAATCGCGGCTTGATGACACTGTCGCGCATTTGCCCAAGGGCTACGCATGCTACTGGGCGTAATTAGCGAACCAGCAGCAAGCATACTTCAATGGAGATACTGTAATGCATATCAATGAACAGACCATTCTTGTCACAGGGGCCAACGGCGGCATCGGCCAGGCGCTGATCAACGCTTTTCTGGCCGCCGGAGCAAAGAAAATCTATGCCTGCGCTCGCGATGTGGCTGCGCTGGAGCACCTGCGCAATAGCGAAAAAATCCAGTTGGTGAAGCTCGACATTACCGATACCGCCCATATCGAAAAAGCCGTTGCCACATGCGGCGACACCACGGTTCTTGTGAACAATGCGGGCATGGGCGGCAGCGGCCTGCTCGGGTCGCCAGCGGCGGCGCGAGCCGAAATGGAGGTCAACTATTTTGGCACGCTGGCTATGTGCTCTGCTTTTGCACCTGTTCTGGGCAAGAACGGCGGCGGCTGCATGGTCAACATGATTTCTGTCATCGGCCTGGTCAACATGCCTTCCATCGGCACATACTGCGCGTCAAAGGCCGCCCTGCATTCCCTTACACAGGGTCTGCGCGGCGTGCTGACAGCACAGAAAACCACCGTCACCGGCGTGTATCCGGGGCCTGTGGACACACGCATGACCGACGGCCTTGAAATGCCCAAGGCCAGCGCTGAATCTGTGGCGCAGGAAATTCTCCAAGGCCTGAAAAACCAAGCGGAAGACATCTATCCCGATACCTATTCCAAGAGCATTCAAAAGGCATTGGCCGTTGACGCAAAACAGGTGGAACGAGAGTTGGCAGCCTATTAGGGTGGCGTCACTCAAGCCCCATTAAGGCTGCAAATGATTACTCAATGGACGGCCACATCGCGCAGCACTCCTCTGCACAAGGATTTCCGCTGTAAAATGCTGGGCAACGGTCGATAAAGCCCCCTTGCAACCGCTTGACCCCAAAGCTTTTCGCCCAACAATGCGTGCATGCGGCGAAACACGCACTCCTTGCAAGCATCTCGGCGCAGATATTCTCGGATAGATTTGCGCAGGGAAGTGAGCCGTTTTCAATGGCGAGCTCGTTGTAACAGCGTATGCCCCAAGGGGCTTTGTGCTCCCCGCCCTCGCTTCTGCCCTTGTCCCCGCGATTCCGCCAGGTGCTCCCTGTAACAGGGTGCTAGAGAAATAAAAGTTTTAGGGGGTGGGGCGTGGGGGAGGGGCCCTTT
>CAZFCC010000034.1:0-1297 GCA_964517635.1 uncultured Desulfovibrio sp. | reverse complement strand
GCCCCCCCCCCCACAAAGCATTTCCAAATCAAAATATTTCAAACCCAAGCACTCAAAAGGGCTCGCCCCCCACAAAGCATTTCCAAATCAAGCTCTCTAAGGCGCTCCATCACCCGCCAACGAAACCATAAAAAAAGGGCGCCGTAGCGCCCTTTCTTATCTTTACCTAAACCCATGAAGAGTCTTGGCCAGACGGCCTAGTTTTCTTCCTTGGCGGCTTCAGCTTCAGCTTCTTCGACCTTGGGTTTGCGTGTACGCTTGGGTTTGGCCGGAGCTTCTTCAGCAGCGGGCTTGGCTTCCTTGGCGGGAGCGGCCTTGGCGGCTTTGGGAGCTTCGACGGCAGCGGCATCGCTGCTGCGGGTCAGTTCAATGATTGCCATGGGGGCGTTGTCGCCTTTGCGGGGCATGGCCATCTTGAGAATACGGGTGTATCCGCCGGGAACGCCAGCGAAGACAGGGCCGATCTCGTCAAAAAGACGCTTGACCAGGGCATGATCGTTGAGCACACGGTAGGCCTGACGGCGAGCGTGCAGGTCATTGCGCTTGGCAAGGGTAATCAGAGGCTCCACCACCCGGCGGAGCTCTTTGGCCTTGATTTCCGTGGTGCGGATAGTGCCATGGATCAGCAGCGCCTTGGCGAGATTGTGCAACATGGCCTTACGGTGCGCGGGTGTACGCGAGAATTTCCTGCCGGAATTGCTATGCCTCATTTTGCTGCTTCCTTTTCCATTCCTGATATTTTTTGTCGAAGGAGTCGACCTTCATGCCGAAGTCAAGTCCCATGCTCAAAAGCACACCCTTGATTTCGTCCAGCGATTTGCGGCCGAAGTTCTTGGTCTTGAGCATTTCGGCTTCAGAGCGCTGCACCAGTTCACCCACGAGGCCAATGTTGGCGCTGCGCAGGCAGTTGGTGGCACGGACGGAAAGCTCAAGGTCGTCAATGCTTTTGAACAGATGTTCGTTCACTTCTCCGCTTTCGCCGTTGCCGTTGCGCATGTCGCCGGACACCCGTTCATCAAAGTTGATGAAAACGGATATCTGATCTTTAATGATCTTGGCGCTGTATGCAATGGCATCTTCAGGCGTCAGCGAGCCATCGGTCCACACTTCAAGCAGGAGACGGTCATAGTTGGTCATCTGGCCCACGCGAGCCTGTTCCACCGTATAGGCGACCTTGCGCACCGGGGAAAAGCTGGAATCCAGCTTGATGAGGCCGATCTCTTCGGCCAGTCCCTCGTGCATGTCGGCGGGCACGTAGCCCTTGCCCATGCGGACTTCCAGTTCCATCTCCAGCACC
>CAZFCC010000033.1:0-30325 GCA_964517635.1 uncultured Desulfovibrio sp. | reverse complement strand
CTTCGGCACACCGATAGTCATACCCTGAAACTTCATTATAAGGCTCCTTGAAGGTAATTGAATAAAGCGTGTTTCACGCCTACAGAATTTTTCTTTCTGTGGGCGCTCGCCCCAAACAGTTTAAAGCGTCTGAAGATGTTGCGCCAGTATTTTTGCACCAAGAACATCCTGTGCAAAGACCTGACAATACAGAACATACACTTTCATTCTGCGCCGCAACACCTTTACTCCTCCCTAATTCTTTGAGCCACGGCTTGGCTGTACGTCTTCTTTATTCCAGCCGAGCATGTTGTAGACCACGTTAATGGCGATAATCCATATGGGGCCAACTATCATGGCAATGCGGGTTGACTCGCCAAGGCCGAGAATCACATAGACGCAAGCCAGCCCGGCCAGGGCAAAATAGTTGGAATAGGGATACCAGGGCATTTTGTATTGGACGGCAGCAGCCTGTTCGGGCGTTTTGCTCGCACGGGATCGCATCTGCACGATGATGATGGTTCCCCAAATCCATACAACGGCGAAGGTGGCCACGCTGGTTACGATCAAAAAGACTTCTTCGGGAACAATATAGTTCAGAAACACGCCGATAAGCATGACGCACGAAGAAACCATAATGCCGCGAGCGGGCACATTTGAGCTGCTGGTTTTTGCAAAGAATTTGGGCCCACGCCTTTGCAGGGCAAGGTTGTACAGCATGCGGCCGTTACTGTAGATGCCGCTGTTGCACGAGGAGAGGGCCGCCGTGGCTACCACAAAGTTGATGATGCCCGCAGCGGCGGCGATGCCGATGTTTTTGAAGGTCAGCACAAAGGGGCTGCCGTGCACGCCGATTTCGTTCCAGGGAAAGATGCTCATGATCACGAAAAGAGCGCCGATATAGAACAGCAAGATACGCCACAGCACCTTGTTGATGGCCGAAGGGATGGACTTTTCGGGGTTGCAGGCTTCGCCAGCGGTCACGCCGATAAGCTCAATACCCACAAAGGCGAACATGACCATGGAAAGCGCCATGAACACGCCGGTCATGCCATTGGGCAAAAAGCCGCCTTCAAGGGCATACAGGTTGCTAATGCCCGTAGGAACACCGCCATGCCCGATACCGAACAGGATAATGCCAAGACCGATGGCGATCATGGCCATGATAACCACCACCTTGATCAGGGCGAACCAAAACTCGAACTCGCCGAAGAGCTTGACCGAGATGAGGTTGATTGTGGTCATGGCCATCAGCGCCAGCAGCGCTGGTATCCACTGTGGCAAGTCCGGCCACCAGAATGTGCAATACACGCCAACGGCGGTGATTTCCGCCATGCCAGTCACTATCCAGACGAACCAGTAAGTCCAGCCTGTTATGTAGCCCATGCGCGGGCCCATAAACATGTTGGCATAGGCGCTGAATGAACCGGAAACGGGATAGGCCACCGCCACTTCGCCAAGCGCCCGCATGACAAAGAAGATAATGATGCCGCCGATAAGATACGACAGCAGCAGGCCGGGGCCAGCAGTTCTGATGGCCGTGCTCGAACCCAAAAACAGGCCAACGCCGATGGCGCCGCCGATAGCAATAAGCTGGATATGTCTTGATTCCAGCCCTCGGGTTAGATTTTCACAAGTTACATCTTTATTCTCGCTCGACATATGGTCTCCTTGCAGAACCTTGGACGAATTTGAATGCAAATCCTTTGACAACGAGGTTTTGTGAGTGGGGGGAGCCTCCTTTTTCCTCTTTGGCATGTTGTGTATGTGGATTGCGGTACGAGGTACGGTCATCCGCATGTGACCGTAAGTTTCATGACCGCGACAAGCAGCGGCATTTCCCTCGACCAAGATAAGGCAAGATAAAACAAGATAAGGCCAGCGGTATCAAGGGGGAGAAACGACTAATCTACATATACTCTGGGCACGCGCTTACCCACCATGCAGACAACTTCATAGTTGATAGTGCCCAGGTGGGCGGCGATTTCATCTGCGGGCAGGTCGGGGCCGCCAAAAAGCAGCACCTCGTCGCCCACGGCAGCATGCGGCACATGGCTCACGTCAATCATGCACTGATCCATGCATATGCGCCCCACAACCGGGGCGCGCTGCCCGCGCAGCAACACCTGCGCCTTGCGGCTCAACAGGCGCGTGTATCCGTCAGCGTAGCCAATGGGGATGGTGGCGAGGCTGCTTTCTTGCTGCGTGTGATAAATGCTGCCATAGCTCACGCCCACACCGGGCGGAACCTGCTTGACCATGGCCAGCCGCGCCTTGAGGCGCATGACGGCCCGTAAATCAATGGGCATGGGGCATTCATCGGACGGCTTGAGGCCATACAGAATGATCCCTGCCCGAACCATATCAAGATGCCCTTCCGGCAAGGACAAGATGGCGGCGCTGTTGGCACAATGGCGGATGCGCAGTCGGATGCCCGAAGCCTCTACAGCGGCAATGGCCGCCGTAAAACTCTCGAACTGTTTAAGGCAGTAAGCGCGGTCGGCGCTGTCGGAGCTGGCAAAATGCGTAAACATGCCTTCAAGATGCACGTTTTCAAGCCCGGCCACGTAGGAACAGAAGGCCACAGCCTCTTCCGGGCGCACGCCGATTCTGGTCATGCCGGTATCCAGCTTGACGTGAACCTTGGCGGTCATGCCCAGAGTGCTGGCTGCGGCAGAAAGGGCATCGGCCTGTTCCTTGCTGAAAATGGTCTGGGTGATGTGCTTGCTGACCACAAAGGGGGCGGCCTGGGGCGGCGTATAGCCGAGAATGAGCAGGGGCAGTGTTATGCCCGCGGCGCGCAGGGCTGCGGCTTCGTCCAAAATGGCAACGCCGAGATAGCCCGCCCCCATGGCCACAGCTTCATGCGCCAGAGGCACGGCGCCGTGGCCATAGCCATCGGCCTTGATGATGGGGCAAAAAATTGTGCCTGGCTGAAGCAGCGACTTGATTTGCCGCAGATTATGGCGAAAGGCAGAAAGATCAATCTCTGCCCACACGGGCCTGTCAAAACTGACCACGTTTCCTCCTGTGCCGGGCAGGCCAAGGGCACTGCCAGACATACGGGTTTTTACCCGTGCAAAGCCTTCAGAAACAACAATGCAAACGCAACAAACTGCTCATGCTCTTGGCGGCACCTCAACGTATAGATTGTAAGATAAAAATATGCACAGACTGTTTTGGCGTCGCGATAAAAAACAGTGTTTTTCGAAGCAGCGCGTATAAAAGTATATAAGTTTCACAATCCTGATGCAACAGATCAAGTCGTTACACCGTGAGCAGGTGATACCACCGTGCCATATTTATGTCCATGTTTACAAAAAATTTTGCGACTCCGTTGCGATGTCTACAGTGCCACTTTTTTTACTGTCATTATTAATAGTGTGTTAGCGTAAAAAAAATGGGAAAAGACCAAAATAACCAGCGCTAAAAAGCCACACCGCCCGATTTTATTTGATTTCTTTTTTACTCAATAAATTCCGTAGAACATCTAAAAAACCGCTCCAACTGCGGACTACAGGCTCTTACGGGTCGAGTGTTCAACCAAGGATTGCAAGCGCCTTTACAATTGAACTTACAAACTTTTGTAAATTTGCTCTACCACTCAATTAACAACAAACACAACACTTTTTTAAGATTATATTTATCTCTTTGAGGCGATGTTTTACCCAATAATTTTAGGGCAATTCATTCTATACTTGGCCGAGGGGACTACGCGAGGGCATACGTGAGAGGGCTGCGCGAGAAAGGGCTTGCGCGAGCCCATACGGAAGTTAGAAAACCCAGCGGGGTCGTTTGGAGTGGGTACAGATGGGGCCATTACAGTAAGAATTCGTGAATGACATGGTATCGACCGCGATGATGGCGCAGTTTTGGCGGCAGCAGCTCAAAGCAAAGGACGCGTATGGCATTGCGCGGCGCGCAGGGCACCAAAATTTCATCCCAAAGCACAAGCCCTCTCCCATTTTATTTCTCTGCGCCGCGTAACGTCACCCGCCGGTAGGCGCATCCCCGCCCCGCAGGGGCAGCACACGGCCGGAGTCGCGGTAGCCGTATGCTGCCAGCCCCTTACGGGCACACTGTTGACCTACGGCCCAAAAATCACCGACTTTGCCCCGCAGCACTCTCGGTAACTGCCTCCGCTGCCGCCTGCTCCTGCAAATGGCGCAGACAATGCCCGGAACTGCCGAATCCACGGCGCAATTCCACATAGTGGGGAACCAGCCTGGCGTGGCCGTGATCATATAAAATCAGACTTCCCGCAAAAGCATCCACATCACCGGGATCGTGAGTAATAATAATGGCGGGAATGGTCAGCCCGGCAATAAGCTCCAGCAGCTCTTCGCGCAGACGCTCACGCAACAGCGGATCCAGCGCTGAAAACGGTTCGTCCAGCAGCAGAAGCTCCGGTTCGGCATTAAGGGCCCGGGCCAGCGCCGCCCGTTGCCGTTGCCCGCCCGAAAGCTGCGAAGGCAGGTTGCGGGCCAGATGGCCTATGCCAAAGCGCTCCAGCACGGCCTGCGCCCTTTCTTTCTGGGCCGGGCAAACGCGCCAGGGCCAAAGGCCCGTACTGCTGTAGGCCACATTTTGCAGCAAGGTCAGGTGAGGAAAAAGCGCATAATCCTGAAACATATAGCCAATGCGGCGGCGCTGCGCTGGAACAAAAACATTGGCCTGCCCGTCATAAAGGGTGCGGCTGCCAAGGCGGATATGCCCGAAATCCGGCCGCACAAGCCCGGCAAGACACTGCATGGTCAGGCTTTTGCCAGAGCCGGAAGGCCCGAAAAGCACCACGTTTTTATGCTCTTCGCCGATTTCATAATCCACATCCAGACAGAAGGGCACGGCGGAATTTTTGAATTTTTTATACAAGCGCAAAGAAATCATGGCCGCCGCCTTTTCAACTTGAGCAGCAATTCCGCCGCCATAAGCATGCTCACGCAGGCCAGAGAGGTTACGATAACAAGCCATGTGGCCAGCAGGTCGTTGCCCGCCTGAAAAGCGTCATAAATGGCCAAGGCCAGCGTTTGCGTTTTACCGGGAATATTGCCCGCGATCATAAGCGTGGCGCCGAATTCGCCCATGCCCCGGGCAAAGGCCAGCATCAGTCCGGCAAAAATCCCTTTCCAGGCCAGCGGCAGCGATACGCTGACAAATACGCGCCATTCCGAGGCCCCAAGGGTGCGGGCGGCATCTTCCAAATGCGAGTCCACCTGCTCAAGGGCGGCCCTGGCGGACTTGTAGATCAGCGGAAAGACCACCACTGTGGCCGCAACCACAGCCCCTTTCCAGGAAAATATGAGGTTGATACCCATCTCGGCCAGCCAGTGGCCGAAGAGGCCACGCCGCCCCACCAGAAGGATGAGATAGTAGCCGAGCACAGTGGGCGGCAAAACCAGGGGCAATGTACACAGGGCGTCAAGCAGCGCGGGCATGGGGCCTTTTTTACGGGCCAGCAGCCAGGCCATAAGGGTGGCCGCCACAAAAGAAACCAGAGTGGCCATACCGGCCACCCGAAGCGAAAGCTCCAGCGGGCTCCAGATGGAGATGCCGTCAAGATCCATCAAAAAAACACTCCTCCACCAAGGTCGTTGCCGCGCTCGGGCTTTGGCATGCCTGCCGCAGGTGCCCCCCCCGCCTCTGCCGTGGGGAAAGCCAGCAAGCCGGCCATACAGGCCGCCACCTGCGGCAGCGGCCTGTACGCTGTACACTGCCTGGGCCGTGTTATGCCCAGGGCAATCAACACTTCCAATGACCGTTCAACGGTCAGTAAAGCCTGCCAGAAATTACTTGCCACAAGGACTTGAAGACAAATCCTCATGGAGCATTCCACGAGTGAAATGCTCTACACAAAAAACCGGCATGCGTTACGGCTTGGAAAAACCGTACTTTGCCAATACAGCCTGCCCTTCGGGAGAAAGCACAAAATTCAAAAATGCCTGGCCCATCTTGGGGTTGGCTCCGGTAAGGGCCACAGCAATGGGGTAGGTTACCGGCTCATGGCCGCCCACAACCATGACCACGTCCACCTTGTCTGCCATCTGCTTGGCATCGGTGCCGTAGACGAAGCCCGCGTCAACTTCGCCGCGCGCCACATAGTCCAGCACCTGACGCACGCTGTTGCCCTGAATCAGGGCGGGCTGCAGGTCGTCCCACAGCTTGGCGTCGGTAAGGGCGGCCTTGGTGTAACGGCCTGCGGGCACAGAGTCAGGATTGCCAACGGCGACCTTTTTGAACATTTTCAGATCGGCAAGGGCGGCGGGTTTTTTGCTGCCTGTGGGCACGATGAGCACCAGGTCATTTTCGGCAAAATTCTTGCGCGTGGCGGGGTCTACTACTTTGGCGGCCGCGGCCTTGTCCATGGTGGCCTGGTCAGCCGAGGCAAAAACGTCAACGGGCGCGCCTTCCTCAAGCTGTTTGAGCAAAGGATTGGAAGCGGCAAAGTTGACATTGACCTTCAGGTCAGGATGCTGCTTTTCAAACAGACCTTTGAGCTCGGTAAAGGCATTAGTAAGGCTGGCCGCACCCGAAACCGTCATCTCGGCGGCATGCGCGGGCAGACTAAAAAGGCCCACACAGGCCAGGCTGAGAATAATACGGGAAAAGAACGATTTTTTCATAGGCTCCTCCCTCGCGTCGCAACGCGATTGTTTTGACCAACTCATACAGGAGCCGTTATTTCGGGCAAGGCGGTCGCGATTTACATAAAAAGCGTGAACACTATACAAAGCAGTATTCTTTTATGTATAAGGCCTAAAAAATAACAGGACACAGCATGGAAAAAAATAAAAACCGTGAAGAAATGGCTGCACTTTTGCGTACGCTCTCTTCCGCGGATCGGGCGTGGCTGCGCCAACGGCTCATGCGCCGCGACTCTGCCGCCCTGCTGCAAGACACCGGCCGCATCAGCCCCAAAGAATTGCTGACGGTGGAATCATGGCTGTGGGATCGGGCCGCCTCTGCGCGCGGGCCGCGCGAAAAACGCCCAAGGCTGCGCATGTGGCTCATATTCATGCTTTTGCGCTATGCCGCTCTGCAATTGGTGGAAATTTTCAGCCTCAAACCGGGCCATATGGACATGCAGGAAGGCATCATCCGCCTGCCGGGCGCTAACGGCAACCCCGGGCGCGAGGTTCCCCTGCCCCTTACCGTGAGCCGCCGCCTGCGCCGGGTGCTGGAAGACCCCGCGCTTTTTCCTGAAAGCCACGATCTTCTGCGCTGCGATGCAAGTTATGTGCGCCGCTGCCTGCAACAGTGCGGCGCGGCCTGCGGCCTGCCCAAGGGGTTGCTGAGCGCGCGCGCCTTGCGCCACAGCCGCGCGCTGGAACTGGGCCGGCAGGGCCTGCCCTTACCTGTGGTGGATATTTTTCTGGGGCGGCGCGCCGCACCGGGACAGAGCGGCATTGTACGCTGCGACCCGCAAGAGGCTCAACGCCTGCTGCGCGAACAACTGCAAAAGGAGCGGCCCATGAAAACCAGCGCCAGAAACGTTTTTCAAGGTCGCATCACGTCGCTGCGCCAGACCGGCATCCTGGTGGAAGTGGCCATGCGCACGGCGGGCGGCCTGCGCATTGTGTCGCTTATTACCGACGAAAGCTGCCGCACGCTGGCCCTGGCCGAGGGCAAGCTGGTCAACGCCAGCGTGAAGGCGCCCTGGGTGCTGGTAAGCCCCGGAGAACTGTCAAAAAACGCGGTTCCCCCGGCGGAAAACTGCTTTGTCGGCGTGGTGGAGCGCGTGCGCGAAGACCAGATGGTGGCCGAAGTGCTGGTAGCCCTGCCTGAGGGCAGCCTGGTATGCGCCATCCAGAGCGGCGGGCTCAACGCCTCCTGCGGACTCAAGGCCGGGCAAAAGGCCACGGTGCTTTTCAAATCTTTTTCGGTCATTTTAAATCTGGATTAACGGCTTGTTTTAGCCCGCTTTTATCCCAAACACTCCCCCGCCGCGTCTATTTTAGTGGCCCTATATAAAATATACCTTTGACCTCGTATTTCTTTGGTTGTACTAATTTGTAAACTATAGCAACCGAAATACTGTCGGCTGTCCGGCGCTTTAAAGACGCGGGCATGCAATCTACGGCATCGCCCACCCCACATCGCAGCCCACACAGATTTCCAGCAACATGCAAGCGCACCACCATCCCCTGGACTGCGTCCTGTTGTGTTTTACTCCCAATTGTTACACGTCGAGGCTCAAAAATGAAAGTAAAAGCATGGCTTATTACACTTTGTCTGGCCTTTACCCTGGGCATGGCAACACTGTTTTTCAGCAACATGTATATCTCGAAACTTGTGCTCGACGACGTCACCCTGCCGCAAATCTCCACAGCACTGAAAGATAAATACGAATACGGCCTCAAACATACCGTGCACCTTGCCGCGCAGACCCTTGCCCATAGCCTTGAAAAGGCCACCAGCCCGGAAGAAAAATACGCCCTCATCGAGAAACTTACTGATTTTCAGCGCTTTTTCCCCGACGACGAAGGCTATCTCTTTAGCTACAAGACTGACGGAACGCGCATCAACGTGCCTATCAACAAGGCCCAGAACGGAAAAAACTTTATTGATCTCAAAGACCCCAACGGCGTTCCCTTTATCCGCGCGCTCATTGACGCCGCCCAGAAAGGCGGGGGCTTTGTGCTTTATCACTTTGAAAAAGCTGGAGCGGGCGTGCAGCCCAAGCTGGGCTACGCGCAGCTTGTGCCGGGAACAGACGTCATGATCGGCACGGGCGTGTACATTGACAGCGTTGACAAAGAACGCGGCCGCATCACAGCCCTTGTCACTGAAAACCAAAATCATTACAGCCGCATGCAAGCTGTGGTTGGCGCGGTCATTCTTGCGCTTATCTTGCTCATTACCTGGGCTGTTACCCAGCGCATCTGTCCGCCGCTGCTCCAGCTTACAGCCGAGGCGGGTGAGGTCGCCGCCGGCCGCCAGGATCAGCTGACAGCCATAAAAGCCTCAAGCCCGCTGGAAATCCGCGCCCTGCACACCTCGCTGGGAACCATGGTCACAACCCTGAACAGCCGCGTGCAGGAAGCGGCGCAAAGAACGCAAGAAGCCGCAGAAGCGCTGGAACAGGCCAAAAACGCACAGGATCAGGCGGAAAAAGCGCAAGCGCAGGCGGAAAACGCCCGCAAAGACGGCATGCTGGCAGCCGCCGGTCAGCTCGAAGGCATCGCCGAAGTGCTTTCCTCGGCATCTACCCAGCTTTCAGCTCAAATCGAGCAGTCCGACAAGGGCGCCACAGAGTCTGCCCATCGCCTTGCAGAGGCAGCCACTGCCATGAACGAAATGAATGCCACCGTGCAGGAAGTCGCCAAAAACGCCAGCATGGCCTCGGGAACATCCATGGACACCCGCGACAAAGCCCTGACCGGCGCGCGCATCGTGCATGACGCCATGAACAGCATCGCCCGTGTGCAGGAACATTCCATGGCGCTCAAGGGCGATATGGCCCGCCTCAATGAACACGCTCTGGCCATCAGCCGGATCATGAACGTTATTTCAGACATTGCGGATCAAACCAACCTGCTGGCCCTCAACGCTGCCATTGAAGCTGCTCGAGCCGGTGACGCCGGGCGCGGCTTTGCCGTTGTTGCTGATGAAGTGCGCAAGCTGGCCGAAAAAACCATGACGTCCACCAGCGATGTGGCTGAAGCCATTCGCGCCATTCAGGAAAGCACGCGCCAGAGCATGGCCGGGGTAGAAAATGCCGTCAACGCCATCGGCGAGGCCACGGGCCTGGCCGGGCAGTCCAGCACGGCCCTTGAAGAAATCGTGACCACCATCGAGGAAACCACAGACCAGATTAACGGCATCGCCGCCGCCAGCGAGGAGCAGTCCGCCGCCAGCGATGAAATCAACCAGAGCATCGTGCAGGTAAACGAGATGTCGCGCCAAAGCGCCATGGCCATGGCCGAGGCCACCAGCGCCGTGACCAATCTGGCAGCGCAGGCGCAAAAACTGACGGAACTTATCCGGGACATGAAGCGGGGCTAGAGTCGGTGAACTTTGAGCCTCGTCATGCTCAAAGTTTAAGGCAGGTTGGCTGCGGCGCTTAAGCGCGCAGCCAACCTGCGCCAGGCCTTGTGGCGGGGGCGACGTTTTACGCCGCCCTCAGCCGCCGTACCATTCCGGCCGCATGTCCGGCACGTCCGCCGCCTTGCCCTGCCAGAGGTCACGAGCGGTCAGGGCGCGCCGCAGGTCGGTGATGACGCCGCGCTTTTCTACGGCCCAATCCGGCGCCAGCAGCTCGCCCGGGGCCGGATCGCTCTGCACCCGGTGCATGACCATGGCCGAAGGTATGCGCGGCAGTGCCGTGCACAGCAAGTCTACGTATTCGTCGCGGGCCAGGGGGTGGTAACCGCCCTCTTCATACAGGCGGGCCAGAGCCGTACCCCGCGGCACATAAACATTGTGCAGCTTGAGGCCGCTGAGCGGCAGCGAAAGCGCCCAGTCCAGGCTTTCCAGAAAGGCCGCCTCATCCTCTCCGGGCAGTCCGGCCATGAGGTGGCCGCACACGGCAAGCCCGCGCTCGGCGGCCTGGCGCACGGCAACTTCAGAACAGGCCGCATCATGGCCCCTGTTGATGCGCTTGAGCGTGGCGTCGTGAACGCTTTGCAGGCCAAGCTCCAGCCAGACCTCGGCAAGGCCGCTGTTTTCCGTGCCGCCCCCACGCTTTTTATACCCATTGTCTCCATGGTCATTTCGCGTATAGTGGTGTACGCTTTCCTGACGGTTCCCACAGGCTTTTACTTGGTAAGCAGCAAGCATATCCAGTTTGCGCGGGTCAAGACAGTCTGGGCGTGTACCCACGGCAACGCCAAGACAACCGGGCAACTCCGCCACCTGTTGGAGCAAAAGTTGCAAGCGCTCAGGGGAGCCATAGGTATTGGAGTAAGACTGAAGATAGGCCATAAAGGCCCTGTCGGGGTCGGTGGTGTGATATTTTTCAAACCACGCCCGCCACTGTTCTTCTAGCGAAAAGCCGCGAACGCCCAAGCCGGAGCCTGAACCCACGGCATTACAGAACGTGCAGCCCCGGCGCGAAAGCGCACCGTCCCGGTTGGGACAGGACGCTCCCGCATCAAGTGGAATTTTTTGCACCCGTGTACCGTATTTACGACGAAAATACACGGCCAGAGTATGCCAACGCAGCATGTTTACAAGCCCTGAAGGCGGAAAAAGGCAAGAACCGGCGGGACAAAGATTTTGAACCTCGCCCCAGCCATCTTGACTTCACGCCCGATTTAGCAGAAAAGTTTTCAGCCTGACCTTACCAATTTTTGCCGCCCCCCGCCTTATCCGCACATCGGCGCGGGGCGTTGCCCTTGAACTTGACGTAATATATCCGTTCGCAGCGAAGATACGCAGACCAGCGCAGTGAGGCAAGTTAGAGTAATGTCCAAGATTCTGGATTTCGCATTAGGCATGTTTTCCAACGACCTGGCCATCGACCTTGGCACGGCCAATACCTGCGTCTATGTCAAGGGGCAGGGTATTGTGTTGCGCGAACCCTCGGTGGTGGCCGTTAAAAAGGACCAGCGCGGCAACAACGTAGTTTTGGCCGTGGGGCAGGACGCCAAGCGCATGCTTGGCAGAACGCCCGGCAATATCTGGGCCATACGTCCCATGAAAGACGGCGTCATCGCCGACTTTGAGGTGACCGAGGCCATGCTGCGCCACTTTATCGCCAAGGTACACAATTCACGCCGCCTGGTGCGCCCGCGCATCATGATCTGCGTGCCCACTGGCATCACCCAGGTGGAAAAGCGCGCCGTAAAAGAATCGGCCCAGTCCGCCGGGGCGCGTGAAGTGTACCTGATCGAAGAACCCATGGCCGCAGCCATCGGCGCTGATCTGCCCATTCAGGAGCCTACCTCCAACATGGTGGTGGACATTGGCGGCGGAACCACCGAAGTAGCGGTCATTTCCCTTTCGGGCATTGTGTACTCCCGCTCGGTGCGGGTGGGCGGCGACAAGATGGACGAAGCCATCATGACCCACGTCAAACGCAAGTACAACATGCTCATTGGTGAATCTTCGGCTGAAGAAATCAAGATCAAGATCGCCTCGGCCTATCCGCTGGACCCCGAACAGCAGATAGAAGTCAAGGGCCGCGACCTTGTGACGGGCATTCCCCAGAATATCATCATCACCTCCGAAGAAGTGCGCAAGGCCATTTCCGAACAGGTGGACAGCATTGTGCAGGCCGTGCGCATCGCTCTGGAACAAACCCCGCCCGAACTGGCGGCGGATATTGTGGACCGGGGTATTGTGCTCACGGGCGGCGGTGCGCTGCTCAAGGGGCTGGACCAGCTCTTGCGCGAAGAAACCTCGCTGCCCATCACAGTGGTGGACGATCCCCTGTCCACCGTGGTTGTGGGTACGGGTAAGGCCATGGATAACCTGCACATTCTCAAAGAAGTGTGTATCGATTGATCTGTGCGGCGCGTGCGCATATCCGAACACGCCAATACCGGACTTAGCAACGGCGCCGCGCTGGAAAACACAAATCCGGCGCGGCGTGCTTGCGTTTTACCAAGGTGAACACGGCAATTTGGGAAAAGACATTGTCAAAATGGCTGCGGCGCCCGTTGTGGTGCCCGTTACGACACCCGCGCAGAGAAGCACGCAGAAAAGCCACGCGGACAAGCCACGCGGAGCACCGGCGCAAAGGGCCGCGCGGCACACTTGCGCCGAGTATTGGTGCCGTGTATTGGCGCCTTGCATTGGCGTCGTGAATTGGTGCCGCCAATTGGCGCAATCAACGAGCGCGGAAAACCTGCGCAAAACACCTGCAAACAGGCCCTTGTGGCAAATGCCTGCTTGCGCAGTTGCCAGGGCGACCGTACACTAAAACGGCTCTGATTTCATTGACCAGTCACGCCCTGCTGTCGTATCGAACGTAATGCCCACCGGGCAAAAAACATGACTTTCCCCTGGCCCACGCCGCCGGCGGCGCAGCCCTTGTGGGCTTGCGGCCCATTTCGCCCAAGGCGGCCCTACTGGAGTTTCTGCTTGTGACCCTGCGGCGCATTATTATTTTTGCGGGCATACTGCTCATCCTCTTCCTGGCCATGTACTCATGGAACCAGCGCACGCGCGTACTGGACAACCTGGCTGCTGAAGTGGGGCTGGAGTTGGCCGGGGCGGTGCTCAAGCCCCTGCGCACCGTTCAGGACTCTGCCCAGGACATGTGGGATCGATACTTCGACCTTGTGGCCGTGCGCGAAGAAAACGAGATCCTCCGCCAGCGCGTTGATGAAATGGAAGCCCGCCTGCTGGCCAACGGCGAAGACATCGCCGAGCTCAAACGCCTGCGCGCCCTCATACAGCTCCCAGTGGATCAGACTTGGCGGCCCCTGGGCGCTCGCGTGCTTTCCGGGCGCATGGGCCCCAACGCCGTGCTCGACAGCGTGACCATCAGCCGAGGCTACAGCACGGGCGGGCGACCGGGCACGCCCCTTGTGACCCACCTTGGCCTTGTGGGCCGCGTGCTCAAGGCCAGCGCCCACAGCGCCATTGCCCTGCTGCTCACAGACCCCGGCAGCCGCATAGCCGTTTTTTCGCAAGAAAGCCGCGCCCCCGGCATCCTGACCGGGCAAGGAACCGGCCAGCCCCTCGAAGTCAATTTTGTGCAGCGCGCAACCCGAGTCAACAAGGGCGAAATTCTCATCACATCCGGCCTGGACGGCAAATATCCCAAGGGCATACCGGTGGCCAGAGTGCTCAGCGTGGCCCCTTCGGATTATACCCAGTTCATGGCCATCAAGGCCGAACCCCTGGTGGACCTGCACCACCTTGAAGAGGTGCTGCTGCTTGAGCCTACGGGCGTTGCCCCGCCCCCGGACCTGGGCGCGCCGCCCAAAGAAATCTACGGGCCGCCCACGCCCGGACGCCCCGTACCATGAGCACCCTGCGCGACATCATCTGGTGGTTGTGCTTTCTGGCTGCGGCTGTAGGTGTTCAGGCCTTCATACCGGGGCTGGATGTCATGACCGTGGGGCTTATCATACTTTTGCAGGAACGCGACTACAAAAACATGCTCTGGCTGCTGCCCCTTTTCATGCTGCTGCAAGAAGGCATGGGAACCAGGGTCTTTGGCGGCGTCCTTGTGTGGTATATGGCTGTCATTGTGTTGTTCCGCCTGGGGCGCTGGCTGTTTGAGGCAGAAAACTTTCTGTTTATCTTTCTGCTTTCGGCCTGCCTGGGCGCGGCGTATTTCGGCGTGGCCTGGCTCATGGCCCCCCTGCAGGACCAGCCCTTCAATTATCAGGATACACTGGACAAAAGTCTTATTCAGGCCATTTTTATTCCCTTTGCCTGGAAGCTTCTGGTAGCTACCCGACACGGAAAGGCCCATGCTGCGGAAAATTAAAAAGAACAGCCTGCTGGGCGCCAAAGATAAAAACGCCCGCAAGGGCATACGCTCCTGGCTCAAAATCCAGGTAGAAGGCGAACGCTACCACCCCCCCCGGGGGGGACTCATCCTGCTTCAGATACTGGTGGGCCTGCTGTTCTTCGTACTTGTGGTGCGCTTTTGGTATTTGCAGATGCACCGTGGTGCAGAATTTGCCCAGCAGGCGCAGAACAACCGCCTGCGCATCGAACGCATCTTCGCCCCGCGCGGGCGCATTATGGACGATCAGGGCAAGGTACTGGCCGACAACCGCACGGCCTACGGCCTTTCCCTTGTGCGCGAAGACTGCCCCGACATACCGGCCACCCTGGCCCAGATCAGCGCATGGTCGGGTATTCCCCTTTCCCATATCCTGGAAAAATTCCGGCAGGACAGGTTCAAGGTCAAGTCATTTGAACCCCTGCTCATGATCACCGATATTGATTTTGACATTGTGGCCCGCATCGAGTCTGAAATTCATGCATGGCCCGGCCTGGAAATTGTGGTGCGCACCAAGCGCAGCTACCCCGAAAAAGACCTTTTCGCTCATGTGCTTGGCTATGTGGCCGAAGCCAACGAGCAAGAAATGGCCGCAGACAGCACCCTGGCCATGGGCGACCTTGTGGGTAAACAGGGGCTGGAACTGGAGCTGGAAAAGCAGTTGCGCGGGCGCAAGGGCCTGTATGACGTGGAGGTGGACGCCCACTCTCGTGTGCTGGGCAAATTTTTGCGCGAAGAACCCCGCGGCGGCAAGGAAATACGCCTTTCTCTGGACAAAGACCTTCAGGAAGCCGCCTGGAACGCCCTGGGCGGCGAAGCGGGTTGCGTGGTGATAATGGAGCCAGACACGGGCAAACTGCGCGCGCTTGTCACGTCTCCGGCATACGACAACAATCTGTTCGCGGCGGGCATTTCACAACGCGACTGGGACGCCCTGCGCACCAACAGCCGTTTTCCCCTGCAAAACCGGGTCATTCAAAGCGTGTATCCGCCCGGCTCCGTCTGGAAGCTGGTTATCGCGGCCATGCTGCTCGAACGCGGCGTCAACCCGCGCGAAAGCGTGTTCTGCCCGGGCCAGGTCAAGCTGGGCAACCAGATATTCCGCTGCTGGAAGCAGGGGGGACACGGCTCGCAAGACATGCAAAGCGCACTGGTCAATTCCTGCGACGTGTATTTTTACCTGATGGGTGAGCGCATGGGCATTGACAAGATAGAAGAATTTGCCAAGGCTAGCGGCTTCGGACGCCCCACAGGCGTTGACCTGCCGCATGAAAAATCCGGCCTCGTGCCTTCCAAGGAATGGAAAAAGCGCCGCTTTGGGCGCCCCTGGGTGCGCGGTGAAACGTACAACGTGTCCATCGGTCAGGGCTACACCCTTGTCACTCCTGTACAGATGGCGGTTTTTGTGTCGGCCCTGCTCAACGGCGGCGACCTGCTCAAACCGCAGCTACTCGATGATGCCCAGCGTGAAATCAAGGGCAATATCCCCGCCAAGGCCGCTACCCTCAACTTTGTGGTCGAGGCCATGCGCAAAACGGCCACTGGCGGCACAGCGCGGGTGGTGAACCGCAAAGACGCCGACATGGGCGGCAAAACCGGCACGGCCCAGGTGGTCAAACTCAAGATGGCCGCTGGCGACCGCCGCCTGCGCACCCACGAAATGGAATATGCCCAGCGCGACCACGCCTGGATAACCACCTGGGGCGTTAAAGACGGCAAGTCCTATGTAGTCGTGGTTATGGTCGAGCACGGCGGCGGCGGCTCAAGCGTTGCTGGCCCGGTAGCCAAAAAGGTCTACGAGCACCTCTTTGGCCCAGACCCCGGCGCCCCCACGGCGCCCGCAACGCCCGCACCGGGCCCGGTCAACCCCGGCCAACGGGCAGACTAGAACAATGGCCCCTTCCACTGCTTGCCCCATATTCGGCAAAGCCGCCCTGCAAACATGGGGGCGACAAGGATTGAAGACAAATCCCGGCAGAGCATCTCACTCGTGAAATGCTCTGCAACAGAGGGGCCGTGAAAATACATTTTTTCATAGCCGCCACACCGTCAGGGCGCTCAACAGCTCGGCTAAACGGCGTTTACGCCTTAATGCCCGCGGCCTGAGCGCAGAACAGCAGAAAGCGCACGCGCATGTTTTCGACCAGGTAAGATCGTATGGATAAAAGTCTGCTCAGCTACATCAACTGGGGCCTGCTGGCCTGCATGCTGCTGCTCTATCTTGTGGGCGTGGGCAATCTGTATTCGGCCAGCGGCACACGGGTAGAGACCGGCCTGGCCTTCAACAGCTTTTACCAGCGGCAGATCATCTGGGGCCTGTGCGGCCTGGCCTGCATGCTGCTGGCCATGGCCTTTGACTATCGGCAGTTGCGCAACCTGGCGTGGCCGTTCTTTTTTTTCACCGTGCTGCTTCTGCTGCTTGTTCCCTTTGCCGGCAAAACAGTTTACGGGGCCAAACGCTGGCTTTCGCTGGGCTTTATGAGCATACAGCCATCAGAACTTGCCAAACTTTCCGTGCTGGTGCTGGCCGCACGGCTGCTGGCGCGCGATGGCCTGCCCCTGGGCTGGAAAGATTTTATCGCCATTGTCTTTATCTGCGTACTGCCCTGTGCGCTCATCATCATCCAGCCCGACCTTGGCACAACCATGCTCATTCTGCTGATTCTGGCGGGCATGATCCTGTTCCACGGGCTCAAGGGCTATGTGCTCAAAACCTGCCTGCTGGCCGTACCCTGCTTCGGGGCCTTCATGTGGTTTGTGGGCATGCACGATTACCAGCGCCAGCGCATCCTGACCTTTCTTGACCCCACCACAGACCCGCGCGGTACGGGCTACCACATCATCCAGTCACGCATTGCCATCGGCTCGGGTGAGCTTTGGGGCAAAGGCTTCAAGGAAGGCACGCAAAGCCAGATGCGTTTTCTGCCCGAGCGGCATTCTGACTTTGCCGTGGCCGTTTTTGGCGAAGAATGGGGTTTTGTGGGCTGCGTGGCCCTGGTAACCCTGTTCTGCCTGTTTTTGCTGTCCATTTTTTCCACGGCCGCGCAGGCCAAAGACCGTTTTGGCAGCATGCTGGTGGTAGGAGTATTTTTTTACTTTTTCTGGCAGATACTCATCAATATGGGTATGGCTATAGGCATCATGCCGGTGGTGGGCATTCCACTGCCCTTCATCAGCTATGGCGGCAGCGCCACCGTAGTTAACTTCACGCTGCTGGGCATTGTGCTCAACGTGTCTATGCGGCGCTTTATGTTCAAGGGATAATTGTCAATCCAACGGGGAGATCGCTGTGGCCAAGGACGAAATAGCCTATCTCGGTTCTGATACGGTTTACGAAGGAAAACTGCACTTCAAGGGTACTGTGCGCATTGAAGGCAAATTTAACGGTGAAATTGTCAGCGAAGGGACGCTTAATGTGGGCAAAGACGCCCTGGTCACCGGCCATCTGGATGTGGGCGAACTGCTGCTTTCCGGGCGCTTTACCGGCGAGGTAACGGCCCGCCGCCGCGTGGTGGTCTACGGCTCCGGCGTTCTGGAAGGCCAGGTGCAGACCCCTGTGCTTCTGACTGAAGAAGGCGGCATCATTGAGGGGCAGGTGAGCGTGCAGGGCTGCGGCAAAGCAAAAGCATAGCATACGCTGCCAGCGCGCAAAGGCCCCCTGCGCCTGCCGCCAGGGGGCGTCCGCCTACCACAGCCTTCGCCCCAAAGCCCGCCCCGGCCTGCCGTCGGGCCGCCTCGCTGCCCATCACCGCATAGCCCCAAAGCCCCGCAGGCCGCCAGCCAGCGGGCGCATTGCCCAAATGAGAAAAATAGCGCATACTCTTGTTTGAGAATATTTAAAACCCGATACGGACATATGGCACAGGCGGCCATGCCGCTGCAGCCGGATTCTTTTGCACCCTTTCTTCAAGGAGGCACACATGGCACAAGACTATTTTCGCGCGCTCAGAGATGTGGCGCTGGTCATCAACTCCAGCCTTGAACCCAAAGACGTCCTGCACAAAATCACCGAACAAACCGCGTCCACCATGGGCTGCAAAGCCAGCACCATCCGCCTGCTGGACAGCACAGGCCGTTTTTTGCTGCCCAGCGCCGCCTACGGCCTTTCCGGCACCTACCTGCGCAAGGGCCCGGTAGAAGTGAAGCGCAGCGGCATGGACGGCGAAGTTCTGGCCGGAAAAACCATCCACCTCAAGGATGCCGCCGCCGACGGCCGCTTTCAGTATCCCGAATCAGCCAAAACCGAAGGTTTGGTTTCCGTTCTTTCGGCCCCCCTTATGGTGAACGGTAAGGCTATCGGCCTTATCCGCGTGTATTCCGCCGAAGAACGCGAATTCACGCCCGACGAACAGACCTTTATGGAAGCCGTGGCCGCAGTTTCAGCCCTTGCCATTGAAAACTCGCGCCTGCATGAGGCGCTGCGCAACAATTACGATCTCATGAGCAAGCACGCCTACTCGGTGTACGAAGACTAGCGCGCGGGCACGGGGTATTCCACGCCCGGCATGTCGGACACGGCGCACCCGGCCCAAAAACCATAAAGGCTACGCCCAGCACCCTGCAAAACCCTCCAGTATCGGCAACAGACCCCTTCGGCCTGCGGGGCGCACGGCAGCATACGACATTTCCCTCAACAGTATGAGGATTTCGCATATGAGCAAGATCAGAATAGGCATCAACGGTTTTGGCCGCATCGGCAGGCAGGTCTTTCGGGCCCTGCACCAGAGCTACCGCGACCGTGTGGAAGTGGTGGCCATTAACGACCTTTTTGACGCCGAAACCAACTTTCACCTGCTGGAATACGATTCGGTCTACGGACGCGCACATCTGGACGCCAAAATCGACGGCACGGAAGTGACCGTGGGCGACTGGAAAGTGCACTGCTTTGCCGAGCGCGACCCCAAACTGCTTGCCTGGGGCCAGTACGGCGTCGACATTGTTGTGGAAAGCACGGGCATTTTTCGCAAGGCCTCCCAGTGCTCCGTACACATTGAAAACGGCGCGAAAAAAGTCATCATCACGGCTCCGGCCAAAGAAGAAGACATCACCATTGTTATGGGCGTGAACCATCAGGAATACGATCCGGCCAAACACCATATCGTGTCCAACGCCTCCTGCACCACCAACTGCCTGGCCCCCGTGGCCCTGGTGCTGCAAAAAGAATTCGGCATCCAGATCGGCAACATGACCACCATCCACGCCTATACCAACGACCAGCGCATTCTGGACATGGCCCATAAAGACCCGCGCCGCGCCCGCGCCGCTGCCTGCAATATCATTCCCACGTCCACCGGCGCCGCCCAGGCCGTTGCCAAGGTTATTCCCGAACTCAAGGGCAAGTTCAGCGGCTATTCGCTGCGCGTTCCCACGCCCACAGTGTCTGTGGTGGACTTTACCGGTATTCTGGAAAAAGAAACCGACACAGAAACCCTGCTGGGCAAGCTCAAGCATGCTTCGGAAACCTACCTCAAAGGCATTCTTGAATACAACGACAAGGCGCTGGTTTCTATGGACTTCAAGGGCAATCCGGCTTCGTCCATTCTTGAGGCGTCTTACACCACGGTGCAGGACGGCAAGATGGTCAAGCTGGTGGCCTGGTATGACAACGAGTGGGGTTACTCCTGCCGCGTGTGCGACCTGGCCTGCCTCATGGCTGAAAAAGGCCTGTAGGCCCGGCCCATATACACAAGCTGCCCTTGCGGGTCGCGCTGGCCTTGGGCACGGCGCGACCCGCAAGGTTTTTTCATGGCAGACCACAAAACAGCTTGCCTAAAATAGAGGTCGCGAACAGGGCAAGCTGCCCGCCGCAACGCCAACGCCCCCTGCCAAACCCGAAGGTTCGGCAGGGGGCGCTTTATGTTTTAAAATGCTCTGGCTACTGCCTGAGTGGCACCGGCCGTGAAGGCACAAATGTGGCCAGTTGCGCGGTCAAAAGCCGCAACGGCTGCGCCATGATCATTGAGAACAAACAATATCCTCAGTGATCGCCTGCGCTATGCCCGCTTGAGCTGCTCCATTATGGCCCTCAAATCGCTACACATGGCTGCAAGCTGCTGCACAGCATGCGTGCATTCTGCCTGACCCTTGGAGGCTTCTTCGGTAATTCTTGATACTTCCTCAATGGCACAGCTGATCTGCTCTGAAGCGGCCGACTGCTCTTCTGCAGCCGTGGCTATGGACTGCGCCTGATCTGCGTTGTCCTTGGCGTAAGAGAGGATATTTTCAAGCGTCACGCCCGAATCGCGCGACAGGATCGTGGTTTTTTCAACAACGCCCATGGCTGTATCCATAGTCTGAATACTTTTTTGCGCGGCCACCTGAATGGCTGAAATGTTTTCTCCCACTTCCTTTGTAGCGCCGATGGTTTTTTCCGCCAGCTTGCGCACTTCGTCAGCCACCACGGCAAAACCGCGTCCGGCGTCGCCCGCGCGGGCAGCCTCAATGGCGGCATTAAGCGCCAGCAGGTTGGTCTGGTCGGCAACGTCATTGATGACATCCATGATGGTTCCAATGCTGTTGGCCTGCTTGCCCAGCGCGGTGAGGTCATCCTTCATGGCCAGGCTCTGCTGCTGTACAAGGCTGACCGAAGTGATCACCTGATGCACCAAATCTGATCCGCGCCCGGCCTCTTTTTGCGTATTCACGGCCGTTGTGGCGGCTTCGCCCGAATTGCGGGCGACCTCAACCACGGACACGCTCATCTGCTCCATGCTGGTGGCCGTTTCGGTCATGCGCTGCTGCTGCACAAGCGCCGCTCGTGAGATTTGTTCTGACTGGGCGGCCATCTCTTCTGTGCTTGAGGCTATGCGCTCCACAATCCCTTCAATCTGCGAAG
Source organism: uncultured Desulfovibrio sp. (assembly GCA_964517635.1). GTDB lineage: Bacteria > Desulfobacterota > Desulfovibrionia > Desulfovibrionales > Desulfovibrionaceae > Desulfovibrio. Next base: position 9,107 of record CAZFCC010000033.1, on the reverse strand, counting down.
CGGCCTGCAAAATACCGCGCTGCGTAGCCAGTTCGGCCTCGCGGCGGGCCTCTTCAGCCTCGGCCACGGCCTTGTGGGCGCGTTCGGCCTCTTGCGTGGCCAATTTTTCTTTTTCTTCCGTGGTGGCAATCATGCCCTTGAGTCTGTCCACCATGGTGCGCAGGGCATCGGCCAGCACGCCAACCTCATCCCTGCTTTTGACGTCCAGCGTTTCGTCCAGCCTGCCCGCTGATACGGAAGCAGCAAAGCCCACGCACTTGCCAAGGGGCTTGAAGACCAGGCGGGAAACCAGAAAGTTTACCATCAGGGCCGAAAGCACCAGGGCAGCTATTGCTGCGATGATGCTGTGCTGCAGGTTTTTATCCGAATCCTGCTGAATGATGGCGACGTCTTCGTAAGTCCACACCTTCCAGTCCAGCCCTTCGATAATGTACAGGCTGCCTTCGTACTGTTTGTTATTATGAACAAAAGAGATTCTGCTGTTCGAGCGCTGGTTGCGGTATTTATCCAGGCCTGAAATTTCTTCCCAAAGGCTTTTGCCAATGCGTTTTTCATCGCTGTTGGCCATGATGTAGCCATCGGCACGGGTCAGAAAAACATTTTTGAAGTTCAGCACATTATTGGCAAAGGTGGTGATGTCCGTCAGGCCAAGGTTGAGGCACAGAGTGCCTGTCACCTTGCCGCCGTCCATGATGGGCGCGCCCACGGCCATGACAGTGGCCCCGATAGACGAGGTATACGGCGTAGTGACAACGCGTTTTTCACCGTCAAAAAGGCGCTTGTACCATTCGCGGCCAAGACTCTTGGCATTAAAATTTTTAATCTGCCCCTTGTCATTATGAGTATCGCCATTGTCGAGACCATAATAAGCTTCGGCAAGATTCGCCTGGCGCAGTAGCTGGATAAGCACATTCTTGCGATATTCGTACTGATCGTCCTCTGTAACGCCCACAGGATTTGCCAGCATTTTTGCTGACAGTTCCAGCATGTTGAAATACACATCCATCTTTTCGGCAACAGCTTTACCCACTGACCTTGAAATGGTGTCCAACTGTTCAATCTTGGCGTTGTTGGAGGATGAACTGAAACTCTTGTACGAGTTGACCGTCATGGCCAAAATAACCAATGAAAAAAAGGCGAAAACACTTAAAACAATCTTGCTCTTTGCACTCATGGCTACGTCACGTCCCTTGGTGTCAATAAGACATGGCAACGCCATCGCCCAGCAATGGTTACCAATAAGGACACCCTTGGTGAATGAAAATTTTGTCCGTTTTGAGAAACTAATATCATGACACCCAGATGTAAAGCAGTAATGCGCCGTTGCAAAAATGCAACATGCCTTGGTAATGTAAAATTATTAGATAGATACACTATCAAAACTCTGGAAGCACAGTAATACATCATTAGATAATGCATTACTGTTGCAAATACTACATGGCATGTGATTTTTTTCCTCAAGAAAAACACCACTGTCTTCTAAACCATCTTTAAACATACTATTTCATGCTGCGTGCGCAAAACAGCCCATACCTGCTGGCAATTGCCGCCCATAGAAAATTTGAAAGATATTTCCAAGTATGACAGGAACAGGATCAAGCGGTCTGAACCGTGCGAGCCGCCACTATTTTCAACAGCAATCGGCTTTGCCTGAAAAATCAGCCCCCAGCGGGACGCTCTCCCCTTTGCCGAGCATGTGCTTTTTAGGATTTGCCATGCCCGCACTGCCTGAAGAAAGTACGCGTGTGGAACAGGTCATGCACCACAAGCCCGAAACCCTGACGCCGTTTACAAACAGACCGTTTTACGCCACGAATAAAAAGATATGAGCTCTGACGCCAAAGATATGCGCGTGTGCTATGCCACTAAAACCAACAATTCGTACCAGCGCGCCGACCCGGCCCAAAAAGCCGACCCATAAGCCCTGGCAAGCCAGCACGAGGTAAAGAAATGAAAAAACTGACCATCATCGGCAGCGGCCCCGGCGGCCACATGGCGGCCTTTGCTGCGGCCCGCGCCGGGCACGGTGTAACGCTTGTGGAAAGCGCGGCCGTGGGCGGCACATGCCTGCACACGGGCTGCATCCCCACCAAGACATTCAAAAGCTCGGCCGATGCCCTTGATAAAATACGCCACATGAGAAACTACGGCATCACCGGCAACCCTGATGCCGCCATATCCATGCCCGATCTGCTGGCGCGCAAAAATAACGTCATCAATATTCTGACCACCGGCCTTGAAAAAGCCTGCGTCAGCCTCAAGATTGCCCTCGTGCGCGGACGCGCCAGAGTTATCAGCGCCAAAGAAGTGGCCGTAAGCACTGAGGAAGGCACTGTACTTGTGGAAAGCGATCAGGTGATTATCGCCACCGGCTCGCGCCCCCTTGACCTGCCCTCGCTGCCCGCCGATCACAAGCATATTCTCAACAGCGACGATGCGCTCGCCCTGGATCATGTGCCCGCCAGCATCGCCATTGTGGGCGGCGGCGTTATCGGCTGCGAAATGGCCTGCATTTTCCGCTCCTTCGGCGCACAGGTCACGATTATTGAAGGGCAAGACCGTCTGCTGCCCATCCCTTCGGTAGACGCCGAAATGAGCAAGCTGCTGCAGCGCGAAATGAAAAAGGTGGGCATACGGGTGGAACTTGGCAAAACCGTAAGCTCCGCCACAGTGGATCAGGGCATGGCAAAGCTTGCCGTAATCCCGTCGCGCCCCAAGGCCGATGCCCCGACGGAAGCGGCCATGCTGGATGTGGAGTCAGTTTTTGTTACCGTGGGCCGCGTGCCCAATACTCAAGGCCTCGGCCTTGAAGAAGCGGGCATTGCCGTAACGGCGCGCGGCTGGATTGAAGTGGACGACAGCCTGCAAACCTCCGTGCCCGGCGTGTTTGCCATTGGCGATGTGCTCGGGCCGGAAAAAATCATGCTGGCCCACATGGCCTCTGCCGAGGCTGAGCATGTGGTGGCCCATCTTGATGCCCCCGCCCCCTGCGACTACAGCGTAGTGCCTTCGGCCATTTTCACCTCGCCGGAAATCGGCTGCGTGGGGCTTTCTGAAGAACAGGCCCTGGCCGCCGGGCTGCCTGTGCGCTGCACGCTTTTACACGTAAGAGAGCTTGGCAAGGCCCACGCCATGGGGGAAATCGCCGGGGTGTTCAAGCTGGTGGCCCATGCCGAAAACAACACCATCCTTGGCGCCCACCTTTGCGGGCCCCACGCCACTGACCTCGTGGCCGAGGCCGGGCTGGCAATCCGCATGGGGGCCACGGTGGATCAGGTGGCACACACCATTCACGCCCACCCCACCATGGCCGAAGGCTTTTACGAGCTTTGCCACAAAGCCGCGCGACAATAAGCCCCACACCACCGCCATATGGATTTGAAGACAAATCCTTGCGGTGCATTTCAAACAGGAAATACTCCACACCACAGTCTAAAAAACACGTCCGGCTTTTCCTGCATGGCTGCGGGAAAAGCCGGACGTTTATCTGTTGCCGCCGGACTATGCCGGCGCCATCAATGCAAAACAGCGCTTTCGCAAACTACTGGATCTTGCAGTTGCCGTCCTTGCACTCTGCGCTGGGCAACACGGGCGTGGCCTGAAAAAGCACCACCTGCTCACGGCCCTGATTTTTCACCATTACCAAAGTAAAACGCATGAGCCCCTCGGGCAGGGCAGGCACGGCCGTGCCCTTAAAATAGCCGTTGCCCGTTATAAGCTGCGCCCCGCCAATCAGGGCAGTGCGCGCATTGAGGATGGTCAGGCGGTCAACCACCAGTTCCTTGCTTTTTATGGACTGGATAAAGTGTTCCTTGTCCTCGATATGTCCATTGGCGCCAATGTGCCAATAGTTGGGAGCCAGCAGAGTCTCAAGGGCCGGGATGTCTCCGGTCATAACCGCTTCGGTATACAGGGCCACGCTGTCGGCCTTGGCCTGAGCCGTAGCGGCGGAAAGGCAAAAGACCAAAGCGCAGATAAGCGATGCCGCTTTCAGAAGTTTCATGGGGATCCTCCGTCGTTATTCTGGGCCGTCAGTACGGCGGCAATGCCATGCGCCGTTGCAGGGTGTCCGCCTTGGTTCTGGCGGCCAATTTGCCAACTGACGCGCTTTCCTCTATTCTGTTCTAGCAACTGTTAAGCAAAATGCGTTCATTGTAAAGCTCCCCCTGCCGCCCCCAGAACTTCCGGGCACTTTCCACTATTTCGCGAGGTGTTTGCGTCATGCTCACCAACATTCTTCAGGCTATCGGCAATACGCCCATGCTGCGCCTTGATCTGTCAAAAGACCTGCCCGGCACGATCTGGCTCAAACTTGAAAACCACAATCCCGGTGGATCCATCAAAGACCGCGTTGCTTTTCACCTCATTGAAAACGCCCTTCAGTGGGGCGAACTTGAGCCCGGGGGCCTGGTGGTAGAAGCCACCAGCGGCAACATGGGCATAGGCATCGCGCTCATTTCGGCTGTGCGCGACCTGCGCTGCGTGCTCGCCATGCCCGAATCCATGAGCCTTGAAAGACGCAATCTGCTCAAGGCCCTTGGCGCGGAACTGGTGCTCACCCCCGCAGCCAAAGGCATGACCGGAGCTGTGGAAGAAGCCCGCCGCATCGCTGATGCACAAGGGGGGCTCATCCCCGGCCAGTTCACCAACCCCGAAGCAGTGCAGGCCCATTACAAAACCACCGGGCCAGAAATTTATAGAGACAGCGTGGGCAAGATGGATGTCTTGGTGGCTGGCGTGGGCTCCGGCTCGTCCATCACCGGCGCTGGCCGCTATCTTAAAGAGCGCATTCCCGGCTTCCGGGTTATTGCCGTCGAGCCTGCGGCCTCCCCGGTCATTTCTGGCGGCGCGGCAGCCCCCCATCTTATTCAGGGCATTGGCGCGGGCTTTATCCCCGCCATTCTTGACCGCTCGCTGCTGGACGAAATCTTGCTGGCCGATGGCGAAGAAGCTCTGGTTACGGCGCGCCTGCTCATGCGCCAGGGCATTATGGCGGGCATATCCACCGGGGCCAACGTGCACGCTGCCCTGCAGGTAGCGGCACGCCCGAAAATGGAAGGCAAAAACATCGTTACTTTCGCCTGCGATACGGGCGAACGCTACATGTCCACCAGACTGTTCACTGATATGGCCCAGGCCTGAAGGCGGATCAAAAACCAGATTTGAGGCCGCGCCGCAAGCCGGGACACAAGCCGGGCACAAGCCAAAATCCGGGGTAGAAGCTGGGCCAGAACGAAGCCTGATGCCAAGCCTGAGGCCAAGCCACAAGCCGGGCACAAGCCTCGCCGCAAGCCTCGCCGCAAGCCTCGGTAGCCCCCGGGGCGAGCCCGAACCGCCGGATGCCACCGGATGCCGCCGCATGCGGCCCGATGCCGCAGCCCTTGCCGTAGCCCTCGCAGCTGAAAAGACGCCGGAAAACCGGCCGCAGCATGGCGCCGCTGCCCTGCGGGGCGGCCCACCGCCTCGCGCAGACACGCATCCGCCTCGCGCAGGCACGCACCCGCCCCGCTCCGCCGCTAAGCACATGCATGGACAGCCGGCCGTTGCACAGGTTCCTGCCCTCATTGAGGCAGCAACATCACCAATGCTAGACCTTGATGCCCGCACGGGATACAGATGCACACCAGCTTTCAAGCGCCAGGGGCCAGAAGCCACAAGAAGCGACAAAGGCCACAAGAGAATGGTGGTTTTTCGCACTGTACCATTACCAGAGCATACCGTTGAACTATGGTTTGTCTTCTGAAAAAGTCCAACTTTTTACTATAGAGGAATCTCTTTTATATAAACAGCCATAATGCTACATGGCCCTAAATACTTTTTTTATTCCGGCCGATAAGCAGTAAGAACAGAAAATTTTCGGCCCAAAGCTCCGCATGCGGCATCTCACGGCGGCCCGCCCGCCAATGGAGTATCTTTCATGGCGCAGACCAATATTTTGCTCGAAACCGGCACCAATGAACTTGAAATAGTAGAGTTCTATGTCAATCAAGACGGCTACGAGGCTCATTACGGGCTCAACGTGGCCAAGGTTGTTGAAATAGGCCGGCGGCAACCGGTCACAGCCATGCCTGAAATGCGCCACAAGGCCTTGCTCGGAGCTTTTTTGCACCGCAACGGCCGCATTGTGCCGCTTATCGACATGGCCTGTTTTTTAGGCAACGCGCCCATCACCAATGAGGACGCCAAAGTTATCGTAACGGAATTCAACGGAGTATGTACGGGCTTTCTGGTTTCTGGCGTTAACCGCATCTACCGGCTAAGCTGGACAGATGTAGAAGCCCCCGGCCAGTTCCTGCAAAACATGAGCCGCAGTTCCGTGACCGGGGTCGTGCGCCTGGAAGAACGCGTTATCTTTCTGCTGGATCTGGAAGCCATCGTGGCCGAGCTGCATCCGGCCATGGCCCTGCGTTTTGACGCTTCGGACATGGCCGCGCCCGACGGAAAAACCTACAAAATCCTGCACGTAGACGATTCCAGCAGCATACGCAGCCTGCTGCTGGATCTGCTCAACAAAGAAGGCCGCTTCAAGGTGGAACAGCGCGTCAACGGACAAGAAGCCTGGGACTATTTGCAAGCCGTGCGCGACCACTGCGAGGCGGAAAACAGACCCATTTCGGACTTTTTGCAAGGCATTATCACCGACATAGAAATGCCCGCCATGGACGGTCTGGCCCTGTGCAAGCGCATCAAGGAAGACCCCATACTCAAAAAGCTGCCGGTGGCCATCTTTTCATCCATGATCAATGACAGCCTTGCCAGAAAATGCGCCGTGGTGGGGGCAGATGCCCAGTACACCAAGCCGGATCTCAAGGCGCTTTCAAAAAAGCTGTATGAGCTTATTGCCGCGGTCTGGGAACAGCAAAGCGTTACTGCTGGTAAAAACTGACAAGCACGGCCAGATAACAAATTGTATCGTTGACCAAAGACCGTGAGCATTGTCCAAGGCGCAGCGACAAAGAGAGCCCTGCACACTTGAAATGCTCCATAAGGATTTGACGGCCAATCATTGTCTCCAAATGATTACAAGCGGCCTTGCCAACCGTTGAGCAAGCATTTGAAGCGTTCATTGCTCAACATCTGGATAATGAAAAACAGCTCTATGCTCTTTCAGGAGCTTTCAGGCGGCGGGACATTCCCGCCGCTTTTGCGTTTGCGCTCGACTCCCCACGCCCCGTGACCCGGCTAAAAGCCCTCGCCAGCGAGCTGCCACAGAGCTGCCGGCAAAAAAAATGTCATAATAAAAAATGTTGTTATAAAATTTTTTTCTCTGTGGCAGCCCTAAGCCACAAACAATGCTGGACAAGAAGCGTCGTTTTTGCTTCCGTATGCCCCGTATAGTCCTGTATGACGGGAGGATACGCGGGCGCAGAAGCAAGCACTTCCGCCCGCCGAATCACCGGGTCATGACCTGCCGGGCCGGGCCGCAAGGCCTGCCGGCAGCGGCATGCTTTTCTGAAAAATGTATGAGGAAAAGCGCGGGAGAAAGGTTCCAAACGGGGGGCCAACACCGCGCCAGGGCGGCAAATGAGCCGCCACCTGTGCAGGAGGGAAGAGGCCGTTATTGCCACGCCAGTAGGTACCAGCCTCAAGGGTTGTTCTTCTTTCCGTATCTTTCACGTTCGCCCGGCTTGGGCGGGCAAGGGGCGCACAGGGGCTTTCCCATGCCAAATCTGCACAGTTTTTTACAGCGGCTTTTTCCCATATGCCGCAGCATTACAGGCAACGGCGTTCGGCAGACTCTTTCCATACTCAAAGAAGAGCTGCCCGACCTCCATATACATGAAGTTCCTTCCGGAACCCCGGTTTTCGACTGGATCGTGCCGGACGAATGGAACATCGTCGAAGCGCGCCTGACCGGGCCCGATGGCGAAGTCATTGCAGACTTTGCCCACTGCAACTTACATGTGGTGGGCTATTCTGAACCTGTGGACATCCATCTGTCGCTGGACGAGTTGCAAGAGCACCTGCATTCGCGGCCGGATCTGCCCGAAGCCATTCCCTACGTCACATCCTACTACGCCAGGCGCTGGGGCTTCTGCCTCAAACACAGCATGCGCCAAAAGCTCAAAGCCGGCACATACCATGCGGTCATACGGGCCTCTCTGGAGCCGGGGCATCTTTCCTATGGCGAGCTGGTGCTGCCGGGGCAAAGCGAAAAAGAAGTTTTTCTGTCCACCTATGTCTGCCATCCTTCCATGGCCAATAACGAGCTTTCCGGCCCGGTGGTGGCGACGGCCCTGGCCCACTGGCTGCAAAGCGCGCCGCGTCGCTACACCTATCGATTTGTTTTTATACCCGAAACCATCGGGGCTATCACCTATCTGAGCAAAAATCACCAGATGCTGCGCCAACGCGTGGTGGCGGGCTTTAACCTGACCTGTCTGGGCGACGACCGCGCTTACTCCTATGTGCCCAGCCGCAAGGGAAACACTCTGGCCGACAAGGCGGCGCTGCACGTTTTGCGACACTTTGCACCGGATTTCGTGCGCTATACTTTTCATGACAGAGGCAGCGACGAACGCCAATACTGCTCCCCCGGCATTGACCTGCCCCTGTGCAGCGTCATGCGCACCAAGTATCACGTCTTCCCCGAATACCACACCTCGCTGGACGATTGCACCCTGGTAACGGAAAAAGGCCTGCAGGGCGGCTTTGAAATCATGCGCAAGATACTTGAAACACTGGAAGAAGACCTTACATACCAGAGCCGCGTGCTGTGCGAACCCCAATTGGGCAAACGTGGGCTCTACCCCACGCTGAGCACCCGCTATTCCTGTACCGAACAGGTAGACCTCATGATGGATCTGCTGGCCTATGCCGACGGCGGCATGAGCCTGCTGGAAGAAGCGGAAACCGTGGGCGCGGATATTTTTCGCTGCGCTGCGGTCATGCGCCTGCTCGAAGAACAAGGCATCATATGTAAGAAAGACGGAGATTGCGCATAAAAAGCTTTGTGGGGGAGGGGCGTTTTGGAGCAGCTGGCGACAGCGCGTGTTTGAAATGCTTTGTGGGGGAGGGCCCCTTTGGAGCAGTTAACAACGTTTTGCTTGAATTGCTTTGTGGGGGAGGGCCCCTTTTGCAAAAGGGGCCCTCCCCCACACCCCCAC
>CAZFCC010000032.1:0-30337 GCA_964517635.1 uncultured Desulfovibrio sp. | reverse complement strand
GCTTCCCTCGCTGCGCTCGGGTGATCTCCCTGCGCGCCGCGCAATACCATCGTTTACTCTCTCCTTGCCCAAAAGCTCTGAGCCGTCCCCTGCTTGGGATGGTATTACACCATCGCTTGCTTTCTCCTCGCCCGAAAGTTGTGAGGCGTTGACTGTTCGAGACGATGCGACAACGGCTACAGCTTGATCTCTGCTCTACAAACAACACAGGCTATGCTGCCCCCCCATTATCAAGGCCAGCGGCTCACGATCTTCGGATTGCGCACGTAGGGGGAAGGGACAAACTCTTCCCCTTGCCGCCTGTTGCGCAGACGCACTCTCGCCGGAAGGCGCACGCCCACCCGCGCAGGCGGCCCAAATGAAGAACAAAGAAAAACCCCCGCGCCCGCTGGCGCCCCGGTTTTATGTATACAGGGGGGCTTTACCGACCGTTAAGCAATCATTTGAGCGTTAATTGCACTAAAAAGGCGCGCACCGAAGTGCGCGCCTTTTTGCGTGTTTCTGCGTGTACAGGGGAAGGACTAGCCGAAGAAAGCCTTGAGGTCATCCTGCGGGGTGGTGATGCCGGCGATATTGAACTGTTCCACCAGCACCTTGACCACGTTGGGCGAAAGGAAGGCGGGCAGGGTGGGCCCGAGGTGGATGTTTTTCACGCCAAGGCTCAGCAGGGCCAGCAGCACGATAACGGCCTTCTGTTCGTACCAGGCGATATTGTAAACAATGGGCAGATCGTTGACGTCGTCAAGGCCAAAAACTTCCTTGAGCTTGAGGGCGATGACGGCCAGGGAGTAAGAGTCGTTGCACTGCCCGGCGTCCAGCACGCGCGGGATGCCGCCGATGTCGCCCAGGTTGAGCTTGTTGTAGCGATACTTGGCGCAACCGGCAGTGAGGATGACCGTATCCTTGGGCAGAGCTTCGGCGAATTCGGTATAGTAGCTGCGGGATTTGGCGCGGCCGTCGCAACCGGCCATGACCACAAACTTTTTGATGGCGCCGGACTTCACAGCGTCGATAACCTTGTCGGCCAGGGCCAGCACCTGATTGTGCGCGAAGCCGCCAATGATTTCGCCGGATTCGATTTCCGTGGGCGCGGGGCAGGTTTTGGCATGGGCGATGATGGCGCTGAAGTCTTTGTGTTCGCCGATTTCACCGGGGATATGCTTGCAGCCCGTAAAGCCTACGATGCCGGTGGTGTATACGCGATCCTTGTAGCTGTCTTTGGGCGGCACAAGGCAGTTGGTGGTCAGCAGCAGGGGGCCGTTGAAGCTTTCAAATTCTTCTTTCTGCTTCCACCAGGCGTTGCCGTAGTTGCCCTTGAAGTGTGCGTACTTCTTGAAGGCGGGGTAGTAGTGGGCGGGCAGCATTTCAGAGTGGGTGTATACGTCAACGCCCGTGCCTTCGGTCTGCTTGAGCAGCATTTCAAGGTCACGCAGGTCGTGCCCGGAAATGAGGATGCCGGGATTGCTGCCCACGCCGATGTTGACCTTGGTAATTTCTGGGTGGCCGTAGGTGCCGGTATTGGCAGCATCCAGCAGGGCCATGCCCGATACGCCGAACTTGCCCGTTTCAAGGGTCAGGGCCACAAGGTCGGCCACGCTCAGGCTGTCGTCCAGGGTTTTGGCAAGGGCTTCCTGCATGAAGGCGTCAATGCTGGTTTCATGCTTGCCGAGCACATCCGCATGCTTGGCGTAGGCCGCCATGCCCTTGAGGCCAAAGGTGATGAGCCAGCGCAAGGAGCGCACGTCGTCATCGGTGGTTGCCATAACGCCCACGGTTCCGGCCTTGGCCAGCATGGCGGACTTTTCCGTAGCTTCCCACAGGGCCGCATCACAGAGGCCGCTCTTGTCGGTGAGGGACGCGGTCAATTCTTTCTTTGCCGCACAGGTCATGCGCACGCGCTCGGCAAGGATGTCATCGTCAAAGTTGGCATTGGTGATGGTGGCAAAAAGGTTGCCAGCAACCAGGCGGTCGATCCTGTGATCAACGGCCTTGCCTTCGGCGCGCAGGCGCGTGGCGATATGGCCAAGCCCCTTGGTCACATAGATCAGCGCGTCCTGAAGGGCAGCTGTTTCGGGCTTTTTGCCGCACACGCCGACCTGGGTGCAGCCTTTGTTACCGACGGTTTCCTGGCACTGGTAGCAAAACATGGCATTACTCATGATGTTTGTCCTTGTATGGCTCCGTTGCGCGGAGGCTTGGGTGAAACCCGCAGCGGCGGGCATCGGGGTAAAAGGCGTTTCCATATGCTGAAAAACTTTCCGGCGCTCTATTGCCAGAGTGGCAGGCTTGGCGTGCTTCCGGCGAAAAGATGTCAACCAGCAACATGTTGAAAAGTTTTTTACTGTTGATGCTTGCTGTATACCAAGAGGGGAAATGGGCGTCCGTAACAATTGTTACGGAACAGAATAATCGTAAAATTCTTTCAGCCGGTCGGGATGAGGGAGGGTGATGTTTTTTCCGTTGACGTCCAGCAGGCCTTCATCACGCATGGCTGCCAACTCGCGAGAGAGCGAGGGCCGCGTGACGCCCAGAAAGTCGGCCATCTGTTCACGGTTCATGAGCAGATTCAGTGAGCCGTCAGGGTTGCGGTGTTCAAGCAGAAAAGAGGCGATTTTGCGGCGCAGGCTGCCCGAGGAAAGCAACGATACGCGGCGTGTCAGAAAAAAAGCCTTGCGTGCAAAGACGGAAAGCATGTTGCGTATGATCTGCGCATGCATGCTACAACGTTTTTCGCAGGTGGAATAGAAAAATTTTGCGGGTATGGCCAGTACGCGCACGGCGCTTTCCGCCTGCACGCTGCAACCATAGTTAGATTGATCAAGGAAAACGTATACTTCGCCAAAGAGGTCGCCGGGGCTGTCAACGCGAGCCATAACAGCGCGCCTGCCGTCGGCGCTGTCGCGCCCTACAGAAACAGCCCCTTCGAGTAGAACAAAAAGCCGGGTGGGGGCGTCTGTTTCGCAAAAAACCATGCCCCCTTTGCTGTGTTTTTCTTCTATTGCGCCGCTGCACCCCAGGCAAAGCTTTGCTTCATCCGGGCTCATGTGAGCGAAAAGATCACAGTTTTTTAGGGCCTGATCCATGCGTTCTTCCAGCATCAGAAGTGGAGAAGCTGCCAGGAAATTTGCCGGGCAGCGGGGCCGTCCAGAACAGTATACATAAAAAGAGCAATAATGCCCACCAGGGGCTGTTTTCAGGTAGGCAGCATTGAAAACAGCCCCTGGAAATTTTTGTTACAGGCTGGGCAGCCCCAGCAATACCCGGGCCGATACCGCTACCTGCATGAGCACCTGCGAGATGTCTTTGACAGCCTGCATGCTCTTGGACTCAACCTTGGGCAGCACCAGTATCTGGTCGCCGGGGGAAATGTCGCCCGCGCCCTGGGTTACGGAGCCGTTCTGGTGCATGACAAGAATTTTGCTACTGTCGGCGCGGTTGGTCAGGCCACCAGCACCCTTGATATAATCGTCCGCATCCTTCTTCTTCCCCCAGAGCATGGCCTGCGGCACCATAACTTCGCCGCTCACCAGCACCACATCGCTCTTGGTGGGGATAACGATAATATCGCCCTCTTCAAGGCTCAGGTCAGCCTTGTCCGGCCCGCCGTCCAGCACAACCACGCCTTCCGGCTCCACGGCTTTGGCACGTTCCACAAACTTGGACACCATTTCGGCTTCTTTGGCGCGTATTTGCGCTTCATCGGTGCTGGCCGACGAGGCCGTGAGGGCCGTTTCTTCAAGGCGGCGCAGGGAATCGGCAATGGCTTTCTTTTGCCTGGCAGCCACACTTTTGCGCTTGATGTACATGGCCTCAAGATTGGCGCGCTCCGGCTCCACGGCGATGAAGTTTTTTACGTCCCGCAGGCGCGCGCCCTGGCGTACGGGAAAGCGCGAAGCCCCGCGCACAGCCCCCTGCACTTCTATCATGATGGTATTGCCCGGAGCATCAGCGATAAACTGCACCTTGTCGCCGTCTTCAAGGTGCAGGGCGCGCAGATCCTTGAGGGGCAGATAGGTGCTGTAAGGCGCGCCGTTGCGGGTTCCGTTAAGGGCAACGTGCGAAGCGCGCCCCTCGGGGTCGGCCAGATCCATAAGCGCGGCCCCGGTGGCCTGCCCCTTGGGAAATTCAAAAAGCGCCGGGTTGCGCACCACGCCGGTAGCCGTGATGGTGGGGCCTTTTTCGCCCACTACCAAGGTGTCACCTTCTTGTATGCGCACAGCGGGCAGCACGCCCTTGCGGGCAAAGGGATAAAGGTCGAGGCTGGTCACGGCCTGGCCATCGCGCATGAGGCGGATGTCGCGGTAGCTGCCGCGCACGGGGTCAAGCCCGCCCGCCTTGTCCAAAAAGCTGAGCAGTGGGTCGCCGGGGCCGCCGGTATAGCGCCCCGGGCGGCTAACGCCGCCTGTGACAAAAACCGATACGGGCCGCGCATCAAGCGGGGCGGCGTATATCTGCACATCGGCATGGCCGTTGGCTGCCAGCTTGCTGCGCAGGGCGTCAACCAGCTTGTCATAGGCCAGACCGGCCACGGGCATGTCGCCCACTTCGGGCAGGTTCATATGCCCGTCCGGCCCCACTGCGAGGGTGCGATCCACATTGAGGTCACCGCCCCAAAGGCGCACAACCACACGGTCGCCGGGCGCAATAACCGCGCCTTCTTTGTTCTGGGCAAAGTTGCCCTGAAAAAGATTGGCCGCATAGGGCTGTGCAGTGTCGGCTGCATGGGCGGAGCTGCAAAGAGCCAGCAGCGCCAGAACGGCAAGAAAATATTTTTTTTGCAACATGATGTTTCAAAGTATGTGACGCGCGGTCTTGCGGCTATGCCGCGCCGCGCGCCTGCTATGGTTTGGGATGTTTGGCCCGTGTAATTACGGTTTGGAAATGCCCTGACCCCAGACTCTGGGGGCCATGATCCAGCGGCCCTTCGGATCTTGACAGATAACGACCACTTCGGCCTCTTTCTGCCCGGCCAGCACTGTGCCGCGTTTGCAGCTTTCGCCCTTGGCCGAAGTAAAGACTTCATCAACGCTTACGTTAACGCCCTGCCCGAACTGCACATCGTCCAGCACTGTGGTCTGGCCGGGGGTGGAAATGATCATGAAGTTTTCCACGGGGCCGGGGGGCGTTTCTTCTCTTTGCGGGGTTTCGCCAAAACCGCAGGCGGCCAGCGGCAGGGCAAGAAGAAGGGCGGCTGCCAAGGCCGCCAGACGGCTGGTGCGCGATGCGCGCGCGGGACAAAAAGCTGTGTTCATGCTGGCTCCTGGCGGGGATAAACCGTAGCGCCATCACTGTCTGAGATAGTTGCGGAAGAATAGTTTTGCTCCTCTCCATCTCGCAGAGAATGTCTGCTCTGTCAATTGCACCCCCTGCCGCCGCAGGTGACAATAGTCACGCTTTTTGCTAGAAAGGAGAAAATAAAGTTCAAATGCGTGAGATTGCATCAAGTTATCGCATCCACTCTTTATAAAGGCTGAATTTTATTTTGCATTTCGTTGCAGGGGTGTTAGGCTACGCACAATTTAGGTATCAGCTTGTGCATCATTTTAGGAGCAACCATGGCGGAACTTTGTATGAAAGTCATACACGTTCATGATGCGGTAGGTAGTGTTCTTTGTCACGATATAACCAAGATTGTTCCAGGTGAGAGCAAGGGGCCGGTATTTCGCAAAGGGCACATAGTGCGGCCCGAAGATATCAAGGTGCTGCTCGAAACAGGCAAGGAGCATCTTTATGTTTTTGAACCGCTTGCCGGAATGGTTCACGAAAATGACGCCGCCGCCCGCATCGTGGCCGCCACTGTGGGGCCCAACCTTGTGGCTGGCGAGCCCAAAGAGGGGCGCATTGACCTTGTAGCCGCCTGTGACGGCCTGTTGCGGGTAGACGCGCCGGCCCTCAACAGGGTCAACAGCATGGCCGAGATCACCATGGCCACCCTGCACGGCATGCAGTTTGTAAAAAAAGGGCGCCCTGTGGCGGGTACGCGGGTTATCCCCCTCATGATCGCCGAGGACAAGCTGCGCAGGCTTGAAGCCGCAGTGAGCCAGCCCGTTATCGAGGTTCTGCCCCTTGCCCGCGCTAAAGTGGGCGTGGTGACCACGGGCAGCGAGGTGTTTTACGGGCGCATTCGTGATGCTTTTGGCCCCGTTTTGCGCAAAAAATTTGCCGCATTGGGCAGTTCCGTCATGGGGCAGACCCTGACCAGCGACGAGGTGAACATGACCGCCTCGGCCATTGCGGATTTCTTGCATCAGGGCGCGGACATGATCGTGGTTACGGGCGGCATGTCCGTTGATCCCGACGACCGCACGCCCGCGGCCATTCGGGCTTCGGGGGCGCAAATTCTCTGTTATGGCGCGCCGGTCTATCCGGGGGCCATGTTTCTTCTGGCCTATGCGGAAGGCCCCGGCGGGCGCGTGCCCGTATTGGGGCTGCCGGGCTGCGTCATGTATCATAAAGCCAGCATTTTTGACCTTATTGTGCCGCGTCTGCTGGCCGGTGTTGAAGTTACGGCCGAAGACATCGCGGCTCTGGGACACGGCGGCTTTTGCGCCAACTGCCCGGAGTGCGCATACCCTGTGTGCCCGTTCGGCAAGTAGAGATGTGCCCTTTGGGCATGTAGAGATGTGCCCTTTGGGCATGTAGAGGTGTAGCCTTGGCGGTATCATAGTCAGCGTGTCAGGATTCCTGCGGCGCCTTGTGGCGCACGCAGATAACGCACGGCCTTGAGCGCGGATATCCCGCGTCGGCATATATCCAGGCACTTATCACAGCAAAGGAGTCGCGCATGGAAACAAAAACCCTCATAGTCAACGGTACGCCCCGGCGCTTGCTGGTCAGCCCCAATGATCTTCTGGTAGACGTGCTGCGCGTTCAGCTGCAGCTCACCAGCGTGAAAGTGGGCTGCGGCAAAGGCCAGTGCGGCGCATGCACCGTTATTCTGGACGGCAAGGTGGTGCGGGCCTGCATCATCAAAATGAGCCGGGTGGCTGAAAACGCCTTGATAACCACCCTTGAAGGCATCGGCACGCCCGATTGTCTGCATCCGCTGCAGCATGCGTGGATTCAGCACGGCGCGGCGCAGTGCGGCTTTTGCACCCCCGGTTTCATTGTTTCGGCCAAGGCCCTGCTGGACGAAAACACCGCGCCCAGCCGCGAAGATGTGCGCGACTGGTTCCAGAAGCACCACAATATCTGCCGCTGCACGGGCTACAAGCCTCTTGTGGACGCTGTTATGGACGCCGCCGCCATCGTGCGCGGTGAAAAAACTGTTGAAGAAATCAGCTTCAAGCTGCCCGCTGACGGCCGCATCTGGGGAACAAGCATTCCCCGCCCCACCGCCGTTGCCAAGGTGACGGGCCTGGCCGAGTTCGGCGCCGACGCCGCCGTGCGCATGCCCGAAGACACCCTGCATCTGGCTCTGGCTCAGGCCCAGGTTTCTCATGCGCTCATCAAGGGCATTGATACCTCCGAAGCCGAAAAGATGCCCGGCGTCTACAAGGTGCTGACCCATAAGGACGTGAAGGGCAAGAACCGCATCACGGGCCTCATCACCTTCCCCACCAACAAGGGCGACGGTTGGGAACGGCCAATCCTGAACGACACCAAGATCTTCCAGTACGGTGACGCCCTTGCCATCGTCTGCGCCGACTCTGAATGCAATGCGCGCGCTGCCGCTGAAAAGGTCAAGTTTGACCTGGAGCTGCTGCCCGAATACATGAGCGCCCCCGAGGCCATGGCCCCGGACGCCATTGAAATTCACCCCGGAACCCCCAACGTTTATTATGATCAGCTTGAAGAAAAGGGCGAAGATACCGCGCCTTTCTTTAACGATCCCAATAACGTGGTGATTGAAGGCAGCTACTATACCCAGCGCCAGCCGCACCTGCCCATCGAGCCCGACGTGGGCTATGCCTATATCAACGAACAGGGCCAGGTGGTCATCCACTCCAAGTCCATCGGCCTGCATCTGCACGCGCTCATGATCGCTCCCGGCCTGGGCCTGGAATTCCCCAAGGATCTCGTGATGGTGCAGAACACGGCTGGCGGCACCTTTGGCTACAAGTTCAGCCCCACCATGGAAGCTCTGCTTGGCGTGGCCGTTATGGCCACCGGCCGCCCCTGCCACCTGCGTTACAACTATGACCAGCAGCAGAATTACACTGGCAAGCGTTCGCCTTTCTGGACGACCATGCGCTATGCGGCCAACAAGCAGGGCAAGATCCTCGCTATGGATACGGACTGGACTGTTGACCACGGCCCCTATTCCGAATTCGGCGACCTTTTGACCCTGCGCGGCGCGCAGTACATCGGCGCGGGCTACGGCATTGCCAATATCCGCGGCGCTGGCCGCACCGTTGCCACCAACCACTGCTGGGGCGCGGCTTTCCGCGGTTACGGCGCGCCGGAATCCGAATTCCCCTCCGAAGTGCTCATGGACGAACTGGCCGAAAAGCTCGGCATGGATCCCTTTGAGCTGCGCGCCCTCAACTGCTACAAAGAAGGCGACACCACGCCTTCGGGCCAGGTTCCCGAAGTCATGAGCCTGCCTGAAATGTTTGACAAGATGCGCCCCTATTATGAGGCGTCCAAAAAGCGGGTGAAGGAACGTTCCACTGACGAAGTCAAGCGCGGCGTGGGTATTGCCCTTGGGGTGTATGGTGCGGGCCTTGACGGGCCGGACACCTCCGAAGCTTGGGTGGAACTGAATGACGACGGCAGCGTGACCCTGGGCAACTCGTGGGAAGACCACGGCCAGGGCGCTGACGCAGGCAGCCTGGGCACGGCCCATGAGGCTCTGCGCCCCCTGAATATTGCGCCTGAAAACATCCACCTGCTGATGAACGACACCAGCAAGACGCCCAACTCCGGCCCTGCCGGTGGTTCGCGCTCGCAGGTTGTTACGGGCAACGCCATCCGCGTGGCCTGCGAAATGCTCATAGAGGGCATGCGCAAGCCCGGCGGCGGCTTCCTGACGCCCGCAGAAATGAAGGCCGAAGGGCGCCCCATGCGCTACGAAGGCAAGTGGACTGCACCGGCCAAGGATTGTGACGCCAAGGGTCAGGGTTCGCCTTTTGCCTGCTACATGTACGGCCTCTTCCTTACTGAAGTGGCTGTGGAAAAGGCCACGGGCAAAACCACGGTTGAAAAGATGGTCTGCGTGGCCGACATCGGCAAGATCTGCAACAAGCTTGTTGTAGACGGCCAGATCTACGGCGGCCTTGCCCAGGGCATTGGCCTGGCCCTTACCGAAGACTATGAAGATCTGAAAAAGCACAGCACCATGGCTGGCGCGGGCGTTCCCAGCATCAAGGTGATTCCCGACGATATGGAAATCGTCTATGTGGAAACCCACCGCAAGGACGGCCCCTTCGGCGCTTCGGGCGTGGGCGAAATGCCCCTTACCGCGCCGCATGCGGCCGTTATCAACGGCATCTACAATGCCTGCGGCGCGCGCATCCGGCATCTGCCCGCGCGTCCTGAAAAGGTCTTGGAGGCCATGCCCAAGTAAGATAGGTCTAAGGTAAAAGCATTACGTGAAAGGGGGCTTCAGTTGCCGGGGGGCGACACGCTTTCCGGCAACTGAAGAACCCCTTCTTTCGTATTCCGCTCCCAGATAGTATTTTTCCTTGTGACGCGGGAGCGGCTTGGCCGCATGCCGCGTCACATGTTTTTTTAGAGCATTCAACCTTGAAAAAGTTTACATGCTCTAACGCTGCACGCCAGTGCAGCGCGCCGCAACGCGGCGTGTATTCTGCCGAGAATCGCATTTTTCGGCAGAATGAAAATTTTGAAAATGTATATTTTCAAAGTTACTCTGCTCTACGGTTGCCCGGCCGCATTTGAGATGGCACGACATTGGTGCGGACAAACCGCAATAATCCGACTTCAGCGAGAAAAGCAGTATGATGGATCAGAAGCGCCTGCGTGAAATCGAAGCCCGTTGTACCCAGGAAAGCCCCGCGCGCTGCCGGGCGGCTTGCCCTTTTGATTTGGACGTGCGCCTTTTTATGGCCCGCATGGCCGAGGGCAAAACCGGCGAGGCCCGCAAGCTTCTGGAGCGGCATCTGCCCCTGCCTGGCATTATGGCACGCATTTGCGATGCCCCGTGTGAGCATGTCTGCCTGCGGCGTGACCTTGGCGGTAGCATAGCCATGCACGGCCTTGAACTGGCCTGCATGCTGGCCGTTGGCCCGCAAAGCCGCCCCCTGCCCCTGCCGCCCAAGCGTTTTCGTGTGGCTGTGGTGGGCGCTGGTCTGGCGGGGCTTGCGGCAGCCTGGGATCTTTCCGGCAAGGCATATCCCGTAACGGTTTTTCATGCTGGTTCCCCGACTCAGGCTTTGGCAGAGGCGTATCCGGTGCTTGCGGATACTGGCGGGGCAGCCTGCGCCAAGGATTTTCTGGCCGAAGATATGGAGCTGCTGAGCCGTAGAAAAGTGCAGTTTATGGTTGTTGAGCTTGACCAGGCCCTGTTGGACAAGGTGGCAGCCGAGTATGATGGGGTGTTGGTGGATGCCGGGGTGGCTGCGCATCTGGCCCCGCCGTATGAGCAGCTGGACGCTGATGTGTTGCACTGGCGCGATAATATTTGTTGCGCGGGCTGGCCGGGCGTGACGCCCACAGGCCACAGATTTTTTTCCTCATCGCAGCAGGCGGGGCAGGGGCGGCGCGCGGCCCAGACCCTGGAGCGCGTGGTGGGCGGGCTTTCCCTCACCGCGGCGCGCGACAAAACCCAAGGCCCCCTGCATACGGATGTGAGCGGCATTGCGCCTGTAGCTCGTGTGGAACCGGCCGAATGCGGCTACACGGCAGAAGAAGCCGTGGCCGAGGCTGCCCGCTGCTTGCAGTGCCAGTGCATGATCTGCGTGCGCGAATGCGTGTATTTGCAAAAATACAAAGGATACCCAAGGGTGTATGCGCGTCAGATTCACAACAACGCCTCAATAGTCAAGGGCCTGCACACGGCCAACGCGCTTATTAACGGCTGTGCCTTGTGCGGCCAGTGCGAAGAGCTTTGCCCCGAGAATTTTTCCATGGCTGAATTGTGCCTGTCGGCCCGGCAGGACATGGTGGAAAACGGCTACATGCCGCCATCGGCCCACGAATTTGCCCTGGAAGATATGGAAAATGCCTCTGGCCCGGAATGCTCGCTGGTGCTGCCCGATGCTTCCCTGCCGCCCGGCGTTGACCCCGGCTGGCTGTTTTTTCCCGGTTGCCAGCTTGCGGCCTCGCGCGGGGAGCAGGTGGCGCAGGTATACGCCCTGCTGCGCGAAAAAATGGCGGCAAGCGCCACTCCCGGCGTGGCCCTGATGCTCTCGTGCTGCGGCATTCCGGCGCACTGGGCCGGGCGTGCCGGGCTTTTCACCGAGCATGTGGAAAAACTGCGCGCCGCGTGGGAAAGCCTTGGCAAACCGCGCATCATGGCGGCCTGTTCGTCCTGCCTTACGGCCCTGCGTCAGGCCCTGCCGGAAGCCGGGGCGTTGTCCTTGTGGGAAGTGATGGACAACATGGGCCTGCCCGAGGGGCCGCCCGCCGCGTCCGCAGCGTTGCCCGAGGTTTTTTCTATCCACGACCCCTGTACCGCCCGGCACGACGGCGCGTGGCTTGCGGCGGTGCGCAGTCTGGCGGCGCGCGCCGGAGCGCGCGTGGAAGAGCCGCGCCTTACGGGAGCGGCCACGGCCTGTTGCGGCTACGGCGGCCTCGTGTGGTGCGCTCAGCCCGGCCCGGCGGCGGAAATGGCCGCGCACCGCGCAACAGAACTGCCCCATGCGGGCCTTGCCTCATGCATCATGTGCCGCGACAGGCTGGCGGCTGGCGGCAAGGAATGCTGGCATCTGCTTGATCTGCTTGTGCCCGGTTGCACCGGGGGAGATGGCGAAAAGAAAGGCCCCGGCCTGTCTGCCCGCCGTGCCAATCGGGCTGCTTTGCGCCGCCGTCTGCTGCGCCAGTGGCAGGGGCAGGAAGAGGCAGAACCGGGCAGGGGGCTTGTGCTTGTGCCTGATGAAGTGCTGGCCCGGCTGGAAGAACGCCATATTTTGCTGGAAGACGTGGAGGCTGCCGTGGCTGGAGCACAAGCCAGCGGGCATTGTTTTGAAAATCTTGAAAACGGGCATATGCTCGGTTCGTGGCGGCCCCGGCAGGTGACATTTTGGGTCGAATACCAGCCCCACGGCGACGGTTTCATGCTGCACGACGCGTGGTGCCACCGCATGGCAGTGCCCGGCTCTGGCGGGCAGGAGGCGGCGGACGTGATTAACAGTCACCAGTGTTGCACAGATGGCCGGCGCGGCGGCCAGAATGGTGGGCAAGGCAGCCAGAACGGAGGTCAGTCATGAGCATGGGCCCCAATTACGGGCCGGACAGCGGCCAGTGGGTATGCGGGCGTTGCCGTGTGCCGTTGGAGCAGGGCAAGGTTCCGGTTTTTTACCTCAATAGCGCCTTTGACGTTTTTTTGCCGCGTTGCCCGCAGTGTGGGCTTACCCTTGTGCCCAAGTCTCTGGCCGAGGGCAAGATGGTTGAAGTGGAAGCTCTGTTGGAAGATAAATGAACGCCCTGTGGGAAAGCGAAGGTTTTCGCCGCGTCGCTGGCCATGCCTGGCGGCCTGGCGGCCTTGATCTGACCGCGCGGGGCCTTGTTTTATGCCAGGAGCTTTGCGGCCTTTCGCCGGGGCATCTGGTGGCGGATCTTGGCTGTGGCCCGGGCGGAACCGTAAGGCTTTTACAGCAAGCCGGTTATGACGTTTTTGGGCTGGACAGGCAGGTGGGTAGTGCGCTGCCGCAAACACCTGAAAAGAGCGGCCAGGGTTGGGGCTTTGCGCAGGCGGATATTGCCCGTCTGCCCTTGGCTGATGCCTGCGTTCAGGGCCTCGTGTGTGAATGTGTGCTTTCTCTGCTGGCTGACCCGGTGCAGATTTTGCGCGGTTTTCTGCGCGTGTTGCGGCCTGGCGGCGTGCTGTTGTTCAGCGATCTTACGCAGCGGGACGAGGAAGCTCCCCTTGCTTCCGGTATTGCCCGTACTCCCGGCCTTTCCGCGGCTTCTGCCTCCCCCGGCGCATATGGCGGGCACGATGTCTATGGAAAATCCTGCATGGACGGGGCGCGTAGCGTGTCTTTGTGGAATGCGTATTTGTGCAAAGCCGGTTTTCGCCTTGTGCATTACGAGGATCACAGCCGCGCTCTGGTAGAGCTGGCCGCGCGCATGCTCTGGTACGGCGAGGACGAGCCAGCCTGTATGCCGGTTTCCGGCACTTCGTCCGTTCCTCCCGTTTCTCCCGCTCCCCCTGTTCCTCCAGCTCCTCCCGCTCCTCCCGGCGGTTGTACCTGTTCTTTGTCCGGCAATACGCGTAAATTGGGCTATGGATTGTGGATAGCGCAAAAGGAGCACGCATGAATCCAATGATGATGGAACTTCTGCCTCTGGTGCATCAGGGCTATTGTTGCAGTCAACTGCTCGTCTTGCTCATGCTTCAGGCCCGGGACGAAGAAAATCCCGGTCTGGTGCGGGCCATGCATGGCCTGTGTCACGGCATCGGTCAGTCTGACGGCCCCTGCGGCCTGCTTACGGGCGGGGCGTGTGCGCTGGCGCTGGTGGCGGGCAAGGGCGCGGCCCATGAAACGCCGCACGCCATGCTGAGCCCCCTGCTTAATGACTATGCCTCCTGGTTTTATGAGCGCACCGGCCCTTACGGCGGGCAGAGTTGCGGGCAGGTGGCCGCCGGGCTTGGGGCTGCCTCGGGCGTGGCGGGCGAAACGCCCAATCCTGTTGCCTGCGGTGACTTGCTGGCCGAATGCTGGGAAAAAATTATGGAACTGGTTCAGAATTACGATCTGGACATCATGCCCGCATCATGATTCTGCGCCGCACTCAAAGCCTGTGTCCGGTCTGTCTGCGCCGGGTGGACGCTGTGTACGCGCGGCGCGACGCTGGTTGCGTGGAATTGCGCAAGACCTGCCCCGATCACGGCGCATTCAGCGTGCCTGTATGGCAAATACCCCGAGCAGACTCGGCCGGTGTTTTGCCGCCGGACGCCATGCCTGATTTTGAAAGTTGGTCACGGCCCAAAAGTCCTTCCTATCCGCTGCATCCTCGCACGGCCCTTGATCAGGGCTGCCCTTTTGACTGCGGCTTGTGCCCCGCGCATGCCCAGCATACCTGCACGGGTCTTGTGGAAGTGACCATGCGCTGCAATATGGCCTGTCCGGTGTGTTACGCCGGAGCCGGGGGCGAGCGGGGCGTGGGCGCATGTGGCGTCGAAAACGGGGCCGGAAATGGCGTCGAAAGCGGATCCGGAAGCGGGGTCGAAAAAGGAGCCGGAAGCGGAGACGGAAATGGAGCCAGAAGTGGAGCCGGAAGTGGCGCAGAGGTAGCCCCCCCGGGCGGCCGGCTTGCGGATCCTGACCTCGCCTGCCTTGCCGCCCAGATGGACGCGCTTAAAATAGCGTCCGGGCCATGCAATGTGCAGATTTCCGGCGGCGAACCTACGGTGCGTCAAGACCTGCCCGCCATTATTGCCTTGGCGCGTGAGCGGACTTTTGGCCTTGTGCAGGTCAACACCAATGGCCTGCGTCTGGCTCAGGAAGAAGGCTATGCCCAGAGCCTGCGGCAGGCCGGGCTGGATTCGGTCTATCTGCAATGGGATGGCGTAAGCGAAGCGACTTTTATGAAGCTGAGGGGGCGGCCCTGCCTTGATTTCAAGCACCGCGCCGTGGCCGCCTGCGCCAGGGCCGGGCTGGGGGTGGTGCTGGTGGCTACCCTTGTGCGGGGCGTTAATGACGGCGAACTGGGCGATCTCCTGCGCCTGGCCTTGCGCCTCGGGCCTGTGGTGCGCGGCCTGCACATGCAGCCTGCCGCATTTTTCGGGCGCTACCCCTGGCAACTCGAAGAAGCCCCTAGGCTCACCCTGCCCGAAGTAATGGCCTGCCTTACGGAACAGGCCCCGGAGCTGGTGCGCCACGGACACTTCCACCCGCCAGGCTGCGAAAACGAATTGTGCTCTTTCAGCGCCGTGTACCAGCGTGTGGACGCGGCATCTGCCGCGAACCCTTCCCTGCAATGGCTGGCGCATGACGGGCAGCCGTGCTGTTCTCCCCGGCCCCTGTCCGCTGCTGAAGCTCCTGTGGGGGCGGCCCCCGTGCCGCCCGCAGCGCAGGAGGGCGCGCGCAAGGCCAAACAGTTTGTGGCCCTGCACTGGCGCGGCGGTAACGCCGCCCATGCGCAGACCGCCACGGTGATGGATCAGGCCAGCGAAAGCTGTTGCGCCAAGCCCGACTCCGCTCCGGCACATCAGGACGGCTTCAGCCGCTTTTTATCCAGCGCCGGGGCCGGTCAGCGTTTTACCCTGTCGGCCATGGCCTTTCAGGATGCGCTGAGCCTTGACCTTGAGCGCGTGCGGGGCTGCTGCATACATGTGCTGCGGCGTGACGGCCGCATGATTCCCTTTTGTCTGCACAACCTCACGGCGCGGGACGGTACGCGCCTGTACGCGGCGGATGCCCCATGAGCGCCCGGCAAGGCCTTGACCGCTCGCGCGGCGGCAAAAAACCGGCCTCGGGCCGGGCTGTTGCCGGGGGGCGCAACCCTTTGGATGCGTGGCTGGCCGACCTGTGCGGCGCACAGGAAGGTGATGCGGCTGTTTTTATGCAGGCCCTTGCACAAGCGCGCGCAGACGCTCTGGCCCGTACTCTGGCTCATGCCTCAGCCCACAGTTCTTTTTATGCCAGCCGTTTGGCCGGGCATGACCTGGGGGCGTATTGCCCAGAAAATTTGTGCGGCCTGCCCTTTACCACTGCCAGCGATCTCGCCCGTTGGCAGGATTTTTTATGCGTGTCGCAGGGAGCCGTGCGGCGCATGGTCACACTGCATACGTCGGGTACAACGGGCCAGCCCAAACGTCTGGCCTTCACAGATGCGGATCTGGCGCGCACTCGGGACTTTTTTCGCGCGGGTATATCGCAATTGGTAAGCACGGGGCAAACGCTGGCCGTGCTGCTGCCAGGGGCCAAGCGGCCTGACGGCGTGGCCGACCTGCTGCGGCAGGCTTTGCAGCCCTGTGGGATAAAGGTCTGCTGCCCGCCGCCGCACGTGCTCGCAGCACCTGCACCGGAAGCGGAAACGGTGCCGCATACCCTTCAGAATGAAAAAACTTCCGCTGCCAAAACGCAGACCGGGGAAGGCGCAGAGGCAGGCTCGGCAAGCACGTGGGGCGGCGGAGAGCACGCAGGCGGCCAGGCGCAGCCTCTTGCGGGCGGCCAGGCGCAGCCCCTTGCGGAGGGACAGTCACAGCCCCTTGCAGGCAACCAGGCGCAGGTCTTTACAGGGGAAGAGGCGCAGCCTCTTGCGGCGGGCCTGGATGGGCCATGCCCGCGCCCGGCCACATCCGTATGGACGCCCGCATCCTCCTTTGCGACCAGCCAGGTGTCTGCTGCGCTGGCGCTCTGGCTGGCTGAAAGCGGCGCGCATTGCCTTGTGGCGGCGCCGGGCCAGCTTGAGGGCTTGCTGCGCTATTTCCCCAACAGCGGGCCGCCGGGTTTGCGCGGTTTGCTCAGCAGCGCCGACAGGCTTGATCCGGTATTACGCCATGTGCTCGCCAGCGTGTGGAATTGCACCGTGCTCGACCACTACGGCCTGACGGAAATGGGCTACGGCGGTGCTGTGGAATGCCCGGCGCACGACGGCTATCATTTGAGAGCATTGGATATGATTGTGGAAATTGTAGACTTTTGCGGCGACGATCCTTTGCCGCCCGGTGAGACGGGTGAGGTGGTCATTACCACGCTGGAGCGCGAGGCCATGCCCCTTATCCGCTATCGCACAGGCGATGTGGCAAGCCTGTTGCCCGGCCCTTGCGCCTGCGGCAGCCCGCTGCCGCGCCTTGGCCCGGTGTGCGGCAGGTTGGAGCGTTGCGGCGGGCGTGTGCGGGTAGTGAGCCTGCCAAAGGGCGGGCGCGATACGGCTGGGGGCACGGCCCGGCAGGCGGATACGGCCGACGCGCCCCATTGCCTTTTGGGAGACTGGGCTTGAACGGGCACGCACTGATTCTCGCCGCCGGGCAGGCTTCGCGCATGGGCCGTTGCAAGGCGCTTTTGCCTCTGGCACTTGGGGCAAGCGGCCGCGACTGCACAGCTCTGGAAGGGTTGGCGCGTCTTTTTCACGAGTCGGGCATTGCGCGGGTCACTGTTGTTACGGGCTTTCATGCGGAAAGCGTCGAGGCGGCGGCGCGGGGGCTCGGCCTTGCTATTGCGCGCAATCCTCACCCTGAAGAAGGCATGTTTTCTTCCGTATGCGCCGGCTTGCGGGCCATTGCCGGTGCTTTCGGCAACGGTAACGACGACGGCGCTTCGGGATTTCGGATTGTGGAGGGCCCGGTTCTGGTGCTGCCCGTGGACGTGCCGCTGGTGCGGCCCATGACGCTGCAAGCCCTGTTTACAGCCCATGCCAGTGATAAAGAAAGCGTGCTTGTTCCGGCCTTTGCGGGTGAAGAAGGGCATCCGCCGCTCTTGCCCGGCCGCTATGTGGATCAGGTGCTGCAGCATGGGCAAGCGGGGGGCCGGGGGGGACTGCGCGGCGCTCTGGCGGATTTGCCCGTGCGCCAGATTGCCGTGGCGGACAGCCTTGTGCTGCCCGATATGGACAGGCCCCAAGACTACGAAAGTTTGCGTCTTCTTGCGCCACACAGAAAAGCTCTATGGCCGCGCGAGGCTTTGGAATTGCTGCGTTTGCACAATGTACCTGAAAAAGGTCTGCGCCACGGCCGGGCTGTGGGGGGTGTTGCCTCTGCCCTTGCAAAAGCTCTAATGCAGGCGCGGCAGGCCAATGAAACGCAGGCAACGCGCCGCAACAAGGGGGCGCTTCTTAGCCCAGATCTGGCACTGGCCGGGGGGCTGCTGCACGACATCTGCAAGGGTGAAAAAGGGCATGAAGCGGCTGCCGGACGGCTGCTGCGCCACATGGGGCTGCCTGTGCTGGCGCGGTTGGTGGAGGATCACCGTGACCTGAGCCTGCCGGACGACCAGCCCATCAGCGAACGGGAGCTGGTTTTTTTGGCTGACAAATATTGCTATGGGGCAAGTTTTGTGCCTGTGGCGCGGCGCTTTGAACAGAAGTTGGAAATTTTTGCGTGCGACCCGGCGGCGGTGACGGCCATCGAGGGGCGGCTTGAGCGCGCGCTGGCATTGGAAGAAAGGCTGGCGCATGAGCTGGCGCAGGGCCCGGCGTTTTCCCCGTGCCTTCCGGCAGACGTGGCCCGCGCCGCTCTGGAGCTGCTGGCAACAGAAAAGATCGCTGGCTTGTATTGAAGGCAAGAAAAACTTCAGATGGTTGAGAACAGCCAGCGAAGCCGCCCGCTCGTTATTTGGCGAAAAGGATTTGAAGGTAAAGCCTTATAGAGCGTCACACATTTGAAATGCTCCAAAGCCCCTAAAGGGCTGAAGCCAAAAAAATAAAAGTTCGGAATGACTTGTCCGCGCTCACGCAGGCTGGTACAGAGAAAACAGGAGACATTACTAGATGAACGGCATGTGGCTCGTGCGGCACGGTGCTTTGCCGCCCAATCCCGAACGTCGTATTGTGGGCAACCGCGATATTCCGCTCAGCGATGCCGGGCGCAATCAGATACGCCGTCTGGCTTGCGACTTCATGCCCACTTTGGCGGGAAGACTGGCGGCAGTGGTAAGCTCGGACTTGGGGCGCTGTCGTGAGACCACGTCCATTCTTCTGACCGGAAATGAATGGGCCGCCAGCCCGCCCCCTGTGCATGCCGAACCGGGCTTGCGCGAAATAAATATGGGGCAGTGGCAGGGGCTGACCAAGGACGAGATAGAGCGGCGTTTTCCTGGGCAGTATGGCATGCGGGGCGAAAATTTTGCCCGCTTTTGCCCGGAGGGGGGTGAGAGCTTTGTTTGCCTTCAGCAGCGCGCCCTTGAGGCCGTGCAGCGTTGGCGGCGGCGCTATCCCGAGGGTGTTTTGCTTGTGGTGGCGCATGCGGGCGTCATACGCTCCTTGCTGGCCCATTATATGGCCCTGCCCCTTGAAGAGGCGTTGCATATTCCGCAGGAATACGGCTGCCGCACCTTTGTGCCGGAATGGTAGCATACTTCAGGCGACCGTGTTTTTGCGGTCGCCTTTTTTGTCGAGCTTGCGGACAGCGCGAGGGCTCTGCAGACAGGAGAACCCTGCAGACAGTGCAGGGGCGCTTGCGGCCATTGCCATGAACCAGCCCAACATATTGCCCGGGCGCATTGAACAGCGCAATTACTTGGGCGCAATTACTTGGGCGCAGTTGACCGGGCGCAGTTGCCTGGCGCAATTACTTGGGCGCAGTTGCCCAAGAACAAGTGCTCAGCGCAGTTGCAAATTTACGCCCTCATGGTCAAAAATCTGTATGCTCAGAGAAATGTATTTTTCTGCCAGCACAGGAGCGGCCAGGTCGAGTGAAATGCGGTGCAGGTCTTCAAGGCTCAAGGCAACAAGCCAGCGGGCCGCTTCAAGGCCCAGCAAGGCCAGTTGGGCCGGGGGCGTCAGCAGGACAGCCGGGCAGGTTTTGTAGGCGTACAGGCTGCCATTGGCAAGCACAAAGGGAAAAAGACCACAGGCCACGGGCCGCTGCTCGCGCCGTAGCCCGCAGCCGGAGGAGGTGCAGGCTTTGCAGCCGCGCCCGTCCATATAGGCTGTGTGCTCGTCGAGCATATAAAAATCTTTTTCAATATCCGCATGCAGCTGTCGGGGCAGCAGGGCCATGGGGAAGGGCTCGTTGGAATCTTGCGGGCCACAGCAATAGCAGCAATCACGGCAATAGCCGTTTTGCAGCCAGCCGTCGCGCCAGCGCAGCTTCCTGCGCCGCAGGAAAAGACCGCGCCATTTTTCAAGATAGTCCCAGAACACTTTTTTCATACCCGTCTCCAAAGCTTGGGCCGTAGTGTTTAGCTCATATGCAAAAGCGCCATGCCCGTCATGAGCAGAGCCATGCCCGCAAAGGCGCAGGGCCGCAGCTTTTGACTGAAAAACAGCCAGCCGCCGAGAGATGTGCCCAAAATGCCAAAACTGCCCCACATGGCATAGGCCACGGCCAGATCCATATGGCGCACGGCCAGCGACAGGCAATAGAACGCAAGGCCCACCAGCACCAGAGAAAAAAAGCCCAGCCAGCGGCGCTTGAAACCGCCGGATTTTGCCAGCAGCAGGTTGGCCAGAACGTCTAGCACCGCCGCCAGCAGCACCAATAAAAGGGAAAGGCTGAAAAAAGCGCTCAGGGTCTGCATTATGCGTTCCCCCTTTCGCCTGCCGCACTGCCGCCCGTATTCAGGCTGGACGTGGGGCGGGCCGCCGGATGGATGCCTTTTTTATCTTCTTGGCCGTGTCCTGTGCCGTGGTGCACCAGCAAGGCTCCGGCCAGTACGCAGACAAGGCCGAGGGCGCGTGTCACGGTCATGCTTTCGCCGAGCAGCAACACGCTGCATATGGTGATGAAGGTCAGGCCCAGACCTTCCCAAAAAGCAAAAGCAACGCCCACAGGCAGGCCTGTGGTGGCTTTTGCCAACATGTAATAGGAAAGCCCGATGGCCAGCCACATGAGCACAAGGCCCAGCATGGCCGCATGGGCAAAGGCCCAGACCTGAGCCATTTTCATGACTGTAGTTCCGGCCACTTCAAAAGTAATGGCCCCCATGAGGCAGAGCCAGTGATAAGGTTTGGTTTCAAGCATTCTATCCTCGTTGCGTTGCGCGACCGATATTTCAGCCCGCTCTTTGAGCAGATCAGCTTTGAAAATATACATTTCCAAAGTTGTCATTCTAGGGAAAATGCGATTTTCGGTAGAATCCACGCCGCGTTGCGGCGTGCTGCGCTCGCGTGCATCGCTAGAACATTTAACTTTTCCAAAGTTGAAATGCTCTTAGAAACAAAAAAAGCCCTGGCCACCCGGAGGGGCCATGCATCAGACAGAGTTTGCAGGCGGGGAATTAAAGAAATGAACGCCAGTAACGTTCTTCAGGATAGCCGCAAAAGGGGCGACTGCATATGCTCGACCAATACAGGAAAGCTGAGTTCATACCCATAGTATATGTTCGCGAACCGGGCTTGGCAAGGGTGCATTGGCGGCCCTGACCATATGCTCTGCCCGTTTGGCCTGTGCGGTGGTTTGCCACATGCCTTGCGACACGCCTTGCTCATATGCCTTGCCCATAAGTTTTATGCGGCGACTTTGTCCATACGCCTTGCCCATAAGCTTTATGCGCCCTCTTGATCATAAGCCTTTCTCATATGCCTAGCCCATAGACCTAGCCCATAGACCTTGCCAGTGACATTCGCCAGCGTGGATATTGCGCGGGGATTGGGAGCGCTTGCGAACGTAAAGAGCGCGCCCGGCAGTTGTCGTTCCCACAAAAATGCCTGCCATGCGTGAACGCTAACGCAAAGAGCGCGCCCGGCTGAACCGTGGCGCGCTCTTTACCTTGTTTTGCGCTGTGCGGGCTTCCCCGCCTTATACCAAGAAAATCTTTGTACTATGCAGAAACTATAATAAGAGTTTTAGGGGGTGGGGGTGTGGGGGAGGAGCCCTTTTGCAAAAGGGCCCCTCCCCCACAAAGTTTTTCAAAAACTAACTGCCCCCCAAGGCCCCCCCCAAAGTATTCATCTCAAACCCTACTGTTTTTTTTGAGCGTCTATCCAGGCGTTGGCCTCTTTGAGGTCAAGGGTTCCTTCGTAGAGGGCTCGTCCGCTCACTGCGCCCACAAGGTTGGTTTCGAGGGTGAGGGGGTAGAGTTTTTTCACGTCTTCAAGGGTGGCTACGCCCCCGGCGGCAATGACTGGCACGGTTGAAAGGCGGGCCAGATGCTCCAGCGCGGCCACGTTGACGCCGCACTGCATGCCGTCGCGTTCAATGTCTGTGTAGATGACAAAAGCGGCGCCGTCGTCGAGCAGGCGGGGCAGGGCTGCATCCACGGTCATGCCCGTGTCTTCCACCCAGCCGCGGCTTTTCAGTTTGCCGCCGTCGGCATCGAGGGAGACGCCCACGCGGCCGGGAAAAGCGCGGCACATGTCAGCAAAAAGAGCGGGTTGTTCCAGGGCCAGTGTGCCGATGATAAGGCGGTTGACCCCGGCTTCCAGATAGGCTTCGGCTGTCTGCATGTCGCGAATGCCGCCGCCAAGCTGTACAGGAATGGCAAGGGCCGCGCAGATATGGCGCACGATGTGGCGGCTCTGGGCCGCGCCGTCAAAAGCGCCGTCCAGGTCAACCACATGCATCCAGCGGGCTCCGGCGTCTTCCCAGGCTTTGGCAGCATCGACGGGGCTTTCGGCAAAAACCGTGCTTTCGTGGGCACGGCCCTGTTTGAGGCGCACGGCCTTGCCGTTCTGGATGTCAACAGCGGGGAAAATAATCATAAACCCAAGTCCTTTATTGCCTTGTTCATGCCTTCTTCGGTCAGTTCCTCGGCAGTGACCCACTGGCCCTTGCGCTTGAGGAAAGACCCCATTTGGAGCAGGTTATCCGTGAGTCCGGCCTGTTTTTCTTCAAAGATAGAACGCTCCATAATATTGTCGGCATCCACTCGCAGCAGGAAAAATTCCACCCGCACATGGGCCGACTGGGTCACGCCGGCTTTGGAGCCTTCGCGTTCATGCCAGTCCAGCACCTGCGGGACAAGCAGCAGCTGCGCCCCCTGTTTTTTGCCATAGGCTATCCAAAGGGGCAGGGCCTGCGGCTGTTCGGAGCTGTGAAAGGCGTTGGTGTTGCTCGGCAGCGTGCGCTGACCGATGAACTTGTATTGCCTGTTGGTCTGGGTGGTCAGCACATGGCGCAGGCGCATGTCGAGCGCTGTGAGCATATCTTCTGGAATGCGCCCCTGGTCTTGGGGAATGCGGCCCATGATAAGCTGGCTGGCATTGATGGGCTGGGTAAAGGGAGCCACGGTGATGGTATAGGCGGCGGAAAGGTTGCGCGGCACATCGGCTGTGCTGCGCGGCCGTTTGTTGCAGGCGCCCAAAACCATGACAAGACTCAATATGACGAGAAGCAGTATATTCAGGCGGTTATGCATTAATCAAGACCTCCCTTGGTGCTGCGTATGGTTGTGCCGTGCCGCCGCACTGCTTGGGCCAAGGCAAGGCCGAGACCCTTGGCGGCGGATTCCAGCAGATGATGCCCATTTTTGCCGTAGCGCATGTCCACATGCAGATTGCAGCGCGCGCCGCTGGCAAGGGCTTTATAATATTCACGCCAGAGGTCTTTTTCCTCCCCGGCGAGTACGGGGGGCAACAGTTCGTCGCCACGCCACTCAAGCCAGGGGCGGCCTGAAAGGTCAACGGTAACTTCTGCAAGCGCTTCATCCATAGGAACGCGGCCGTAGCCCACGCGGGCAATGCCCGCCCTGTCGCCCAGAGCGTCAAGCAGTGCCTTGCCGAGGGTTATGCCCACGTCTTCGGCCGTGTGGTGAGCGTCTATCTGTAGGTCACCCTCGCAGACGAGGCTCAGATCCATGCCTGCCCAGAAGAAGGTCAGGGTGAGCATATGATCCAGCATGCCGAAGCCGGTTTTGATGTCTGTTTTGCCCTGGCCGTCCAGATTCAGTTCAAGGCGGATGTTGGTTTCGGCGCTGGTGCGCGCCTGCGCTGAAGTGCGGGGGGCGGTGGTCATGCTTCCTCCGAGGCCTTGGCGTTTGTTGCATCCGCTGTTGCGGCTGCGTCAGGCTTTTCCTGGCCGCCGTCATCGGCGTTTTTTTCGGTCTTGGGCTTGCGGCCAAAGGCTGCCGCAACCCAGATGCTTATTTCATACAGGATAAGCATGGGGCAGGCCATGAGCAATTGTGAAACCACATCGGGCGGGGTGAGAATGGCCGCCACAATAAAGATGCTCAAAATGGCATAACGGCGCACCTTCCGCATCATGGCAGCAGTGACAACACCCATGCGCGCGAGAAAGAAGGCAAAAAGCGGCATCTCAAAAATAATGCCAAAGGCCAGAATGAGCTTGAGCACAAAGCTCAGATAATCGCTCACCTTGGGCATGGCCACAATTTCTTCGGTGGCAAAGCTTACAAAGAAGCTGAAGGCGTAAGGAAAGACCACAAAGTAGCAGAAGGCACCGCCGCAGATGAAGAACAGGGCCGACATCACCGCAATGGGGATGATATATTTCTTTTCTTCTTCATACAGGCCGGGAGCGATGAACGACCATACCTGGTAGAAAATCATCGGGCTGGATAAGAAAACACCCGCCACAAAGGCAATGTGCATGCGGGTAAAAAATGCTTCGGGCAGGGTCGTGTAAATGGCGTGCGAGCCTTTGGGCAAAACAGCCAGAAGGGGATTGACCAGCACGTCAAAGATGGGATCCACCACAGCCCAGCAGGCAAAAAAGCCCACAATCACCGCGATACTACAGCGCACAAGGCGCGTGCGCAGTTCGCCAAGGTGATCCATAAGGCCCATGGGCCTATCGGGGCCGTCTGCCTCTTCTTCATCTTCCTCGTCAGGCGTGGCAGGGGGCTGGCCGCCGGAAACCGCCGGAACGGGAGCCGTTGGCTCCGAGGCATCGGGCGTAAAGGGGCTGGCCGGGGGCTGGGGCGGTTGACCGCCAGCACCAGCCGCAGCGGGCTCGGTTGTTTCGTCTGCTGCTGTTTTAGCAGGGTCGGCCGCGTCTGCTCCAACTGGGCCGGCGTCGGCGGGGTCAGCGGAGCCGGGGGCTGCTGCGTTTGTTGCATCGGCTGCAGCGCCAGCGGCGGTTGCGTCGGGAGCGGCGGTTGCGTCGCCAGCGGCGGCTGCGTCGGCAGCGGCGGCAGAAGTGCCCGAATGTTCAGGTGCTTCCTGATCTGCGCCCTGATCTGCGTTCTGGCCAACGCTTTGGCCCATGCTTTGGCCCGTGCTCTGGTCAGCGTTCTGTTCCAGTTTTTGATGGGAGGCCTGATCTGGGTTCTGATTTGGGGCTTGCGCTGGGGCCTGACCCGTATTTTGCCCCGGAGCTTCCGCCTGGTCGCCGGTTGGTGTGGCAGAGGCCGCCAGATGGCTGGCGGCCTCAAGATTCACGCTATTGATGACGGACACTGCAGCGGCGGCGTCTGATCTTACGCCGGATTCTTCAGGACGGGGGGCGTCAGAAGTGTTTGCCGCGGCCTGATCCCATGGAACTTTCTTTTCTTCGGTCATGCCTTGCCGCCGTTTTCAGAAACAGGTGTGGACGGAGCAAGGCGGGCTTCTGCCGCGCGGGCTTCAGCCTGGGTGCGGGCCAGGGCTTCGGCCAGGGGGCTGCCCTCGGGCGGAAGCGGCACGTCAGAATGCGCATGGTCAGCTTGTGTGGCGGCAGCTGGCGCGGCCTCAGGAGCAGGAGCCGCAGAAGCAGCCTGAGCCTGGGGCGCATTTTCCGGCTGCGCAGCCTCTGCCTGTGCAGCCCCTGAGGGAGCCTGCACGGCTGTGGTGTCCAGCAGGGCTTCGGATGCGGGGGCATCCGCGGGCGTTGCCGCAGCCTGATCATCGGCGCGGGTTCCGGCCTGTTCCGCCGTTTGCGCTGCGGCCTGCGGCTTTGCCTGTGCGGCTTCGGCTTCGGCCCTGGCTTCTCTGGCGGCTTTGGCGGCTTCTTTCTTGCGATTTTTCTGTTCTTCCTCTTCAGCCTCGGCGTTGAGGGTGCGCTGGAAGTCGGTGGAAACCCGGCGGAATTCGCCCATAACCTTGCCCAGCGTGCGCGACACATTGGCAAGACTCTTGGGCCCCAACACAATCAGGGCCACCACAAGGATGACCAGAAGTTCCGTGCTGCCTATACCGAACATACGGTGCTCCTATTCCCATTCAATGGTGCTGGGCGGTTTGGAGGACACGTCGTAAACCACGCGGTTGACGCCCTTGACTTCATTGATGATGCGGCCAGACATGCGTTCAATGAGATCAGCGGGCAGGCGCGCCCAATCAGCGGTCATGGCGTCGACGCTGTCGACCACGCGCAGAGCCACCACATTTTCATAGGTGCGCCCGTCGCCCATAACGCCCACGGTCTTCAAGGGCAGCAGCACGGCAAAACCCTGCCAAACCTTGCGATACCAGCCAGATTCCTTCAGCTCTTGCTGCACGATCTTGTCGGCCTGACGCAGGATATTGAGGCGATCTTCACGCACTTCGCCAAGCACGCGGATGGCAAGGCCGGGGCCGGGGAAGGGATGGCGCCACACGATGGAGTCGGGCATGCCAAGTTCGGCCGCTACCTTGCGCACTTCGTCTTTGAAGAGTTCACGCAGGGGTTCGATAAGCTTGAGTTTCATGGTGTCAGGCAGGCCGCCCACGTTGTGGTGGCTCTTGATGACAGCGCTTGGGCCTTTGTGGGAAATGGATTCGATGACGTCGGGATACAGGGTTCCCTGCGCCAGAAAGTCCACCTGATTCAGCTTGTTGGCTTCTTCATCAAAAATTTCGATAAAGGTGTGGCCGATGATCTTGCGTTTGGTTTCGGGATCTTCCACGCCCTTGAGCTTGGAAAGAAAACGCTCTTGCGCCTGCACAAAATTGAGGTTGAGGTCAAAGTGCTCCCGCAGGTAGCTGACCACCTCATCGCCTTCGTTAAGGCGCAGCAGGCCGTTGTCGACAAAGATGCAGTGCAGCCGCTTGCCGATGGCCCTGTGCAGCAGCACGGCCACCACGGTGGAGTCGATGCCGCCGGAAAGCGCGCAGACCACATGCTTGTCGCCCACCTGCTCGGCCATTTCCTTGATCACGCGCTCCACAAAAGAGGACATAGTCCAGTCGGGCTTGATGCCCGCGACCTTGAACAGGAAATTGTGCAGGATGCGCTCGCCGTCCACGCTGTGATGCACTTCGGGGTGGAACTGCACGGCGTAGATTTTGCGGGCCTCGTCGGCCATGGCGGCCACTTCAAGGGTGCTGGTGCTGCCTGTAACCGTAAAGCCGGGCGGCGGAGCCATAACCTTGTCGCCGTGGCTCATCCACACGCGGGTGGGCGCGGTGATGCCTTCCCACAGGGTGCAGGGCCCGGTGAAATTGAGGTCGGCCGGGCCGTATTCACGCGTGAGCGACTGGGCAAGCTGACCGCCCAGGCCACGGGCCAGAAGCTGCATGCCGTAGCAGATGCCAAGCACGGGCACGCCCAGCTCAAGAAAGCCGGGATCCAGCGCCGGGGCATCGGCTTCGCCCACGCTGGCGGGGCCGCCAGACAGGATGATGGCCTGAGGTTTCATGGCGGCCACCTGTTCGGCGGTGGTGATGCAGGAATGGATTTCAGAATATACCCCGGCCTCGCGCACGCGGCGCGCGATAAGCTGGGTAACCTGTGAGCCGTAATCTATTATAATGACCTTGCTGGGCATGGTGTCCTCACGATCTGTATGAGCTATGCGCACACGCGGCGCGCCGGTTGCCTGTTTTTACAGGCGTGCGCCTTGCGGGCGCCGTGGCCCTAGTTTTCAATACGGTAGTTGGGGGCTTCTTTGGTGATCACCACGTCGTGAACATGGCTTTCGCGCAGGCCCGCCGGGGATATTTCGCAGAAGGTCGTGTTTTCAAACAGTTGCGTGAGGTTGTGTGCGCCCACATAGCCCATGCCCGAGCGCAGGCCGCCCATGAGCTGGTAGACGGCTTCCATAACCGGGCCACGATACGGCACACGGCCCACAATGCCTTCAGGAACGAGCTTTTTGCTCTTTTCCTGGAAGTAGCGGTCAGAGCTGCCTTCTTTCATGGCATCGATGGAGCCCATGCCGCGATAGATTTTGTATGTGCGGCCTTGATAGAGGATGGTTTCACCCGGGCTTTCTTCCGTGCCGGCAAACAGCGAGCCGATCATGACAGAGTGCGCGCCGACCACGAGGGCTTTCACAATGTCGCCGGAAAACTTGATGCCACCGTCGGCAATGCAGCAGCGATCCATTTCGCGTGCGGCGCGGCCGCCATCCATAATGGCCGTAACCTGGGGCACGCCCACGCCCGCCACGATGCGGGTGGTGCAGATGGAACCGGGGCCGATGCCCACCTTGACGGTGTCGGCTCCGGCTTCAAGAATGGCCTTGGCGCCTTCGTAGGTGGCCACGTTACCCGCCACAAGCTGGCAGTTGGGGAAGGCCGATTTGACCATGCGGATAGCATTGATAACGTTGACAGAATGCCCGTGGGCCGAGTCAAGCACGAGAACGTCAGCTCCGGCTTCAAGCAGCTGTTCGGCGCGGGATTCGCAGTCCTTGCCGATGCCGATAGCCGCGCCCACGCGCAAGCGCCCGGCGGCGTCTTTGCAGGCATTGGGATATTTTTGCACCTTGTCGATATCTTTCATGGTGATCAGGCCACGCAAATGGCCTTCTTCGTCCACCACAAGCAGTTTTTCAATGCGGTGTTCGTGCAGGTGCTGCTTGGCTTCGGAAAGAGACGTGCCCATGGGAACGGTAACGAGATTCTGGCTGGTCATGACATCAGCCACGCGCACGGCCTGGCCGTCTTCAACAAAGCGCACGTCACGGTTGGTCAGGATGCCCACAAGGCGGCCATCGGCCACAACAGGCAGGCCGGAAACGCGAAAGTCCGACATGAGGTCAAGGGCTTCCTGCACCGTATTGTTGGGCGAAATGGTTACCGGGTCGAGGATCATGCCGCTTTCGCTTTTTTTGACCCTTTCCACTTCCAGGCGCTGCCGGGCCACAGGCATATTTTTATGGATGATACCGATGCCCCCCATGCGAGCCATTGAAATGGCCATGGCCGATTCCGTTACGGTATCCATAGCGGCGGAAAGCAGGGGGATGCGCAGAGGGATGGAAGGGGTAAGCCAGGTGGCTATATCCACGGCGTCAGGGGTAATGTCCGAATAGCCGGGAATGAGCAAAATGTCGTCAAAGGTCAGCGCTTTGCCGCGATTGGTGAACATGGCGTCCTCGTAATATGCTGGAATAATTGTTCAAATTATAGTCTAACAGGGTATCCCCTTGCGGGCCGTATGTCAATGCGGGCTGTGGCTCTGCGGTCGGGCCTGCCGGGTTTGCGGTCGTGCCGCGCGCTCCTGTGCAAAGCGGGTGCTTGCGCGTACAGTTTTTGAGCAGCCTTGGCAAGTGCCGGAGGGCGCTTTTTTGTTCAAGACTTGACGTGAGGCGGCAAACATCCTATGAATCACCACTTCGCCCCTGTGGGCGTATGCGCCGTGCGGCGGCTGCGTGCAGGCTTGTCTGCGCGGGGCAGGCGACAGCACTGCTTTTTTGCCGCTTGCGGCCCCTGTGGAGATTGCATGTTCGAAAGCCTTTCAGACAGACTTTCCGGCGTATTCCGCTCTTTCGGCGGACGCGGCCAGCTTACCGAAGAAAACGTGCAGGCCGGTCTGCGCGAAGTGCGGCTGGCCCTGCTGGAAGCGGACGTTAACTTCAAGGTTGTTAAAGACTTTGTTGAAAACGTGCGCGAAAAGTGTCTTGGCCAGGAAGTGCTCAAAGGGGTAAGTCCGGCGCAGCAGGTGGTCAAGATCGTTCATGATGAACTGGTCAGCCTGCTCGGCGGCGAAACCGCCTCGCTTGATTTGCAGGGGCGCGAGCCCGCTGTCATCATGCTTGTGGGCTTGCAGGGTTCGGGTAAAACCACTTCTGCGGGCAAGATAGCAAATATTTTGCGCAAGCAAAAGATGCGCCCCTACCTTGTGCCTGCCGACGTGTATCGCCCTGCCGCCATTGACCAGTTGACGGTGCTCGCCAAGCAGCTGGACATGCCTTGCTATCCTTCCACGGTGGACATGAAGCCCGTGGATATAGCAAAGGCCGCGCTTGAAGAGGCCCGGCGCGAGCAGGCCACAGTGCTGCTGCTTGACACGGCGGGCCGCCTGCACGTGGACGAGCCGCTCATGCAAGAGCTTGAGGCCATCAAGGCCGCTGTGCAGCCGCAGGAAATTTTGTTTGTGGCTGACGCCATGACCGGCCAGGATGCCGTGACCGTGGCTGAAAGCTTTAACGAGCGCCTGGGCATTACCGGCGTTGTGCTGACCAAGATGGACGGCGACGCGCGCGGCGGCGCGGCCCTTTCCATCCACGCCGTCACGGGCGCGGCTGTTAAATTTGTGGGTATGGGCGAAAAACTGTCGGAGATGGAAGTTTTCCACCCCGACCGGATCGCCGGGCGTATTCTGGGCATGGGCGACGTGCTTACTCTGGTGGAGAAAGCACAGGGCGCCATCAATGCCGAAGAAGCCGAAGAGCTGGCCCGCAAGATGAAAAAGGCCAGCTTTGACCTTGAAGATTTTCGTACCCAGATGCGCCGCATCAAAAAGCTTGGCTCGCTGGACAGCATCCTTAAAATGATTCCCGGTCTGGGCGGCCTGCGCGATAAGCTGGCCGAAGCCAACGGGGCCATGCCAGAAAAGGAAATGGATCGCACCGAGGCC
>CAZFCC010000031.1:0-30704 GCA_964517635.1 uncultured Desulfovibrio sp. | reverse complement strand
GGAGGAGCCCCTTTTACAAAAGGGGCCCTCCCCCACAAAGCATCTTAGAGCAATAAACACTCTACCAATAAACCACTGTTATCCCTTGCGCTTGCCGGCGATCTGGTAGCGCTTCTGGGCCGAAAGTTCGGCCTTGCGCAGGCGGATGGACTGGGGCGTTACTTCCACCAGTTCATCTTCGCGCACAAAGTGCAGGGCGTGTTCCAGCGTCATCCTGCGCACGGGCGTGAGGATGACGTTTTCGTCCTTGCCTGACGCGCGCATGTTGGTGAGCTTTTTTTCCTTGGTGGCGTTCACGTCAATATCATTGTCGCGATTGTGCTCGCCCACGATCATGCCTTCGTACACGGGGTTGCCCGGTTCCACAAAAAGCACGCCGCGCGGCTCAAGGTTAAAGAGGCCGTAGGCCACGGCGCTGCCCGACCTGTCGGCCACAATGGAGCCGGAATAGCGAGTGGGGAAATCGCCGCGCCATTCTTCATAGCCCTCAAGGTACGAGTTCATGATGCCCGTACCTTTGGTATCCGTAAGAAATTCATCGCGGTAGCCAATAAGGCCGCGCGAAGGCACGGTGAACTCAAGGCGCACCCGGCCCGTGCCGTTATTGACGCAGTTGAGCATGCGCCCCTTGCGCTGGGCCAGTTTTTCCGTCACCACGCCCATGAAGACTTCGTCGCAGTCCACATACAGGCGTTCAATGGGCTCAAGAACCTTGCCGTTTTCGTCCTTGCGCAGGATGACTTCGGGGCGGCCCACGGAAAGTTCAAAACCTTCGCGGCGCATGGTTTCGATAAGAATTGCCATCTGGAATTCGCCGCGCCCCTTGACCAGAAAAGCATCGCGGTCGGTGGTGTCTTCAACGCGCACAGCCACGTTGCGCAGGGTTTCTTTTACCAGGCGATCGTGTATGGCGCGGCTTTGCACAATCTTGCCTTCGCGCCCGGCCAGGGGCGAGGTGTTGATGCCAAAACGCATGGCCACCGTGGGCTCGTCCACCCTGATGCGCGGCAGGGCGCGGGGGTTGGTGCTGGTGCAGATGGTGTCGCCGATGGTAACGTCTTCAATGCCCGCCAGCACCACGATATCGCCGGGGGTGGCTGTTTCCACTTCGGCCAGTTTCAGGCCGTCATAGACCTGAAGCTTGGTGGCCCGCAGGGCGCGGGGCTTTCCGCTTTCGCCGATGCAGGCGAGGGTTTCCTTGCTGTGCACATGGCCGTGCATAATGCGGCCCACGGCCAGGCGGCCGAGATAGTCGGAATAGTCAAGGTCGGCCACCAGCATCTGAAAGGGCTGTTCGGGATCGTGTGCCGGGCCGGGAATATATTTGAGTATGGCCTCGAACAGAGGGCTCAGGTCTTTTTGCTCATCATCAATATTATTCATGGCCACGCCCTGACGGCCGATGGCGTAGAGCACGGGAAATTCGAGCTGCGCCTCACTGGCGTCCAGGTCGATAAAGAGGTCGTAAACCTCGTTGAGCACTTCCTCGGGGCGGGCGTCTTTGCGGTCGATCTTATTGATGACTACCACCACGGGCAGGCCCGCTTCCAGCGTTTTGCGCAACACAAAACGGGTCTGCGGCAGGGGGCCTTCAGAAGAGTCTACCAGCAAGATGGCCCCTGTGGTCATGGAAAGCGAGCGCTCCACTTCACCGCCAAAGTCGGCGTGGCCAGGGGTATCGATGATATTGATCTTGACGTCGTTCCAGGAAACAGCGCAGTTTTTGGCGGCAATGGTGATGCCGCGCTCGCGTTCAATGTCCATATTGTCCATGACGCGGTCGTCTATCTGCTGGCCGGCGCGGAGGCCGCCGCCCTGCTTGAAGAGCGCGTCCACCAGGGTGGTCTTGCCGTGGTCAACGTGGGCTATGATGGCGACGTTGCGAAGAGAGTCGTTATAATGCATGGGCGCTTTGCCTTTTAGTGTAAAAAAATGAGTCCGGGCTGCGCTTGTACGTACTTTTTAAAGTTTTGTCATCATGGCCCGTATGAGGCGGCCCAGATTTTTACCCGCCTGAGCAGCCACAAGAATGATTTCTTCCAAGGGCGCCGGGGTCATACAGTCCGGCAAGTTTTTATTTGAAATACATGAAAGACCGAGCACACGCATGCCCAAATGACGCGCCGCGATGACTTCGAGCACAGTGCTCATGCCTACGGCGTCGGCTCCCCACTGCCGGTACATGCGCGTTTCGGCCGGGGTTTCCATTTCAGGGCCGCGAACGCCGATATAGACGCCGCGCTCCAGCCGCACGCCAAGCCGGACAGAGGTTTCCATGGCAAGAGTACGCAAATCCGCGTCAAAAGGCACGCTCATATCGGGAAAGCGCGGGCCCCACTGCTCGCAATTGCAACCAAGCAGCGGCGAATGGCCCGTGTGGTTGATACAATCGCTCATGCACATGATGGAGCCGGCGTCAAAATGGGGATTAAGCGCCCCAGCGGCATTGGTGATAACCAGCGTTTTGACGCCCATGGCCGCCATAACGCGCACCCCCATGCACACTTCGGCGGGGCTGCGGCCTTCATAAAGGTGGCAGCGCCCCTGCTGGATCAGCACCGGGCGGCCCGGAACATCGTCCTCGCCACAGGCTGAAGGAAAGCGCCCCCACACAAAGGCCCCCACGTGTGAATCCACACTGGACACGGGAAAACCCGGCAAATCCGCATAGGGCACTGCTACCCGCTCAGTCAATTTGTCCGCCAGGCCCGAAAGGCCCGTGCCAAGCACAAGGCCAACAGGCGCGCTGTTGTCTTCCGCTGCAGCGCCGGTGATTCTTCGCATGCCCACAGCCTGTGAAAAACTGCAGGGCGCGGTCTCCAGAGCCTTGCGCAGAGCCGCTGCGGCCGACTGGACTTCTTGCGGATTTTGCATATTATCCCTCCTGATTTTAACAGTGCAACAGGGCTCGCGCCGCGCAAGAACCGTGGGGGACTTTTTTCGTCCGCCACAGTACTGCGTGTGGATTTTCACGCGGAAAGTGCGTATGCTTGATTGATACGAACCCTGTATAGCCCGCCCGGCCCAGTCCCACAAGGGCAAACCGGCGGGCCGGACTATGCCTTGGCGGTCGCGCTTTGGTGGCCGCGCCAAAAATATCAGACCAACAACTATCGCTTGCGCCCCCAGGGCGCCACATAATGAGGGAGACAGGCTTGGACAACGCTCAGGAAACCATTCCCCTGCACAAGCATAAAATTCTGGTCGCCAACCGCGGTGAAATCGCCATGCGCATCATGCGGGCCTGCCGCAAGCTGGGCGTGGCCTTTACCGCCATATTCACCGCCGAAGACGCGGCTTCTGGTCATGTGCGCCTTGCGCGCGAAGAAGGCGGCGAAAAAAGCCTTTTCCGCGTTTCTTCCTACCACGATGCCAACGAGCTCATGTCTGTGGCTGACGAGGCTGGTTGCACCGCCATACACCCCGGCTACGGCTTTTTTGCCGAAGACTTTCGCTTTGCGCGCCGCGTGACCAAGCGCGACCGCAAACTCGTCTTTATCGGCCCTTCGTGGAAAATTATTCGCGAACTGGGCGACAAGATCAATACCAAGCGCCTGGCCCGCAGCCTTGGCGTGCCCACGGTTCCCGGTTCTGACCGGCCCATCTATGACGAGATGGAAGCCGAGCGCATCGCCAAAAGCATCTTTGAATTTCAGGCCCAGCAGGGCATCACCCGCCCGCTGGTTCTGGTCAAGGCTTCGGCGGGCGGCGGCGGCATGGGCATTGAAGAGGTCTAC
The DNA here is from genome assembly GCA_964517635.1 of uncultured Desulfovibrio sp. Taxonomy (GTDB): domain Bacteria; phylum Desulfobacterota; class Desulfovibrionia; order Desulfovibrionales; family Desulfovibrionaceae; genus Desulfovibrio. Next base: position 26,967 of record CAZFCC010000031.1, on the reverse strand, counting down.
GATCCGGATCAGTTCCGCTCTGTCTATCGGCGCATCCGCAACTATGCCCTGCGCCAGTTCAAAGACGAGGGCGTGCTCATCGAGCAGCGCATTACGGACTTCAACCACCTTGAAGTACAGGTCGTTTCCGACCGCACGGGCACCAATCCCGTGCATTTCGGCACGCGCAACTGCTCCATCCAGTCCACAGGGCTGCAAAAGCGCGTCGAGGTGGCCCCCGGCTTTGTTCCGGAAGAACTCAAGTACACCTTTGACGCAGGCAAAGTGCTCAAAGACATTGTCCACTACTCCCTGACCATGGCTCGCAAGGTCGGCTACGACAACGTGGGCACATGGGAATGGATCGTTACCCGCAAGGGCGAGCCTTTTCTTATGGAAGTGAATACCCGCATCCAGGTGGAAAACGGCGTCTCGGCCCGCATCTCCAAGGTCAAGGGCCAGGGCGATGTGGACATCATCGCCGAACAGATCCGCATCGGCCTTGGTGTTCCCCTTGGCTATGGCCAGGGCGACATCACTTTTGACGGCGTGGGCATCGAATACCGGCTTATCGCCGAAGACCCGGACAGCAACTTCACCCCCTGGGTGGGGCGCATCGAGCGCTTCCAGTGGAAAGAACAGCCATGGCTGACCATGCTCACCCACGTTCCTACCAAGGAACCATACGAAATTCCCACCGAATTTGATCCAAACCTGGCTCTTGCCATCATATGGGGCAAAGACCTTGAAGAAGCCAAGGCCCGTGGCCTTGAATTTCTGCACGACCTGCGCCTTGAGGGGCATAACGGCGCAGGTGACGCCCTGAAATCCAACGTAAACTTCTTGGCGGCCAATACGGAGCGGATTCTCCGCTTCTGAGCAAAAGGAGGAAAGTATGGGAAGCTCACGCTTTCCCACAAGCGCTAAGCGCCCCTTCAAGCGCGAAAGCCGCCTGTGCGCCAAAGCCGGCGGCAAGCACCCTGCCAACTGCCCCACTGCCTTGCGGCACGACCTGGGGCATACGGCCATGGGCTGTTACACGGATGACAGATGGCATATGGCGCACGAGTCGACCATTGTGACACACAATGGCTACACGACCCGGGGCGCCTTGCACGCATCCTACTCCAATTACCTCAAAAAACCCGTTTAGCGGCGTACGCGAGTTATGGACAATAATATAGAGAAACGAATCCAGAGTCTGCGCGACAGGCTCAGTTATATGGTGGACATTTTTGCCGGCAAGCACAAAGACAATGCGCAACTGCTGGAAGAAAAGCTCACCTCGTTCACGGCGCGCGCCCGCGCGGGGGAAATTGAAGACCCCTATGCGGAGCTGGCCACGGTTGAAGACCTGTTCTGCTATGTGGAGCGCCGCCTTGAAGGCAGCATTACTCCCATGGACAAGGTGCGCATCGTGCGCCACTCGCAGCGCATCTGCCTGCGGGACATCCTGGAAAACGTCTACGACAACTTCACCGAAGTTGGTGGCCAGGACGAACACAGCCTCGACCCCAGCATGCTCATCGCCCGCGCTGTCATTACCCGGCGCAGGGGCAAGAAGACCTATACCCAGTCCGTCATGGTTATCGGGCAGGAAAAAGGCCACGGGGCGGAATTCCGCAACGGCGGCTCGGTCAAACCCTGGGGCAATGCCAAAGCGCAGCAATACATGCGCGTTGCGGAAACCGAGGGCATTCCCGTTCACGCCTATATCTTCACGCCCGGCTCGTATCCCATTGAGGACTACCCCGGCGCAGCACAGCAGATCGCGCGCAATATCTACAGCATGGCCGGTCTGCGTGTGCCTGTTATTGCCGTCATTTCCGAAGGCGGCTCCGGCGGAGCCGAGGCCATCGGCCTTGCGGATAAACGGCTCATGCTTTCGCACGGCTACTATTCGGTCATTTCGCCCGAAGGGGGCGCCGCCATCGAAGGCCGCCTCAAGGCTGGCGAGCGCGCCGCCCCCGAACTCATCGAACACTGCGCCCAGCACCTCAAAATTACCGCGCAGGACAATATCAAGTTCGGCTATATCGACCGCATCGTGCAGGAACCGCCTCTGGGCGCGCGCCCCTGGCACTTCGACTTTTTCCGCACCCTGCGCCAGGAAGTCATACGCGCCACGGACGAAGTGGTGGTCTCCACCCGCGTCATCCCCATGCTCAAGGGCTTTACCCTTTCACGCCTGCGCAGGCCCGATGCCAACCTGGATGAAATGCACACCCGTTGGGGGCTTTCTTCCAAGGCCAAAGACCGCCTGCGCGAACGCCGCCAGCAGAAGTTTCTGCGGCTTTCCCGTCAGGCGGCACGCGACCGCAGGCCGTTCATCACCAAGATGGCCGGCGCAACCTGGGACTGGATATCCAAACCCTGGGTCAGCTTCAAATACGACTTCTATCGCAAGCATCAGCGCCGCATTCGTACCTTTATGGAAGAAATCGGCAACGAATGGGATGTGTTCAAAGGCCGCTTGCTTGCTCCCTGGCACAAGCTCACCCACAAGCTGCCCGGCAAGCAGGACAACAAGGCCAAAGAACTCATGGCCCTCTCCACCTGGGCAGACGATTCGCGCCGCCTCAAGTGGAACTACATATCGCCGCGCTACAAAGCCGACCGCACGGTCACCTGCCCCAACAGCGCCTCCTACGGCTGCCTTGACCTGTGGGGCCCAGACCTTTTCGCCGAATTCGCGGGCGTGTGCAGCCATTGCGGCTACCACTTTCCCATGGAGCCGGAATGGTATGTAAAAAACGTTTTTGACGCAGGCTCGGTTTTTGAATTCAACAGCGAAATCGAAGCGGGCAACCCGCTGGAATTCCCCGATTTCAACGACCGCATCGCCGCTGCCCAGAAAAAAACCGGAGCAAAAAGCGGCTGCGTAACCTTTGAAGCCCGCATCGACAATACCAAGATGGTGGTGGCCATGCTTATGGGCACCTTCCGCGGTGGTTCCGTGGGCGCGGCCGAAGGCTACAAGTTTGTGGAAGCCGCCCAGCGGGCCGAGAAAAAACGCTATCCCTTCCTGGCCTATGTCCACGGCACAGCGGGCATACGCATTCAGGAAGGAACTCACGGCGTCATCCAGATGCCGCGCTGCACTGTGGCCGTGCGCCGTTATATCGAATCCGGCGGCCTGTACATGGTGCTGTATGACACCAACTCCTTTGCCGGGCCCGTGGCCAGTTTTCTCGGCTGCTCGCCCTACCAGTTCGCCGTGCGCTCGTCCAATATCGGCTTCGCCGGGCCGGGCGTTATCAAGGAAACCACGGGCATGGACATTCCGCCCAAGTACCACCGCTCGTACCGCGCCCTCTCGCGCGGCCACATTCAGGGCATATGGGACAGAAGGCAGGTGCGCGCCAACCTCAAACAAGCTCTGCTCACCATTGGCGGCAGAAACCTTTATTACCGGTAAACGAAAAAACATGCCGGGAGCGGGCCACAAGCCGCAGCCACCATCTGGGGGAGGCGCAAAAAAAGGCCCGCTGCCCCTGCCGTTCACGGCGGTACAAGGCTTCTCTCAGGCAGGGATGCGCCCCGCGCGCCCGATGTGTGTGCCACGCTGATGCGCGCTCCGGCCCGGCCCACAGCCGGAAAAAGCGGAATGCGCCAGCAGCCAAAACAAAAGCGGCCTGCAAAAGCCGCCGCACACAGGCCGCAGGCCAAGGCCGCCACAGGCCGCAGCCCGAAAAAAACCAAGCGCCCGCGCCGCTCCGGCAGCTCGCGCGCCCAAGCATATAACGGACCAAGCATGATCAACATATCTTCACTGCTGGACGAAATAAAGGCTTCGCCCTACCGCGAAATCGTCATCCGCACGCCGCACACAGGCCGCGTCACCTTTGCGGGCCTCGCCCAGGGCGATCAGGCCCTGGGGCCGCAGGGCCAGTGGAAAGAAAAGCCCGGAACGCTCATAGCCACCCTTGAGCGCGAGCATAATCCCAAGGCCATCTGCGCTCCCGAAAAAGGCGAAGTAAGCGTCATACACAGCGAGCTTGAGGGCCAGTTTGTAGAAGCAGGCGCGCCCCTTGCCGTGCTGCGCCACATGCTGACCAAGGATGAGGTGCAGAGCATCATCCTGCAAAAAACACTGCACCTGTTCTGCGCGCCAGAACGCGCCAAATACTATTTTACGCCCGAAGTAGACAAAAAAATTCGCGCCGCCGACGCCCAATCCGTGGCTGTGCGCGACGGCATGGAACTGCTCATCATGTCACGCATGAAACGCGAAGTCCCCCTCTGCTACTCAGGGCCCGATGGCGTTATCTATGCCGTCTACTTCAAGATCAACGACAATATGGATGCGGGCGCGCCGCTTTTGGGCGTATGCCCCAAAGACCAGCTGCCGGCCATTCAGGACGTGATCGTGCGCGTGCAGACCGAATGGACTGAAAAGGAATAGGCCCGCGCCATTCCGGCTGGTCAAACATCACGGAGACTACTCATGGGCAAGGCTTTGCAGATTCGCGTCTCGGCCGTAACATGGAATGAAGACCTGCTTGAACAACTGTGGCCCAAACTCACAGAACTCGCCTTCAGCGTGCCCATCAAACACGAAAAACACGGCGTTCTTGAAATGGTGCGCGCCCTTGGCGATGGGCTACAGTTTCTGCCCTGGTCAGAAGCCAGGCGAAAGGCCATGGGCGCCGGAATTCAAGAAGCCGTGCGCCTCAAGCAGGCACTGGAAACGGCGCTGGCCGATTGGCAGCCCCGCGAGGCCAACATTTTAAGTGACAAACTCGAAGACGTGCTGGATACTCTCGAAAAGGCCTTTGTGGCCTGAAATATCCGGAACAAGAAGTACTATCGGAGACTTTCGCATGCTTAATAAAGTCATGATCATCGGCCGCTTGGGGCGCGACCCCGAACTGCGCTACACCCAAAGCGGCTCGCCTGTGGCCAGCCTTAACATAGCCACCGACGAATCCTATACCGACCGCGATGGCAACAAGGTGGATCGCACCGAATGGCATCGCGTATCCGTTTTTCAGCGGCAGGCCGAAACCTGCGCCAACTACCTGGCCAAGGGCAGCCTTGTCTTTGTGGAAGGCAGCCTGCAAACCCGCAAATGGCAAGATCAGCAGGGCCAGGATCGCTATACCACCGAGATCAAGGCACAGCGTGTGCAATTTCTTGACCGCAAGGGCGACGGCCCCCGCGCCGAAGGCGGCGGCGGAAGCGGCGGCGGACGCGGCTATGAAGACGATTACGGCGGCGGCGCACCCCGCAGCAACGCCCCCCGCAGCGGCCAGGGCGCGCCGCGCCAGCAAAACCAGGGCGGCCGCAAGCCTATGGATGACGACCTCGGCCCCGCCTTTCCTTCCGAAGCCTCCAATATGGATGAAGTGCCCTTCTAAAAGTGCTCTTCTTGGTTGAGAGTATTTTGTGGGGGAGGGCCCCTTTTGCAAAAGGGGCCCTCCCCCACACCCCCTCCCCCGAAAAATCTTCATGCTGTCGCCGCCGCTGCTGCTCCGATCCCTGCTGCAGCCGCCGACCGCCATTCCCCTGAGCTCATGCTGGGGCATGCCGACAACCACCAAAGCTCTTCCTGACGCCGCAGCTGCTCCGATCCCTGCTGCAGCCGCCCACCGCCATTCCCCAGAGCTCATGCTGGAGCACACCCCTTTGCCAACGGCCTCACAAGGCCACACTTCCCCTCCCCTCGACCTGCCTATTAATATCAATAGATCCGGGCTGTTGCACGCGGCTACCGCATGGCCATGCCCGCGCACTGCATGAAAAAATACGGCAGCCCTGTGCCATCGCAAAAGAACCATACGCCAACATCCCGCCATTTTTGATAATCTTTGCACCCGCCTCGTAAAGCCAAACTTTCGTTAGATTGCGAAAAAAAGCGCCATCGACATTTTCACTGCGCATAATAAGAGGCGTCAGCAAATGATCCCGCTTGGCCCAGAGCCGGAGAAAACCCACCTTTTTCAAATAATATACTATTATATTGTTGGTTTAAGTGAAAACATTTCATATGGTAAAACACGCGGCCCATATAAAAACCTCGCTAACTGTACTATTTTTCCCCATCGCAACAAATTACAAAACAGGGGCAAAGTACGTTTTTTTCAGCCGGGGGGCTTCTCTTTTTTAAAAACATGTCGTACTATGGTATTTACATTTTTTGGCTTTAAACAAGGCATTTTCGCGTTTTGCATGTGCGAAAGTCAGGAAATTTTGCGAGAGGTAGTTGACTTTTTGTTAGATTATTCACAAGATGTATTTCGAAAGAAGCCCTCCCCATTCCGGTCAACGTAATGCCACGGTGGGAGGCTGTCATAACCAAAACACGGAGGATTTCGCGATGTCCAAATTGGTAGCTCCTCACGGCGGTAAGGGTCTGGTCTGTTGCCTGCTCGAAGGTAAGGCCTTGGAAGACGAAAAGAAAAAGGCTGCAGGCCTCAAGCAGATCGAGATCTCTTCCCGCGCTAAGGGCGACCTCATCATGATGGGCATTGGCGGCTTTTCGCCTCTGAACGGCTTCATGAACAAGGCCGACTGGAAAAGCGTGTGCGAAAAAATGACCCTCATCGACGGCACCTTCTGGCCCGTGCCTGTAACCCTTGACGTCTCCGCTGACGAAGCCAAGAGCATCAAGGCCGGTGAAGAAGTGGCCCTGGTTCGCAAGGGCGAAATTATGGCCACCATGAAGGTCGAAGAAGTCTATGAAATGACTGACGCCGACAAAAAAATGGAATGCGAACTGGTCTTCAAGGGCGAAGGCCCCGACTCTGAAAAGTTCTGGGAAGTGGCCCCCGAAGACCATCCCGGCGTGAAAATGGTTCTGGCTCAGAAAGAATTCAACATCGCTGGCCCCGTCAAAGTGCTTTCGCAGGGTGAGTTCCCCGAAAAGTTCCCCGGCGTGTACATGACCCCCGCCCAGCTGCGCGCCAAAATGGACGATCGCGGCTGGCAGAAGGTTGCCGCCCTGCAGCTGCGCAACCCCATGCACCGCTCGCATGAATACCTTGCCAAAATCGGCGTTGAAGTGTGCGACGGCGTGGTCATCCACTCCCTGGTCGGCTCGCTGAAGCCCGGCGACATCCCCGCTGAAGTGCGCGTGAAGTGCATCGACACCCTGGTGGACAAGTACTTTGTGAAAGACTTTGTCATCCAGGCCGGTTATCCCCTGGACATGCGCTACGCTGGCCCGCGTGAAGCCCTGCTGCACGCCACCTTCCGCCAGAACTACGGCATCAACAACCTGCTGGTTGGCCGCGACCACGCTGGCGTGGGCGACTTCTACGGCATGTTTGAAGCTCAGGAAATCTTCCGCAAGATTCCTGTCTCCGCTGACCCGGCCAAGTGCCTGCTCTGCGATCCCCTGAATATCGACTGGACTTTCTACTGCAAGAAGTGCGACGGCATGGCCAGCATGCGCACCTGCCCGCACGGCAAGGATGACCGCGTTATCCTGTCTGGCACCAAACTGCGCAAAATGCTTTCCGAAGGCGCGGAAGTGCCGGATCACTTCGGCCGCGAAGAAGTGCTCATCATCCTGCGCGAATACTATTCCAGCCTGACCGAAAAGGTCGAAGTCAAGATGCAGCGTGCCGCCTCTGGTTCCACCATGTAAGGACGCCGCAGTCACAACGCGAAAGGACGCCCGAAAGGGCGTCCTTTTGTTTTGGCCCAGACGCGCCAAGCAAACACAGCGCACTTTACCTGAAGGCAAAAAAGGCCTATAAAGGCATGATACATTCAGGATACGTGATTCGTGCGCGCCAAGGCCGCGGCGCGATCCGGCCTGTTCTTTTACAAGCCCGGCGGCGCGCCCGCCAAACCCATATTACAGGTGGTTCATGAACCGACCCCACGAAATCGCTACCGGCCCCCTGCTTCTTGCCCTGCTGGCCGCGGCATTTTGCGTCTGGAGCGCTCTTGGCAACGAAGTCAATCTGTGTGTGACGGCAGGCTGCTCCCTGTATCAGGACAGCACTGTGGCGGGTATATCGCTGTGGTGGATCGGGGCCGCGCTGTTCGCGACTCTGAGCATTCTGGCTCTGCTGGGCGCCGCCCACTGGGGCCGCACCCTGGCGGCGCTAGCTCTGGCGGTTGATCTGGCCTTGCTGCTGATCATGGCGCTTACCGCGCCCTGCACCAGCTGCCTTGTGGCGGCGGTATTCTTTGTGCTCGTCTATATGAGCTTTCGCCAGGCAGCCGTAACGCGCAGCCGTTCGGGCAAGGGGGGGCGCTCGCTTCTCGTGCTGGTGTGGGGCTTGCTCTTTATTATCAATCTTGGCGCTGTGGCGCGCTCGCAGGCCACCACGTGGCCCATCACCGACAATCACGACAGCGCCACGGTGCGCATGTTTTTTTCGCCGTCCTGCTCCAGTTGCCGTGAAGGGGTCGCCATTCTTTCCGGCCATGTGGACGTGGCCTTCTATCCCCTGGCTGAAAACGACGGCGACGTGTACCGTGTTGCCCACATGATCCGCCTGCTGGATCAGGGCGACAGCATGGCCGATGCCATGAACCGCTCGCAGGACGTGACCGCGCCGAGCGGTATGGGCTCCTGGAGCCCCGATATGATCTGGCTGCGCTTCCGCTTGCTGCGCAACAAGGCCCACGTATTCACATCCGGCGCACAGACCGTACCATTTTTTGAATATCACGGGTTGCCCGCCATGCTGGTCAAGCAGGCCAAAAACTCTGGCCAACGGGGGGCTGGCAACAACCTCTCCCCCAACGGCGCTTACTCGGGCGGGCCGGGCGCGGGCCAGTGGCAAGGCCAGCCCGCTGGCACAAGCGATGCTCTGCCGCTGGAACCGCAAGTTTCTGGCCAGTGCGGCGGGCCCGCTCCCTGCCCGGAATAGGCCGCCGACCGCGCGTTGTCAGCCCGAACACGGTTTGCAAGCAGATCATAAATAATGGTCGCAAAGCTGGCTCAACTGCCGCTGTGCGCCCGGCAGCCATGCTTGGGCTTGACTGCGCCTGACCGCGCAGCGGACAAAGCCGGAAAAAGGGAGCAAAGCCATGCCACAGACAGCCTGGAGCTTCTGTCTGTGAGAAAGAAAACAGCGACACATGCTCCAACATAGGTTTGGACTACGTAATTGGCCCAAACCCCAAACACCGGGTAAGCAGAATATGACTTTGTACAAAAAGGTACGTAAGTGATGTTGTCTGACGGTAAAGGGGCTTGACGCCCTTTGCGCTTCCCCTTTATATGAAACAGCCTTATTCGTAAGGCGCGAGGGCGGGATGAAAGCACAGGAATTGTTCAGGAAGCACAAAAGTGAAATTGTTCGCCTTTGGGCCGAAGAGGTGTTTGACACCTACCCTTTTGAAACGACAGGCTTTTTGCGTACGCGCAACGACCCCTTTGCCAATCCTGTCGCCCATATGACCAAAGAGGCGGCCGGGGCGTTGTACGATGCCATGTCTGGCGAACACGTTGATCCGGGGCAGACCAAAAGTGCTCTGGAACGCTTTATTAAGTTGCGTGCGGTGCAAAAATATACTCCCAGCCAGGGCTTGGGGGTGTTTTTTCTCATGAAGCCCATTCTGCGCACGCATCTTTTGCCCGAGTTCATAGCTCTGGGCGAAACAGCCTCCTATATGGAAGCCGAATCGCGCCTGGACAGTCTCACCCTGCTGGCCTTTGATATGTATACTGAGGCTCGCGAGGTTGTGGCCGACCTGCGCATAACAGAAATTCGCAACCAGTACGCCCAACTGGCGCGCTGGGCGCAAAAGCTGGAAGGCGGCCCTTCGCATCCTGCGGATTAACGCTGACCCCCGCACCCCCCTCTGCCCGCGTTATGCCTAGCGGGTCTTTGGAGCGTGCGGCCCAGGCATTTCTCAATATCCCGTGGTGGGCTTTTGAGGCAACTTTAGTGGAAGTGAGGTAGGGAATGTTCAATTCATTACTGCTGGTGCTGCTCATAGGAGCCATCGCCTGGGCGGGAGCGGCCATAGGGCTTGCGCCTCTGTTCGGCGTTGTGCTGCCTTATGTTGCAGTCGTCGTTTTTATCGTCGGTGTTATCTGGCGCATGGTGTACTGGGCCAAATCACCAGTACCCTTCTCCATCCCCACCACCGGGGGGCAGGAAGTTTCGCTTGATTTCATCAAGCCCAACCGGCTCGACAGCCCCGACAACACTTGGGACGTGGTGCGGCGCATGTTTCTGGAAGTGTTTTTCTTCCGTTCGCTGTTCCGCAACACGGTTGCCGATGTGCGCGAGCATGACCCCATCAGCAAGGGCCCGCGTACCATCTATTTTTCCTCCAAGTGGCTCTGGGTCTTTGCCCTGCTGTTCCACTACTGTTTTCTGCTGGTTTTCATCCGCCACTTCCGCTTCTTTATGGAGCCCATTCCGGCCTGTATTTCTTTTCTGGAAACCATTGACGGTATCATGCAGATCGGTTCACCCCGCTTCTTCATGACCGGCGGCCTCGTGCTTGTGGGCGTGCTCTTTTTGCTGGGCCGCCGCATTTTCGACCAGCGCCTGCGTTATATCTCGCTGGTCAACGACTATTTCCCGCTGTGGCTTATCATCTGTATTATCAGCTCCGGCCTGTGCCTGCGCTATTTCGATAAGACCGAAATCGCCCAGGTCAAGATTTTCGTCATGGGCCTTACGCATTTTGCGCCCGTGGCCACGACAGGCATCAACGCGCTCTTTTTCACCCACCTTGCTCTGGTGTGCGTACTGCTGATTTACTTCCCCTTCTCCAAGCTCATGCATATGCCGGGCGTGTTCTTCAGCCCCACGCGTAACCTGGCCAACAATACCCGCCGCGTGCGCCATATTAACCCCTGGAATCCGCCCAAGCAGTACTTCACCTACGCCGAGTACGAGGATACCTACCGCGAAGCCATGGCCGAAGCCGGGCTGCCGCTGGAAAAGCAACCCGAAAAGGCCGCCGAGTAAGGAGTCTTCATCATGGCAAAATTACCTACACCGCAAATGCTTGTCGCCAGCCGTCCGGATTTTCCGGCCGAAGATTGGCTTGACGTCAAGCCGGAATTTACGCCGGGCAGCTTCTGCTATCCGGCCAAAAAAGAAACCATGGAGCTGCTGCACATGCCCAATCCCCACGAGTGGGATCCCGCAGCAGAAGACTGGAATCTGCCCGAAAACTGGGAAGAGATCTTGTGCGACGCTTTTGCCGACAGGCTTGAAAAGCACCGCTCGCTCAAGCTCTTTATGGACATCTGTGTGCGTTGCGGCGCCTGCGCCGACAAATGCCACTTCTTCCTCGGAACCAACGACCCCAAGAACATGCCCGTGCTGCGTGCCGAGCTTCTGCGCTCGCTCTATCGCCGCGACTACACCATGCTGGGCAAGCTTCTTGGTAAAAAGGTCGGCGCCCGCGGCTGGGACATGTCCGTAGTCAAAGAACTGTACTACTACGCCTACCAGTGTACTGAGTGCCGCCGCTGCTCGCTCTTCTGCCCCTACGGCATCGACACGGCCGAAATCACCGCCATTGTGCGCGAACTGATGCACGAAGTGGGCCTTGGCACACACTGGATCATGGACCCGGTGAAAAACTGCAGCTTCACGGGCAACCACCTGGGCATCCAGCCCCACTCTTTTGTGGAAATTGTGGAAATGCTGGCCGATGACTGCGAAACCATCACCGGCATCCGCCCCAAAACGCCCTTCAATGAAAAGGGCCGTGAGATCCTGTTTATCACGCCCTCGGGTGACGTATTTGCCGACCCCGGCATCTACACCTTCATGGGCTATCTCATGCTCTTCCACGAGCTTGATCTCGACTACACCTTCTCGACCTATGCCTCTGAAGGCGGCAACTTCGGTTCCTTCACCTCCTTCAACATGGCCAAGAAGCTCAACGCCAAAATGTACGCCGAAGCCGAGCGTCTGGGTTCCAAGTGGATCCTGGGCGGCGAATGCGGCCACATGTGGCGCGTGATCAACCAGTACATGGACACTTACAACGGGCCTTCCCCGGCCAATATGGAAGTTCCCGTGTCGCCCATCACTGGCACGGTGTTCAAAAACGCCGCCTCCACCAAGATGGTGCACATTGCGGAATTTACGGCCGACCTGATTCACCACAACAAGCTGAATCTCGATCCCAGCCGTAACGACCATATCGTCACCACCTTCCATGACAGCTGCAACCCCGCACGCGCCATGGGCCTGCTGGACGAACCGCGCTACGTGCTCAACGCCGTGTGCAACAACTTCCACGAAATGCCTGAAAACACCATCCGCGAGCAGACCTTCTGCTGCGGCGCCGGTTCGGGCCTGAACACCGAAGAAATCATGGAACTGCGCATGCGCTCCGGTATGCCCCGCGGCAATGCCCTGCGTTTTGTGCAAGAAAAACATGGCGTCAACCATATGGCCTGCGTGTGCGCCATCGACCGCGCCACCCTGCCCCCGCTTGCCAACTACTGGGCACCGGGCGTCAACGTGAGCGGGCTGCATGAACTGGTGGGCAACGCCCTTGTCATGAAGGGCGAATGCAAGCGCACCATGGACCTGCGCCAGGAAGATCTGCCCAATGTGGTGGATGATGAGGATGCGCCCGAAGCGCAGGGGGAGGGCCAATAAATGTATAACGCCAAAGCAGTTATCGTCGGTATCGTCATCTTTGTGGCCCTGGCTACCTCCCCTTTCTGGTTGAGCATGATGGGGAAGGACTACAAGAGCACAGGCATTGAGCTGCCCAAGGGTGAAAAGGATTGCATCGAGGACGTGCAGTTTATGCGCGACCAGCACATGCGCCTGCTCAATGAATGGCGCGATGAGGCCCTGCGCAAGGAAAACCGCGTTTATGTGGCCACCAGCGGCAAAAAATGGACCATCAGCCTGCAGAATACCTGTTTGAAGTGCCACAGCAATTACAAGGAATTCTGTGAAAAGTGCCATACAGCCAACGGCGTTGATCCGTATTGCTGGACTTGCCACATCATTCCCCAGGGGAGCAAGTAATGAACAAGAGCAGAAGAAGCTTTCTGAAAGTGGCGGGCTTTTCGGCCTTTGCCCTTACCAGCGGCATGGCTGCCCTGTCTGGCGTGGCCCAGGCGCAGATTGCCCCCGGCAAATATGAACGCGCGGCCAACGCCCTGCACGCCAAGCGCTGGGCCATGGTTATTGACACGCGTCAGTTCAGGACACCTGAAGACTACAAGCCTCTGATCCAGGCGTGCCATAGCTTCCACAACGTGCCGCTGATTCCTGGTGACCAGGAAATCAAATGGCTCTGGCTGGACAGCTACGCCCATGTCTTCCCCGATGACATGAACGCGCACCTGAATAAGCACACCCGCGAGTCCATGTACCCGCTGCTGTGCAACCAGTGCACCAATCCGCCTTGTGTTCGCGTGTGCCCCACTCAGGCCACCTACAAGATGGAAGACGGCATTGTTGCCATGGACTACCACCGCTGCATCGGCTGCCGCTTCTGTATGGCTGGCTGTCCTTACGGCGCGCGCTCGTTCAACTTTAAAGACCCGCGCAAGTTCCTGGCCAACCCTGTGCCCAATCCCGAGTATCCCACCCGTATGATCGGCGTGGTTGAAAAATGTACTTTCTGCGCCGAGCGTCTGGCTGTTGGCCAGTTGCCCGCTTGCGTTGAAGCAGCCAACGGCAAAATTCTTTTCGGCGACCTGGAAGACCCCAACTCAACGGTGCGTCAGGCCTTGGCCACCAACTACAGTATTCGCCGCAAGCCCAGCCTGGGCACTCAGCCCGGCGTTTACTACCTCATTTAGGGAGAACAGGCCATGGTTGAAAAATTGCTCGATGGTCATAAGACCTTCTACATGTGGCTGCTCTTTCTGCTCCTCGTCATCGCGGGTTGCGGCCTTGTGTATCTGGATCAGTTGTATAACGGTCTCTCCGTCACCGGTCTGAGCCGCGACGTTTCGTGGGGACTGTACATTTCGCAATTCACCTATTTCGTGGGCGTGGCAGCCTCGGCTGTTATGCTTGTGCTGCCCACCTATTTCCATCATTACAAAAAGTTCAAGCGCATGATCATTTTTGGCGAATTCATGGCCGTGGCGGCCGTGGTCATGTGCGCGCTCTTTATCGTGGTGGACTTGGGCCAGCCCCAGCGCATGCTTAACGTCATGCTGCACCCCTCGCCCAACTCCGTCATGTTCTACGACATGATGGTGCTCGTGGGCTATCTTGGCCTCAATATCATCATTGGCTGGGTCACCCTTGAGGCCGAAAGGCACGAAATTGACCCGCCCAAATGGATCAAGCCCCTCATTTATCTTTCCATCCTGTGGGCTTTCTCCATCCATACGGTCACGGCCTTCCTGTACGCTGGCATCCCCGGCCGCCATTACTGGCTCACCGCCATCATGGCTGCCCGCTTCCTGTCGTCGGCGTTCTGTTCCGGTCCCGCCATCCTGCTTTTGCTCATGATGGTGCTGCGCCGCCTGACCAGCTTCGACCCCGGCAAGGAAGCCGTAAAAACCTTGACCATCATCATCGTCTATGCCATGTGCATCAACGTCTTCTTCTACCTGCTGGAAATCTTCACCGCTTTCTACAGCGGCATTCCCGGGCATGAAGAACCCATCCACTTCCTCTTCTTCGGTCATGGCGGACACCTGACCTGGGTGAGCTACTGGATGTGGGGCGCTGTTATCATGGCCTTCGCCTCGCTGGCCCTGCTCATTCCGCCCAAGCTGCGTGAAAACCCCAGCGTGCTGCCCATTGCGCTTATCATGCTGGTGCTGGCCTCGTGGATCGACAAGGGCCTTGGCCTGCTGGTTGCGGGCTTTACCCCCAATATGTTTGAAGCCTTCACGCCGTACATGCCTTCAGCCAAGGAAATCTCCGTTGCTCTTGGTGTGTACGCCATCGGCGCTCTGGTGCTCTCCCTGCTGTGGAAGATCGCCCTCGGCGTCAAGATGGAAGTGAACCAGATTCACGACTAGCATGTCGTGCTGCGGGTTTCATGAAGATCCGCGCGGAGCAGATACACATTTTTAATGTTAACTGCTCCAGTTCCGGCAAGCCGGACAAAGACCATAAAAATAAGCCCCCGTGCGGATATGTCCGCGCGGGGGCTTTCATATGCAGACAGGTTGTGATAAAATGCACTTATTGACTTGCACCATTGAACATATACAGATGATGTGAGCTTTGCTGCGCCCAGCAAGCACGGTCATGAGGCGCGCCTGAAGAAAAGGCAGGGCGCCGAGAATTTTTGTTCCCTGGCGAAAAAGCCGAAGCTCTAAGACTGGATATGTTTAATATAATCATGCTGTTGGCAGAGAAAGCCTCACCAACCAGAGGGCGAAAAACCCATAGATCAGCATTCCAAGGACATACAGGATACAGATAAGCTTTTGCTGACCAGCGGCAAAAGCAGGCAAAAGATGCTTTCCGAGTGGTCGCGCCCTGAAGGTTCCGGCCGCCGGTCATACAACAAGGCGACATGCTTGACTTTCATAGGTCTCAAAAGGCATAGTTCAGGTTATTGCCGCCATTCTTTGCAAGGAGATCAAGATGAAGCAAGCGCTCAAAGACGCCATAAGCATTTGCAAAACTTTTTTGCGCAACGGCTATGACGCCCACGTCATCAACGCCCCCTTGCAGGAACATCTGCTCGAAAGGGCCGATCAGCTGGCGGTAGACATTGCCTGCGAACCCGATATGGACACGCTGTTCAAACTTTTCCCCAAGGCCCAGGCCGCGCCTGAAAAGCGCGCGCTGGCTGTGATGGAAGAAAACGGCGTCATATACCGCTTTTATCCTCTTGAAGTGGCTGCGGCCGGGCATCCCGAGCTTTCGCTTATCAAGATTACCCCCACCATGATTGACCTTATGAGCCACGATGAGCGCCTCAAACTGCGCCTTACGGGCTTCAACACGCCCGAATATACGGGCGATGTGTACGATGGCTTTGAGGACATCAAGAGCGGGGCCATCTGCCTGACCGGCCTGCCCGATGAAACCCTGCGCCACGACTACGTGCTGGCTGTGCGCGCGCTGCGTTTTGCCGCCAATTTCGACCTGCCCATTGACCCCAACACCTGGCTGGCCATTGTGCGCGCCTCTACCCGCGTGCTGGATTATGTGCCTGCTACGGACATTATGGATGAATGGCGCAAGGTTGCTGCCGAAAATATGCACCGCTTTGTGCGCCTGCTGTTTGACGCGCACATTCTTCAGGGTCTTATCCCCGAAGTGGCCGCCCTTTCCTGCCTGACCCAGATGCGCAATAAGGAAGGCGACACCGAAAATGTTTTCGAGCACACTCTCGAATGCATGAAGCGCTACCCCGAAGAAGATTTCCATTACGACTGGCTCGGCACCATGGCCATGCTTTTCCACGACGTGGGCAAGCTGTATACCGGTGAATATTACGACGGCCAGTGGACGTATTATCAGCACCATCGCGTGGGGGCCAAGGTTACGCGCAAGATTTTGCGGCGCCTGCATTTTGCCCAGGAAGATATTGACCTGCTCTGCCATCTGGTGCGCAACCACATGCGCTTCCACTTCATGATGACCGACCGCGGCATTCGCCGCTTCAAGGCGCTGGACGACTACCCCCGCCTTATTGCCATGGCCCGGGCTGACCTCAAGGCGCGTGACGGCATTCCCACATCGTTTAACCACAATATGAAGTATCTGGGCCGCGCCGAAACACCGGAGCAGATGCTGGAACCCCTGCTCAACGGCAACGAAATCATGAGCGAAACAAAACTTTCGCCCGGCCCGCAGGTGGGGATCATACGCGATGCGCTGCTCAAGGCCCAGATTGCCGGAGAGGTTACAGACCTTGATTCTGCAGTGAGTTTTGTGCGCGAATACGCGCGGAAGTCTGTGGGTTAATTGCGAGCGTAGTCGCAGTTAGCGTAGGTTAGGTTTTGTTAGATTTGTTTGGATTAGCTTAGGTTAAATTAGCTTAGGTTAAATTAGACTTGGTTAAGTTAGCTTAGATTGGATTACTATGGGGGCCGTCTCTGAAATATGGGGCGGCCTTTTCTTTTTGGTTTTGCCGCCAGCGGGGGGGTGCGCCTACATGGCGGGGGCGCGCCTGCCACGGCGGGGGTGCGCCTGCCACGGCGGGGGATTGCGCAACACGCAGGAAGAGGAAAGGTTCGTTCTTTGGGAGAAGATTTCTGTGCCCTGCGGGCACGGAGGCTGTTCTTTGTTTGTTGTTTGGGCCGCCTGCGCGGCGGGCGGCAAGGGAAAAAGCTTGTCCTTTGGGAGAAGATTTCTGTGCCCTGCGGGCACGGGGGCTTGTTCTTTGTTTGCTATTTGGGCCGCCTGCGCGGCGGGCGGCAGACGGGGGCCTGTTAGGGGCTGCCGCCCCTCCGAGGCCCCCTCTGCACTCCCCCCGGACGACCCCGCTGGGCTTTCCATATATCGCCAATCGCCAGATCCACTTTGCGTTCACTTCGACCAGTCCTGTTGGGCTTTCCAATTACCGCCAGCCTGCGAGGGCTGCGCGTCTTTTGCTCCGGGAGCTTCCCTCGCTATGCTCGGGTGATCTCCCTGCGCGCCGCGCAATGCCATCCACGAACTTTGCTTTGCTCGTCGGCTGACCCTCCATGGCACAATAAATTTCTGTACCATTTATGAACTTTTCTTTGATCGGCGGCTAACCCTCCATGGCACAACAAATTTCTGAACCATTCACGAGCTTTTCTTTGATCGACGGCTGTCCCTCCATGGCACAGCAACTTTCTGGAACTATTCGCAAATTTGGCTTTGATCGGCGGCTGCTCAGATCAATGATCATCAGGCTGGTCAACCTAATGCCCCAAGCAGGCAGACGCCGCAGAGCTCTTGCCGATGGTGTAAAACGTCCGCACACAGCGGTCACCTTAGAGCTCTCAGTCAAGCAACAAGCAAGCGACGGTGTAATGCACCCCAAACAGGCAGAAGCCACAGAACGCTTGCCGATGGTGTAAAACTTCCGCACACAGCGGGCACCTTAGAGCTTTCAGTCAAGCAGCAAGCAAACGATGGTGTAATGCCACCCCAATCAGGCGACGCCCCAGAGCTTTCGTGCAAGGAGAAAGCAAACGATGGTGTTGCGCGGCGCGCAGGGAGATCACCGAGCGAAGCGAGGAAGCTCCCGGAGCAAAAGACGCGCAGCCCTCGCAGGCTGGCGAAAACTGGAAAGCCCAAGGGGGGTGCTTCGGGGGGGATGCAAGGGGGGCCGAGAAGGGGGCGCAGCCCCATAACCGGCCCCGCCTTGCCGCCCGCCGCGTAGGCGGCCCAAACAACAAACAAAGAAAAAGCCCCCGTGCCCGCAGGGCACACATTCCCCCTCTCGAAGAACAGGCCTTTCCGCCTTGCCGCCCGCCGCGTAGGCGGCCAAAATAACAAACAAAGAAAAAGCCCCCGTGCCCGCAGGGCCGCAAAAATCCCATCCCAAAGGACAAGCATCTTTCTTTCTATCCTTACGCGCCGCGCAACTCCGCCCGCCCGCGCAGCCGCCCCTTCGCCGGAAGGCACATCCCCGCCCGAAGGCACATCCTCGCCGCGTAGGCGACTCCCCCCGCCGCACAGGCGCCCCCCCCCCCCAAACAAAAACTGCCCTGGCGGCAACGCTCAGGGCAGTTTAAGAACAAAACAGTAACCGTATTAGTGGATATCGGCCTTTTTTTGCGCCCTGTCCAAACGCGACATGCCCGGCTCACGCATCTTGCCGGGACGACACATCCGGCTCAGGCGGCGCAAGTATGCCTTGCGCTTGTCCAGAAAAAAGGCCAGCGGACGCGAAAAATTGCGCCCCAAAAGCCCGTCCACCAAAAGCTGGCTTATCTCCCGCTCACGGGTCAACACCAGTTGCGAACGCGCCAACACATTGCGGTCAGCCTCTGGCATGGCCCGCGTAATCTGCCGAAAGGCGTCCTGTGCTCTGGGCTGATAAAACCATATGTACATAAGATCCAGAGCATTGACGATAAAAGCACGCTCCAGCTCCTTGCCTTTGGCCCCGCCACTTCCCTGAAGTCCACCGGGCCGCGCCAGCTTGATCAGCGCGTCTTCATGCGGAAAGAGCAATTCCAGCCGCGTATAGCAGTCGAAGAGGTTGTTGAGTTTGCTTTTATAGTCCCACCGCCGCATGCGCAGGTTGACCTGGCTGTCGGCGTAGCCTTCGATAAGCGCGGCCACCGAATCCGAAGACATCTTTGAAACCACGGCGGCGCTGGGAACAAGGTAGATCTCCGGGCTGCCCACCCCCCATGCAATCAATCCATAATACAAGAGCGAATTATACAGGGAAGATACCGGGATGGACAATGCACTGCGAAAAAGGTTGCCAATGGCCGCTTCTTTGGGAAAACCGCGAAACACGTTGTGCGCGCAGATATAAAATCCGTTGATGATGCTTAAAACGGTAAAGACCATCCACGGGCTTTGGGCCACGGTGATGTTGAGGGTTCTGTCCAGCAGCCACACGCGCACCATAACTTCAAGCAGCAGCACAGAAATGCCCGTATACATGAGCGAATCGCATAATCGGCTTACGCTGACCTGATCCCGCCAGTGAATCAGGGTATCGCGCGTGGCCCCTTTGGCGGCCAGCACCATCTGCACAACGTTGCGCACTCCCGTAATGCCAAACCAGATAAATGTGCCGCCCCAGGCAAGAACCCACCAGTCCTGCGTATACAGGAATGAGAAAAAGGCAGGCACAAAGCCCAGCAAAACCTTGAGCCAGTTGCAGATCGAGCTGTTCAGATAGCTTGCTCCCGGCTTTGAGGCATCGACATGCTCTTTCTTGCCCAGCAGATTATTCCCCACCGCAGCGCTGAGGCCGCCGAGGTTCATGATATTGCCCTGATTGCACACGTAAAAATCTTCGCTGGCGGTTTTCCACGACTTGCGGCACTCAAGCCCCA
Source organism: uncultured Desulfovibrio sp. (assembly GCA_964517635.1). Classification (GTDB taxonomy): domain Bacteria; phylum Desulfobacterota; class Desulfovibrionia; order Desulfovibrionales; family Desulfovibrionaceae; genus Desulfovibrio. The sequence goes on along the minus strand of CAZFCC010000031.1, from coordinate 7,160 downwards.
GATGGCTGCAACCGGGCAACCAGCGCAGATACCTGGCCGCGCGCTGCCAGATGGCGGGGTTGCGCGGCTTGGTATAGCTGAGAAGCTCTTCCACGGGCGAGCAAATGGGAATCTCGAGCATCTGCCGCCCCCGATAACGTTGGGCCGGGCGGCCTCTACGTGGCAGTGTATCCTTGATGGCAAAGCCCATGCCGTAGGTAATACGGCTTGCGGAACTTGTGCCCAGGCGGGAACCCAGCGGTTTATGGCGATAGTGTTCCCACAATTTGGGCACATTATGCAGAATGTCACGAAACTTGGCGGCCCGTTCTTCGTCTACGGTGCGCATGCGGCGCGCCATCTGCCGGATGATCTGCTTTACGCGCGGGCCGAGGCCCTCGTTGAGCGCCTGTTGCAATTCGCTGATGGGCTTGAGATTGGCCTGCTGCCGCTCCATCCAGCTTTTCATGTTAAAAATTTCCAGATGAGTGATATTGCCTCTGGAATCCCACAAAAGCTCGGCCACGTCTTCCACGCTCAGGCCAGCAGTGCACAGCACAAGACGATAGCCCGGCGTGAGATCCACAAGCTCCCGCGTAAGCTCCAACACGGAAAGCCGCATGAGGTGAGGCATTTCTTCTTGCGGGGGCGGGCAGTCCAGGTCGGGCAGCTCGGGGTGCAGCGCGGCCGACAGCCATTCTTCGGCGATATGCTCCGGCCCCATAGTCTCAAGCACGGCCAACTCCGCCTGGGCAGCGGCATCGTCGCGCTTGGCGAGCTTGACGGCCCGCTCGCGCAACGCGGGCTGCACATGCCGGTGCAAAGCCTCGGCCAGATGCAGGCTACTGGCCTGACCGCGGCCCACCATGCGCAAAAACGCTTCGCCCGACAGCTCGGGAATTTCCACTTCCCAAGCAGCTTCCATCTTGGCGCGCTGGTGTTCGTTCCAGAGCGCAAGGCAACTGAGCACGCGGTCACGCCGCCAGCGCAGCACCTCGCGCCCCCGCTTCATCATTTCAGCCATCTTGGGGCTGTGCAGAAATTCCAGAAAATCTTCGTTGGAGCTGAAGCCGCGCGGTATCCAGAACAAGCTGACAAAGCGCCCGTAAAACGGAACCTGGAACTCCAGCCCAATGCGCACGTCAATGCCCGTTATTTCGGCTGCGCGTAAAATTTCGCGGGCGGCATCGGGCTGCACCCAATATTCATAGGCCACGGTCAAAGAGCGCAAGCCCTTGATCCAGGCATCCATTATAAGATGCGTGGGGCTTTTGCGTCCTTTGGTATTGGCGTCGTACACATGGTCGTCAAAAGTGATCTGATTCCAGGCCTCGGGCATTTCCGGCAAGTGGTGGCGGGCCAGCATGCGGCGTACTATGCGCGGCGTTCCTTGCACAGTACGGCGAAAGTCATGCGCCAGCTTTAACTGCTCCATAGGATTGTCATGCGCACGCACAATACTCTTCATGATCTGCATGAGCACACGTGCAGTATTACGCCGCAACGAGGAATGTGCGCTGTTCAACACTTCATCATAGAGCGTCTGCAAGGCAAACAGCCTGTCTCTGGCCTGGGTTCCTCCTGCCTGAAGATTGCGCAACAGGTTGATAACGGCATAGGCCATACGCGAAACGGGTGTAGCCACCAGTTCCTTGATGCCGTGCGGGTGCAGGCTTGGATCGAAAAGACTGGTGTCCGAATGGTTATTATCGGATTCCAGAATGCGGTTGACGAGAACAAGAATCTCTCTGTCTTGCTTGTCAAAATAAATACCACGCCATACGAAACTCACGCCACACACTCCTTTAAACCATTGCCGCGCAACAGTTAGAGCAGATCAACCTTGAGAATATACATCCTCAACATGTACAGCATCGCTACGGCGCTTAAGCGCACACGTACAGAGCGCTTAGGCCTTCGCGACGGGCATCTGCTCACGCAGCCGCCAGAGCAATTTGAACATTAAATTACCCTAAAATAAACCTGTTACAACACTTACCCCGACCCCGCATCCACGTCAAATGTCCGGCCTTATGGCGCAACGATGCACCGCCCCCCACGCCCTGCGGGCAGCGGGTGGCGGGCAGCTGCGGGCAACGAGCAATAAACGCTGCACAAGAACTTGTTGCCGCCGGGCGGCAGGAAAAGGGAGACAGGCTGGAGATTTTTTACAGCTGACAGAAAGCAGAATGAAGCTTCCCCTCCTACCAACGTAAAAAGGCTCCGCAAGGCTTTTCAAAAGCCCACAGCCTAAATAAATTCGTCCATACAGCCCGCCCTCACCTTCTTGAGCAGGCGGTCTGCCGCGCCGCGCTCATGCGTGGGCATTTTTTCCATTTTTTCCTTCAAAAGGCGTTCGCCCACCATGCGCGTATAGGGGGTGGCGTAATGCAACAGAAATTCCAAAAACGACGCCGCCGAGTTGGGCCCGCACTGTCCCTTGATGCCACATTCGCGCACCATAGTGACAAACTCTTCACCCCTGCGGCCAAGGCGAGGACAAGCCGCACAAAAAGACGGCAAATGCCGCGCCTCTTCCAACAAAAAGCGCACAACTTCATCCACATGGCAGTCTTCACCGCAGGGAAAAGGAACTTGCTGCCCGGCGCCGGCAAACCAGCCGTCATAGGGGTTTGCCACGCTGCCCGTGAGCAGTTGCGAGCCCCCGGCATTACAGCCGTCGCGCCAGAGGCCGGACGGCTCCTTGGTGGTCAGAATAAGGCCCGCATAGGGCAAAGCCAGCCGCGCAAGGGCCACACAGCGCAGGTAGTCCACATCGCTTACGGGATAGGGAGCCTCCATCAGGCTGCCGGGCGCGGGGCGCATGCGATGCAGGCTCACTGTGCGGCAGCTCATGTCATACACACGTTCCAGATGGGCCGCATGCTGCATGAGGCCCAGCAGATCAAATTGCCAGGGGCCAAGGCCCAGCAAAAGCCCCATGCCCACATCGGGCACGCCCGCCGTAAAGGCCGTGTCCGGGGCCTCAAGGCGCTTGATATAATCGCTTTTTGGGCCAGAAACGTGGGCCGCGCGATAGCTGGCCTCGTGATACGTGTCTTGATAAATAAGGATAGTTCCCACATACGCATCAAGCAGGGCTTCGTACTGCGGGCCTTCAAGCGGCCCCACATTGACGTTAACACTGTGAATTTCGCCTACGCCGTCAAACACCGTGTACAAAATGCTGATGGCCTCGGCCAGATATTCCACGTCAGCGCTGGGCAGTTGGCCGCTGACCAGAAAAACACGCTTATGCCCCTGGCGAATAAGCCGCAAAGCTGCCTCACGCATTTCGGGCGATGTCATATATTTACGTTCAATAAGCCCGTTACTTCTGCGGTTGGCGCAATACAGGCATTCACTGCCGCAATGGTTGGAAAGGTGCAAAGGCGCGGAAAGCACCATGCGGTCGCCGTAAATCCGCTGCTTGACCTCATCGGCCACCGCCAGAATGCGCTCGTGCTCAACGGGATCATTAACCCGCATCAAAGCCACGATTTCGTCTGCTGCCAGCGGCGCCAGCTGCATGGATTTGTCTAGAATATCACGAAGCTCAATGGCGTCTGGGGCATTCTGCCGATCCAGGGCGCGCTCAATGGCAGACACACTAAACCACCGGGGCAATACTTCCACAGACATGCGATCAACCTCGCGCAGTAAAAGCGGTTAAAAAACAGGCTTTTAGCTTTCTTTCAAAATGCCTACTCTACTCAAGAAATTCAATTGTCCATTATTTCACATAGATCGTCAAGCAAGGTCACCACCCTTTTATGAGGAATCTCATTGGCCGCCGGAGCAGCCACTATCCATAAGAAAAAAAACGCCGCTCGTGCCTTGCCCGCGCGCCCCCACAAACGCACAGACTTACGCCCTCTTGCACACCAGATCACACGAACGTATGCTGCAATAACAGACTGACCTTGAATACCTGCTCCATGGTCAAGCCACGCTCATTACGGCGTATAAACACCAGCTAAACTTCGCTTATGCTTCCGTAACTGACGACGCAACAGCAGCGCCCGCTCACGCAGCCCCAGGGCAATTGCATCATGGTATTGCTCCGGGGCCGAACCACCCCTAGCCCGTTTTTTCAGGAATCCCCATGCGCCATTGTCAGAACCGTTTTTCCACATATGCCCGGCCAGCGGCGATGTTTTTTCGCCTGCTTCTGGTTTTTACCGTTTGCCTTGTTTTGACCGGAAAAGCCGCGGCCAGCCCGATGGGGGCAAGCGGCCCGGCCACGCCCCAAAAGCCTTTGCGCGTGGCCTTGCTGCTGGAGCATCCCGCGGGCGACAACGGCTGGAACGATTCCTTGCTGCACGGGCTTGAGCGCGCCCGCCGCCAGCTGCCTGTGCAGGCCGATGTGCTCGTGGCCCCGCCGCAAGCCGATGCGGCCGCTCTGCAACATTTTTTCCAACAGGCCGCAGCAAGCCATGATCTGGTTCTTGTGGCCTCGGATCGGCTGCATGAAAGCCTGCGCAACAATGCCGCCAACTTTCGGCGCACCATGTTCGGCTGCATTGACGCAGGCATACGCGCGCCCAACATCATGTGCATCACCTTTGCCGATGAGCAGGCGGCGTTTCTTGCCGGAGCAGCCGCAGCCATGCTCACCGCGCAAACAAGCCTGCCCGGCATCAATGCCGACAGAACCATCGGCTGGCTTTCCGGCCAAGATGTGCCTGCCATGCGTTCACTGCTCAACGGCTTTGTGGAAGGCGCTCGCCTTGTGGATCCGGAAGTGCGCGTTATCAACAAGGTTACCGGCTCCTTTACCGATGCCGAATCCGGGCGGCAGGCGGCCCGACAATTGCTGGATCAGGGGGCCGACGTGCTGGTGCTGGCCTGTGGCGCGGGCAACGGCCCAGCTATGGATGAAGCCGCCGCCCGTGGGGCCTATGTGGTCGGGCTGGACAATAATCAGGACGCGAGGCTGCCCGGGCGAGTGCTCACCTCCATTGTCAAAAAGGCCGACAGCGCCGTGTTTGACCTGGTGGCAGCGGCCGCCTCGGGCAATTTCAAAGGCAAGGAAATTCAGGTGCGCAACCTGCAAAACGGTGGCGTGGATATTTCAGACATGGCCCCCTTCAAGGCGGCGGCAGGCAAAAACATTCCTGCGGGCCTCGAGCGACGCTTGCGCGAGTTGCGCAGCGAACTGATAAAGGGTGGCATCCGCCTTACATCGTTAAGAGAAAAAACACTCTGCGATTGTCTGTAGCCCTTCCGGCAGCATGGGCATGCCCGGTTGCAGGGTTCAGTGCGGCGGGCAAGCTCGCTGATCATCCGTTTTGCCAGACGTTTTGCACATTTGTTTTGGCCCGGCCGTTTGCCCATTTGTTTGGCCCGGCCGTTTGCCCATTTGTTTGGCCCGGCCGTTTGCCCATTTGTTTGGCCCGGCCGCTTACCCGCCCGGTGAAAACAGCGGCAGAGCGGCGGGCTGAAGCAGTTGGCGAACCGGCTGGCAAGATCAGCGGCAGAGCGGCGGGCTAAAAACAGCGGCAGAGCGGCGCAGGTGACGACCAGCATTTAACTATAGGTTTTCCCATTGCTGAATACGTAAAAAGCATATAAACATGTTCAAAACCTCCGGCCCGTCTCATGGCTGTCGGAATCCACAAGGACAAACCGTAAATAAACGCTGCTTTCCGCCCCCCTTGGCACTTCAGGAGAAAAGACATGCGTACTCTACAAAAATACATTTCTTTGGCTGTTGCAGTACTCATGCTGCTGCACCTGGCGGCATCCGGAGCCGCAGCCGCGCGCCTGGTGCGCGTACCCACCGCATGGGTAGACGAATTTGAAACCTTTCTTGTCTGGTACGCCAAAGACAAGGGATGGGACAGAGAGGCCGGGCTAGACATAGAGATCAGACAGTACGATTCCGGCGAGGAAATACTTGATGCCCAATCCACAGGGGCGTGGGTTTACGCCGGAATGGGAACAGTGCCCGCCATTATGGGCAATCTGCGCAACAACGTTGTCGCCATAGCCATTGGCGTAGACGAATCCGCAGCCAATGGCGTGGTAGTGCATGCCGACAGCCCCATGGCGGCGGTCAAAGGCTGGAACAAGGAATTCCCCGAAATTCTCGGCAGCCCCGAAACTGTGCGCGGCAAAACCTTCCTCGTCTCGGATCTCAGCTCCGCGCACTATACGCTTTCATCCTGGCTGCAAGTGCTGGGCCTTCAGGATAGCGACGTCGTAATAAGAGACATGACGCAAGGCCTTGTGGTCGCCAGCTTTGAAAACCATATTGGCGATGGTGTGGCCTTGTGGGCGCCGCAGCTCTATCTGGCTTTGGACAAGGGCGGAACCCTTGCGGCAACGCTGAAAGACTGCGGCAAAGACAGCCCCACATATATTGTGGCCGACACTGCCTATGCCAATGAAAACCCAGAAATTACCGTAAAATTTCTGACGGTCTATTTCAGGGCCGTTGATGAATACCAAAGCAAAAATCCCGAAAATTTCCTTCAGGATTATCGCCGTTTTTACCTGGAATGGGCCGGGAAAGACTTTGACGAAGACCTTATGCTGCGCGACATGAAAAGCCATAAGATCATGAATCTGGCCGAGCAGCAGGCGGCCTTTGACGCCGCTAACGGGCGCAGCGAAGTGCAAAAGGAATTGGAAGCCATTGCCCGCTTTTTCGGTGATCTGGGTCATCTGGCCAAGAGTGACGCCCTGCATGCCGGCACGGCCTCCTACGCCACAGAAAAATACGTCAAGCTTGTGCCGCCCAACCTCAAGCTGAAAAAATAGGGCAAATGCATTGGCGCCTGCGAGGCGGGGGTGCGCCTTCCCGGCGAAGGGGCGTCTGCGCAGCGGGAATGCGCTTTCCGGCGAAAGAGCGTCTGCGCGGCGGGCGGCCTTAGCGGTGCGCAGGCATAAGAAGCGGAAAGTTTCGTCCTTCGGGACAGGATTTTACGGCCCTGCGGGCACGAAGGCTTTTTCTTTGTTCTTTGTTTGGGCCGCCTCCGCGACGGGAATGCGCCTTCCGGCGAAAGAGCGTCTGCGCGGCGGGCGGCGCTAGCGGTGCGCAGGCATAAGAAGCGGAAAGTTTCGTCCTTCGGGACAGGATTTTACGGCCCTGCGGGCACGAAGGCTTTTTCTCTGTTCTCTATTTGGGCCGCCTGCGCGGCGGGCGGCAGACGGGGGCCTGTTAGGGGCTGCCGCCC
>CAZFCC010000030.1:10256-31972 GCA_964517635.1 uncultured Desulfovibrio sp. | reverse complement strand
CAGCTTGTCCGGAACGCACTTGGGTTCTGGCGGTGGGGATTCAGGCCTTGAGTCTTCGGGTATGATGAAGATCCACTTCGGGACCATGAACGATTCGGCGGAAGACTATTACTACATCCAGATCGGCACGAGCACCGCCTCGGCTCTGGGTGTGGGCAATCAGGCCGTTGGTTCGGACGCCTACACGGTTTCCACTCAGGAAAACGCGCAGAAGGCCCTGGTGGGACTCAAGGCGGCCGTGGTCTCTAAGGACAAGATCCGCGCGCACCTTGGCGCATTGCAGAACAGGCTGGAAAACACCATTTCCAACCTGACCACCCAGACGCAAAACCTGCAGGCGGCCGAATCTCGCATTTCTGACGTGGACGTGGCCACGGAAATGACGTCATTCGTACGCAACCAGATCCTCACCCAGTCCGCTGTGGCCATGCTTTCGCAGGCCAACAGCATGCCCCAGATGGCCATGAGGCTCATCGGCGGCTAACCGGCCGTGGGCTTGACTGGTTGAGAGCGTGCTCCGGCACGCACACAAAATATCCCCGGGGGTTTCCCCCGGGGATATTTATTTCAGATATTCGTAATGGTGCTTTGCTCCAGATTCGGACGGCATTGAGGCGGTTCTATGCCTGAGCGGGCCTGCCTTGGGGGCCTGCGCCTTGCCCGGCCTGTCTCTTGACCTGCCCCTTGCCCACGCCCGACCTGCCGTCCGAGTCAGGGGAACACCTGTGGCAGATTGAAACACGAATAAAAGTTTTAGGGGGTGGGGGCGTGGGGGAGGCGACCCTTTTGCAAAAGGGGCCCTCCCCCACAAAAATTACCAACGCTCTAAGCCAGCGCCGTCAGGTCATACTCGGTATTTTCTACAATATCGCATTCCACCAGCGCTCCGGGGGCTACTCCCGGCCCGCTCACGTAGGTAATGCCGTCCACCTCCGGGGCCTGAAGCCACACGCGGCCGCTGTGCAGGCCCGGCCATTCGGGATGCGGCGCATCCACGAGCACCTGCATGCGGCTGCCCACATGGGCCGCCAGCAGGCGTTCGCTGATATCCGCCTGTATGTTCATGAGAGTATCACGCCGCCACTGCTTGACTTCATCCGCCACCTGATCGGGCAGGGTCGCGGCTTGTGTGCCGTCTTCAGCCTGATAGGCAAATACGCCCACATGCTGAAACGCGCTTTCTTCCACAAAGCGGCACAGGCTTTCAAACTGTTCGTCCGTCTCTCCAGGATAGCCCACGATAAACGTGGTGCGCAGAGCCGCATGCGGCAAAATTTGCCGCACGGCATCCAGCACACGCCGGGGATTGCCCGCAAAAGGCCTGCCCATGCGCGAAAGCACATCGGGGTGGGCATGTTGCAAGGGAATATCAAGATAGGGCAAAAGCGGCGCCCCGGTATCGCGTATGAGGGCAAGAAGTTCTGGGCTTACCCCGCTGGGATACAGATAGAGCAAGCGCAACCAGGCCAGACCGTCCAGCCCGGCAAGTTTTTCCAACAGGGAGGGAAGGCCGTTTTTCATGCCCAAGTCCGCGCCCCAGGCCGTCAGATCCTGAGCCACCAGGGCCAGCTCGCGCACACCCTGCCCCAGCAGGGCGCGGGCCTCATCCACAATATGTTCGGCAGAAAGCGAATGCAGGCCTCCCCTGATGGAAGGGATCGTGCAAAAGGCGCATTTGTGGCGGCAGCCTTCGCCCACCTTGAGCCAGGCATAAGAAGGCCCTGTAGAAAGCAGCCTGCCGCCGCCGGGCATACGCTCGGGCGGTGTGGGCAGGCCCAGAGCCAGGGCCACCATGGCGGGCCAGCGGGCCAGGTCTGCCGTGGGCAGCCACAAGTCCACTTCGGGCAGGTCTTCTGCCAGGCTTTCTGCGCCGTAGCGCCCCACCATGCAACCGCCCACGGCCAGCAGGGGCTTTTTGCTGCAACGGCCCAAGCGCTGGCCCGCGTCCAAAACAGCGCGAACGGACTCGCGCACGGCGGGGTCAATAAATCCACAGGTATTGATAAATACAAGGTCAGCACGGCCCATGTGCTCCACATGGCTCACAGGCGCGCCCAGCGAACCGAGCAGGCGTTCACTGTCGACCCTGTTCTTGGGGCATCCCAGGCTCAATGACCAGACCTTGACTTTTTTTTGCTTGTTTACTCGTGTCATGAAGGGCATCCTACAGATGTGTTTGCGCCTTGTCACCAGTGCTGCCCATTGCTTTGCCACCAGAACAGTGTTTTTGCCTTGCTACCAGAGCTGCTCATTTGCAAAGCGCCGAGTCCGGTGCTAATATAAAAACTTGACAGCCCGGCCTCAGCGCCGTATCCGTGCGCAATCAAACAAGCGCTTCTTATGAAAAAAAAATCCATTCAAAACGACCTTAAAAAAAATTTTGCTGTAGCCCCCATGCAATGCCTCGCAAGCGGCAGGACGGAAGAGCAATGCTATTCGTCTGTGCTGCGCAGTGTCTACGCCGAAATATATTTTCTGGATTTTGAGCACGGCGTAGTGCGCCAGCTATACAAGGGCGAAGATATTCTTTTGCAGCCCCCGGAAGATCTGACCCTGTCAAACATGTTTACCGATGCAGTGGACAAGCTCGTTCACCCTGATGACCACGATGCGGTGCAGCGCTTCTGGGATCCGTTGTCCAGGCAGGAGCTTGAAAAAAACGGGCAGCCGTTCTCAACCCTTGATCTGCGCAGAAAATGCCGCAACCTGAGTTACCGCTGGACGCGCATGACGGCCTTTCCCGTCCGCCAGCCCGGCGGGCATTACGCATATCTTGTTTGCGTGCAGGATGTGGACGAACTCAAGCGCGCGGCCATTCTCGCCCACGAAAACGAATATCTTCAGCAACAAAAGCTCGACAACCTGCGCTACAAGGCCGTGGTAGACCATACGCGGACTCTGGTATTTGAATGGCGCAACAATGAGCTGGCCTACATCAGCCACCGCATAGGCGAACTGCTGGCCGGAAACTACGACGACCGCATTCCCTTTGATGTCTGGCGTGAAGATAATGTGCTGTACAACGGCGACACCGCTGTTTTTGATGCCTGCCTCTCGCGCCTGGCCCTGGGCATCCGCTCTGGTGAAATGACCGTGCGCCTGCGCCGCCGCGACGGGCAGTTCATCTGGTGCAAGGTCACCTATACCAGCCTGGCGGGCGAAAAACCGGGCGATCGCTACATCGGAACCATCAACGATGTGGACGCAGCCACCCGCACAGAACAGGCCTTGCGCCTGCGGGCCGAGCACGACCCCCTGACAGGGGCATACAACACCCAGACATTTTTTGAAAAAGTAGAAGCCCTGCTGCGCGAGCACCCCACAGAGCCTTATTCCATCCTGCGCTTTGACGTGGCGGGCTTCAAGGCCATCAACGAGGCCTTCAGCCTGGAAGAAGGCAACCGCCTGTTGCGGGCCATCGCCCGGCTTATCCGACAGCGCCTCAATACCCAGCATGAAGCTTATGCCCGCCTTACGGCCGACGTGTTTGCCGTATGCATTGCCGGGGATGTCCACCGCATAAAGGACTTCATCCTCTCGCTTTCCAGCAGGCTTGAGCATTACTCCGAAACATTCAGGGTCAAACTTTACTTTGGCGTCTGCCAGATAGAAAACCGCCGAACCCCGGCCCACGTGCTCTGCGACTGGGCCTATCTGGCGCAAAAGACCATCAAAGGCAGCGACCTCACCAATTATGCCTTTTATGACAGCGCCCTACGCCAGCGGCTGCATGACGAAAGCTACATTACCGACCAGATGTATCATGCGCTGGAGCAAAAACAGTTCCGGCTCTACCTGCAACCCAAGGTGGAATTGTCCAGCGGCCGCATCGTGGGGGCCGAGGCCCTTGTGCGCTGGCAACACCCGCACGACGGGCTGATCCTGCCGGGGCGCTTTGTGCCGCTTTTTGAACGCAACGGCTTTATCGTGCGGCTCGACGAATACATCTGGGATCTCACCTGCCAGAACCTGCGCATGTGGCTGGACAAAGGCTATAAGCCCATGCCCGTGTCGGTGAACATGTCGCGCCTGCATTTTAGTGACGGCGGCCTGACCAAAAAACTGGTTCAGCTCGTAGACAGATACCACCTGCCGCACCATCTGCTTGAACTGGAACTCACCGAAAGCGCCTTTTTTAAAAATGAAAAAGCCCTCATCAACATCATGTGTGAACTCCAGGCCGAAGGCTTTATTTTTTCCATGGATGACTTCGGCACAGGCTATTCCTCATTGAGCACCCTGCGCACCCTGCCTTTTGACATTGTCAAGCTGGATCGCGCCTTTATCAGCGACGGCACAGACAACGGGCGCGGCCCCATCGTCGCCCGCAACACCATTGCCCTGGCCAAAGACCTGCATATGCAGATCGTGGCTGAAGGCGTTGAAACCCTAGAGCAAGCGCGCTTTCTGCTCAATTGCGGCTGCAACTGCGCTCAGGGCTTCTACTATTCCCAACCGCTGGACGAAGCCGCCTTTGAGGTGCTTTCCTTTATTCAGGAAAAAGCCTTCTGGGTGGATCCCCTGCTGGACGAAGATGCCCGCAGGCTGGGGCTGCCGCTCAGCGATGAAGGCCCGTTCTACGATTTCTAGCCTAGCCCGCCTTTGATTTTTGTGCATTTGCAACATTTTTATACTTTTCCGTGCAGTGGCAACTCAGCGTCTGCTTTTGCAGCCGCACCGCGCCATGCTGAACCAGCGCACTGTTCAGGCCAGGTCAGCGCAGGTTAACGCAGACCAACGCAGACCAACGCAGACCAGCCAGACCAGCCAGACCAGCCAGACCTGGCAGACCTGGCAGACCTGGCAGACCTGGCAGACCTGCGCAAATCAGCTCGGGTCGGCAAAGTCCAGCGCCAGCCTCACAAACACAAGCCCAAAAGACCAGACCAGCCAAGGCTTGGGCCAGGGCCGAAAAGAACCGAAAAGGCCGCGCCGCTCAAGCGCCCTTACATGGGCAACCGCAAGAGCCGTATGGTGTTGGGCTGTATATAGAGGAGCTTTTCCTGGCAGATGTCGAGCGCGTTGGTGACAAAGCTGTCTTTGTTTACGTTCAGAACAGCTTCGGCCTCATGGCTGCAGTCAAAAAGACGCAGCACGTTGTTTTTAAGGGTAGCGCCCGTTGTCCAGTGGCGGTTCATGGGCGGCCCGTCGGGCGTCAGATGCCGCAGAAAACGAAACACAAGGGCCCGGTTGGTGCCGCCATTAAGCCACTGGTCAAAACAATCCCACACCTGCTCCACCGAAGGATCCTGATCCGGAGCAAAAGGCTGACGCACGTCCAGCGGGAAAATGCGGCTCTGCGTTCTGAGGACGCTGTCCACCAGATCGCAATAGTCCGTCTCCTGATCCAGAACGGCCTTAAAAGCCGCGGGCGAAGACGCCAAGGCCAAAAGCGTATCATTCAAGATTTCTCGCGCCTTGAGCACACGAATGCTGTGGGTAAGCCGCAGGGCATTAAGCACGGCGTAGATGGCGCAGAAAGTGTCGAGTTTGCCCTGATAAAAGGGTTTTAGCATGCAAAGCCTCCCGTAGTTCTTATGCCTACTGCCGCACGACTGGTCAAGCGGAATACGCCCCGCAAGCCTTGCCCCTGGCCGCCAGCTATGCCCTGCGCCGCCCCCCCATGCCCTGCCACCCGGTGATGTCTCGCCGCCACTCGACGGTTGTGCGCCGCCCCCATGCCCCCAACTCCCGCCGCCCGGCTATGCCCCAGCTCCCGCCGCACGCTATGCGCCCGACCGCGCCCCCCCAACGCCTGCCCGCATCGGCTCATGGCGACACGACCGGATGCACGCCCTAATGCGCGACCGGATGTACGACCCGATGCACGACCCGATGCACCGTCCATACCGTCAGCGTCGCTCGGCCATACTACCTTTCCCCCAAGCGCCTGCCCGCATCGCCCATGGCTGCCCGTTCCCCTGCGGGGTGCACGTTCGCAGCAGCGACTTTTTCTTTACAACCAGGCTCTGTGCGTGTATAAGAGATCATTCATAAACTATATCACAATACCTTGATATGCAGATATTTACTACGCCTCAGCAACTTGCGGCCCAGTGCCGCGCCTGGCAGGCGGCCGGGGACGATATCGCCCTTGTGCCCACCATGGGCTATTACCATGCTGGCCATGAAGACCTCATGGCCCATGGCCGCACTCTGGCCAAGCGCCTGGTGGTAAGCCTTTTCGTCAACCCCACCCAGTTCGGCCCCGGCGAAGACCTGGCTGCCTACCCGCGGAACCCCGAACGGGACACAGCTATCGTCGCTAGCCACGGCGCGGACGCGATATTTATGCCCGAACCGGGAAGCATGTACGCCGCTGACCATGCCACCTGGGTGGAAGTGCCAGATCTTGCCAAAGGCCTGTGCGGGCAAAATCGGCCCACGCACTTTCGCGGGGTTTGCACGGTGGTGCTCAAGCTTTTTATGCTGTGCGCGGCAGATGTGGCTGTTTTCGGCCAGAAAGACTGGCAGCAGCAGGCCATCATCAAGCGCATGGTTCGCGACCTGAACTTGCCCGTGCGCATTGAAACCCGGCCCACCGCACGCGAAGACGATGGCCTGGCCCTGTCCTCGCGCAACGTCTATCTTTCGCCGGAAGAACGCGCTCAGGCTCCGCAAATCCGCCAGGCTCTGCTCTACGCCCAAAAACTGGCGCAGGAAGGGGCGGAGAGCGTATCGCTGCTGCGCGAGGCCGTATTGCGCCGCTGGGCAGAGCTTCTGCCCTTGGGCCGCCTGGACTATCTCTCCATAGTGCACCCGGAATCGCTGGAACCGCTTGATGCAATAACAGGCCCGGCCCTCATGGCCTGCGCCGTGCGCATGGGCAAGGCGCGCCTTCTCGATAACATTCTTTTACGCTCGTAAATCACCGCGCCTGTCGCGCGTCCTTTTAAGGAGAATAGCATGCAGACCAAGGGCAAATATTTTTTCACTTCTGAATCCGTTACCGAAGGGCACCCCGACAAGGTTGCCGACCAGATATCCGATGCCGTGCTGGACACCCTGCTGGCGCAGGATCCGGACGCCCACGTGGCCTGCGAGGCGCTGGTTACCACGGGCATGGCCGTTATCGCCGGTGAAATCAGCACCACCGGTTATGCCGACCTGCCCACTGTGGTGCGCGAAACCATCAAGAATATCGGTTACAACAGCTCGGAGATGGGCTTTGACTGGCAGACCTGCGCCGTTATTTCCACCATCGGCCACCAGTCCCCGGACATTGCCCAGGGTGTTGTGCGCGAAAAGCCCGAAGACCAGGGCGCTGGCGACCAGGGCATGATGTTCGGCTATGCCTGCAACGAAACCGCTACCCTTATGCCCGCCCCCATTTACTGGGCGCATCAGCTTTCGCAGCAGCTCGCCAAGGTGCGCAAGGACGGCCTGGTGGACTTTTTCCGCCCGGACGGCAAGACCCAGGTTTCTTTTGAATACCAGGACGGCAAGCCCGTGCGTATCAACAACGTGGTGGTTTCAACCCAGCACGCTGCCAGCGCAAGCCAGATTGATGTGGCCCAAGCCGTGAAACAGCACGTCATCCGCCCCATCCTTGAGCCTTCAGGCTATTTTAACGAAAAAGACTGCGAAATTTTCATCAATACCACCGGACGTTTCGTAGTGGGCGGGCCTATGGGCGACTGCGGGCTGACCGGCCGTAAGATCATTCAGGACACCTACGGCGGCAGCGGCCACCACGGCGGCGGCGCGTTTTCCGGCAAAGACCCGTCCAAAGTTGACCGTTCCGGCGCATATATGGGCCGCTACATTGCCAAAAACGTGGTTGCGGCGGGCCTTGCCCCTGTGTGCGAAGTGCAGATTGCGTATTGCATCGGCGTGGCACAGCCTGTGAGCGTGCTTGTTTCCTCGCAGGGATCCAGCGAAATTCCTGATGAAATTCTCACCAAGGCCGTGCGCGACGTTTTTGACCTGCGCCCCTATTTCATCACCAAGCGCCTTGACCTCAAGCGCCCCATCTACCAGAAAAGCTCCTGCTACGGCCACTTTGGCCGCGAGCTGCCCGAATTCACCTGGGAAGCCACCGATGCCGTGGCTGACCTGCGCACGGCAGCCAAGGTGTAGCAGCGGTTCATTTGTTCAGCGGCATTTCAGGTGTGAAATGCCGCTGAGAGTTGTTTTACGTTCTTGCCGCAAAAGCCGGCGCAGACGGGCAAAGCCTGTGTGCGCCGGTTTTACGTAATCAGCTCCGGGCCAAAGGCGTTTCATCTCGGTATGATACCGTTTGAAAACAAAAGTTTTAGGGGGAGGGGGTGTGGGGGAGGCGCCCCTTTTCCAAAAGGGGCCCTCCCCCACAAAAAAACGTTACTCCACAACTTTACTTTGAATCATCCCTCCCCCACAAAAAATCGTTACTCCACAACTTTACTTTGAATCGGCCCTCCCCCACAAAAAATCGCTACCACGCCAATTCCACTTTGAAACAGAACATGCCTTTGTATTGCCCGCCTTGCCAGCCGCGCCAGCCTTTCCTATACTGGTTGGATTGCAACCGCCTCCTGGGGCGGCCCCAATCCCATTTTCTGTCCAGCAAGAGGTACACCATGGCCGGAAACACCTTTGGGCGCGCCTTGCGCCTGACCACCTTCGGCGAGTCCCACGGGCCCGGCCTTGGCGGCATTATTGACGGCTGCCCTGCCGGGCTGGAGCTGACCGAAGCCCATATCCAGGCAGAGCTCGACCGCCGTAAGCCCGGTCAGGGCCCCACGGCCACCAAGCGTAAAGAGGCCGACACCGTGCGCCTGCTTTCTGGTGTTTTTGAGGGCTGCACCACGGGAACCCCCATTGCTTTTTTTATCGCCAATGAAGACCAGCGTTCTGGCGACTACGGCAATCTGGCCGAGGCTTTTCGGCCCGGCCATGCGGATTGGGCCTATTTTCAAAAATACAACGGCCTGCGCGACCACCGGGGCGGCGGGCGCTCATCGGGGCGCGAAACCGTCGCGCGAGTTGCAGGGGGCGTTATTGCCAGAAAAATTCTGGCGCGGCGCGGCGTGACCATTCTGGGCGGCTGCGTAGAGCTGGGCGGCATTGCAGCACCCCTTTGGGGGCTGGACATGGACGGCGCCGCCACCCGCCCCTATTGCGCCGCAGCGCCCTCTGTTGTCAGTCAATGGGACGCGCTGGTGGCCGAGGCCCGCAAGGCCGGGGAAACCTTGGGCGGCATTGTGCGCATTGAAGCGCGCAACGTGCCTGCGGGGCTTGGCGAACCTGTTTTTGACAAGCTTGATGCTGTGCTGGCTCACGCCCTCATGAGCGTGGGCGCGGTCAAGGGCGTAGAGGTGGGCCAGGGCTTTGCCGCCGCTGCCCTGCGCGGATCACAAAACAACGACCCACTGCTGCCTGCGGATGCCCCGGAACCGGGCAAAGCGCGCTTTGCCTCCAACCATGCGGGCGGCATTCTGGGCGGCATATCCAGCGGTCAGGACATTGTGCTGCGCGCTGCCATCAAACCCATAGCCTCCATCGCCATTACGCAGCAAACCATAGATCGGCAGGGGCAGCCCGTGGACATACTCATTGGCGGGCGCCACGACCTCTCTGCCATTCCGCGCGTTGTGCCCGTACTTGAGGCCATGACGGCTCTGGCCCTGGCAGACGCCCTGTTGTTGCAGCAGCGCATGGGCCTCGGGCTTTAAGGACATATCATTGCCATGAAGGACATGCCCCTGCTGCAAAACCCCGATGCCGTTGAAATTTCCGGCACTGTGGAACGCGTTATCTTTCATAACGAAGAAAACGGCTATACTGTGCTGCGCCTTATGCCCGCCAGCGTCAACAGCGGCGGAGGCGACGGCGGCCTCACCCGGCCGCGCGAATCCGTGAGCTGCGTGGGCCATATGGTCAATCCGCAGGCGGGCGTGCAACTCAAGCTTGAGGGCCGCTGGGTTACCAATACGCGCTTTGGCCGCCAGATCGAGTTCAGCCACACGGAAGAAATGTTGCCCGCCACCAGCGAAGGCATCCGCCTATACCTGTCTTCAGGGCTCATCAAGGGGGTCGGCGAAGAAATGGCCTCGCGCATTGTCAAGGCCTTTGGCACAGACACCATCCGGGTGCTGGATGAAGAGCCGGAGCGCCTGCTCAAGGTGCGCGGCGTGGGGAAAAAAAGCCTGGATCGCATCCGCACATCGTGGGCCGAACACCGCGGCATACGCGACCTGCTGCTCTTTTTGCAGCCGCATGGCATCACCCCGGCCTATGCCGTGCGCATCTACCGCGCCTATGGGGCCGACGCCCTGGGCATTGTGCGCGAAAATCCCTATCGTTTGGCCATGGATATTCAGGGTATAGGCTTTGTCACCGCCGATGCCGCGGCCCGCAAGCTGGGCTTTGAGCACGACCACCCCCTGCGCGTACAGGCAGGCACGCTCTATGTGCTGCAAAAAGCTACGGATGACGGCAACGTGTATCTGCCGCAGACCGCGCTTATGGAGGCCGTATGCGCACAACTGGGCGTGGACGAAGGCCTTGTTGGCGACGCCCTGTCCGCCCTTGAGGCCGACGAGCGCATTGTGCGCGAAGATATGGATATGCCCTTTGCCGGCGGCGCGCAGGCTGAAACTGGCGTGTACCTGCGCCGTTATTTTCACTGCGAGTCAAAAACCGCGTTTTACCTGCAACGGCTCATGCGCTCGCCCAAGTCCATACGTTTTGAAAAGCCCGACGTGCTGGTGGACAAGGTGGTGAGCGAGCTCAACATATCCCTTGCGCCAGAACAGCTGGAGGCCGTGCGCACAGCCGCCCGCAGCAAGGTCATGGTGCTCACGGGCGGCCCCGGCACAGGCAAAACCACCATCATCAACGCCATTATCAAGCTTTTTGCCGAAGTGCGCGCCCGCATTTTGCTGGCTGCGCCCACAGGCCGCGCCGCCAAGCGTATGGCCGAAACCTCGGGGCGCGAAGCGCGCACCATCCACCGCCTGCTGGAATACAGCCCCAAAGAAGACGGCTTCGCCCGTAACGAAGACAGCCCCCTGGCTTGCGGCCTGCTTGTGGTGGACGAAGCCTCAATGATGGACACCCTGCTTTTCTACCATCTGCTCAAGGCCGTTCCGCTTGGCGCCACCCTTGTGCTGGTGGGCGATGTGCATCAGCTGCCCTCTGTGGGCCCCGGCAACGTGCTGGGCGATATTATCGGCTCCGGTGTGGTTCCTGTGGTGGAGCTTACTGAAATCTTCCGCCAGTCCGCAGAAAGCGAAATTATTTGCAACGCCCACCTGATCAACCGGGGCGAGGTTCCTTCGCTGGAGTCCAGCAAAGACCGCCTCTCGGACTTTTACTTCATCCACCAAAACGACCCGGAAAAAGCCGCCGACCTCATGGTCGATCTGGTGCGCAACCATATTCCGCGCCGCTTCGGCCTTGACCCTGTGGACGATATTCAGGTGCTCACCCCCATGCACAAAGGGGCCGTGGGCGCGGGACATATGAACGCGCGCCTGCAGGAGGCCCTGAACCCTAACGGCATTGAAGTGCGCCGCGGCGACCGGGCCTTTCGACTGCACGACAAGGTTATGCAGATTCGCAATAACTACGATAAGGACGTGTTTAACGGCGACATGGGGCGCATCACCTTTCTTGACCTTGCCGACCGCACCCTGAGCGTCACCTTTGACGACCGCGTTGTTCCCTACGAATTTGACGAACTGGACGAGCTGGCCCCGGCCTATGCCATATCCATTCACAAGTCACAGGGTTCGGAATATCCCGCCGTGGTCATACCCATCATGATGCAGCACTATATGCTGCTTCAGCGCAATCTTATCTATACCGGGGCCACGCGCGGCAAAAGGCTTGTGATTCTGGTGGGCGAATCGCGCGCGCTGCACATGGCCGTCAAAAACAACAAAACGCGCAAGCGCTTTACCCGACTGGCCGAGCGGCTTGCTCCCGGTGAATAGCGAGCTTGATGCCTGAAAGACTTTGAGGTTTTGCCTCTTGCAAGGCCAGCGCGCCCCTGCGGGTACTTATTGCTTGGTTGGAGCGAGTTCATTTTCCCCCTCGCCTGCCGAAGCCAGGCGCCAGCCCTCAAAGTTTTCACGCGGCACAGGGCACGGCATAGTGCACAGGGCACGGCACAGGGCATGGCACAGCACACACAGGGCATGGCATAGTGCATGGCACAGGGCACGCCAAAGGCTGCTATGGACGCCAAATAGACCAGCCTCTGCCAGGCCAGGCAGGACAGCCGCGTGTGAAAATGAGTGTTTCTTTAAATCCAATGCGGAACACAAGGGAAAAGCTGGAATAGATACGTGATCAGGAGGGTGGAGCTGAGCGGAAAAGATGCGCGGGAACAAAGGCAATACGTAGAATAACCACCAAGCCGCGCCATGCCCTTTGCGCGCAGCAGCCTCTTCAGGTGAGGGAGTCATGGCCTGGTTTCTCAGGCGCAACAAAACGCGTACTGCACCGCTGCCAAACCTTCCACATGACCTTTTGGGCGCAGACGCCGCACTTTAAGCCGGAAAAACAAAAGCCTCAAAGGTAAACAGCTCCGCTCCCGGTTTTTGCCAACTCCCCTTGGGCAAACCCGCCTTGAGGCACAAGTTATCAAGATATTCCAGCCTGTTCCAGCCCTGATCAACGGGAACCTGCGGCAGAAAAACGCCACTGTACCCCTGACACTGCAGGACAAGGCCGTGCTGCCCCACAATTATTTTTTCCGGGTTCGGACAAGCTTGCAATCTATCCAGCACAGAAATGGCCAGCTCGGCCTCGCGCCACTCTTCCAGCGTAAGGGGAGAAAATCGAGGATCGCTGAAGGCCGCTGCTGACGCCATATGCCAGACGCCCTTGTAGAGAGGCTCCCTGCCAACGATATTTCCAATGCAACCCCGCAGGGTATGGTGCAGAGTAATGGTTACAAAGGCGCCGAGCGTTTGCAGCAATGGCGCCTGGGGGCTGTTCAATATGTCTGGTGGTTCGGGGATAGAGGACACAGTCTTTCCCAACAAGCCGGATTCAATTGACATCCTTGCCTGGCGGCTAAGAAAGTTTTTTTCTGCGTCCGTAAGGCTAAACGACATGCCCATATTCTCTCCTTAAAATATCAGCTTTACGATACCTTGCAGAATATTAGCCTAGAATGCAAGAATGCCGCAACTGTTGTTGCGGCATTCTTGTCTAAGGCTTTGACGCTGAGGCTGACGAGCCCCGCGAAGGCCAAGAACGGGTCAAACCCGACGCTTGGAAATTCTTAGCCGCAAACAACACCCACTGGCTTTTTACAACCAGGTCGAACAGGCCGATCCCGGAGTAAAAAGCCGGTCATGACGCTGCATACGGCTAAAAAGGCCAAACGCTAGTCTTCGCCTTCAGCGTGGGACTGTTTGCCAGCACCCTTCAGGCCGTACATGGTGGTGGAACCGGAAGACCAGAATTCCAACACTTCTTCGTTAACCAGCTTGGTGAGGACTTTCTTCACGTCGCGGGGCCCTCTGTCGGGGAACAGTTCCGTAAAGTCCTTGAAGTAAAACTTGGACTTGGTGGCGGCTTTGCTGTTCAGAAAGTCAACAACAATGTCTTTGTCGTCAGCCATGGCGATTCTCCTGTCCCGGCGGCGCCGATGCGCCGCCGGGGTTAAACAAGATAGTCCTAGAACTTGAACTGCGTGCTCT
This sequence comes from uncultured Desulfovibrio sp., assembly GCA_964517635.1. Classification (GTDB taxonomy): domain Bacteria; phylum Desulfobacterota; class Desulfovibrionia; order Desulfovibrionales; family Desulfovibrionaceae; genus Desulfovibrio. Next base: position 18,335 of record CAZFCC010000030.1, on the reverse strand, counting down.
GGCGCCAGGTGTAGTAGGCCGGATCACGGAAGTCGTCGATAAGGTGGTGGGTGAACTCAAGGCCGGTCAGCTTGAAGAAGGTTTCCCAGCCGATGCGCTCAGCCCAGTCGCCCAGGCGTTCGTACTTGTTGGCATTGGCAGCGTACACTTCAACAATGTGCTTCACGGTCTTGGTCAGCGAAGGCCAGCGGGGCGGTTCGTTGGGGATGTAACCCACAACGACCTTGGAGAACTTGGGCATGCTGATGCGGTTGGAAACCTTGCCGCCCACCATGATGGCAATGCCGTCGCCGTCGCCGTCCGAGATGGGCAGCGCAGGGCACATGGTGTAGCAGTTACCGCAGTACATGCAGCGTTCGTTCTTGATGGCGATGGAGTTCACCTTTTTGCCGTCAAGTTCCACCTTGGTGGGACGCACGGCGGCAGTGGGGCAAGCCGCCACGGCCAGGGGAATTTCGCACAGCTGGTCAGTCCACTCGTGGTCGATCATGGGCGGCTTGCGGTGGATACCCACAAGGCCGATGTCGGAGCAGTGCACAGCGCCGCACATGTTGATGCAGCAGGCAAGGGCAATGCGCACGGGGGCGGGCAGACGCATGGACTTAAAGTCCTCGAACACAACGTCCATCACAGCCTTAACCGGGCCAGAGGCGTCGGTGGCGGGAGTGTGGCAGTGCACCCAACCCTGGGTGTGCACCATGTTGCTGATGCCGGCGCCGGTGCCGCCCACGGGGAACTTGAACGAGCCACCGTCAAACTTGCGGCTGTTCAGGTCGTCGCGCAGGGCCTTCATGCTTTCTTCGCTGTCCGTCATAAACTCGATGTTATTACGGGTAGTCCAGCGGAGGTAGCCGCCGCAGTACTTGTCAGCGATGTCGCACAGTTCACGGATCAGCGTGATGGACATGGTGCGGGTTCCGCCCACGCGGACGGTGTAGCACTTGTCGCCGCTTTCGCCCACGTGCAGCAGCACGCCGGGCTCAAGGATCTCGTGATAGAGCCACTTGCCGAAGTTGTTCTTGATGATCGGCGGAAAGTATTCGTCATACTTGTGGGGGCCGATGTCAGTGATACGGCCTTCCATCGGTTTTGCGGGATTGTACCCGGAAGAAATAAATGCCATGTTTTTCTCCCCCTTTGACTAGCGTTGATGGCGTTTGCGGTAAGCGACGAGGTCACGGTCCCAACCACCGGTAACTTCTTCTTCCTTGAAGAAGATGTACGGGTTGGAGCGGGGTTCCTTGACGTGGTAGGCGGCCGGAGGAGTGTCGGTGACTTCCAGCAGCTTCTGGAAGGACAGACGCTTCATGGTTTCACCCACGCGTTCGCGGTTTTTGCCTTCTTCCATCCACCAGTCCCAAATCTTTTCGATGACTTCTTTGACTTCATCGTAGGGAGCTTCACAGGAGACGAAGGGCACGAGCAGCGAACCCATCTGGGCACCGTCAACCACGGGAGCCTTGGCGCCCACGAGGATGCTCGCGCCGCGCTCGTCACCGATGTGCAGGGCGCGGGGCATGGTGTTGATGCAGTGCATGCAGCGCACGCAATCAGCGGTCTTGATGGAAAGCTTGGAACCGTCCCACTTCATGCACTGGGAGGGGCAGCGATCCACCACTTCTTTCTGCAGGTCAAACTTGCCCCAGTCGCGGCCGGAGTGCGCGCCAGCGTTGGGAGCAAATTCACCGGCCACGTAGCCCTTCACGGCTTCCTGGTCGATTTTGATGTCGTCCTTCCAGGTGCCGACAACGGCGAAGTCGGAACGCGCCATGGCGCACACGCAACCGTTGGGGCAGCCGTCGAACTTGAATTTAAACTTGTAGGGGAACGCGGGGCGGTGCAGTTCGTCCTGATAGTCCATGGTCAGCTGGTAGCACATGTCCTGCGTGTTGTAGCAGGCATATTCGCAGCGGGACTGACCGAGACAGGCTTCAGGCGTACGCAGGTTGGAACCGGAGCCGCCAAGGTCCACGTTCATTTTGTGGGTCAGTTCGTGGAAGATTTCTTCCAGCTGGGCGGTCTGGGTGCCAAGCAGCACGATGTCGCCAGTGGAACCGTGCATGTTGGTCAGGCCGGAGCCGCGCAGGTCCCATATGTCGCACAGATCACGCAGGAATTTGCTGTGATAGTACTTGGCAGCGGGCTGGGCCACACGCATGGTGTGGAAGTGGGCCACGCCGGGGAACATTTCGGGCTGGTCGCAGTAACGGCCGATAACGCCGCCGCCGTAACCAAAAACGCCCACGATGCCGCCGTGCTTCCAGTGGGTTTCCTTTTCAACATAGGAAAGCTCAAGCACACCCAGCAGGTCTTCAGGGCAGTCCACAGGGATTTGATAATCAAGTCCCTTAGGATTCTCGGCCCGATAGGCTGCTTCCAGCTTGATGTCGGACACAAAGCTCGGCCAGGGGCCGCTTTCCAGCTGGTCCAACAGGGGGGTTGCATGTTTCGCCATTGCCATACCTCCACATGGTTTGTTTGTATCACGCAGCGCGTGATGTACCGATCAAGTGCGGCGATCCGGGGGCTGGCGCCTGAGCGCACTCCGCACCGGGCGCGGGTGGAAACAAAAAAAGTTTCCTGCCGACGGGTATTGCCTCCCGCCGCAACGCGCCTGCCCCGTGCATACGGGGCGCCCCAAGGGATCGCGAAAGACGAGCGAGTCAAAACCTCGGCCCCTCTAGGCCGCAACGCGGTCAACTCACTACATAGCGCAATTTTGCGCCAATGACAACCTGGATGGGATTATATGCGCAAATTATGGACGCAAAGCCCGGAGCACAAGAACTTGCGCCTTGAAGCGCGAGCCGCGCCTGGTTAATCCCATCGTTATATGAACCAATAATACCAGTTTTTATGCAAATTGTGCAACTTTTTTTCGCTGTATGTACTTTTTTTCACACAAGCCCCGCCTCCGCCCTTGGCAAATCTTCTCTTTTCAGCGTACAGTGCCCCGCATAGTATCAAACAGCAGCCGGTTTTCCGGCCCTATTTTCAAGGAATAAGCCCATCATGAAAGACGAACTTGGTTTGTACTACCACCCTCAGGCGGGCAACAGCCTTTCCCGCGTCTATGTGCGGCGCGGCGAACACGGCGAAGTGGAATTTCGCCTCTGGCGCTCCGACATGCCCGAAGTGTGGGATCGCCACCCCTGGCTCAGCATGAACGTGGTGCAGGATGCCGCCCAGCTTTACCAGCAGGAGCGCAACGCCGAAGCTGACCCCCTCAGATTGTATGACCTGGCAGTGGCCAGGGCCCTCCTCAAGGAGGACGAAGCGTGAAAGGGCGCTGGCTGCTGGCGAACCGCGATTTTCTTGTGCGCGACCTTGTGCGCGACTATTGCACGGTCTATCACGCGCTTTCTGCCCAGCGCCGCCGTTTTGATCTGGACGGGGCCGTGTCGTACACGGCCCTGCGCGACCTCTTGGGCGAAGCCATGCGCAAGGGTGTGTTCTGGCGCCTGAAAGACACGGCACACCTGCTCTTTCGCAACGGCTCATCCAACGGCGACGTTGCCCCTGTGGACACGCCAGCCCCAACGCCCGCCAGCGCCGCCCCGGCCGGGGCCCCTGCAGCCGCGGGCTCAAGCCGCTGCCAGACAATGCAGGCCGCCAAGGCCGAAACAGAACAGATCGAAAGCCTGCGCCGCCATGCCCAAAACATTCTCCCCGGCGACACCGAAGGCATAACCGCCCTTGAGGCTCTTGTTGACTGGTGCATTGGCTATGCCTTTCATGAATGCGTCAAGCTGAAAGAAGACGCCTTTCAAAACCAGCACTATGCCAACCGCCTCATACAGATATCGCGCCACGATGCGGTAACGGCCGAAATGTACAATCCTTTGCGCGGCCTTGGCGGACAAACCGCAGAAAGCTCCTCACGCGAACTTTCACGCATAAGCCATGTGCTTTCCCACGGCCTGCGGCTGCTTGCCCAGTATCTTGTGGTCGAAAAACACAATACCCACCTGGCCCGCTGGCTTGCCAGCGAAGAGCATATGGCCGCTCAGGCCTTTGGCTCAAGCTACGAGATCCTGCTTGACGCCTTGTACGGCCCGGACAAAGAAGACCTCTACCTCTTGGCCGCCCGCAATTTTCTGGAAGCAGGCCGCCGCGAACCCGCCACAGCCCTGCTTGAAGACGCTCATAAACGGGGCCTTTTGTGCGAGAGCGGGCTAAACATGCTGCGCCACCTGCTCAACGAAAATGCCTCTGGCATCTGCGCCAGCTGCGGCAAAAGCGCCGCCTTTCCCTGCCTGCCCTACCTTGCTCCAGTGGAGAATCTCAAAGCATGACCCCGGCCCTCCGCGCTCTGCGGAACTGCCTCGTCCTTGCTCTCTGCGCCCTGCTTTTCTCCGGCTGCGGCTCACGCGGCGGGGGCTCCTGGCGCAAGGGCGGCGTTACCGGAACCAAGCCCTATACCGTGCGCGGCAAGACCTACTATCCCCTCAAGTCTGCCCACGGCTTTCAGGAAGTGGGCGTGGCTTCGTGGTACGGGCCAGGCTTTCACGGCAAAAAAACGGCCAATGGCGAGCGGTACAACCAATATGCCATGACAGCCGCCCATAAGCTGCTGCCCCTGGGAACAAAAGTGCGCGTGACCCATATGGGCAACGGGCGCAGCATCATTGTGCGCGTTAACGACCGCGGCCCCTTTGTGGGCGATCGCGTCATCGACCTCTCGCGCGCTGCGGCAACGCGCCTTAATATTGTTGGGCCCGGCACGGGGCGAGTGCGCATTCAGAGCATGGGCGGCGTGCCGCAACTGCGCGACGACGGCGACTTTACGGGAAGCTATTATGTGCAGCTGGGCGCGTTCGCCAATAAAGACAACGCCACCCGACTGACGCAGACCCTGGCCCAGGCAGGGCACAAGAGCCGCATGCGCTTTGGCAGCAACAATATGTGGAATGTGCAGGCAGGGCCATGGCCCGATTCTTTCGGGGCACAAAAGAAGCTTGAAATCTTCTCCATTCTCTACCCTGGGGCATTTGTGGTCGGCGACTAGAGCAGGCCAACGCAGTGAAATACTGCGAGAACAATCAAGAGCGAAACCTGAGCGTTGAGAATGTATATTCTCAACGCTCATCTGTTTTAAGCAGTAAAACCGCCTTTATTACAGAAGCTTGCCCCCATAGCCCCCTCGGGAAACTACGTCTTCGTGAAACATATCTTGTCCGCGCCAGACTTGTTGCAATTTTTTATTCTCCCACGCCTATTTTCTTTTTTTCAATATGCCGATAAGTATACAATTCCAAGCTAAGCAGAAATACATCTTATTTTCCAGCCAAACAGGCTGGCAGTTTTTGCTGTGCTTCGGACAACAAATCATGCCTTGGGGGCAAGACATGCTCAAAAATATCCGTGTGCGGACAAAACTTATCGTTTTGCTTATATTGCCACTGGCGGCGCTGGTTGTTCTGTCCGTCAGCAATGCCCTGACTGCGTATCACAAGTACCGCGCCATGACCTCGGTGACGGAAAACGTGGCGCTTTCTTCCGCCGGCGGCGACCTGATCCACGAGCTGCAAAAAGAGCGCGGCCTTTCCGCCGGCTTTACAAGCAGCAAAGGCGCTGCCTTTGCCCAGGAAATGCGCCTGCAGCGCGGCAACACCAAGGCAACGCGCGCGGTGCTGGAAACAAGAATTGCTGCCACAGGCTCGGGACAAGCGGCAGCTTCGATAAAAAAAGCCTTTGCGCCGCTGTTGACCCGACTGGACGCCCTTGCGGCCCTGTCTTCCCGTATTGACGCGCTGTCCATGCCGGCCGGTGATGTCATTGCAGAATATTCCGGAACCATAGATCAGCTTCAGGGCGCGCTGCGGGGGCTTTTGCAGTTCAGCGAAGACCTGCCCATCTATGTGCAGGCCGTGGAGTATTTTGACCTTGTGGCCGCCAAGGAATTCGCCGGCCAGGAACGCGCAACCCTTAACGCCGCCCTGGCGGCCGGCACGTTTACCAAGCTTCTGTACAAGGGCTGGCTTGAGCGCGTGGCCCTGCAAAACGCCTTTCTGACGCGGGCATTGGGGCAGGCCAAGCCCTCCATAAACCGCGTTTTTGACCAGCAGGCTGCCCCCTTGCGGGAAAAGGTGGAGCAGATCCGCCAGATGGCTCTGAACAGCGCAGACGCGCCCCGCCTTGAGGGCGACTCCAAAACATGGTTCGCCGCATCCACCGCCTTTATTGACGGCCTGCGCGTGGTGGAAACGGCCATGAGCACCGAACTGGGCGCCCTGGCCGCCAGCCGGGCAGAACAGGCGCGCATGGATTTTTACACAACAGTGGGCCTGACCGGCGCCATACTGCTGACTACCCTTCTGCTGGCATGGCGCATCATGCTGGACATCACTGTTCCCCTGAGGCGCACCGTGGACTTTGCCCAGCGGGTGGCGGGGGGCGACCTGCACGCCGAGCTGGTCATGGTCAGAAACGACGAGTTCGCCGCCCTGACCAAGGCGCTCAACACCATGCTGGCTTCTATCAAAAACATGATCGTCTCGGCCGATGCAGCCACGGCCTCGGCTCACGAAGAGGCTGAAAAAGCCCGACAGGCCACAGCCGAATCCGTAGAAGCCCGCAAGCAGGCCGAGCAGGCCCGCCGGGATGGCATGGTCATGGCTGCCGACCGCATCGGCGAAACAGTGGCAGTGCTGTCTTCCGTTTCTCAGGAAATTTCCGTCCACCTGCTCCAGGCTGACAAAGACGCCCATCAGCAGTCCGACCGCCTCACATCCGCGGCTGCCGCCATGGAAGAAATGAACGCCACGGTGCTCGAAGTCGCCAGAAACAGCTCCGATGCCGAACAGATCGCCAGCAGCGCCAGAGAAGAAGCACAAAATGGCGCTACCCAGGTTATGGACGTGGAGCACCATATAAGCAAGGTGCAGGACGATACCAGCGAGCTCAAAACAGCCATGAGCCGCCTGGGCGCGCGCATGCAGGATATAGACAAGGTGCTCACGGTCATTTCCGACATTGCGGATCAGACCAACCTGCTGGCGCTCAACGCGGCCATTGAAGCTGCCCGGGCTGGCGACGCCGGACGCGGCTTTGCCGTCGTGGCTGACGAAGTGCGCAAGCTGGCGGAAAAAACTATGGATGCCACCAAGGAAGTGGCCACCGTACTTTCCGGCATTCAGGAAGAAACCAAGAAAAACTCTGGCACAGTAGACGCCACCGTGTCCGGCATGATGGCCGTTACCCAACTTGCCAAAGCCTCGCGCAGCGCCCTGCAGGCCATTGTAGACCTGTCGGACAGAACCAGAGATCAGATCAGCTCCATTGCCACGGCCTCGGCGGAACAATCCGCCACCAGTGAAGAAATCAACAGGAGCATTGAGGACGTGAACCTCCTTGCCGTGCAGACGGTCAACAGCATGGCGCAGTCCACCGAAGGCATTCAGGCCCTGCTGGAACAGACCAGAGCCCTGGAAAAACTTATCGAAACATTGCGGGCCTAGAGCCGCGACAGCTGAAAACACTTTAGTGTTGAAAACACTTTGTGGGGGAGGGGCCCTTTTGCAAAAGGGCCCCTCCCCCACACCCCCACCCCCTAAAACTCTTGTTCGGGGATGCCTTGATCCACTGAGCCTTACGGGCATAAAACCACCGCAAAAACACATGACAACTGGCCGAACTAGCGCTGAATGCTGTTGACCAAGAACAGAAAAGAGAGCGCTTTTGCAGAAGAAGCCTACTGCGTGTGCGTGACCGGAGTAAAAAAGGCCTTTGCCCAAGAGGCTGCACCAGCCCCCCCCCTGCAAGACATCACGACAACACATTTCGACAACACATTTCGACAACACATTTCGGCAACATATTTCGGCAATAAAAAAAGCCCCTGTCTCTGGACTGACCAGCGACGGGGGTTTTGGAATGATTGACCGTTAGAGCATGTAAACTTTTTCAAAGTTGAAATGCTCTAGTTTTCAAAACGTATATTTTCAAATCGAGTCTGTTCTGAAACAGTATCATGCCTGTGAGGCGCTGCTTCTGCCTCGCCTCCCCCCCTCTGTTCAAGAAAATTCCTGTGTCCGGGTGAGGCTGGAGTAAAAGTTTTAGGGGGTGGGGGCGTGGGGG
>CAZFCC010000030.1:0-10246 GCA_964517635.1 uncultured Desulfovibrio sp. | reverse complement strand
CATTTCAATGCCAAATTGTTCTAAAAATTCCTCCCCCACAAAGTCTTTTCCCAAAACATTTCATCAAAACATTTCATTCCAGCTTGAGCCGCCTAGTCAGAAGCCTGGGCCTTGAGCGCCTCGGCCTGAGCGGCTGTGCCCAGCGACTCAACCAGCGAATCAATTTCGCCTTCCATAATCCTGTCCAGAGAGTACAGGGTGAGGTTGATACGATGGTCTGTGCAGCGGCCCTGGGGGAAGTTGTAGGTGCGGATGCGCTCCGAGCGGTCGCCAGAGCCAACCTGCGCCTTGCGGTCTGCGGAAAGTTCCGAGTTCTGCCGTTCGCGTTCGGCGGCCAGAATGCGCGAAGCAAGCACTTTCATGGCGCGGGCCTTGTTCTTGTGCTGCGAGCGCTCATCCTGGCAGGTAACCACGGTATTGGTGGGAATATGGGTGATGCGCACGGCCGATTCCGTCTTGTTGACGTGCTGGCCGCCCGCGCCCGAAGCCCGGTAAATATCTATGCGCAGGTCTTCGGGGCGGATTTCAACGTCGACCTCTTCAGCTTCGGGCATAACGGCCACGGTGGCGGCCGAGGTGTGAATGCGGCCTTGCGCCTCGGTGGCGGGCACGCGCTGCACGCGGTGGGTTCCTGCCTCGAACTTGAGGTGGCTGTAAACGCGGTCGCCAGCGATAAGGCAGATAACTTCCTTATAGCCGCCGTTTTCAGAAGGGGATTCACTCATGATCTCCACCTTCCAGTTTTTCAGCTCGGCATAGCGCGTATACATGCGGAAAAGATCCGCCGCGAACAGGGCCGCTTCTTCGCCGCCCGTACCCGCACGGATTTCAAGAATGGTATTTTTTTCGTCCAGGGGGTCGCTGGGCAGCAGCATGACCTTGAGCTCATGCTCAAGATCGGGCAATGCGTTCTCGCCCCGGTGAACCTCTTCCTGCGCCATGGCGCGGATTTCGGGATCTTCATCATGCAGCAGCAGCTTGTTTTCAGCCAGTTCTTCGCTCAGCGCGCGATGACGGCGAAAAAGCTCAACCACGTCGCTGAGATCAGCGTGGGCTTTGGTCAACTTGCGGTACTGATCCTGATCGCTAAAAACATCAGGTTGAGCAAGGGCTTCTTCAAGCTCAAGATATTTCTTTTCCAGGCCTTCCAATTTGGCGAACATAAAAGTCTCCGACTGGCAGTGGGCAAAAACAATTCATGCGGCGGCGAACCGCCCCAACCGCACAGGCAGGACGCTTTCGCTAGAATGTCATACTTTCAATATATTCGGCGCGGAACCGACAGCGCGGCCCGCACAGACGGCAGCCATGCGGCGGTCTGTCATAAACAGCCGCCCCATACGCGGCCTTGCGACGGAAAAACCTATTGTCTGGTGTAGGGCACGGTGTGTACCCTTTCCCCGGCGTCAGGCCCCAGCGCCTCGCGCAAAGCCACCACCGCCACCTCAAGCTGACCCTCGTCCGGCTCGTATGTGGTCAGCTTTTGCAGGGCCAGGCCAGGCGCGCGCAGCACCTGGGCCAGAAGGCCATCAGACAGGCGCGCGGCGTAGCGGATAAGTTCATACGCCAGGGCGCTGATGGGCGCCATAAGCAGCAACTTGAAAAATATGGTCAATGTGTGCTTGGCCACGGCGCTCTGTGGCGAATACAGGGCCAGCAACATGGGCACGAGCACTGCGTGCAGCACAATGGAAATGCAGATAACGAAAAGCAGAAATGTCGTGCCGCAGCGCGGATGCAAACGGCTCATACGAGCGGCGCTTGCCACGTCAACCTCGCCCCCGGACTCGAAGGCGTGTATGGTTTTATGTTCGGCCCCGTGGTACTGAAAAACGCGGCGAATATCGGGCACATACGAGATAGCCTTGATATAGGCCATAAAAATGCAGCACTTGAAAAAGCCGTCCCAGAGGTGAAAGCTCAGGCCTTCCACATCGCCGCCCAAACGCAGCCACAGCATAAGCAGAGACATCAGGTGCGGCACAACCACAAAAAGGCCGATGGCCATAAGCAGAGCCGCCACCATGGTCAACACCAGATGCCAGCCCGAGATTTCCTCTTCCTGCCCTTGGGCTACGGCTTCCACAGAGCGGTTGAGCGCCTTGATGCCGTTGACCAACGTTTCAAGCAGAATGGGAAAACCCCGCAAAAAGGGCTTTTTCAGCCAGGGCCGGCAGAGCAGCGAAAACCACGGCAGACGACGGGCGAGAATGCTCCCGTCCGCTTGGCGCACAGCAAGACCATAGGTATCACCGTTGCGCATCATCACGCCTTCCATGACGGCCTGTCCGCCCACTGTGGGGCAGGCCGACGTCAAAGCACAAAGCGCCATCGTGGCCCACCGGGGTCTTCCCCCTGTGGCCTTGCGTGGCGCTCCCTGCCGTGCGTCATCCATGTGCGGCATGATCTGCCGCCCGCGACTACTTCTGATCAAACTTGGCGTACTTTTTACGGAAGCGATCGATACGACCAGCCGTGTCAAGGAAGCGCTGCTTGCCGGTGAAGAACGGATGGCAAGCGGAGCACACTTCAACGCTTACCTGCTCACCCTTGGTGGAGAGCACTTTTTCTTCGTTGCCGCAGGCGCAAGAGATGGTGGCGTTGAACACTTTGGGATGGATATCTTTTTTCATGACAGCTACCTCGTGGAACGCGGCATAATCCGGCAAAATCACCGCCAGACGCCCGCGCGTTTTTCCTCTGGCGCGAAAATATATCGCGCAAGGGCAAGCTATATAGCGCTTCCTTCAACCTTTGGCAAGGGGAAAGCGCAAAGGAAAAGCCGTTTCTGCAACTTGCCCGGCAGCGACCCCTTCCACGCCGTCAACCAAGGCGGCTCGATGCACAGGGCATAACACATTGCCAGCCGCCGCCTTCGGCGCTATAAAGCCCGCATGGCAAAAAACCCACGTCAACGCGCAGATCAGCTTGTTTTTGAACAGGGCCTGGCGGACAGCCGCGAACAGGCCCGCCGCCTTATTATGGCGGGCAAGGTTGCCCTTGCTGCCGGTGTTCCCGGCGCACCGCCCCTGCTTGTTCCCAAGCCGGGGCATCCGTATCCGTCAGACACGGCCTTTGCCCTGCTGGAGCCAGAGCCCTACGTGAGCCGTGGGGCGTATAAGCTGCTGACCATTCTCGACCATTTCAAACTGGACGTGACCGGCCTTGTATGCCTGGACGCCGGAGCCTCCACTGGCGGCTTTACGGATTGCCTGCTGCAACGGGGCGCGGCCCGCGTATACGCTGTGGACGTGGGGCGCAATCAGCTGCACGAAAAGCTGCGGGCCGATGCCCGCGTTATCAATCTTGAGGGTGTCAACCTGCGCCATGCCGATGCCGGGCTTATCCCCGAGCCGGTGGACATGGTTGTTGCCGATGTTTCCTTTATATCCCTTACACTTGTTCTTCCAGGCTGCATGACATGGCTCAAAGCTGGCGGCCTTGTGGCCACGCTTATCAAGCCGCAATTTGAACTGGGGGCGGGCGAAACCGTCAAGGGTGTGGTGCGGGATGAAGAGGCCCGCCAGAGGGCCGTGGACAAGATACTTGCATTCAGCCGGGCCAACCTGGGCTTGAGCTGTCGCGGGGTGCTGCCTGCTGCCATCAAGGGCCCCAAGGGCAATCAGGAATATATGGCGCTTTTTGAGCGCAGCAATCCGCCGGTGGAAGACGGCGCGGCCCCGGATCAGGCTAGCTCCTGTCACAAATTGCAAGCGGAATAAAAGAAAAAGTTCGACGCAGAGATGGCAGGAAAGGCGCTCGCAACGACACGCTTTAATGGCCGGAGTGATCCAGCACATGGTTCAGTGAAGCGCTGCTGCTTTTGATCTGGCCTGCCTCAAAAACATGCCGCGTCAGGCGCCAGCCCTCCATATCCAGCACATCCAGCTTGCCCTTGTGTTCCGGCAACAAGCCCTGCGCCAGCGCCTCCAGTGTTTCTTCCACAGGAAAATACGCGCCCTCAAAGGATATGCGCGCCATATCTCCGTCCATTTCAATGACCGGAATATCCGTTTCGTCGGGCAGGGCGTCTGAGCAGGCGCTGGCCAGCGCATCATAAAATTCTCGGCGCACAGGGTAGATATGCCCGTAGACCTTGAGCAGAGGGTCGCGGCTCACGTTGTCACTTCCTTTTTTCCTTGCCACCAGGCAGCGGCGTTTCTGTCTTCTGCGGCACAGACCACACGTCCTGATCCGCTGCGGGCGAATCTCCCCCGGACGCTGGCGGCGGGATTTCCTGCGGCTCCGCAATGGCAGCGGGCAAACATTGGCCTTGCGCGCGCACCTGCATGAGCCCCTCGCAATCACCAAGAGCGCAGGCCGCGCCAAAATCCTCACACATGCCCGCCGTATCGTGCCGCTGCATGCGCACCGCCCCCCGGACGCGCAAGCGCCGCGCCCTGTCTTCGCCCTGCGGCTCAAGGCCCTGCCGCCGGGCCAGAGAAACTGTCAGGTCAGCCTCGGCAAGAGCCAACTGCTGCAGACGCAGATGCCCAAGAGCCCGGATGTAGCGCGCGCGGCTCAACCCGGAATCCAGATCAAGAGCCGCATCGCACGAAGCCACACTTTGCAGGGGCAGATCGTGGCGCAATTGCGCTTCGGCCAGCAAAAGCCACACAGAGGGACTGTCTGGCACAAGACGCGCCGTCTGCTCCAATTGCGGCAGATCTCTCGCGCGCACAAGCCAGCCGTCGGAATCGGCACTTGCCAGCATGGCCTGCACGTCAAACAGGGCCTGCAGGCGGCGGGTGGCCAAGTTCCAGTGATCCTGCGTCCACACCGAATCCGACAGAGCCGGGGGAGGCGCTGGCACGTGCAAAGCGAATTGTGGTGCGTCATTGGCGGAAGTGGCGCTTCCGTGCAGCGTTTGCCCAGGGCCCGCTGGGCCTGGCGCAGGCGGATCGCCTGAAGCAGCCGAAGCGCCTGAAGCAGGCGGCGCGCCTGAAGCAGGCGAAGCACTCGGCGCAGGAGCCAAAACTGGGGCTGGGGCCTGCCCATCAGGCTGAGCCGGGGATGCGTCAGTGGCCGGGGATATAGCTGCGGCGGGCGGCGGGCGGCGCGGCCCCATGCCCGTACCGGCCCGGCCTGAAAAGAGCTCGTCCAGGGAGTTTTTGCGCGCGTTGCCCCGCTGCTCTTCGTGGATTTCTTCATGGGGCAGGTTCACGGGCGCGCGGAAAACGCTGCGGCCAAAGTTCGGCGCGGCTGTCCCATTGGGAGGGGCCGCTTCCAGAGCCGCGCCCGGCACATGGCGGCTATTCATAAGCTGCAAAAGGGCCGTGCTCTCCCGCAACAATTGCAGGCACATCTGCATCAGGTCAAAGCTGCGCAAAATTTGTGACATACTGGCGGCCGCCGCCGGGCGGGCCTCAAGGATCACTTCCGCCCTGGCAAAGGCCTTGTCGGCTGGGCGCGCCGTGTCCGCGGGTTTATGCCTGTCAGCGGCCTCATAAAGATGGGCGGCCAGCGCCAGACGCTCTTCGGCATTGACCGCGCCCATGCGGATGTGGCGCCGGTTGGGCAGCGCTTCTGCGGCGTCGCGCAAGGCCTGCAGCCGGGCGCGCGCTCCAGCCAGCACCAGGCCCGCCTCATGGCTGAGGGCAGGCCGCAGTGCAACGGCTTCGCTACGCACAATGGGGCTGACAAGAACCAGCGGCGCAGCCAGCGCCCCGTCATCCACCGAATTCTCTCCGGTAACAGGCCCGACGACAGACCCCGCATTACGTTCCGCTGCAGACTCCACAACAGACCCCGCCGCAGGCCCCGCAACAGGCGCAGTTGCGCCCCTGCCCTCTGATGCCCCGGCACGGGTAGACGAGGCTGCGGCATCTTCGGCCTTTGCCGGGCGCGCCAAGACAAGACCGCCGGCCACAAGGGCCGGCGGTAGCACACAAATTTCCGGCACAGCCAGCATGCCAGCTGCGCAAAAAAACAAAAGATGCAAGGCCTGCAAGGGCTTACTTCTTGGCCTCGACAGCCTGAACAATCTTTTGCGCCATGGGCTTGATAAGTTCACGCAAGGTATCCAGCATGAGGTTGTCGGCCGTAGCCCCCAGGGGCATGACCGTGCGCGATTGTGAGGCATTGAGCGTTTCGCTGTAAACACGCCCCTGCCTGTTGGCCAGAGCGTAATTCACGCGTATGTTGGTGGCAAGGTCTGTGGCGGAATTTTCCTTGAGCCAAACCTGATCTACATCGCCGGTCACAAGATAATCGGGGTTGCCCGCCCGCGCCTGATTGACGCTGTCGGCATACGAAACCTGCAGGCCGTTGCGGGCCAGTTCATCAGCCAGGGCCTTGCTTATCCACTGAGTGACGCTGTCGCTGGTAACAAAGGCGCTGTTGTCGCGGCGCGAACCGATAACAGTCTGATCCTGCCTTTTGTCCTCAAAGGCCACCACCGTCACCCTGGGCGACTTGGGGCCAGGCAGCACAGCACCCTCTAGAAAGGGCGGCGGCATCAACCGCACATTGTTGGCCGGGCCACAGGCGCTCACCAGAAAGGCCAGCAAAACAAGATATAAGACATTGCGCACAGGTTTCATGACAGCCTCGCGTTTTATAGAGATTCTCAAGAGTATTCCCGTGAGCTATATACGGAAAAAGCCAGCCTTGCAAGGCGGCGCACCCCCATGCTAAAGGAATAATATTGTTGCGGGCGGCCCTGTGCTGTACCGGCATTCGCACCTTCCGGCCCTTAAGGCTTTTGCCTTTATTCGCAAAAATTTTGCGATGCATACAGCAAAGATAAATTCGCTTTTTTGTTCCGGCCCGGCGCGCAAGAGCGCGCCCTCGCGCAAAAAGCACTTTTTTCTACCGCTGGCCGGGCCTCATGCATGCCATTACAGCCTTGTGCCGCAATTTTTACCGCGAATCCGGCGCGATACAGCGCCAATTTTTCAGGAGCGGTCATGATTGATCTCAAACTGGTGCAAAGGCAGCCCGAAGTTTTAGCCAAGGCCCTGGCCGACCGGCATTCGGGCATCAGCGTGGATGCTTTTCTTGAACTGGACGGCCGCCGCCGCACCCTGCTTACGGAAGTGGAAGGCCTTAAAAGCAAGCGCAACGAGGCCTCTGGCCAGGTGGCCGCGCTCAAGCGCTCCGGCCAGGACGCCGCGCCCCTGCTCGCCGAGCTGTCTTCCCTGTCAGACCGCATCAAAGAACTGGACGTCGAAACGGCACAGGTCAAGGCGGATGTGGAAAGCTGGCTCATGAGCATGCCCAATATCCCCGACAGCACTGTGCCCGTTGGCGCCAACGAAAACGACAATATCGAAGTAAGCCGCTGGGGCGAGCCGCGGCAGCTTGACTTTGAGCCGCGCCCCCATGACGACATCGGCACGGCCCTTGGCGGGCTGGACTTTGAACGCGCCGCGCGCCTTACGGGCAGCCGCTTTGTCGTCTCCATGGGCTGGGCCGCGCGCCTTGAACGCGCCCTGGTAAACTTTTTTCTCGACAGGCACACTCGCTACAACGGCTACATTGAGGTCAGCCCTCCCTATATGGTCAACCGCGTCTCAATGACTGGCACGGGCCAGTTGCCCAAATTTGAGGAAGATCTTTTCAAGCTGGCCGAGTGGGACTATTTCCTTATTCCCACTGCGGAAGTGCCGCTCACCAACCTGCATGCTGGTGAAGTGCTTGATGAATCCGACCTGCCGCGCGCCTATTGTGCAGCCACGCCCTGCTTCCGTTCCGAAGCGGGAAGCGCGGGCAAAGACACGCGGGGCATCATTCGCCAGCACCAGTTCACCAAGGTGGAAATGGTGCGCTTTGCGCACCCCGAAGACAGCTTCAACCAGCTGGAACTTATGCGAGGTCACGCCTGCAACCTGCTGGAACTGCTGGAACTGCCCCACCGCGTCATCACCCTTTGCACCGGCGATATGGGCTTTGGCTCTGCCAAGACCTATGATGTGGAAGTGTGGCTGCCCGCCCAGAAAACCTATCGCGAAATATCGTCCTGCTCCAACTGCACAGACTTTCAAGCCCGCCGCGCAGACATCCGCTTTAAGCCCAAGGGCGGCAAAACGGCCTTTGCACATACGCTCAATGGCTCCGGCCTGCCCACAGGGCGCACCATGGCGGCCATTCTGGAAAACGGACAGCAAAACGACGGCAGTGTGCTGCTGCCCAAGGTGCTCGTTCCCTATATGGACGGTGTGGAAAGCATAGAACCGAGCTAGAGCATTGCAACTTTGAAAAAGTATATTTTCAAAGTTAACCTGCTCTAGATTGTAATGCTGGGAGCGTTTGAAATGCTTTGTGGGGGAGGAACCCTTTTGCAAAAGGGTCTCCTCCTCCACACCCCCACCCCCAAAACCTGTATTCCTGTTTCAGTCTGTCACAGAAATCATCCCGGTCTGAGGTGAGAGTGAAAGAGGCCAGAAAGCAGCACCTCTCTGCATAATATTGTCTCAAGGGCTGCACAGCGTGCGGCTGCGGCTGTACTTGCGCTTCAAGCACTCTCTGCTATTCGCTCAAACGCTCTTTTTCACTCGCTCTCTGCTTTTTTCTTATCAAACGGCCCCGCGCCAGCCTGCCTTTTTCGTTCAAGCCCCTCGGCCACAGCCTGAGCCAGACCGCCCAGCGAGGTTTCCTTGTAGCGGGACTGCAAATCAAGACCCGTGCGGTACATGACCTCAATGATGGCATCCAGAGAAATAACACGCTGGCGGCCGTCTTCCAGCCGTGAAAGCTGGGCGCAATTGACCGCGCGTTCCGCAGCTACCCCGTTGCGCTCGATGCAGGGAATCTGCACAAGGCCGCCCACAGGGTCGCAGGTCAGGCCCAGGTTATGTTCCATGCCTATCTCCGCCGCCACTTCCACCTGCTTCACGCTGCCGCCAGTTACGGCGCAATAGGCCCCGGCAGCCATAGAACACGCCACGCCCACTTCGCCCTGGCAGCCCACTTCCGCCCCGGAAATGGAAGCATTGAGCTTGTAAAAAAGGCCGATGGCCCCGGCTGTAAGCAGGAAATCCAGTGCGCCGTCTTCCGTGGCATGGGGATAAAAGTTTTGATAGTAGGTCAGCACCGCAGGCACAACACCAGCAGCCCCGTTGGTCGGGGCCGTGACCACCCGCCCGCCGGAGGCGTTTTCTTCGGCAACGGCAAAAGCGTATAGCGTCGGCCACAGGCTCAAATCGCGCCGCCCCTGGGCCTGAAGGGCGCTGACCTTGCGCAGCAGATTGGGCGCGCGGCGGCGCACATTATAGCCGCCGGGCAAGATGCCGTCAGTGCAACAGCCGCGCTCTACAGAATCGCGCATGGCGTCCATGACGGCCTTGGCGCGACGGCGCACTTCAGCCTCTGAACGCCAAAAACTTTCATTGACCATGACAATCTGAGCCACGGTCTTGTCTTCCCGTTCGCAATGGGCAAACAGCTCTTCGGCATTTTCATACACATAGGGCGGCGCGGGATATTCTTCCGACCCGCTTGCAAAATCCGCATCTGTGCGGATAAAACCGCCGCCAATGGAATAGTAAACGAGCGAATATATTTCCGTACCGTCAGGGGCGTAGGCCACAAGCTTCATGCTGTTGGAATGCCGGGGCAAAAACAGCCCCTTGTGCAACAGCATGTCGCGTTCATAGATAAAGGGAATGCGCTGCGCACAAATAAGAATCAAGTCCGCATTATTTTGCAGCTCTATTGTGCGCCGAGCCAGCTGGGCCGTGTCTACCGTAGCCGCTTCCTCGCCCTCAAGCCCGCCAAGAATGGCCCCGATGGTTCCGTGTCCTTCGCCCGTTAGAGCCAGAGAACCGAAAAGCTCAACGCTGACGCGCCCGACCAGGGGCAGCAGCCCCAATACAGCAAGTTCACCCGCAAAGGCCTTGCCCGCCACCATGGGCCCCACAGTGTGCGAACTGGACGGCCCGATGCCGATTTTGAACAGATCAAAAACGCTCAACATGACGCCCCCCGCGAAAAAGATGTGCGGTTTGCCAATGGCGCGCAAAACCGCCTATTCTTTTGTGACACAGGAGGCCCCGTCACGCAATGAGGGCCGCCGCGCGGCGGGGTAGGCCGCCTGCACGGCGGGCGGCGGGGAAAGGGCCTGTCCTTTGGGAGAAGATTTTTGTGCCCTGCGGGCACGGGGGCTTTTGCTTTGTTCTTTACTTGGGCCGCCTACGCGGCGGGGGTAGACGCCTGCACGGCGAGGATACGCCTGCGCGGCGGGCGGCAGGAAAAGGGCCTGTCCTTTGGGAGAAGATTTTTGTGCCCTGCGGGCACGGGGGCTTTT
>CAZFCC010000029.1:0-33120 GCA_964517635.1 uncultured Desulfovibrio sp. | reverse complement strand
CAATACCATCGTTTACTCTCTCCTTGCCCAAAAGCTCTGAGCCGTCCCCTGCTTGCGGTGGCATTACACCATCGTTCGCTTTCTCCTTGCATAAAGGCTCTGGGCCGTCTGCCTGATGGAAGGGCATTGCACCATGGCTTGCTTTTTCCTTGCATAAAGGCTCTGGGCCGTCTGCCTGCTTGGGGTAACATTACCCATGGCTTGCTTTTTCCTTGCCCAAAAGTACTGGGGAGACCGCTGAGCTGCACAGCCGCCGATTAAAACTCAACTCGTGGATGGCATTGCCCCGCATGGGTGGCTATTTGTGGTATTCCGGCGGCCTGAATTTTTTCGTATCAAACGGAACGATGGGTGGCCTTGCGCCCAATAGCCTGATGATGATCGGTCTGGGTATCTTACCGATCAAAGCTCAACTCGTGGATGGCATTGCCCCGCATGGGTGGCTATTTGTGGTATTCCGGCGGCCTGAATTTTTTCGTATCAAACGGAACGATGGGTGGCCTTGCGCCCAATAGCCTGATGATGATCGGTCTGGGTATCTTACCGATCAAAGCTCAACTCGTGGATGGCATTGCCCCGCATGGGTGGCTATTTGTGGTATTCCGGCGGTCTCAATTTTTCATGCAAGGCTAAAGCAAACGATGGCATTGCGCGGCGCGCAGGGAGATCACCCGAGCCAAGCGAGGGAAGCTCCCGCAGCAAAAGACGCGCAGCCCTCGCGAAATGTCGGTAATGGGAAAGCCCAAGAGGATGACCCAGGCGAGTGCTGATGGGGCCTTGAGGCTTGGTGGGATATGGAAAGCCCAGCGGGGTCGTCCGGGGGGAGTGCAGAGGGGCCTCGGAGGGGCGGCAGCCCCTAACAGGCCCCCTCGCCGCCCGCCGCGCAGGCGGCCCAAATAACAAACAAGGAAAAAGCCCCGTGCCCGCAGGGCAACAAAAGTCTCATCCCAAAGGACAAGCCCTTCTTCTTCCCCCGCCGCACAGGCGCATCCCCGCAACAACGAAAAAGGCTGGCAAATCTTATTGAAATATGTTCTCATACTAAAAAAGTATGTAACCGCCCTCGCGGCCACTTGGAGGATACATGTTCCAAAACCACTCAGCACGCCCCACGCCCCCACGCGCCCGACATGCCCAAAACGTCGCTGCTGGTGCAACCGCCTTGCCCGCCAGTAGTCCCATACCGGCCCTCTATCTTGCCTTTGGCATCTGCCTTCTTGCTGCCTTCTGCGCGCTTTTGGCTGTGCCGGCCAAGGCCGGCCCTCTGAGCGGTCTTTTCAACCGTGAAACCATGCTGGAAATCAAAGACGAATCTGTGAGCCTGCCCCTGGCCAAAGTCAGCGGAAAAGCCTCCTTTTACAAAGTCCGCGTGGACGGAACCGATGTAATTTTCTTTACCCTGCGTGACGCGGCTGGCAGGGTGCGGCTGGCCCTGGACGCTTGTGACTCCTGCTGGCAGGCGGGCAAGGGCTATAAGCAGACAGACAATGCCATGACCTGCCAGCAATGCGGCATGGTCTTTCCTGTCGAGCGTATCGGCCTGCGCAAGGGTGGCTGCAACCCCCACCCTGTAAACTTTACGGTTTCGGGGGATGAGGTTGTTATTCCCGCCGCGGAATTGATGGACGGCGCCAGGTTTTTCAGGGGCCTCTAGCCTATGAACATTATAACCATACCCCTGCGCTGCTTGCGGCAGAAATGGGGACGCTCCGCCGCCCTGCTGTCGGTTTTTCTGCTTGGCGTGGCGGCCATTACGGCGCTGAACAATGTTTCTTCTTCTGTGGCTGAAGGCTTTGAAAAAAAACTCAGCGCCTTTGGGGCCAATATTGCCATCACGCCCAAGCGTGAAAGCCTGCAAATATCCTACGGCGGCATTCCGCTGGGCAACGCGCTGGTAGACAGCGGCCATATCCCCCTGGCGGAGACGCTGCGCGCCATTGCGGCCATTCCTCTCAAGGACAGGATATCCGTGGTGGCCCCCAAACTCGCCGGGCTGGCCTCATTTGCCTCACAGGCCCAAGACCCGGCCGCTCTTGTGCCGCTTGTGGGCGTGGATTTTACCAGCGAGCTTGATCTCAAGCAGTTCTGGCGCGTGCAAGGGGCCATCCCCGGCGTTGAGGGCATGCACGCCCAAGACTCGCTCATGATGCGCATGGAGCAAGAACACGCCCGCCACGCCGCCACTACTAAGGCCACGGCCACGACGAATTCCGCCACCACACCCACGACACCCACGACATCCACAACACCCACGACACCCACGACGACAAACACCACTGCCACCACACCCACGACGACCGCGGCCACTACCGCCACTGCCGCCACTACCGGCACGGCCACTCCCCCCCCTCCTGCCACAGGCGCACAACCTGCACACGCCATGCAGGCCATGCAAACCATGTCTGCAACGGCACCCCTGGAGGGAAATCAGGCCATGCATGTCGCTCAGGGCCAAGACCCGGCCACTGAGGCCGCCCAAGCTCGACGGGATGGGGCTGGAGCCCAAACCGTGCCGCCGGGCATATCCCCTGCCGGGCAGGCCATGCCCACCCACGACGAACACGCCGCAAGCAGCCCGCTCACAGCCAGTTGGGCCCCCGCAGAAACAAACAAAAAAATTTCCAATGAACACCGTCTTTTGGCCGGAGCGTCTCTTGCCCAGCGCCTCAACCTTGCCCCTGGGCAAGCTGTGCTGCTTAACGGCGAAGCATTTCTGGTTGAGGGGGTGCTCCAGCCCACAGGCAGCGATGATGATAGCGTGCTTTTTGCGCCCATCGGCATGGCACA
This sequence comes from uncultured Desulfovibrio sp., assembly GCA_964517635.1. Lineage (GTDB taxonomy): Bacteria > Desulfobacterota > Desulfovibrionia > Desulfovibrionales > Desulfovibrionaceae > Desulfovibrio. The sequence continues at coordinate 30,333 of CAZFCC010000029.1, read as the reverse complement.
ACAGCTCTTCCACGCGCCCGATGCCGCCAGCTTTATCGAGGTGGCGGCGCTCTGCTCAGGCTGCCCCATTGAAGATATTGTGAGCGAGCTGGAAACCGCCCTGCCCGGACAGGACATACGGGCCCTGCGCCAGGTGGTGGCCCAGCGCATGTACTCCATCTCTTTTGCGCAGAACATGGCCCTTGTGGTCACGGTGGTCATTCTTTTTTCCGCCTGCGTTATGGTGGTCATGTCCATGCTTGTGTCTGTCAACGAGCGGCGTAAAGAAATCGGCTTGCTGCGCGCCGTGGGCTTTTCGCGGCAGGCGGTTTTTTTTATTTTTGCCGCCGAGGCTCTGGTCATCGGCTTTCTGGCGGGAACCTTGGGCTATGCGGCCGGGTATCTGGCCGGGGGCAAGGTTCTGGCCGCCATGCAGATCGAAGCCGCCGCCTACCCGGCCTTTTCCCCGACCGCCATGCTTGGCTACGGCCTGCTTGCTGGCGCGCTGGCAGTGCTTGCCGCGGCCTTTCCCGCCTACAAGGCTGCTCGTGCCAACCCGGCAGCGGCCCTTACCTCGCTGTAGGCGCACAAGAGGATGAACATATGCTTGAAGCCATTGATATAATTAAAACATATAGCGCAGGCGGCGTGTCTGCTCCAGTGTTGCGTGGTGTGAACCTGCGTATTGAACAGGGCGAATTTGTGGCCGTAACGGGCCGCTCCGGTTCGGGCAAGTCTACCCTGCTCAACGTGCTGTCCACCCTGACAGAGCCTGACAGCGGGCAGGTGCTTTTTGAAGGGGCCGACCTGCGCGCCATGCGCGAAAAACAGCGCGACCATTTGCGCAACAGCGCCTTTGCCATGATTTTTCAGGCGCACCACCTTATGCCCTACCTTACGGTGATGGAAAATGTGCTGCTGCCCGGCGCCAACCGCTTTCGCGCCATACCGGAAGCTCTGCGGCGCAGCGCGTCCGCCTGCCTTGAACGGGTGGGGCTGGCGCACAAAAAAGACAGTCTGCCCTCGTCCCTTTCCGGCGGCGAGCAACAGCGCGTGGCCATTGCCCGCGGCCTGGCCGCCGCGCCGCGCGTGCTTTTTGCCGATGAACCCACGGGCAGTCTGGACATGGCCACCGGCGACGCCATCATGCAGCTTTTGCAAAAACTGAACAGCGAAGGGCTGACCATCGTCATGGTTACCCATAACCCGGACTATGCCGCGCTGGCCGGGCGCAGCATTCACATGGTGGAAGGCAACATGGGGCAAGCCCCCGCAGTGGCATTGGCTGTTGACAGATGCGCGCCTGTAGGTAATTGATGAACGAGTCTTTCACCAAGGGAGTTTTCATGAAGAAAGTTCTTGTTCTCTGTTGCCTGCTGCTTGGCCTGCCCCTGGCGGCCCAGGCCGACAACGAAAAAATCGCCCCCGATTCATTCATTTGTGCCGAGCTTGTGACCGCCCCCATGACGGACGGCGGTCAGGCGCCCATTTTTGAAGCCTTGCAGATCGATGGCTACGCCAGCGCCGCTTTGGGAGATACCGTGGCGCATCCCGAAGTTATGGCGCCCGTCCTTACAGAAGTTTATACCTACTGCCAGGCGAAACCCACCGACAAAGTGGTCGACGTATGGGCCAAGGCTCGCAAGCAGCTGGACACGCCCGCCGGAGGAACCTGGCGGGCTGATAAAACAACCTGCAAAGACTACAATGACGACCCGGATAACGGCAGCGGCTTTGTTATCTGGCTGGATGGCTACAACAGGGGTAAAAACAAAACCCAGGCTTCCATTCTGGAAAATGACGATACCCTCAAGGCTTTTCTGGATGCCTGCTCCAAGCAGCCCAACGAGCTGATGCTGGACGTGCTGGCAAAAAGCGCCAAGTAGCCTCTGCCACGCCAAAAACAGAAACAGTCCGCTTTCGCGAGAGAAAGCGGACTGTTTTTGTCTGTTCCAGTGGGAGCTTGAAATGCTTTATGGGGGAAGGGCCCTTTTGTAAAAGGGGCCTCCTCCCCATCCCCCCCCTCAAACCTTTATTTCTGTTTCAATCAGCTACAGAAATTCTCGTGATCTGAGGAAAAAAGAGCCAGAACTTGCCCTTTGAGACGGAAATTTTGTCGCCCCGCAAGCCCCTTTGACTTAAATATCCCTGTACCGCCCGCCATTGGCGGCCGAGCTGACAAGGTGCGCGTAGCGCCGCAACACAGAGTACGGGCTGCGCTTTTCCACAGGCTTGTGGGCCGCGCGGCGCCGCTCCAGTTCAGCCTCGTCCACCATCAGGTCAAGCTTGCGGCCGGGAATATCGATATGGATCATATCGCCTTCCTGCACAAGGCCGATGATGCCGCCGTCCGCCGCTTCGGGCGAGATATGCCCGATGGCTGCGCCGTTGGTGCCGCCAGAAAAACGGCCATCAGTCAGCAGGGCCACATCTTTGCCAAGGCCCATGCCCGTAATGGCCGCAGTGGGCGAAAGCATTTCGCGCATGCCGGGGCCGCCCCTGGGCCCTTCGTAACGGATGACCACGCCGTCGCCAGCCTTGATCTTGCCGTCCAGAATGGCGGCCATGGCCTCTTCTTCTGATTCAAAAACCCGCGCTCGCACGTCGCGGCGCATCATTTCCGCAGCCACAGCAGACTGCTTGACCACCGCGCCGCCGGGGGCAAGGCTGCCGCGCAGAATGGCTATGCCGCCCTGCCGGGAATAGGGGTTTTCCACACTGCGAATGACGTCTTCGTCCAGCACGCGGGCACGCATATTGCTCAGGTTTTCGCCTACGGTATGGCCCGTAACGGTCATGCAGTCCTTGTTAATCAGGTTGACCTTGTCGAGCTCCGTCATGACGGCGGGAATGCCGCCGGCATTGTCCAGGTCGACCATATAATGGTGACCGGCAGGAGAAAGCTTGCAGAGGTTGGGGCACTTGCGGCTTACTTCGTCAAAAATATCCAGCCCAAGGTCAAGCCCGGCTTCGCCAAAAACAGCGGGCAGGTGCAGCACCGTGTTGGTGGAGCAGCCCAGCGCCATATCCACGGCCACGGCGTTGGCCACGGCCTTGGGGGTGACGATATCCAGAGGCCGGATGCCGCGTTCAAGCAGATCCATAACGCGCATGCCCGCCGTCTTGGCCAGGCGAATACGCGCGCCGCTCACAGCGGGAATGGTGCCGTTGCCCGGCAGGGCCACACCGATGGTTTCGGCCAGGCAATTCATGGAGTTGGCGGTAAACATGCCCGCGCAAGCGCCACATCCGGGGCAGGCGCGCTCGGCCATATATTCCAGCTCTTCCTCGCTCATGGCACCGCTGCGCACCTTGCCCACGGCCTCAAAGACCGTAATAAGGTCGCCGCGCTGGCGCGGGCCGATATTGCCGGGCAGCATGGGGCCGCCGGAAACCATGACCGAAGGGATATTGAGGCGCATCATGGCCATCAGCATGCCCGGCACGCACTTATCGCAGTTGGGTATGAAAACCAGGGCGTCAAAAGCGTGGGCGCGCGCCATAATTTCTACAGAGTCGGCAATAAATTCGCGCGAGGGCAGCGAAAAACGCATGCCTTCATGGTTCATGGCCAGGCCGTCGCACACGGCTATGGCCGGAAACTGCAAGGGCGTGCCGCCAGCCATGCGCACCCCGGCTTTTACCGCGTCGGCCAGAGCATTAAGATGTAGATGACCCGGCACAACCTCACTGGCTGCGTTGACCACACCTACCAGCGGGCGGCCCATTTCTTCTCTGGTCAGGCCCAGGGCATAAAGCAGAGAACGGTGAGGGGCTTTTTCAAGGCCGGACTTCATTTTTTTGCTGCGGCTCTCATCCATGACGGCATCCTTACGTTATAATAGCGGGCTTTCCCGCAGCCATGCGCGGCGCGGGCAACTCTTTTTATGCTACGGCAAAAGCCAGCGGGCGTAAACACATGCCCGACGAGGCCAGCCCCCCTATCCAGCGCAATGCCGTAGATTTTTTTGGGCTGAAAGCCCACTCGCTCTTGAGGGCCGAGGGGAAGTGAGCTAGTTTCCCTGCATGCAAAGCTCCACTCCCACTCTGGCGCGCCGCTATACCTTCAAGCTTCTGGCCAATATCGCCACCGTACCCGTCTATCTGGTTATGGAGGCCATATTGCCGCGCGCTCTGGGGCCGCAGATGTATGGCAATTACAGCTTTGCCACCAACCTGTTCCAGCAGCTCACCGGCTTTCTGGATATGGGAACCTCCACCTGCTTCTACAACGCCCTGTCACGCAGGCAAAGCGAAACCGGGTTGGCGACCTTTTACAGCCGTGTGACCCTGCTTGTGATGGCTATTATCCTGCTGGCGGCTTTGGCCTTGCAAGCGCCGATGCTGGGCGATCTGCTCATGCCCGACGTACCCTTGTGGCTGGCCCCTCTGGCGGCGTTATGGGCTTTTCTTACCTGGTGGGGGCGGGTGCTGCGCTCAATGAACGACGCTGTGGGCGCCACTGTGCCGTCAGAGATGGTGCGCACCGTTGTTTCCTTGTTTATGGTGGCCCTCTTGGGCCTCATGTTCTGGCAGGACTGGCTGAACATACACACACTTTTTGCGCAGCAATATCTGATGCTTAGCATTATGGCCCTGGGCTATTGGCTGGTAACGCGCCGCCACTGGCGCAGCCGCGAGGTCGCCGTGCATTTCCGGCTGCCCGCAGGCCAGGGCAAAGCCTATAGCCGCGAGTTTTTTATCTACAGCCATCCGCTTTTTGTGCAGGCGCTGCTTTCTTTTTTACTGCTCACGAGCGAACGCTGGCTGTTGCAGTGGTTTGACGGCAGCGTGCAACAGGGCTTTTTTGCCTTGTCGCAAAAAGTCAGCATGGCCTGCTTTTTGTTCGTTTCCGCCATGACGCCGTTGGTCATGCGCGAGCTGTCCATTGCTTGGGGGCACAACGACCGCGAGGCCATGGGGCGGCTGCTTACGCGCTTTGCGCCCCTGCTCTATGTGGTTGCGGCCTATTTTTCCTGCTTTACTCTTATGGAAGGTTCGGCGCTGGTAGATTTTTTTGGCGGCGCGGAATTTGCCGCCGCCACCCTGCCCGTGCAGATCATGGCTTTGTATCCCCTGCATCAGGCCTACGGCCAGTTGGCGGGCTCGGTCTTTCACGCCACGGGGCGCACGCGCGTATTGCGCAACATGGCGGCTCTCGAGTGCATCTATGGTTTCACCGCCGCATGGTTTTTGCTGGCCCCGCCGGAATATATGGGGCTGAACCTCGGCGCTGTGGGCCTGGCCATAAAGACGGTGGCTGTGCAGATTATTACCGTCAATGTCTACCTGTGGCTGGCATCGCGCTTTTTGCCCCTGAGCTTCTGGCGCAACGTAGCCCACCAGATATGGAGCCTGGCCCTGCTGCTGGGCCTGGCCTGGCTGTGTCGCGAGGGCACTCTCATGGCCGGCTTGGGCGATGTGGACACATTTTCGCGCTTTCTCATATCTGGCGTTTTATACAGCGTGGGCACGGTGCTGCTCTGCCTGAGTTTGCCAACCGTGCTCGGGCTGTCGCGGCAAGACCTGCGCGAGCTGTTGGCCCGCTTTAAAAAGTCCCGGCAAAAGTCCGCCTGAGCAGCCTGAACCCTAGAGCGGTCGAAAAAACCGGAGCAGATCAAGCAGCTTGAACGACTTGGGCAGCCAGAGCTGCCCAAGCTGCTCGAACCACCCGAGCTGCCCGAGACGCTGAAGATGTTCGATCCACTCGAACTGGTTCACCGCTGGAACCGCCCTGCGCACTGTCTGTTACACACGATAAAAGGCCCCGCTGCTTGCAGCGGGGCCTTTTGCTTCATATTGGGGGCAGATTCTGCGCCTACACGCCCGAGCGTAACCTGGCGATAAGCGTTTCAAGGTCATGAGCCTGCCGGGTCAGATCGGCAATGGCAGAGGTGCACTGGTTCATGGCCTGATCTGTCGTGGCAGCGATATCGCTGATGGAGTTGATGGCCCGGTTGATTTCCTCGGAAGTGGCGGACTGCTGCTCTGCCGCTGTGGCAATGGAGTGCACCTGATCCCCAGCGTTTTCCACCATGCGCACAACCTGCGCAATGGCCGCGCCCGATCGCTGGGCCAGTTCAGTGGCTTCGCCCACGCGCTTGCCCGCTTCTTCCATCTGGTTTACGGCCGCCGTTGTACCCTGCTGAATGCCGCCAATGGCCTGGCGCACCTCGGTAGTGGCCTGAGCTGTTTTTTCGGCCAGTTTGCGCACCTCGTCGGCAACCACAGCAAAGCCGCGCCCGGCGTCACCAGCACGGGCGGCCTCAATGGCGGCGTTGAGCGCCAGAAGGTTGGTCTGGTCGGCAATATCGGAAATAACGCCCATGACATTTCCAATGCCCTGCGCCTGGCGCCCAAGCTCGCTCATACTGCTTGTCATGCACACGGCCTGCTCATGGATAGTCTGCACAGCCGTGGTCACCTGCGTGACCAGGTGCGCGCCGCTCTGCGCTTCCTGCTTGGCGGTATTGGCGCTTTGCGAGGTCGCCGCAGCGTTTTTGGCTACTTCTATAATGGTGGCATTCATTTCCTCAACAGCGGTGGCCGTCTGGTACACGCGGGAGCTCTGCTCACGCGCGCCCTTGCTGGAATGGTCGATCTGCTCGGAAAGGCGCTTGGATGCCCCGGCCATTTCCTGCACCAGATGCGAAGCCTCGGCTGCGGCTCTGGCTATGATCTCGTTTTGCGCTTCGATTTGGCTTTTCTGATCGTATATCTCGGTCAGATCATTCCAGAAAGCGATGGAACCAATAAGCGTGCCGTCAAGGTTGTAGAACGGTGTGGTAACCACCGCTACGCGCAGCTTCCGGCCTGAAGGGGCCTGATAGTCAAGTTCCTGCGACAGAGCTTTGCGTTGCGTAATGGCGTGGTCTGACAGGGTTTCCCTGTGTGCATCATCATAGAAGAACAGGCCCGAGCGCTTCCCGACCCAGCTTTCACGCGGGCCTTTCTTTTCGAGCAGCTGGCACATTTCGTCATTGACCCAGAGCATGTTGAAATCCGGCCCCACGATGCCGCAAGGGGTGGGGATGCCGTCCAGCACGCCCTGCGAAAAACCAAGGCGCTCCTTGAGCTCTTCGACCATGCCTTTCAAATGGCCAGAAAAAGTAGACATTTCAGCACGAAAACGGCCCTGCATGACGGCTTTGAGGTCGCCGGACGCCACTTTCTCTGTAAAATTCGTCAGCGCTCGCAATGGCCTGAACACAAAATGCTGGTTAATATAGGTCAGCAATCCGGCCAGCAGCGCTATGGCAGCCAGCCCAACCATGCACAAAACCAGGCTTTGTGCCGTGGCCGGGGCCATCAGTTCGGCATCATAGGCGCTCATACACACAAACCAGCCCGTAGACGGAATGACCGCCACGGTCATGAATTTCTTTTCACCTTCCCAAGGGTATTCAATAACGCCCTTTTGCGCCTTCATGGCCCTGGCGATAAAGTCTTCACCCGAGAGATCTTTCAGCAACAAATCTTTATTGGTGCCATGAGCGATCAGTCGCCCCTTGGCGTCCAAAGCAAAGCCGTAGCCCCGATGGCCCAGGCGTATGGGGTCAATGGTCTTGGAGGTAAAATCGCTCCAGCGCGGGCATACGGCCACAGCCCCAAGCAGGCGGCCATCAGCGGCGCGAACAGCCTTGGTCACCACGTATACCAGCATGCTGGCGTCCGTTGTGGCGCCCATGACGCTGCTGCTGAAGGCCAGATCTTTACCGCCGAAAATGGCCTTGCTGTAGTCGCGGTCAAAACGGTCACCGCCGGTCATGTCTTTCTTGGCGGCGTTCAGGCCCGCCACGATGCGGCCTTTGGCGTCAAAAATAAAAAAAGACCAGTACGAGGGAAAGGATTTCACATAGGTGTGCAAAAGCTGTTGCACTTCCGCCGCGGCCTCGGGCGAACCCGCCAGGGCCTCCCGAACGTGCTCCTGACCCGCAAGAATGGTGGCTACGTCCACAGACTGCTCAATATAATTTTGGGCAGACTGGGCCACAAGCCGGGTCGTCTGATCCAAAGCTTCGCTCTGAACCTCCGATACCATGCGGTACGAAGACAAGGAAACATATGCGATCAGAACAGCAATAATAAGGAAGATAGATGCCGTTATGGAAACTGTGCATATGGTATTGATGCGTATCTGTCGCATTATGCGCCCCCTGACGCTGAGGTGAACAAAGCTTAGCATGTATGCCAGGGGCAGCTTGTTGACAACCCCTTTTACTACTCAAAAACATGTATTCAATGGCCTTTAGGATGCAAAACTTGCGCAAAGGCATTAAACTCTGCAATGCTAAAAGACATACATGCTTCTTCCGCCGGAATTCGCAACAGTTGTAAATGCGGTACTGACTAAAATCGTTAGCTTGAGAAAAAACATTAGCGCCCGGACAAAATAAATTCCCGCCTGCCGTCCCAACAGCGGCAGCCGAGGTTTTTTTGTGGCATTACACGCCGTTTCATGATTATATGGGCTGGCTTGGCAAAGACAGCCCAAGGGCAACCCGTGAAGATTTCTAAACAGGAGGGTGGCATGAGTACACATGTAACGTGGGCACTGGTGGGCTTTGGCATCGCCCTGCTATTTTGCGGGGTGTACCATATGCTCAAAAAGCGGGGCTTCAAGTTCTTTTGGTACCACCCGCTCTTCACCGGCCTTTTTCTGCTCTTTGTTCTCTATTTGCTGGAACGCATATTCGCTGATCTTTCAGATTTCGAGGTACAGGAAAGCTGGAATATGCTGACCTATCTTGGCATTCCCCTTGCCGCTGCGGCCATATTCTTTCTATACCGCAGCATCAAGGGCAAAAAGCACCAATAGCCGCGCGCCACAGGTGGCGCACGCCTATCATATATGCATACGCCAGGTTAGCGGCGCAAGAACGCGGGTTTTAGCCCGCGTTTTCTGCTTTTCGGCACAGCGTTTGCACAATATGGCTGACGGCAAGCGCACGCTGCCCAAAGCGCCCAAGCGCCTGGGCGCTCCAAAACTCGGCTCAGGCCGAGGAGCGGCGGAAAAATTCCAATCCCCTTTGCAAGATTTCAATCTCTTTGGATAAAAAACACCCCCCCAGCCAAGCATCCCCCCAAAAAAGACCTGCCCCCCATGACGACAAAAATTTAGCCGCGCCCCGCTCTGTTGGGTAGGCGAACATATCCTACCATTTGGTAGAAACTCGTATATACTTTTATTTAAGTATGTTGAGATGGTTTTTTGTTTTTTTTGGGCATATTACCCAAGATTTTGAATCGAGTTTCTACATTTTTGTATATTCGCACACTTGTCATACCAAAGCCCCATTAATGTAAACACTTAATAATCTTAGCTGTTTGTATAATCACCCAATGAAATACATCTTCATTTCCTTTCAGCTCTATCCGAGATCGCATTATTAAAAATTAGCTCAAATAAAATAGCTGTCTACAGCCGATAATGCAAGATTTCACAAGCAAAACCCGCCTGTTAAGCAAAGCACTTGCCCCTGTTTCGAGCTGCGAAAAACTGCTCCGCGCCAGCTTTCTACATTTTTGTAGAACATTATCAGGATAATGTGCCTTGTGACCAATTTTTTTACAGTCCATGTCTCAAGACACCTGTCATTTCAGCGAGATCTCTGCTGTGGAACCGTTCTTGCTAAAGGAGCATGCAGGGGCGAGCCCCTTCAATCCTGCACGTAAACCACCGGGAGGCTTTCATGAAGTTGTTCAAGTTGGTGACCGCCTGCGCCTTGTCGCTTTTTGTGGGCCAGGCGGCCCTTGCGGCTGAAAAGCCTATCAAGATCGGCTTTTCCATCCCCATGACTGGTGAAATTCCCAAAGTGGGTGAAGGTTCTAAATTCGCAGCTGAAATGCTGAAAGAAGAAATCAACGCCAAAGGCGGCCTCAAGGTAGGCGACAAAGTTTATCCCCTTGAGTTCATCTATGAAGACAACGAATCCAAGCCCGAATCCGCCATCAACACCGTGCTCAAGCTGATCGCGCGCGACAAGGTGCTGGCTGTCGTTGGCCCGCAGTCTTCGCGTCAGGCTGTGCCCGCTGGCGGCGTGGCCAACGATGAAGCCGTGCCCCTGATCACCCCCTGGTCAACCAACCCCGATGCCACCAACGGCCGCCCCTGGGTGTTTCGCGGCGCCTTTCTTGATCCCTTCCAGGCTCCTGTAGCCGTGGACTTCGCCACCAAGCAGTTCAAGGCCAAAAAAGCCGCCGTGCTGTTCGAAGTTTCTAACGACTACTCCAAGGGCCTGGCCGACAACTTTAAGGAAGCCTTCGAAAAAACCCATGGCAAAGGCTCTGTCGTTGCTATGGAATCCCACGGCCCCAAAGATCAGGACTTCTCGGCCCAGTTGACCAAGATCATCGCGGCCAAGCCCGACTTTATCTTTGTGCCCGAAAACTACAGCTTTGCAGCCCTTATCGTGCCCCAGGCGCGTGACCTCGGCTACAAGGGCCCCTTCATGGGTTCCGACGCCTGGGGTTCGGCTGAACTGTTCAACCTTTGCGGCAAAGACTGCATTGACCAGTATTTCTCCACGCACTACACCGCCGAAGGCGCCACAGGTAAAACCAAAGACTTCATCGACAAGTACAAGGCCAAGTATGGCTACGTGCCTGACGACGTTGCCGCCCTTACCTGGGACTCCATCAACATTGTTCTGCAGGCCATTCAAAATGGCGGCAAGGTTGACCCCGACCTCAAGAAGCAGCGCAAGGTCATCCGCGACAATATGGCCGCCATTGAAAGCTTTGACGGCATCACCGGCAGCATGAAATTCGACGCAAACGGCGACCCCATCAAATGCGCAGTTATCGCCCGGGTAACCGAGAGCGGCAGCTTCGCCTTTGTTGAGTCTGTCTGCCCCAAATAGCCAAACCTGCTGACAAGCCTGGGATGGCAGGCCGTGTGTGCCCGCGGGGGGCGGGCACACACGGCACACACTGCCTGCGGGTTCTTCCGGCGCTGACCGCGCATATGGGCAAAAGCCCATCCCCTCTGCGCGATCTGAAGCCGAAAAAAACCCCAACTGCTGATACCGAATCGGGTGCCCTATGGACTTTTTTTTGCAGCAGATGCTCAATGCCCTGCAATGGGGTAGTTTTTACGCGCTTATAGCCTTGGGTTACACTCTGGTGTACGGGGTGTTACGGCTCATCAACTTTGCCCACGGCGATATTTTTATGGTAGGCGCGTACATCGCCTTTTTTGTTTCTACCTGGCTCATTTCCGGTGACGGCCTTGGCCTGTCCCAGCATACCGTACTCTGGCTGACCATCCCTCTGACCATGATGCTTACCGCCTTTGTGGGCGTAACCATTGAGCGCGTGGCCTACCGGCCTCTGCGCCGCAAGGGCGCGCATCGCCTGTATGTGGTCATCACGGCCCTCATGTGCGGGCTTATTCTTGAAAACGGCAACCTGGCCCTGCTCGGAGCCACCAAACGCAAGCTGCCAGAACTGATTGATAAAACAGTCTTTTCTTTCGGCCCGCTGGTTATTACCAACCTCAAGCTCTGGGTCATTGTGGCGGCGGTTCTTGTTTTCATTGCCTTGCAAACCATCGTTACGCGCACCAAGGTGGGCATGGCCATGCGCGCCGTGTCCTGGGATCGCTTCGCCCTACCGCTCATGGGTATTCCCCTGGACAGCGTCATTGTGGTCACCTTCATTCTCGGCTCGGGCATTGCCGGCCTTGGCGGCATGCTTTTCGCCATGTGCTATCCCACTCTTGAGCCTTACATGGGGGCCATGATCGGCTGGAAAGCCTTTATCGCTGCCGTTGTAGGCGGCATTGGCGATATCCGCGGGGCCTTTGTTGGCGGCTTTTTGCTGGCTTTTGTGGAGATTATGGTGGTGGCATTTCTGCCCTCTACCTATATGGATCTTTTCTCCTTCACCATCTTGCTGCTTATTCTGTGGATGCGGCCCACAGGCATTTTCGGAACCCCCCAAACGACCAAAATATAGCCGGAGTCAGAGATGCTGCTCACCATTGTGCAAATATTACTCGCAATCTTCGCCCTGCTCTGCTTCGGTTATGCCATCAAACGCGTCGTCAGCCAGAAAAAGCTTGATTGCCTGCTGTTCATGATCGTCGGTGTTTTATTTATCTGCGCCGAGCAATTTTCGTGGCTGGATGGCTATTGGCTTTCCGTGCTCAAGTTTATGGGGGTGAACATCGTCTTTGCCGCCAGCCTCAACCTGGTTAACGGCTACATGGGCGAGTTTTCCTGCGGCCACGCGGGCTTTATGTGTGTGGGCGCCTATGTGGGCGGCCTCATTTCCGTTATCCTGTTTACGCAAAACAAGCTGCTCGGCGCGCCCTTGCTGCCGCCCGAGCTGGCTCCTCTGCTCTTTCCCCTGGTCATTTTGATCGCAGGGGCCGCCGCCGCCATATTCGGCCTGCTGGTGGCCCTGCCCTCATTCAAAACCCGCGACGACTACCTGGCCATTATCACCATCGCGGCCAACTACATCATCATCGCCCTGATCATCAATATCGATCTCGTGGGCGGGCCGCGCGGCCTTTCCGGCATGCGTGCCACCGTGCGCGCCATGGAAGGGGTGGCAGACATCCCCTGGATGATGATCTGGATTGTGCTGCTTGTGATGACGTCCATCATGATGCTCTACAGGCTCGTCAACAGCACCCTTGGCAAGGGTATTCCGGCTGTATGCCAGAACGAGGTTGCCGCAGAAATCATGAGCGTCAACACCAAGCGGGTCAAATTGGTGGCCTTTATGGTGTCGGCTGGCATAGCGGGCATGGCCGGGGCCGTTTACGCCCACATGTTCAGCTCCATCTACGCCAACAGCTTTGGCATCATGAAATCCACCGAGGCCATGGTTATGGTGTATCTGGGCGGCATGGGCTCCCTGTCTGGCTCGGTGCTGGCGGCCATTCTCTTTACCCTGCTCATCGAGGTGCTGCGCTTTGCCCTGCCCGCCCTGAGCGATCTCATGCACAACCTGCCCTTTGTGCCGGACAGCTTCATGATCAGCCAGGAATGGAAGTGGGTGCTTATTCCCCTCATTCTTATCCTGCTCATGCAGTTTCGCCCTGAAGGCTTGCTGGGCGACCGAGAGCTTACCCAGGTCTTTCCCCGGCTGAAACGACTGCTCACCACCGCCCGCGCGGAATAAACAACGCCAGCGGCACGGGTGTTCGGATACGTATTCAATGACTGACAACGTACTGGGGGCGAACCTTGGCACTGCTTGAAATGAAAGACGTAACACAGCGCTTCGGCGGTCTTATCGCGCTGTCATGCTTCAATATGCGTATTGAGGAAAACAGCCTCACAGGCCTTATCGGGCCCAACGGGGCGGGAAAAACCACGGTTTTCAACCTGGCTTCACATTTTTATCACGCCAGCGAAGGTCAAATTATCTTTGATGGCCACAAATACGAGCCCAAGCTTGCACCGCACGAGGTGACAACCATGGGCATGGCGCGCACGTTTCAGAACATCCGCCTGTGGCCCGGCATGAGCGTTCTGGACAATATCTGCGTGTCGCAATATAGCCGCCTGGGCTACGGACTGCTGGACGCGTGGTTCAATACGGGCCGCTACGGGCGCGAAGAAAAGCGCGTCAAGAAAAAGGCCGCGGAAATCCTGGAAGTTATGGAACTGAGCCAAGTGGCCCATGAACTGCCCAAAAACCTGCCTTACGGCCTGCAACGCCGTGTGGAGCTGGCCCGCGCCCTTTCCACAGATCCCAAGCTGCTCTTGCTCGACGAACCGGCAGCCGGGCTCAATTCGTCTGATGTGGACGGCCTGATCAAACATATCGGCTGGATTTACGACCAGTTCAAAATCGCCATATGGATGATCGAGCACCAGATGAAAGTGGTCATGTCGCTTTGTCAGCATATCACCGTGGTGGAATTCGGCCAGACCATTGCCAGCGGCACACCGCAGGAAATCCAGAACAATCCCGATGTCATCAAGGCATATCTGGGCGACGAGAACGTGTAGGGGGCATCATGCTGCTTGAAGTGGAAAATCTCTATGCGGGCTACGGCAAGATAGAAGCCTTGCACGGCATATCCTTTCATGTGAACGAGGGCGAAATAGTCACCCTCATCGGGGCCAATGGCGCGGGCAAATCAACCACCCTCAAGGCGATCATGCGCCTGCCCCCGCCGGAATCTCCCACGGTATTCAGCGGCGACATCCGCTTCAAGGGAGAGTCCATACTCAAAACAGAGCCGCACAACGTGGTCGCTCACCTCAAGATGGATCTTGTTCCCGAAGGTAGGCATATCTTCGGCAATCTCACCGTGCGCGAAAACCTCAAGCTTGCCACGTGGACACGCAAAGATGGCGGCGTAGACAAGGACATGGACAGGGTTTTTGACCTTTTTCCCCGCCTTAAAGAACGCATGCACCAACGCAGCGACACGCTTTCCGGCGGTGAACAGCAGATGCTGGCCGTGGGCCGGGCGCTGATGACAAGCTGCTCGGTCATCCTGCTGGACGAACCGTCCATGGGGCTTTCGCCGCTGCTCATGTACGACATGTTCCGTACTTTCAAAAAGCTCAACAGCGAAGGGCTTACCGTTATTGTGGTTGAGCAGAACGCACGCCTGGCCCTTCAGGTGGCTGACCGGGGCTATGTGCTGGACACCGGGGGCATTGTGGCCCAGGGAACCGCAGCAGAACTGGCGGACACCCCGGAAATCAAGGCCGCCTATCTGGGAGCATAGCCCGCCGCCTGCCTAGGGCATAGCTCGCCGCACAACAGCGCATCATATCCTTAAAGAACCCTGATCTCCCGGTATGACCTGCCGCACAGGAGATCAGGGTTCTCCTGTCATTGCCCACAGAGTGGCTGCGGCTTACCAGCAGTACAACTTGCCGAGCGGCTCACGTATGGCCGCGGTGGCGGCCTGTGCCTGCGGCTGTGGCTGCGGTGGCGCCCTGTTGCGGCCTGTTGCGGCGGTGGTGGCTCGCCGCACTCTTCCAGCCCGCACCCGCCCGCCATGCGCTTTCCATATACAGAAAGAACGCAAAAGAGTATGCTGTCTCCACCGGCACAAACCGGAAAATCGGAGAAACCAAGGAGGACGCATGAGCCAAGAGCAATCAGCCAATCCCGCCCTGGATCAGCTCACCCAGTGGCTTCGCCAACGACATACCCAGGTGCTACAGACCGAAGCGCAAGCCCTGCAATATCTTGACGCCAATGATACCCCCAGCCATAATGCCGCCATGCGACAAAAGGCCGAACTGCTGGCCTCCATGGCTGAAGATGCCAAGCCCATGCTGGAATTTTTGCCCGGCGAACTGCGCTTCAACCTGGCTCTGGCCCTGGAAAGCTTTTCGGCCAGCGCGCGCACGGCCCTGCGGCTTGGCTCCATATTTTACATGGGCGCGCTGCTTTATCCCGATGACCACCGCAAAGGCGAACCGGACAACCTCATTCTGTGCATTGAGCGCATGGAAAAAAGAGGGGCCGACTTTCGCCACGAATAGAATAGTGAACGTTTGATATCTGTCGTAGAGCTCTTTTTTGAGCAGTGCATATTAGTAGTACTTGGTGGGGGAGGGCCCCTTTTGTAAAAGGGGCCCTCCCCCACACCCCCACCCCCTAAAACCTTTATTCCTGTTGCAGCACCTTACAGAAGCTTTCCTGACCTGCGACGGGGGGAAGACCAGAAGCACGCTTTTCCATGCGGAATACCGTTTAAAAGGCAAACAGCTCTCGTAACGCAGCCCTTAGAGCAATGTAAAAATTTAATTGCTCTAAAACACGCTGTGTAAAAAATAGCGTGCGGCATGGCGCAGCTGCTTGCCAACGCTTTTTACGAGCTTATTTACAAATATGGGCCGCCGTGAGGCGCGCCTGCCACCGTCCCACAAGGGCTACGACACCGCTCGGCATGAGGCCGCGCGGCATTGGTACTATCAAGGAGAATCCCATGACGCGCACCCTGAGCCTGCCCCATATTCCGACTCTGCTCAAAATGTCCCTCTTGCCCCTGCTGGCCGCCATTGTGCTTATGGCATCTCCGGCGCAGTCCATGCCCGGCATGGGCGGAGGCAGCAGCAACGACAAGTTCACCCAGATGGACAGCGATAAAGACGGCAAAGTCAGCCGCGAAGAATTCAAAAAGCTTTTTCCCAATATGCGCGACGAAGCCTTTGTGACCATTGACCAGGATAACGACGGCTTCATCTCTGTGGACGAATGGAACTTCTTTATGAAAGACCACTCTTCCGGCATGAAGACCAACCGTGGCATGGGTGGCGGCGCCATGGGCGCGCCCGGCAATCCCATGATGCCCAATCCGGGCAGCGCCGACCTGCCCCTGGTTACACCGCCCAATGGCAACTAAGCGCTCCGGCCCGGCCTATTCCGCGCCCCGGCGTCCCGCAAGGAATGCCGGGGCCGCTTCCGTCTCCGGCCCGGACAGCCCGCACCGGCAGCCTCCTTTTGTTCCCATGAGCGCAGAAGAAATGAACGCGCTCGGATGGGACAGCCTGGACGTGCTCTTTGTCACCGGCGATGCCTATGTGGATCACCCCTCGTTCGGCAGCGTGCTGCTGGCGCGTTGGCTCATCCACCACGGCTTTCGCGCGGGCATTGTGGCTCAGCCCCGCTGGGACAAGCCCGATGACCTGCTGGTTATGGGCAGGCCGCGCCTTTTCGCTGGCATCAGCGCTGGCGCGCTGGATTCGCTGCTGGCCCATTACACCGCCTTTCGCAAAAAACGGCATGACGATGCCTATACCCCCGGCGGCAAAGCCGGGGCGCGCCCCAATAGGGCCTGCCTTGTCTATGCCAACCTGGCCCGCAGGGCTTTCCCCGGCCTGCCCCTGGCCCTTGGCGGCATAGAAGCCAGTCTGCGCCGGGTGAGCCACTATGACTTCTGGACAGACGCCCTGCGCAAACCCATTCTTATGGACGCCAAGGCCGACCTGCTCATCTGGGGCATGGGCGAATACGCCACCCTTGAATACGCCCAACGGCTTCACAAAGGCGAAGACACCCACGCCATCCCCGGTACGGCTTGGCTCGACAAGCTTGAACAGACGCCGGAAGGCCCCCGCCCCGCCAATCTGCCGCCCGTAATGGCCCAAAGCCCGGTGGTTCCGCTGCCTTCGTATGAAGACATTCTGGCTGACCCCGTGCAATTGCTTGTCATGACTCAGGCCCTGGAACGCCAGGTACATCGGTTGGACGCCTGGGCTTTTCAGCCCGTTGGCGACCGCGCTCTTGTGCTGGCCCGCCCCGCGCCCCCGCTGACAACCGAAGAGATGGACTCATTATACGAGATTCCCTTTAGCCGGCGGGCCCACCCAAGCTACCGTGAACCCATACCCGCGGCGGAAATGATGCGCACCAGCATCGCCAGCCACAGAGGCTGCGGCGGCGGCTGCTCATTCTGCTCACTGGCCCTGCACCAGGGCCGCCGCATCAGTTCACGCTCCGAGGCCTCCATTCTGGCCGAAGCCCGCAAGCTCGGACAAGAAAATATGGCGCGCGGCAAAGGGCCCGTAGCCATATCAGACGTGGGCGGCCCCACTGCCAATATGTGGCAGGGCTACTGCGCCCTTGACCGCCTGCATGAGCGCCCTGCACGCCATACAGACGCCGCGCTTGACCAGGGCCAGCCCCTTGGGCAGCAGCCCGCACAGGCGCCGGAACAAGGCCAGGTGCAAGGCCAACTGCAAGGTCAGCCCCTCGCCCAGGGCCAAGCCCAGGATTTGGCCCGAACAAAGGATCGCAACACAAGCCGCTGCCAGCGCACAAGCTGCTGCTATCCCACCATCTGCAAATTTTTCACTACGCCGCAGGGCAAGCATGTGGGCCTGCTGCGCAACGTGGCCGCCCTGCCTGAAGTCAAACAGGCGCGGGTTGCCAGCGGCGTTCGAGCTGACCTGGCCCTGCGCGATGCCGCCGCTCTGGCCGCCTACACAGGTGAATTCACGGGCGGACAGCTCAAGGTAGCCCCCGAGCACTGCGCCCCCGGCGTCTTGAGCCTCATGCGCAAGCCGGCTCTGGAGGTTTTTGAAGCCTTTTTGGCCAGTTTTATGCGCCAAAGCAAGGCGGCAGGCCGCGAACAATACGTTGTGCCCTATCTGCTCAGCGCTTTTCCCGGCTGCACTGATGACGATATGCGCACCCTTTCCAACTGGCTGCGCGAGCGCAACTGGAATCCCCGCCAGACCCAGTGCTTTATTCCCACGCCCGGAACCATCGCCACGGCCATGTTTTATTGCGGCAAAAATGAAGCTGGAGAAAACATTTACGTGGCCCGCACCGATGCCCAGCGCCTGCGCCAACACGGCATCCTCATGCCTGAACGCAATAGCCCAGAGGGCAGAAGACCAGACCGGCCCGGTAAAAAAACAACTGCAAGCAAGGACGGCCCGGCCGATAAGCGCACTGCCCCGGGGCGGGCCCACGGTGAAAAACGCCAGAACGGCAAGAAAACGGAACACTCGCCTGACAGCGACCGCAACCGCGGAACCCAGAGGCCCGACAAAGCCGGCAAGCCCGAGCGTTCCGGAAAGCCTGAGCGTTCCGGGCGCAAGCCCGAGCAACGCCCGGCCCACGACGCAGAACGCGCAAAGGGCAAGAAGCCCGGTCAGCGCGATGACCGCAACCAAAAATCTGGCAAATTTCCCGCCCCCGGCCGCCGCGCCTGATGCACAGGAGAACAGTCATGCCCAACACGCTTGAAAATAGGCTCACCCGGCTGGAAGAACTGACATTTTTTCAGGAAGAACGCATCGCAAAGCTGGATGCGGCGCTTACCGCGCAGCAAACACAGCTTGATGCCGTGGAAAGGGAACTGGCCGATGCCCGCCTTGTTATCCGCGCCCTGAGGGACAAAATGGCCCAACAGCCGGAAAACACCTTGCCACCCCACTTTATGCAGGAACGCTGGTAAGAATGGAGTGTTTGGTGGAATTTTTGGAAAAAGTGCTTTGTGGGGGAGGGGCCCTTTTGAAAAAGGGCCTCCTCCCCCACACCCCCTCCCCCTAAAACTTTTATTCTTGTTTCATGACACCACAAGGAAATCCTGACCAGAAACTGGACGTATTGGAAAAGGTCTCGCCGTGGGCAGAAACCCCATCCGCTTTCCGCTCAATACGCCCCGCAGCTTTTACAAAGCCGTAGAATGCGCCGCCGTCGGCAGAAGAACTGCCGGGCGGAAAGGCACAAAAATTGCTCACTCACGGCGCGGCGAGCCGCGACCTGTTCACTATTTTTGGCTGCTGCTGGCGTCAGCAGCAGCAAGAGGCCCGCACTTCTGCGAAGTGCGGGCCTCTTGGGCATAAACCAATGCAAGTTTATGGCAGTCTTTCGTTTCAAGTCAGCAGACTCTCGACAAGCGACTGAACTAAAGTAAAAGTTTTAGGGGGTGGGGGCGTGGGGGAGGGCCCCTTTTTCAAAAGGGTCCCTCCCCCACAAAACATTCCACTCCACCATCAAAAAACTTTGATCTACATCTAGAAGCCGAAGCCATCGGAGCTGGCGCCGGAAGCACCAAAGCCAAAGTCATCGGGCACGGCGTTTTCGTCCGCAGCTTCAGCCACGGCTTCTTCGCCGGAAGCGGCAAGAGCAGCGCCGGCGCCGCCAGCCATAACCATGCCTTTGAGTCCGTCCTTGATGGCGTCTTTGATATTCCCGAGCAGGTCATCGTGATTAATGGCAACCTTGCCCTGGAATTCGGCCACCTGACGGCGCAGGCCGCCCATATCGGCGTTCATGGCCTTGAGTTTGGCTTCCAGTTCATCCACTTTTTTGGACAGTGCCGCGGCGCGGGCTTCAGTGGGCTCGAGCGCGCGCACGCGCTCTTCAAGGGCCGTGGCGGCAGCGGTTTGCGCGGCCAGACTGTCATAGGTTTCGCAAAGATACTCGACAACATGGTCAACCATAGCCTTGGTATGGCCGTCCATGGCGGGCAGAGAAACATTATCGCCAAGCAGGCTTCTGCCACTATTTACAAAAGCGTCCCAGGACTGCCCTTCTTTCCATTCCAGTTCTGCAAACTTGGGATAGCAGCGGGCCAGCCAGGTGGCGGCAAAGGGGCCTACGGCCCTGGCGCAGGTGTCGCAGACGATGGTACGTCCGGCCACAAAGCCGGCAATTTCCTTCACGTCCACGCCTTCCTTACCCACCACGAGGGCAAGCACGGGCTCCACAGGAAAAACTTTGCGAGATGTATCGGACATGGCGGCCTCCTCCTCGGAGATCGTAATTTTATTCAACAAAACTTCAAAACCAACAGTGCATACTCTGCTGGCGCTCCCGGGGGGTCAGCCACCGGGAGCGCCGCGCCAACTAGCTTCTGCCGTACATGCGGGCGTACAAAAGCGCCGCCGTGCGGTAGACAAAGTGTCCGAGTTTAGACCAGGGCAGATAGGCAAAGAGCATCCACACAAAAACCAGGTGCAGGTAGTAGACCAGGAATGCAGGCACAATGGTGTCCGCCAGGCGGAAGCACTGCGACAGCACACCGGTAACCGCCACCAGCCAGATGATGCCCAGCAGGTACCAATCGTACCAGTTGGATCCCTGGAACTTGGGGTTCAGGCGCAGACGGCGCACCGTGAGAAAGCCCAGGCCCAGCAGCAGCATGAGCGCGCCGATGTTGGCAAGGATTTTCACCGGGAAGGTCAATGGCATGGGTGTTTCAAAGTGAATAATGGGTATCACTTTGCCGCCCCAGTGGGCAAAAGCCACGATGGCGGTTACGCAGGCCAGGATGGCAAAGCTCCACACCAGCAGGAAGTGTCCGTACTTGCGGCTGGGGGTATCTTTGCCCGTGGCGGGGCCGTCTTCGCAGTCGTCGAACTTGCGGTGGGTGATAATTTCATCCCACAGCACGTCCCACAAATGCCATACCCAGCATTTTGTTTTGCCAATAACGGCCGTTGTGCCTTCTGGTTTGAAGAGCGCCCACAGCTTCATGACGCCGCGCGCCAGAATGAAAAGCGCACCAAAGAACGTGAGTATGAAGATGGGGTCGATGGTATAGTCGCCGTAGAAGACCTGACCGAACACAATGCGGCCGTCGGCAGCGCGGGGGAACCACTGGCCGCCGTTGAAGCCGGCGCGAATCCACCACACCACCAGCCATATGGCGGCAGGAATGCCGAAGAGAATGGGCAGGCCCGAGGGTTTGCTCATCCACTTGCCGATCACGGTGGGTTCGGTCAGTTCCTTGTAAATGACGTTGCGCGCGGCGCCCATAAGGTCTGCGGGTTTGGCCCCGCGCGGACACAGGTCAGAGCAGTTGCCGCAGTTGTGGCAGAGCCACAGGTCGATATCGCCACGCAGTTTGTCTTTGAGGCCCCAGGAAGCCCACACCATTTCCTTGCGCGGATAGGGCGCATTGGCAGGGGACAGGGGGCATGCCACCGAGCATGTGGCGCACTGGTAACACTTTTTGAGGGACTCACCCCCCGCCTCTTCCAGCGCCCTGACAAACTCCAGATCAGGTTTGATGGTAATTTGTGCCATTGCTGCCTTCCTCCTACATGCCCTTGAACGGGTTGGGGCCCATGGCCACGATGCGATCCACAAAGCCGTCAATGATGACGGGAACCTTGTCGTACTCGTCAATGGCCACTTCAAGCAGTTCCACACGCTCAGGTTCAACACCCAGACGATTGAGCGTCTCGGCGATATTTTCCTTGCGCTTGGCGCAGATTTCCGAACCCTTCACAAAGTGGCACTGGTAGTCATCGCCATACTTGCAGCCCAACAGCATCACGCCGTCATAGCCCTTGCTCATGGCGTCAGACACCCAGATGGCGTTGACCGAGCCAAGGCAGCGCACGGGAATGATGCGGCAATAGGGGCTCCAGGGCTTGTGGCGCTCACCGGCCATATCAAGGGCAGGATAGGCGTCGTTTTCGCAGGCCAGAATGAGCACACGGGGGCCCTCTTTCTTGAAGTCTTTGGGCACCTGCACTTCACGAATCATGGAGCCGATCTGGTCGATATTGTAGTTGGCGAAGGAAATAACGCGCTCGGGGCACGCGCCAAAACAGGTGCCGCAGCGGCGGCAGCGCGTGGGATTGAGCCTTGGGGTTCCCTTTTCGTCGTCGTCCAGAGCGCCAAAGGGGCATTCTTCAGTGCAGCGTTTGCACTGGGTGCAGCGCACCATGTTGAACAGGGGGTAGGAAAGGTCGCCCGAACGCGGATGTACAGACACACCGTGGCTGGCGGCCTCGACGCACTGCACGGCCTTGAGCACAGCGCCCTTGGCGTCTTCTTCGCACGCGTCCATGGTCAGGGGCTGACGCACGCAACCCGCCGCATACACGCCCGTGCGGCGCGTTTCGTAGGGGAAGCAGATGTAGTTTGAGTCGGCAAAGCCGTCAAAGAGCTGCAAGTCCGGAAAGTCCGGCCCCTGGCGGTAGTCAAAGTGGATGGTCACGTCCTTGGCCGTGGTGGGCACAAGACCCGTAGGCAGAACAACCATGTCCACATCAAGGTCAAAGTCCATGCCGAGCAGGGTGTTTTTGCACTCAACAACCATGTGGCCGCCCGCTTCGCGGATGTCGGTCACATCGGCCTTGGTCATCATAACGCCCAGGCGTTCCTGCATTTTCTTGTAAAAACGCTCCAGAATGCCGGGAACGGTCATGTCTTTATACAGAATAAAGGTCTGGCAGGCGTCGTTGGTCTTTTCGCAGACAGTGTTGGCAAGACGCAGCATGCCCACGCTGTTGACGGCATTGGAATAGGCCAGGTGGCGAAGGCTTTCGAGGTCTTCTTTCACAAAAGCCGCTTCGACCTCTTCGTCCTTGGGTGCCGCAGCCGCAGCCGCAGCGGGCTTTTCATCTGCGACGGCCGCGCTTTCTTCAGCGGCTTGTGCCACGGCCTGTTCGGCCATGGTGGTATCAAGCACAAAGGCTATGCGCTTGGCTGTGACCTGGTCGGCCACCAGCATTTTGCCGAAAGTGGCTGCATCCACCACCATGGGGCTTTTGCCAAGACCCATGGGAGCGAGGTATTTCTGGTCAAGGGCAACCCAGCCCGTAGCCAGCACCACAGCGCCCACTTCCACTTCCACCGGGCCAGAAGCCGTAGCAATAGCGGCCTTGAATTCACCGGGCTGGCCTTCCAGCTTTTGCATGCACGCATTCAGGTGAACCGTGATTTTGGCATTGCCCGTCACCTGGCTGACCTTGGCCGCAAGGTTGGTGGGCTGCTTGTCAGTCCAGGGAGAAACCAGGGGAGAGGCCGTGGGAATGTTGTTGGCAGCGCCGCCGAGCTTGTCGGCTTTTTCTACCAGCACCACTTCATAGCCCGTGGCCGCGGCTTCAATGGCCGCCGTAAGGCCTGTCCAGCCGCCGCCGATGACCAGAATGCGCTGCACGCCCGTTACCGAGGCGGCTTCGGGGGCTTCGCTCTTCTGCAGCTTTACCACGCCCATGTTCACATAGTCGCGGGCCATGAGGGTCAGCAGTTCGGGCGCGTTGGCAGAATCCACGGGCGTTTTGTCCGGATTCTTATACGCCTGCACACACTGCTCGCGCAGGTTCACATGTTCCACCTGCACGGGCAGGCGGTACAGCTCGCCATCCACTCGCGGGGAAGCGCCGCACAGCAGCACGCCGTCCAGGCTCTGGGCCTCAATGTCGGCCCGAATTTCATCCACGGCCAATGCCAGCACGGGAACAACCTTGACCACGGCAGTGAGATCGCCCCACTTTGCCGAGGTCTGCGCGGCAAGAGCCTCAAGGTCGAGGCCGCCGCCAATGTTCTGCTGGTCAAAATAGACGCCAATCTTACCGGACATGCCGCCTACCTCCCTTTCACCGTTTGTACCGCCTTCAGGGCGGCGGCTGTACCGGACTGAGCCGAGCGCATCACATCCAGAGGCATGCGCGCGCAACCGGCGGCAAAGATGCCGGCTTCCTCGCCGCCCGCCACAAAGCCTTCTTCATCAAGAGGCAGAGGCAGAGGCGCGTTTTCGCCAGCCAAAGAGGGCTGCATGCCCGTGGCCAGCACCACAAGGTCATAGTCAAGGGTGAGCTTTTCGCCGCTTACGGCGTCTTCAGCCGTCAGGCGCACCTTGTCGCCCTCGGCCTGCTCCACATCGGCGACCTTGCCCTTGACAAAATGCACGTTGGGCATGGCCTTGACCTTCTCAAGCACTTTCACATAGCGGCCAGGCGCGCGCAGATCAATATAGTATACCGTAATCTGCGTATCGGGATTCTGCTCGGCAATGTACTGGCACTGCTTGAGCGTAGCCATACAGCAGATGTATGAGCAGTAATTCAGATGGTTTTGGTCGCGCGATCCGGCGCACTGCACAAAGGCCACATGGTGAGGCGCGCGCCCGTCAGTGGGGCGTGTGATGCGCCCGGCTGTAGGCCCACAAGGCGAGGCGAGACGCTCCATCTGCATGTTGGAAATGCAGTTTTTCACGTTGCCAGCGCCGAGGTTGCTCAGGCGGGTTACATCATAGGGCTTCCAGCCGGTAGCAATGACCACGGCGCCCACGCCCAGTTCTATTTCGCGGGGGGCTTCGGTCACGTCCAGAAACTGGTTGCCCGCCACGCGAGCCTTGTCGGCCTTGGAAAGAGTCTGCTTATCCAGGGTGTAGCGGCTGGGGAAGGCAAAGGGCATGGCCTTGTACAAGGCCTTGCGCTTTGAAAGGCCAAAATCAAATTCACTGGGGCTTTCGCCGTCAAGGCTGGAGGCCAACAGGCTAAAATCCACGTTATGGGGCGCCGTAAGGCGCGGTTCAATGCGCACCTTGACGGTATAGTCGCCTTTGACCCCGCTGAAGCCCACAACTTCGGCCTGGGTAAAAAACTTCACTCGCGGATTTTTCCTGATGCGCTGGAACTGAATTTCCAAGCCGCAGGAGGGGGGACAAAGTTTGGGGAAATATTTATTGAGCTGAGCCACGCGGCCGCCAAGCCAGGGCGACTTTTCGACGATATAGACGTCGTGACCCAGTTCCGCCGCTTCAATGGCAGCTGTAAGGCCTGCAAAGCCGCCGCCCACGACGAGAATGGCATTGGACATCCTGGATATCCTCCTGCGTTGTTGCATAGCGGCTGAAGAAGTGACAACGCCCCTCGCCGCGGAAAAAAAGGTGTAGCCACATTCGGCCAAACCTTACGGGGATCGGCTCGCGCCAACTGCCGACGGCCCGCCACCGTTTTAAATGTGGCGGCCTGAAACCGTACCCGGTTGCCCTTGAGACTTTGCCTCACCATCATACCCGGCAGTTATCCGGTAGCGGCGAACCGCCTGACGGGAACATACAAACCGCATGCTGCAACATTTGCATGGCGGACAAGGCGCATGCGCCCTTTCGCCTGTTGCACCCCTGGCCGCAGCAGAGCTTACAGCCAAGGGGGGCGGCCTTGCGGCCGCCCCTTTTGTGCTACATGCCGCCGACTAGTCGGGGATGATCTGGTAGTAAGGCTTCTTGAAGATCTTGGTCTCGCCGGTGGCGGGATCGTACTTGGAGTTCACGAAGCACTTCCACTTGGTGTCGTCCAGAGCCATGAAGTCCGCGCGGTAGTAGAAGCCGGGATAACGGGATTCTTCGCGGAAGGAGATGTGCTGCATGTGCAGGCGCACCGTCCACAGGCGATGGTAGTTTTCCCAGCAGCGCAGCAATTCGTGCAGGTCACGGGAGGCCAGCTTGAGGGAGTCTTCTTCCATCATGGCAAGCAGGTCGAAGCCCGTGTCGAGCAGAGCCTTGGAGGTGGTGTAGTAGGTTCCCACGCCGCCGCCGTATTCGTCGGTGCACTTCACAAGACGCATCATGAAGTTCTTGGGCGTGATGTAATGCGGGTTGACCACAGGGTCGGTGGAAGCGTCCTTGCCGGCCATGAAGTTGTAGTAAGGACGGTAGATGAGCTGCTTCAGTTCTTCAGCGGTTTCCTTGAACTCGGGCTTGAAGTCCTTGTGGTCAAGGCACCAGCGCACCATCTGCTTGCCGGCAATGCGGCCTTCAGCATGCGAACCGGAGGAGAACTTGTGACCGGAAGCGCCCACGCCGTCGGCGCAGGTGAACAGGCCTTCAACGGTGGTCATGCGGTTGTAGATCTTGCCGTTGGCCGCACGCACTTTATAGTCTTCGGGAACCCAAGCTTCGTCGGGACCGGACACCCAGATGCCGCAGCAGCCGGAGTGGGAGCCGAGCAGGTAGGGTTCGGTGGGCATGATTTCGGAACCGCGCTCTTCAGGTGCGGTGTTGGTGGAGGCCCACAGGTTGGCCTGACCAACGCACATGTCGAGGAAGTCTTCCCAAGCTTCGGACTCAAGTTCCTTCTGCTGTTCTTCGTTCAGCGTGGCGAACGTGGTCTGCAGGGCGGTCTTGGTGTCCATATAGATGGGGCCACGGCCTTCGCGCATTTCACGAAGCATCATGTGGTTACGCAGGCAGGTCGGAATGACATGGCCCTTGGCGTAGCCGCGTTCTTCGTAGGGCTTCAGCATGGCACGGTTGGTCACGCAATAGTCTTCGCCCTTGCAGTTGGTGGCTTTGGCCTTGAAGAGCAGGAACCACGCGCCCACGGGGCCGTAACCGTCCTTGAAGCGGGCGGGCACGAAGCGGTTTTCCATCATGGTCATTTCAGCGCCAACCTGAGCACACATGGTGTAGGTGGAGCCGGAGTTCCACACGGGATACCAGGCGCGGCCCATGCCTTCACCGGTGGAGCGGGGACGGTACACGTTCACCGCGCCGCCAGCGGCCACCATGATGGTGTTGGCTTTGAAGATATGCACTTCGTTAGCGCGCAGGTTAAAGCCCACGGCGCCAGCGATGCGATTGGGGGTATTTTTGTCGAGCAGCAGCTTCACGATAAAGATGCGCTCCATGATGCGGTCTTCACCCAGCACGTTCTTGGCAGCTTCGGCCACGATGCACTTGTAGGATTCACCGTTGATCATGATCTGCCAGCGGCCGGAACGCACGGGGGCGTCGCCCTTGCGCAGGCTTTTGCCAGCGGCCTTGGCGGCGGCGCCGTTCATGTTGTGGCCGTCATCGCCCTTGATCCAGCAAGGCAGGCCCCAGTCTTCGAACAGATGCACGGAGTCGTCAACGTGACGGCCGCAGTCGAAGATAAGGTCTTCGCGCACGAGGCCCATAAGGTCGGTGCGAACCATGCGCACGTAGTCGTCGGCGCTGTTTTCACCCAGGTAGGTGTTGATGGCGGAAAGGCCCTGGGCCACGGCGCCGGAGCGCTCGAGGGAAGCCTTGTCGCAAAGCAGAATTTTCAGGCCGTGCTTGTCGCCCCAGCGGACAGCTTCGAAAGCCGTGCCGCAGGATCCCATGCCGCCGCCCACGATGAGCAGGTCAACCGCATGTTCTTTGATTTCGGGTTCGGCAATGGCTACGCCCTTTATCGCTTCCTTTACGGGAATCATAGGCATAATGGTATCTCCTTATCGCACTAGCGGTTGCAAAAGCCTAACGGCCGTGTTCCATGCAAGTAAGAACCTTGTCGGCTTCCAGCATTTCAAACTTCTTGCCGAGAGCTTCCTTGGGGTCAACCAGGGCGGTTTCGGTGAACAGAAGTTCGTCTTCGATGTTGCCGCCTTCGGCGTAACCTTCAAAAGGCTTGATGGAACCTTCCGGAGTGGTGCGAATGGGGAACTTGAAACGCTTTACATTGCCGTTGCGGAACTGAACCGTCCACATGATGGAGTCTGCCGACCGCATGGGGATACAGGTTCCACCCATGGGAGCGAAGTCAGCGTAGGGGCGAGCCGTAATGGCGCCCTGGGGGCAGATCTTCACGCAGGAATAGCATTCCCAGCAGGCGTCGGGTTCCTGGTTGTAGGCCTTCATTTCCTCGGGGTCGAGGATCATGAGGTCGTTGGGGCAAATGTACATGCAAGCCGTCTTTTCGCCACCCTTGCAGCCGTCACATTTGGACGGATCGACATAAGTCGGCATACGTATCCTCCAACTCAGTAAAAAGTGTTTGAAAAACCCGCCGGGTTCGGCGTGGCGCGACGGAAAAGACCGACACGCCGGGGTTAGCCGAGCGCCTTCGCTAAAACGTTGGGCGAATGGCTTGCGCAATTAGTAACAAGCACTTGGCGTCCGAGTCAAGCCCCCTCTGCAAAATTTCGTGGAAACATTACACCGCCGAACACCCTTTCTACTTAAAATTCAACCATATGGGATTCTTGTGAAAAAAGTTTTAATCCCATGTAAAACCCTTCCCCACCACGAGTACTCGCGAGCATACCCTTGCAAGAGAAGTCATTTCAAGCTAACAGATTCGCACAGAGAAAGAAAGACTGTGACGCAGATTTGCTGCGTATTTGCAGCAAACCCCTGCAATTCCACACAACGAAAAGGGATTTTACTTCCTCCCTTCCTCCCATTTTCCCACAGGAAAGAGCATGACTGACCATTCGAACGACCCGCGCGCACCGCGTTTTCCCCGCGATAGCCGTGAAAAGCGCGATTCACGGGGCCAGGGCGAAGCCCGCCCCCGCCGCCCCCTGCGCGAAACCGTCTGCGACATTGACCGCGACATTCTACGCCTGCTGCTGCGGCGCCATAATATCCTCACGCGCATGCGGGGCGACAAGCCGCGCATGGACGCCGCCGAGGAAAAAATATTGCGCGAATCGTGGGAGGCCGCAGTGGCCCGCATCAGCCGCGATGCCCGCCTTTCGGGCCATTTTTTTTCTCTGATGCAGGAAGTGGAATTTCAGCCCCGCCCCGTCAGTGAACGCCAGGAAAGGCCCGAAGGCGAAGGCCATGAAGGCGCCGAAGAAGGCGCTCAGGCCCTGGCCGACAGCCCCCGCGAAGGCACAGACAAACGCACCGCGTTTAACCTGGCCCCGCCGTTCAAGCCTGTGCGCTTGCGCATGCAGGCCCCTCTGGCCTGCCGCGCCACGCGCGCGTGGCTCATGCTGGCAGCCGCCACAGGCCAGCCCCTGCGCCTCAGCCCAAGCCTCTTGAACGACCCCGTTGTGGACTGCGTGAAAATGCTCAACCAGGCTGGGGGCGCTCTCACCCGTGAAGACGACGGCGTCACCGCCAGGGCCGCAGTGCCCATGGGTGCGCCCGATAAGGTGCTCTACGTGGGCGACAGCGCGTGGAACTTCTATCTGCTGCTGGGGCACTACCTGGGGCGCCCCTCGCGGGCGAAATTCGCGGGAGAGTCTGACCTGAAACTGGCCGACCTCTCTTCTGTTCGCCACTTTTTGCCCACCATGGGCGCGCGCCTTGTGCACGTAGTTCCCAAAAGCGACGGCCTGCCCGCGCGCCTTGAAAGCTCCGGCATTATCCCCGACGCCGTCACCATGCCCGCTGATACACCCGCCGAACTGGCCGAGGGCATTCTGCTAGCAGCGCCCGGCTACGAACACAGCCTGAGCATGGATCTCAGCGCCCACCCGGCCCAGAAAGCCATATTGGCCCGCACCCTGCCCATCCTGCGGGCAGCCGGAGCCGATGTGGCCGTAGAGGGCGGTGTTGTGCGCATCCACCCGACAAAGCTGAACATCCCCGCGCAACCGCAGCTGCCCGTGGAACCGGAGCTGGCGCTCTTTTTGCTCGCCTTGCCCCTGGTGCTGGGCGGCGAAGCGCGCCTTGCCGGTCAATGGCCCCAGTGGCCCGCCGCTGAAGCCGGATGGAGCATCCTGCGCAACCTGGGCCTTGATCTGCAACAGCAGAAAGGCAAGGATGGCGAAGAAATAAACGCGCAGAATGCGTCTCCGCTCAAGGCCTTCAACCTGCCCACCCTGCCTGCGGCACTGCCCGCAGACTGGTCGCCCCTGGTGGTGGCCCTGGCCGCATGCGCGACTTTGCGCGGCGGGCAAACAACGCTGCCGCCCTTGCCACAGGGAACGGACATGCATGAAGTGGGAAGTTTCCTGCACGCCGTGGGCCTGGAACAGGACGAAAACGGCAGATTGTGCAAAAGCGCACAAGCGGAAGCAAAAGTCGCCTGGAATGCCCCCACCCCCGCATGGGCCATGGCCCTTGCTTTGGCCGCTTGTGCAAAACAGCACCAGAAGCTCGGCAACCCCGGCGTCATGACCGGCCTGTACCCGGCCTTCTGGGCCATGTACAACGCCCTGCCCGAGCCGCCACAGCGCCGCGCTGCCCCCGAAACAGCACCCGCAGCCCCGGCCCGCCGGCGCATTATTACCTCCGTTGTGGCTGTGCCGCCAGAAATGAAGGAAGAGGAAGACTACTAGCGCATTTTTACGGTGGAGAGCTGTGTGGGGGAGGGGCCCTTTTGCTAAAGGGCCCTCCCCCACACCCCCCAGAGCAGATACAATTTTTCAAAGTTGATCTGCTCATATCAAATCATCACCTTTCGCGGATTTCAGGCCCAAACGCCGCAAGCCCGGCATGTCTTTGGACATGCCGGGCTTGCGGCGTTT
>CAZFCC010000028.1:14784-33638 GCA_964517635.1 uncultured Desulfovibrio sp. | reverse complement strand
GGGGGACCGGCATTCGCAAGTGGTCATGCTCATCACGCTACTCCTGAATAATATGGATTACTGAGCGCGGTAGGGCTTGCATGCCGCCGCGCTGAGAACGCCTTGTAAAGCTGGCAATCCTCGTTATGGCTGCGTAGTTGCATGGGGCATGCCAAAATATATAACATGTTGATTTATTGTGATTTTTATTATTTATTACATTTTCAGCAAGCAGATCAACGCCCCCCATTTCACAAACGATGCATTTTTGCACCAAACTATAAGCGTTTTCAATAAAGACTCCCTTTTTTGCGACGCATATTTGCAACATCCCCGTAAATCGATGCACATGGCATACCAAAAAACTGTGTAAAACACTCATGTTTTAACTTTCACAAGTGCCGTTTTCACCTGGAAAAGCAAAGCTTCCTGTTAGCTGCAAACTTGCAACATGGCCCTTGATCCAGTTCAAAGATAGTAATACCACAGGCTATAACATACGGATAAAAGTAGGTTTTTTTGCTGAAAAAGCCCATTTCCATCGTCTTTCCTCTGGCACGCATCCTGCAAAAGCAAAACATCACAAGCCCAGGCTTCTGAGCCACTCGTTTTGCTTTTTTGCAATTGTTCATCTCATGGGAGGAGACTATGAGAAAAATGTCACATCTGGCACGTCCCGTTTGCAAGGCAAGCGCACCTTGCAGACCAGACACCCATAAGAATCACGGGCCGCGACACAAAGCATCATCGATAGATCGGGAACATCGGGAGAACTGGAAATGAAGGTAATAGATTTTCGCTTTCGCCCCAACACGCCTGAAATTATTAACGGTATTAAAAACAGTACCATGTTCAAGGCCGCATGCAAGGCCATCGGCTTTGACAAGCGCAAGCCCCAGCCGCTGGAAGACATTGTGGCCGATCTTGAGCGCCTTGACGTTGAGCTTGGTGTCATTACCGGGCGTGACTGCGAAACCACCTATGGTTTTCCGGCCAATAACCAGAGCGTTCTCGAATTTTGCCGGGCTTACCCGCAAAAGTTTGTAGGCTTCTGGGGCATTGACCCGCATAAAAAAATGGCCGCCCTGCGCGAAATTGAACACGTCTCTTCCGAATACGGCATGAAGGGCATTGCCATTGACCCTTACCTTGCCCATATTCCCGCATCTGAAGCCCGTTTTTATCCCATTTACGCCAAGTGCTGCGAACTGGGCTTGCCCGTATTCATCACCATGGCCCCGCCGCCCCAGGTTCCCGGAGCCATCCTTGAATATGCCGACCCGCGCGATGTGGACAAGGTAGCCCGGGACTTCCCCGAGCTCACGCTCATCATGAGCCACGGCGGCTATCCTTTTGTGAATGAAGCAGTCTATACATGCCTGCGTAATGCAAACGTATATATGGATATTTCAGAATACGAACGCGCGCCCATGGTAGATGTCTATGTACAAGCCATGAATGAACTGATTACAGACAAAGTGCTTTTTGCCAGCGCCCATCCCTTTGTTGAATTGGCCGACGCTCTGGAAGCATACGAAGCTTTTGACCTGACTGATGAAGCCCGCCGCAAGGTCATGTATGAAAACGCCCGCCGCGTGCTGGGCCTGTCATAAGGAGAGTAAAATGAGCGCTGCCGCATCCGACATACAAGCACAAAAAAACCTGCGCCGCGTGGTGATTTCCTCCCTCATGGGCGCGGTTATCGAGTGGTATGACTTTTTCCTTTATGGCGTGGTTGCCGGGCTTGTTTTCAACAAGCTGTATTTCCCCGAATTTTCTTCGGGCGTTGGAACCATTCTGGCTTTTGCCACCTTTGCCGTGGGCTTTGTGGCCCGCCCCCTGGGCGGTATCATCTTTGGGCATTTTGGCGACAAGATCGGCCGCAAGAAAATGCTCATTCTGACCCTGGAAATTATGGGCGTGGCCACGGTTCTCATCGGCTGCATACCCTCCTATGACACCATCGGCATCTGGGCGCCCATTCTGCTCGTCTTATGCCGCATCGCGCAGGGCATCGGCCTTGGTGGCGAATGGGGCGGTGCTGTGCTTATGGCCTATGAATCCGCTCCGGCGCACAAGCGCGCTTTTTACGGCAGCCTGCCCCAAGTTGGCCTTTCGCTTGGCCTGATGCTGGCTTCCGGCGTCATTGGCCTGCTCTCCTGGCTG
Source organism: uncultured Desulfovibrio sp. (assembly GCA_964517635.1). Taxonomy (GTDB): domain Bacteria; phylum Desulfobacterota; class Desulfovibrionia; order Desulfovibrionales; family Desulfovibrionaceae; genus Desulfovibrio. The sequence goes on along the minus strand of CAZFCC010000028.1, from coordinate 31,493 downwards.
CTGCCTGACGAAGCCTTCATTTCCTGGGGCTGGCGTATCGCCTTCATTCTGAGCGCCGTGCTGGTGCTTGTGGGCGCGTACATTCGTACTTCGGTACAAGAAACTCAGGACTTCTCCTCTGCCAAAAAAGAAGTGGCAAAAATCCGTTATCCCATGGTTGAAGCTTTCAAGCGCTACCCCAAAACCCTTACCGCCTGCGTGGGCGCGCGCTTTGTGGAAGGTATCGCCTTTAACGTGTTTGGTGTGTTTTCACTGACCTATCTTACACAAACCTGCGGGGTCAGCCGTACTGTGGCCCTTATGGCCGTTGTGGTAGCCTCGGGCGTTATGGCCTGCTTTATTCCCATGTGGGGTGCCATGGCAGACCGCGTGGGCAAGGGCCGCATCTTCGGTACAGCAGCGCTGCTGCTGGGCATAACCGCCTACCCGGTGTTCTGGGTGCTGCACAACTACGCCACCACAAATCTCTTCTTTGTCTACATGGCGATTATCATTCCCTTTGGCATCATCTATGCCGCTGCCTATGCCAGCATGGCCAGCCTGTTCTCTGAAAGCTTTGATCCCACTGTCCGGTATTCAAGCATCTCTTTTGTTTACCAGTTTTCGGGCATTTTCGCCTCGGGGCTGACACCCATGATAGCCACCATACTCGTACAGTCCAACGACTCCCAACCCTGGTATCTCTGCGGATACCTGCTTGCGGCGGGCTTTATCAGCGCCATTGCCACCATATGGCTCGGCAGATTGCGTGCTGCCAAGGCTGAACCGCGCGTATTGCCCGAAGAAGAAAACACCGTTCTCGCCGCCGATGGCGCAACGGGACAAAATGCCTGACGCCTCCTGAGTCTGCCCTGAAAAAAGGCCGGGGTTTGCCGACCCCGGCCTTGGTAAATCAGGCCGCGCACCCTGCGGATGCAGACACCACGCCCCTGTGAAGCCCCCCTTTGTCCTGTCGCTGCCGCCAGACAAAGGGGGGCTGCTTAATGGCCGCTGCTACATGCTAATGACGGCTGCTAGATGCTAATGGCCGCTGCTAGGTGCTAATGGCGACTGCTAGAGCAGATCAACTTTGAAAAGCTCTATCTGCTCCGCAATGATTTTCACTGAAAATCATTGCCAGCAAATACTTGCAAGGCGAACTTGCTTCGCCCACAGGCAAGCATTTGAAAGTGAATATGCTCTAATAATGAATACTTGAAGTGCTCTGTGGGGCTCGATGAACATGTGCGAGGCTATGCTTTGGAAGGTTCGGTAAACGTGTGTGAGGCGCTGAGCAGCGGCAGAACGTGCATGAGTATTTTGTGGGGGGGGGGGACTCCCCTTTTGCAAAAAAGCCCCTCAAACCGCAACTGTTGCCGCGCTTCGTTGCCCTGCACCTTGCCGCGCCACAAACAAAGAGCCCGCCGCAGATGCAAGCATCCGCAGCGGGCGAAAAACCGGAACAGGCAGTGCGTCCGGAATTGAAGAACTTTCTTACGGGGCGGTTTTTCCGCCCTCCTTGCCATCCTGCACGGGTATATCCTTCACATCCACAATCCGCACGCCAAACTCGGCCACACCTTCAGGCGGCGCATAGAACAGCACCATAAAAGGAACCTCGCCCCCTCGGGGGACGTTGGTATTATGGGTAAGAATCTCTATCTTGTTATTGAGAAAAGACTCCATCTCTTTTTCGCTCAATACCTGCAACTGAAAAAGAGAAAGCTGCACGCCGGCAATTTGTTTTTTGGTGGCCAGCGTTTTTTTGTCTTTATCATAAATGGCGGCTTCAACGGTAATCAGTTCCTTGGCTTCAGGAAACTCGTTAACCACCTTGCCCTCGATAACAAAAACCTTGCCCACTTTTTCATTGTCCACATAGTACTGGCGCACATTGCGCATGGTGAGCATTTCCACCTTTTTGGCCAGCTCCTGCTCTGTGGGCGGGCCGTCTTTTTCCGCGGCAGAATGCTTGACATACCAGTACGCGCCGCCCGCACAAACCAGCACGAGCAGCAGCAGGCCAAGCAACTTGCCAAGACTGACCCGCTTTTTAACAGGCATCTCGGGCAGAGGCCCCTGGGAGGCAAGCTGCTCGGCCGGATCATAGGCAAAAACAGTTTTGCAGACCGAACAACGCAGCTTCGCACCCGGCCTGGCAAGGTGATCCGGCAAGTTAAAGCGGCTTGAACAATTGGGACATCTTACTTCCATGCCGTTACTCTCCAAAACCTTATCCGGCAGCCGGAACAGCGCGGCATTTATTCGGGAATGATCTCAAAAACAGCGGGCAGATTACGATAACGCTCGGCGTAATCCAGACCATACCCCACAATAAAGCCCTGACTCAGCGTAAAGCCGGCAAAGTCGACGTGAACGTCAATTTCGCGCCTTTCATTCTTGTCCACCAAAGCGGCCAGACGCAGACTGCGCGCCCTGCGCGCGGCAAACTGCCCGAGCAGAAAGCGCATACTGTGGCCACTGTCCACAATATCTTCAACAATCAGCACGTGTTTGTCACAGATGTCAATCTCAACATCTTTGTTGAAAATAACGTGCTTGGAGCTGCTCGCTCCCTTGCCGTAGCTGGACAGGCGCACGAAGTCCAGCTCCAGGTTCTTATTCTGCAAAGCCCGTACCAGGTCACTAAAAAATACAAAACCACCCTTGAGCACACATATGGCTACCAAGGGTTCCTCACCGTAACAGGCGTCAATCTCAGCGGCCAGTTCCTGCACGCGCTTGGCGATCTGTTCCTGGCTGAAGACGGTTTTCAGTTCTTTAACCTTAAGCTCATGCCCCACCTTCGACATCTGATCCTCCAGCACGGGCCGCGCGGGCGACCCCATCTTCAGGGGCCGCAAAATTTTCCGGCTCCATGGCAAACAATCCACATTGATCAATGCGGTCAGGGCAGAAGGCGCACTACGCGCCAGCCGCCCATATTTTTTGTCTTTACGTCCCGGCTCGGCGAACCCGGCTCGGCGCGTGCGGGTTCATCCCGACACATCCCGGCACATCCCGACACATCCCGACACATCCCGGCACATCCCGGCACATCCCGGCTCGCCGACCGCAGCCCGAAAACCGGGCGCAGGCGTGCTCCCGGTTCAGCTATTTTTGCTCAAGCAGCTTGTTGAACACCATTTCCATCATTTCGGCGTCGGCAATGCCCGGCTCAGATATGACCCGCTGGCCGCCCTTGGCATAAAAAACATTGTGCGGAATGCTTGTTACCTGAAAAGCCCTGGCAATCTCGCGATCAGCCATATATACCGGATAATTCACGCCCATTTTCTTTATAAACGGCGCTACAGCCTTGGCGTCTTCGTCCACCGACAGGCTGACGATGAGCACGTCCTTGTCGGCGTATTTCTTGTTCACCTGCACAAGCTCCGGAATCTCCACCTGACAGGGAGGGCACCATGTGGCAAAAAAATTGAGCATGATGACCTTGCCCTTGTTCTTGGCCAGAAGGTCTGTCAGACCTGCCAGATTGAGCGAAGGCACATTAGAAGCAGAGCCGGCAAAGGCCGCGCAGGGTAAAAGCAGGCATAAGAGCAAGGGAAGAAGAATTTTTTTCATATCATACCTTTACAGGCCATTATAAAGCCCGGAACATGCGTGAATGGTTGCCATGCCGCCCAGCCTTACGCGCGGGAGCCCGGCATGGCCGCGCCCGCGGAATACACAACAGAGCTCCATAGGGCAAGGTAAAAATTACATTGCCCTGGCGGCTGCGTGCGCAGGCGCCCGCTACGGAGGCCTTGGCGCGGTGTATCCGCGCGACGAAACGCCAGGGAGAGCGTTCTGTAAACATTGAAAATGTCTATTCTCAACGCTCTTCTGCTCCAAAGTTCTTGGCCGCCCGCACGGCGCCCACGGCATCCGTACAATAGGCGTCGGCCCCGATAGAGTCGGCAAAGGCCTGCGTAACGGCCGCGCCCCCCACCATCACCTTGATGCCCAGTCCCTTTTCCCTGACCAATTTTATGGTGTCTTCCATACGCACCATGGTGGTGGTCATCAAGGCCGACAGGCCGATAATATGCGCTTTATGCTCAAGGGCGCAAGCCACGATATCTTCGGCAGGCACATCCTTGCCCGCGTCGATCACGTCAAAGCCGTGATTGCCCAAGAGGAGGGAAACAATATTTTTGCCGATATCGTGAATATCCCCTTCCACCGTGGCCATAACCACCACAGGGCGCTTTTCCGGCCCCCGCCCGGCCTCAAGGCGGGGCTTCAGATGGCCAAAAGCCGTCTGCATGGTTTCGGCCGCGCGGATAAGCTGGGGCAGAAAATACTCGCGCCTCTCGTAACGTGCGCCCACCTCGGTAATGGCCGGAATAAGCACTTCCTGCACAAGGCTGAAAGGTTCGGCGCCTGCGGCCAGATCGGCTTCAAGCAAAGCCAGAACATTTTCTCTGTCGCCGTTGAGCACGGCTTCCCCAAGGGTTTTGGACGCCCCGCCGCCGCCCTGGCGCTGCAACACGCTGCCTTCGCCGGGCTTCCAGTTGGCATAGCCAGAAATAAACGCAGACGCGTGGGGATCATGCTCGCCCAACACCTTGAGGGCATCAGCCGCTTCGCGCAGGCGCTGGGCCGACGGATTGGCAATACAGGATGAAAGCCCGGCGCCAGCGGCATAGGACAGAAATGTGGCATTGAGCAGGTCGCGCGCGGGGAGACCGAAAGAAAGATTGGAAAGGCCAAGAGTTGTGGGCAGGCCCTGCGCGGTGCACCAGCGCGTCATTTCAAGACACTGGCGCGCGCCGTCCGGGCTGGAGGATACGGCTAGAGCAAGAATATCCACCATCATGAGATGGCGCGGAATGCCAAGGCTTTCAGCCCGCAAAAGCAGGTTTTCCACAGTGCGGATGCGCTCCGCGGACTTTTCCGGCAAGGTCGCGCCCTCAAGAGGCAGCAGAATGAAGGGAGCCCCATAATCGCGGCACAACGGCCCCAGCAGCTCCATGCGCCCTTCTTCGCCGCTGATGGAATTCACCAGAAAAGAACCGGGGCAATACGGCAGGGCAGCGGCAATGGCCTGAGCATTGGAAGAGTCCAGAGAAAGCGGCACGGTAAGCCGCCCCACCAGGCGCTGCACAAGCTCGGGCAAAAGCGCCACTTCGTCCACAAGCGGCGCGCCCACGTTCACATCCAGCACCGTGGCTCCGGCCTCTAGCTGCGCATCGGCAAACTGCAGGGCCGTGTCAAAGCGGCCTTCCTGAAGCTCAAGGGTGAGCTGTTTTTTGCCGGTGGGATTAATGCGTTCGCCAATAATGGCAAGGGGCTGCCCTGCGCCTATGCGCACCATCTGCGAACGGCTCGTCAGGCAGATACCGCTGCGCTTTACGCCCGTGGAGCGCACCTGCCCAAGACCGCGCAGTTTTTGCGCCAGAGCCGCAAGGTGTTCTGGCGTTGTGCCGCAGCAGCCGCCGATCACCTGTGCGCCCATATGGGCAAACAACGCTGTTTTGCTGGCAAAATCTTCTGGCCCCAGCGGAAATACCGTCTGCGTTCCCCGCAGTTCGGGCAGGCCCGCATTGGGTTCGGCCATAACAGGGCAGGCACACACAGACAAAAGTTCGGCAACCACAGGCTCCATCTGCTCCGGCCCGAGGCTGCAGTTGGTACCCACCACATCCACGCCCATGTTTTGCATGGTTTCGGCAAAAATGGCGGGGGTCGATCCCGTAAGGCTTACCCCCTGCTCAAACGTCATGGAAACCATGACAGGCAGGTCGCAAACCTGCCGGGCAGCCACCACGGCGGCTCTGGCCTCGGCCAGGTCGAACTGGGTTTCAATAAAGATAAGGTCGGCGCCGCCAGCCACAAGGCCGCGGATCTGCTGGGCAAAAACTTCAATGAGCTCCGCAGGCTCAACGGGCCCCAAGGGCTTGGCAAAATGCCCGGTGGGCCCCACGTTGCCCGCTACAAATACCGGGCGTCCTTCAGGGCGCGACGCTTCAACCGCAGCCGCGCGCGCCACCGAGGCCATGCGCTGGTTAAAAGAAAAAACATCAAGCCCTCGCGGCAGCTTGTAGGCATTGCCGCCAAAAGTGCAGGACGTGATAAGGTCAACGCCCGACGCAAGGTAGGATGCGTGGATACCCCGCAGAATATCGGGATTTGCCATGCAAAATTCTTCCGGGCTTGTGCCTGCGGGAAGACCGGACGCCTGGAGCATGGTTCCCATGGCGCCATCAAGCAAAAGAGGACGTCCCGAATTGAGCGCTTGTCTGAAAGTCATGAATGCCGCCACCTTGGCCGTCATAGTTATTGGAAAAAAAGCACGCGCCTCACGCCTGCTGCGCAAAGCCCGTCTTTGCTTTCCAGCCATAATGCCTGTATGGTATGCAAGCGTTCCGGCAATTGCGGGTTTTTTCCCCTGAAGGGGAAGCGGCAAGCGCGTTCATAAAAATACGACGCCCTGAGCAACCCGCAAAACCGTTCTGAACACCCGGCCCCAGGGCCGTGCTCGACAAGCCCGCCTTAACGGCTGGCCTGCAATCAATGGGCGGCAGCTCTTTGCCCCCCCACGAATAACATTGAAAAGAACAAACCAAAACTATAGTATACAAACATTGCAGCGCTTTTAAAAGCGCTCATGTCCGAGTATGGATAAAATGAAAAAAAATAGCAAGATAGCACCGAGCAAAACCAAGGCCGCCGCAACAGCGGAAAAAGGCAAAAAAAACGGACTCCCGGTGGAGCTTGTCGGCCCTGAAGACGCTCCCCCCAAAAAATCCGCGCCTGCAAAGGCAGCCTCAGAAAAAACGCGGGGCCGCGCTGCGGCAAGCCCCGCAACAAAGCCCGTTACCCCAAAACCCGCCGAGCGCACCGCCAAGAGCAAAAAGAAAGCCGCGCCCGCCATACTTGAGCCAGACGATGACAGCCGCAGTTCGGCGGCGGTGCTCGATGTGGACGAGCTTGAAAACGAGCACGACACAGACGAACTGGACATGGAAGCGCCCGACAGCGAAGACGAACTGCTTGATGCCCCCCTGGACGAAGACGAAGACGATGAACCGGGCCTTGAGTCTGAAGATACCCAGGGACGAGGCGTTCCCGCGCCTTCGACGTCGCGCGTGCCTGCGGTGGGCGTTCGTGACAGCCTGCACCTATATCTTCGCGAAGTAAGCCGTTTTCCCATGCTCAAACCCGAAGAGGAGCACGAGCTGGCTGTGCGCGTGCGCGATCATAATGATGCAGACGCCGCCTTTCGGCTGGTTTCTTCGCATTTGCGGCTGGTTGTGCGCATCGCCATGGACTTTCAGCGTCGCTGGATGCAGAACGTGCTTGACCTTGTGCAAGAGGGCAATGTGGGCCTCATGCGCGCGGTTAACAAGTTTGATCCCGACAAGGGCATCAAGTTTTCCTATTATGCCTCGTTCTGGATCAAAGCCTATATTCTCAAGTTCATCATGGACAACTGGCGCATGGTCAAGATCGGCACGACCCAGGTGCAGCGCAAGCTGTTCTATAATCTGAACAGGGAGCGCCAGAAGCTCATCATGCAGGGCTACGACCCCGATGCCGCCATGCTTTCGGAGCGTCTGGGCGTGACCGAAGAACAGATCAACGAGATGGATCAGCGCCTCGCCTCCACAGACATGTCGCTCAACGTCCAGGTGGGCGAAGAGTCGGGCGGCGCCACCCGCATGGACTTTCTGCCCGCCCTGGGGCCGGGAATCGAAGACACCCTGGCATCTACGCAAATAGCGGGCATTGTGCGTTCAAAATTAAAAACCATCATGCCCAAGCTCAACGAAAAAGAACAGTATATCCTGCACAACAGGCTGCTCTCTGACGAGCCGATGACCTTGCGCGAGATAGGCGAACGGTATAACATCACAAGAGAAAGAGTGCGACAGCTTGAGGCGCGCCTGGTAGAAAAAATCGGCCAGCATATGAAGGATGATATCGAAGACTTCTCCGATCACTGGATTCAATCCTAGGGGCTGTCTCTCAATAAATGGTTTTGCACCAAGGGCAAGAAAAAGGCTTTTTACAAAAGAAGTGTACTCTTACAGTGCATGACTGGAGCAAAAATGGCCCTTCCCGCGGTTTGTTGGAAAAAGCGCTACGTAGAGCATTTCATAGCTGAAGTGCCCTACAGGATTTGTCTTCAAATCCTTGTAGCCCAATGATTGCAGGGTGGCTTTGCTGGCCGTTGAGCAATCATTTGATGCGTTAATTGCTCTAGAGACAGTCTCTGGGGCATTTCAAGTGTGAAATGCTTGCAGGAATCTGCCGCCAGGTTCCTGCCGCCAATGATTGTAGGGCGCCTTGTCGACCGTTAAGCAATCATTTGATGCGTTAACTGCGCTAAGCTGCACGGATACCGTCCGCAATGAAACGAAAAAATATCGCGCTGCTCTGCGCCCTGATCCTGGTCGCCGCCACATCCCTCTCCCTTCTTGGCTGCGGCGGTTGTGCCGGCACCAAAGCTGTGGCCGACCAAGGCCAGACCGAAGAAGACGCTGCGGCTTGGCGCGGTGTGGAAGTTCGCCAATCCGAAGAGCGGCTTTCCGCCGAGGCCCTGAGCACTTATGCCTTCCTTTTATACGCCCAGGCCCTCAATGCCGAAGACGAAGCCGCCCTGCTGCGGGCCGCTCAGCTCATGGCGACCGCGCATCTGCCCGGCAATATCTGGCTGGAGGGCGGGGTCTGGCTTGTAGGCCGCAAATCCGCTGCAGCCGTACCCTATCTTGAGCACGGGCTTTCAGTGGCCCCTGACGACATGTCGCTCAACCTGCTCTATGCCGAAGCGCTCATGGAGCAAGGAACCCCCGAGCGCGGGGTAGAGCTTATGCGCGCTTATCTGACAAAGCACCCCGGCTCGCTCGACGCCCGCCTGGAGCTGGCCCTTCTGCTGGTCAAAGTCAAAAGTTATACAGAAGCGGAAAGCCTGCTCAACAACGTAAGCGCCAAAGAACGTACCCCGCTGGTGGATTATTATCATGCCCGCGCGCTCATCGGCATGAACAAGCAGGCCGAGGCCATTCCCTATCTTCAGAAAGCCATCAAGGAAATGCCCGACTTTGTGGAGGCCATGGCCGAACTGGCTTTTATCCACGAGCAGCGCGCGGAGTTTAAATCTGCGCGTACCCTCTATGAAAAGCTTCTTAAATTCAATTTTTCGCCTCAGGATGTGCTCCTGCGGCTCATCAATCTTTCCCTGCGCATGAATCAACCCGAAAAAGCGTTGAAATACATGCGCCAGGGGCCGGACACCATTCCCTTCAAGCTTACGGTGGCTGGGCTTTTCATTGATTCGCGCCACTATTTACAGGCTGAAAGCCTGCTCAAACAGATCGCCGCCAAGGACGACGCCCCGGTGGACGTTTACCTGCTGCTCACTGACCTCACCTACGAGCAACGCCGCGATCTGCCTTTGGCGCTTTCGTGGCTGGACAAGATCCCCCCGCAAAGCAAGGCTGCGCCCAAGGGCGCCCTGCTGCGCATTCAGTTGCTGGGCGAAGCCGGAAAAGAGCAGGAAGCTCTGGTCGCAACCCGGCAGGCCCAAAAACAGTTTCCCGAGCTCCCCCAGTTCTGGGATCTGGAAGTGCGCCTGCTGGCCCGCCAGAAACACGTGCCGCAAGCCCTTGAGGCCGCACGCAAGGCCGTAAAAAAATGGCCGGACAATGCCGACATGGCTTTTCTGCTTGGCTCGTTGCTGGACGAATCGGGCGACAAAAAAGAAGCCTTCAAGGTTATGGAGCATATCCTTACCCTGCATCCCGACAACTATCAGGCGCTCAACTATGTGGGTTACACCCTGGCAGAAGAAAATCGCGACCTGGAACGGGCGCTGACGCTGCTTGTCCGGGCTGATGAACTCTCGCCTGACCAGTCGTATATCGTTGATTCTCTGGCCTGGGTTTTATACAAGCTGGACAAAAATGAAGACGCCCTGGTTCAGATACGCCGGGCCATCAAACTTGACGAAAATGCCGATGCCTCCATCTGGGAGCACTACGGCGACATTGCCTCAAAAGCCGGACTCAAGGACGAGGCCCGCAACGCCTACCAAAAGGCGCTGGGCCTCAAACCCGACAATGCGGATGCATTGCGGCAAAAACTTTCAAAATAATGAAAAAAATCTTCGTCCTTTGCTGCATTTGCAGTCTTGCCCTGCTGGCCGCCTGCGCCCGTCAGCCTTCTTTGGACATGGGCCCTGAAAGTCAGGCCAAGCTTGAAGAACGCTGGCAAAAATTCTCTGCCCTCGGCCAGAGCGGCGCTCTCGCGCCCTACCGGCTGCAAATGAGCCTGCGATTTGGCACCGAAGGCGACACCCGCCGCGTCACGGCCCTTTTCTGGGGCAACAGCCAGCGCAAGCTGCGGCTGGATGTCATGGCCGGCGTGGGCGCCACCGTTGCCAAGATTCTTGAAGACGGGCAGCACTTCCTGGTTTACAGCCCTACGGACAACAAGGCCTATTTTTATCAGGGAGCGGCCAAGCCGCTGCTGCAAGTGGGCGTGCCTGTTCCCTTCAATCTGGAACACCTGGCCGACCTGCTCAATGGCCGTTACAGCGCTGCGTTCGGCAAAAGCTATACCAGCGCGCACTTTATCCCCGGCGACCTCGCCCAGTATACGCTTGAAGGCGCGCTTGGCGGCGTGCTGACCCTTGACCCGGCGGGCCTGCCTGTGGCCTGGCGCGAAAAGGGCGACAGCGGCAAGGGCTGGCAGATGGACATGGCCTTTGACGACGCCAATCCTCCGCTGCCGCAGCGCCTGAACCTCGTCCACTCCAACGGCAAGCGCGCCATCGTGCTGATCAAGGACAGGGAAAAACCCTCGGCCCCCTTTACAGACGGGCAGATGACCTTATCCATACCAGAGGGCGTGCCGCTGCTGCCGCTGGCCAAATACCGCCAGCCCTAGCCAGTCCGGCGCCTGTTATGCGCCTGAGCTGCGCCCGTTACACGCCTGTTATGCGCCCCATATGTTGAGGTTATGTGGCTAAGGCCGCGCGGGCTGACGGCTCTTTTTGCTGATTGATTTTTATTGTGCTTTCTCCGGGCCGGCCGGTCATCCGGGCGGCCCGTTGTCACCTTTGCAGGAGTTGTTATGCAATCCATCCATCTGGCATCGGATCATGCGGGCATTGACCTTAAAGCCACCCTGGCCGAACATTTGGGAAAAAAGGGCTTCAACGTCGTCAACCACGGCACTGATTCCAGAGAAAGCTGCGACTATCCCGTGCTGGCGCACAAGCTTTGCGCCGCAGTGGAAGCCTCGGGCCAGCTGGGCATACTCATCTGCGGCACGGGCATTGGCGTGTCCATAGCCGCCAACCGTCACTCTGGCATCCGCGCAGCCCTTTGCACCACTGAACTGCACGCCCGCTTTGCGCGCCTGCACAATAATGCCAACGTGCTTTGCCTCGGCGCGCGCGTCACCGGCGTGGAACTGGCGCAAGCCATAGTGGACGCCTTTCTGGAAACCCCCTTTGAAGGCGGCCGCCACCAGCGCCGTCTGGACATGCTTAACCTCCCCGCATAAAGGAAGATCATGCTGCTCTACAATACCCTGGGCCGCCAGAAAGAAGAATTTATCCCCATCCGCCCCGGCAAGGTACACATGTACGTCTGCGGCATCACCGCCTACGACTATTGCCACATCGGACACGCCCGCTCGGCCCTGGTTTTTGACGTGCTTGTGCGCCAACTGCGCCATACGGGCCTGGACGTGACCTTTGTTCGCAACTTTACGGACGTGGATGACAAGATCATCAACCGGGCCAACAAGGAAGGGCGCGACTGGCGCGAAGTGGCCCAGACCTACATCAACGCCTTTTATGAAGATATGGACAGGCTCGGCGTGCAGCGGGCTGACATGGAACCCCGCGCCACGGATCATATACAGGAAATTCAAGATCTTTGCGCAAAGCTGGTGGCCGAAGGCAAGGCCTATGCCACGGCATCGGGCGACGTGTACTTCAGGGTGCGCTCCTACCCGCCTTATGGCAAGCTTTCGGGCCGCAGCCTGGACGAACTGCTTTCCGGCGCGCGCGTGGCCCCCGGCGAAGAAAAAGAAGATCCGCTGGACTTTGCCTTGTGGAAGGCTGCCAAACCGGGCGAACCCTCGTGGGAAAGCCCCTGGGGGCCGGGCAGGCCCGGCTGGCATATTGAATGCTCGGCCATGAGCGAAACCTACCTGCCTCTGGATATTCACGGCGGCGGCCAGGATCTGGTCTTCCCCCACCACGAAAACGAAATCGCCCAGACTGAGGCCGTGTGCCATTGTCATCTGGCGCGCTATTGGGTGCACAACGGCTTTGTGCAGGTCAATGCGGAAAAGATGTCCAAGTCCCTTGGCAACTTCAAGACCATCCGCGACATTCTTGAAAGCTACCTGCCTGAAACCTTGCGTTTTTTCCTTCTCGGCAAGCATTATCGCAGCCCCATTGACTTCACGGCCGAAAGTATGGACGAAGCGGAAAAAGCCCTGCAACGGGTGTATACCGCCCTGCTGGAAGCGCAAAAAGCCCTCACGCGCGAAAAGTGGAAAAAATCTCCCCTGCCCGCGCAACTGACAGAAGATTGGGCCGCTCAAGACCAGGCGCTGGACGAGGCCATGAATGACGACCTCAACACCGCACAGGCCCTGGGCCATATCTTTACGCAGGTGCGCCTCGTGAACCGGCTGCTGGAAGACAAAACCCTGCGCGCTGCCGAAGCCGGACGAGACCTTTTGCAAAACTTTTTGGCCCGGGCAGAACAGTGGCACACAAGGCTGGGGCTTTTCGGCCAGCAGCCCGAGGCTTTTCTGGCTGACCTGCGCAGCATTCGTGCTGCCCGCAGAAACATCGACATCCCCCGCGTGGAGGCCCTGCTGCAAGAACGGCTGGAAGCCCGCGCAAACAAGGACTTCGCCCGTTCCGACGCGCTGCGTCAGGCCCTGCTCGATCTCGGGGTGAGCGTACAAGACACTCCCGAAGGCCAGAACTGGGACTTGGAGTAGGCCCGGCCCGGGCAACGATGGGAGAACCCATGTTGCATTTTTGCGCTCCGCGCCGCTGGACGGCTCTGCTTGTGCTGCTGGTTTTTCTGCTGCCGCAGATCTGTCCGGCGCCCGCGCAAGCCTTCTTTTTCGGCGGCGTGACCATCAAAGACGAAAAGGAGATGGGAAATAAATTCGATATTATGGTGCGCTCAAGCCTGCCTATTATCGAAGACCCCGAAGTAAAACAGTATGTGGACTATATGCTGGGCAGGCTGGTCAAAACCATCCCCCCGCAGCCTTTTACCTTCAAGGCCAGCACCATACTGCACAACTCCCTTAACGCCTTTGCCGTGCCCGGCGGCTATGTATATGTGTTTACCGGCCTCATCATGAATCTGGAAAAGGAAGAAGAGCTGGCCGGAGTTCTGGCCCACGAACTGGCCCACGTCACCCAGCGCCACGTGGCCTCACGGCTGCAACGCGCCCAGTTTGTCACCCTCGGCTCCCTGTTGCTGGCCGTAGCGGGCGTGGCGGCGGGCGGCGCGGGCGGTGGGGCCGTGGCCGTCGGCGCCATGGGGGCGGGGCAGTCCGCCATGCTGAACTACAGCCGCATGGACGAAAATGAAGCCGACCATATCGGCCTGCAATATCTTATTGCCGCAGGCTACCCGCCCGGCGGCATGGTGGGCGGCTTCAAGGTGCTGCGCCAAAAGAGCTGGATGAGCGGCATCAGCGTGCCCACGTATCTTTCTACTCACCCTGATCTGGGCGACCGCGTCAACGGCCTTCAAGCTCGCATCCAGAGCATGGCCAAGTCCGTGCAAGATCGCAATCAGGACAATAAGCGCTTTACGCGTGTTAAAACGCTGCTCTGGGCCAGATACGGCGACGATCAGGCTGCCCTGCAACGCTTTTCGGGCAATGACGGCCTGTCCCGAATGGGCCGGGGCATTGTGCTCGCCAGACAAAACCGCATCAACGATGCCAGCGAGGCTTTTGATCAAGCCCTCAAGGCGGCCCCCGAAGATCCGCTGGTCTTGCGCGAGGCCGGGGCCTTTCACTATCGCAAGGGCGACATGAACCGGGCCGATGGCCTGCTTTCCAAGGCCATGCGGCTGGATCCCCATGACTATATGGCCTCGTTTTTTTATGCGCGCATGCTGGACGAAACCGGCAGACAGGCGCAGGCCGCCAGCCACTACAAGGACGTTCTGCGCCACGTGCCCGAAGACTCCGAGGTGCACGACGCCTATGCCCGTTCGCTGGGCAAGGCGGGCAACACGCCCGATGCCTATATTCACATGGCCTACAGCGCCCTGTACGCCAATAATAAAAAACTTGCCGAACGCTATTTCAACCAGGCCAAGAGCATGGCCTCCCGCACGACGGACAAGCGCGCCTTTCAGCGCCTTGAGGCTGCCTACAAAGAACGCAAGGAAATATGGGACAAAAATTGATGGAAACACATGCCACTACAATTCTCGCCGTTCGTAAGGACGGCATCGTGGCCCTGGCCGGTGACGGGCAGGTGACCATGGGGCAGACCATGATCATGAAGCACGCGGCCCAGAAGGTGCGCCGCCTGCATGACGGCAAAGTCCTGGCCGGCTTTGCCGGAGCCACCGCCGACGCGTTTACCCTGTTTGAACTTTTCGAAGCCAAGCTCAAGGAAGTGCGCGGCCATATGGTGCGGGCCGCCGTAGAAATGACCAAAGACTGGCGCAGGGACAAATACCTGCGCAAGCTGGAAGCCATGCTGCTGCTGGCCGACAAGGAGCATATTCTGGTGCTTTCGGGCACAGGCGATGTCATCGAACCGGACGATAACGTGGCAGCCATCGGCAGCGGCGGCCCCTACGCCCTCGCAGCCGCACGGGCGCTTTCCCGCCACAGCACGCTTGACGCTGAAACCATTGCCCGGGAATCCATGCGCATTGCCGCCGAAATATGCGTATACACCAACGACCATGTGACCCTTGAAACTCTGTAGGCGGAAGGATACATTCATGAGCATTCTCACCGCCGGTTGCAAGGTGAATCTGGGCTTGCGCATCACCGGGGTTCGCCCCGACGGCTATCACGAAATCGATTCCCTGTTCTACCCCCTGGCGCGCCCCAATGATCAGATCAAACTGCGCGTTACCGATGGCAGCGGTATTGATGTGCTCTGTACCGGGCCGGAGGCCGGGCAGGTGGATGCAAAAAGCAATACCCTGACCAAGGCCTATGCGGCCTTTGCCAGGGCCGTGGACTGCCCCGTTCCCGGGCTTGAGGCCCGCTTGCGCAAGGGCATTCCTTCGGGGGCTGGCCTTGGCGGCGGCAGCAGCGATGCGGCAGCCTTGCTGGGCTGGCTCAACGCAAACGTGACCGCGCCGCTGTCTTCACAAGCCTTGGCCCAAGTGGCCCTTGGCGTGGGGGCCGATGTTCCTTTTTTTTTGCACAACCGCCCCTGCCGCGTGCGCGGCATCGGAGAAATTATCGAACCTGCGGATATGAATCTTTCAGGCACGCGACTTGTGCTCGTATGCCCGGAAATCCACGTCAGCACCGCACAGATCTTTGCAGATTTTGATGCTTTTAGGGCTGGCTCTCATGATCTTGAAAAGCAAAACAACTTGACAAGAGAGCAAAGCAGGGCTAATGGAACTTTTCTCTCCCAAGGGTTGTTTGACGCTGACCTGGGCAACGACTTAGAAAGTGTTGTTTTCAAGCGTCATCCCGAGCTGGCCGACATCAAGGCCACCCTGCTGCACTACGGGGCAACAGCGGCTTGCATGAGCGGCAGCGGCTCCAGCATTCTGGGGCTTTTCGAGCACGGGGCGCTTGTAGAAGTACAAGCAGCCACAGCCATGCTGCAAGGAGAGAACAGGCGCGTTTACGCGCATGTGCTGTGATCATACTGGGATGTAGCCAAGTGGTAAGGCAACGGGTTTTGGCTCCGTCATTCGAAGGTTCGAACCCTTCCATCCCAGCCACAACACCATGCATAACGCATAATGAATACCGGAGCGGCTGCTGTATACATACCGCCCTCTCCGGATGCCGCGCGGATAGCCATCCGCATCCGACCATGGCGGCCACAAGCCAGCCAACTTGGTGACCGGCGGCAGGCAAGGATGTACAACCTAAATGCTCTTTGACGCGCAAGGCGGGACGGTTCATGTTAAGCGATCTTAAGATCGTAACCGGTTCTTCCAATCCGGAATTGGCCAAGGCCATTTGCAACCATCTGGGCTGCCAGCTCACCCCCACACTGTCCACTACATTCAGTGACGGGGAGTTGCGTATTGAAATCGGCGACAATGTCCGTGGCGACGATGTTTTTGTGGTGCAACCCACCTGTCCGCCCACGGTCAACAGCAACCTTGTTCAGCTCTGCCTTATGCTGGACGCCCTTAAAAGGGCCAGCGCGGGCCGCATTACAGCCGTTATTCCCTATTACGGCTATGCGCGGCAAGACCGCAAGGTCAGCCCCCGCGCGCCCATAAGCGCCAAAATGGTGGCCGATTTTATCAGCGTGGCCGGGGCCGAACGGGTGGTGACCATTGATCTGCACGCAGGACAGATCCAGGGCTACTTTGACTGCCCTGTGGACAATCTTTTTGCCGTACCTGTGATGCTCGACGCGTTGCGCAAGCTCGGCGAAGAAAAAATTGTTATTGTCTCGCCCGACGCCGGCGGCGTTGAGCGGGCCAGAGCCTATTTAATACTATTTTGTTTTTTTCCGATTTGTAATAAAACCGTCCCGCTGCCTTTATTAATTTATCAAT
>CAZFCC010000028.1:0-14774 GCA_964517635.1 uncultured Desulfovibrio sp. | reverse complement strand
GAGCGGGCCAGAGCCTATGCCAAGCGCCTTGATGCGCCCTTGGCCATTGTGGACAAAAGACGCGACAAGCCCAATCAGGCGCAAGCCATGCACGTTATTGGTGATGTGCAGGATCGGGTTGCCATTGTGGTGGACGACATGATCGACACCGCAGGAACCTTGTGCGCCGGGGCCGATGTTCTGCTGAAAAACGGAGCAAAAAAGATCGTGGCCTGTGCCACGCATCCGGTCTTGTCCGGGCCGGCCATTGATCGCATCAATGCCACGGAAGCCCTCTCCAAGGTCTTTGTCACCGACACCATCCCGCTGGGCGACAAGCTGGAACGCTGCCCCAAACTCGAAGTCATTTCGGTGGCGGCGATTCTGGGCAAAACCATTCACAACATTCACACCGGTTCTTCGGTCAGCGTGTTGTTTGTTTAGCAAAAACCGTCGGCGCAACGCCTTTGTGCGTGGCCATACGGCACATCTCCCGCAAGGGAATGGCAAGATACAATAAAGAAAGCGCTTATCCATGCGGATTTTTGCTTTCCGGCAAGGGCAAGCGAATTCCGGGGCGCGGCGTGCAGGGCATGACGGGCCAATAACGGACGCAGTCTCAGGCGGTCAGAAAGCAAAAAGACCGGCGGGCGGCATTTCTCAAGAACTTTTCCGCACGTGTCAGGCGGCGGTAAGCCAAGGAGTGGACCATGAATATTGAAAAGACTTTGAGCGTGCAAAAACGCGAAGGTTACGGCAAAGGCCCCAGCGGCCGCCTGCGTGCCCAAAAATTGATTCCGGGTGTGTTCTACACCCCCAAGGGTGAGAACATTTCTGTGCAGGCCCCTGCTCTGCCCCTGCTGAAGATTTACGAAGAAATGGGCCACACCACCGTGTTCAACCTCGAAATCGAGGAAAACGGCCAGAAAACCGCGTATCCTGTGCTTATCTGGCAGGTGCAGTTTCACCCCTACAAGCGCGCCTTCACCCACATCGACTTCTACGGCGTGGATCTTGACAAGGAAGTCACCGTTGACGTGCCCGTGGAATTCGTGGGAACCTCGCGCGGCGTGAAGCTGGGCGGCGTGCTCGAAACCTACCGCGAAATGGTGCGCCTCACCAGCAAGCCCCTGAGCATGCCCCAGAAGATCACCGTTGACGTGAGCGACATGGGCATCAACGACACCATCAGCGTGAGCGACCTCAAGCTGCCCGAAAACGTGCGCGCCGTGTTTGATCAGAACTACGCCCTCGTGACGGTCATCTCCAAGAGCAAGGACGAAGCTGAGGAAGAAGAAGACTAGCCCCATTTGCGGCCAGCAGACCGATGAACCGGTCAGGCCATTGACGACCATTTATGGCCGGTTCCTTACGGAACCGGCCTCCTTTTTAGAATATGCCGCACCCTGCTGTAACGTATCATTCCCTGCGCCCCCTGGGCAGCAGAGCAAGCCTGGAAATCTGGCCCAAGCCCAAAGCCGGGGTCATGCTTTTTTATCCGGGAACCATGCTCTCGCCAGTGCAGTACAGGCCGCTTCTTACCGCCCTGCATGAGGCGGGTTTTGGCGTTGCGGCCCTGCACTTCACCGGGCATGGCCGCAACAGCCATTGGGCGGGATTTACCTTTGACGACCTTGTGCAAGATGCCTTGGCGGCGGAGCAATGGCTGCGCAAGCGGGGGCACAGCGCCATCGCCGTTTGCGGCCACAGCCAGGGCGGCATTCTTGCCCTGGCCCACGCCGCTGCTTCGCAAAAACTTGTGGCGGCCTTTCCCATTACCGGAATTTTGCCGCAAAGCGACAGGCTCATGGACTTGACGATTTTTCGCCGCTGGAGCAGCAAGAAACATGAATTCGCCGCTGGCTTGCGCTTTTTGGCCCGCTGGCTGCCGCGCCTGCCCATGCCTTTGCACGCATACCTGTCTGTGCGGCGCATTGTGGCCGGCGCGCGCCCTATCGCCTACAACAGAAAGCAGTCCCGCATGAGCTACCCGCTGGCCTACCTGTCCAGCCTTCTTTCGGCCTCCATACATGAGCGGATGCACTGCCCCCTGTATTTTTTCAGTGCGGTCAATGATGCCCTTTTTACTCCGGCCGGAATTGAAAGCACCTTTGAGCAGATACGCGCGCCGCAAAAGAAACTTGTCTGGCTGCCTGGCGGGGGCCATCTGGCAGCCATGAACCCTGCGCTGTGCCAGCATATGGCACGATACGCGGCAGCAGCCTGCGCGGGCCTGGGGCTTCCCCTGCACCTGGAAAAGACATCTCACGCGCAGGGAGGCGCAGCGTATGGACTATAATGGCGTTCTGGTTGGCCTGGGCAATCCGGGCACACGTTATGAAGGCACGCGCCACAACTGCGGATTTGCTCTGGTGGACGCTCTTGTGGAAGCGGGTCGCCGCCACGGCGTTGTGGACGAAATGAACGGCGGCAAGTTTTCCTGCCAGCTTTGGCGAGTGCGTCTGCCCCGCCTAGAAGGCTGCTGGCTGGCCGCCAAGCCGCAAACATTCATGAACCTCAGCGGGCAATGCGTGCAGCCCTTGCTGGCCTGGCACAAGCTCAAGGCCGCAGACCTTGTGGTGGCCCATGATGAGCTGGACATTGCGCCCGGTGAGTTACGTTTCAAGTTCGGCGGGGGCAATGCCGGGCACAACGGTTTGAAGTCCATCACCGAGCTTCTCGGCACGCCGGATTTTTACCGATTGCGTATGGGCATAGGCCGCCCACCCCACAAAGGCGATGTGACCAATTGGGTTCTGGGCCGCCCTCAGGGGGAGGACGCCGAGAATCTGGATCGCAGCCTGCCGCTGGCACTAGATGTTCTGTTTGCCTTTGCTGACAAGGGGCTGGACAGCGCCGTGCGCCTGGCAGGAAAAACAGCCCGGCCGCGCACGCCCGGCGGGCAGGCCGCAAAAACCGATAGCCGCAACAGCAGCGCTGAAACTTCCGCCAACCCACAAAATCAAGACAAAACAAGGCTGGCGTGACGGCGTCTGTATATTGTGGTATGTATCAAGAATAGGAACGCAGAGGCTCTGGTGAATGCCGTGCGCACTCTCCTGCACCTTTGCCCTTCCAGATAGGGGATGACTCAATAGTGAAGCTGCAAGAATTGTTTTTTGCATCTTGCGGAACTGCCTGTACACATGATGCTGTTTTGCAGTAAACGTGTCTTAAAGACAACTAACAGCCAGGCCCCGTACTTTTTTTGCTTTTTCGGCTGGACTCTTCAGCATTTTTAGACTAGTATGTTTGAAGAGTAAGTTTCCATCTCATCTTTTATTCAAACAAAATTCGTGACTTCCAGCTTTTTCCGCTCCAGGTCTCGTACAGTGGCGCTCCCTTGGGGCGTGTGGTGGCATAATGTTCACGCCGGACGATCTCGTTGTATATCCAGCCCAGGGGGTGGGCAAAATAGAAAGCATCGATAGCCAGACTATTGGTGGTATCGCATGTGATTTCTATATTGTTCGCATTCAGGCCAACAATGTAACGTTGATGGTTCCTGTTAACAATGCCGCGCATGTGGGGCTGCGCACGCTTACCGCGACGGAAGAAGCAGTACGCATTCTTGAAGAACTGCGCAACAGCACTGGCAAGGCTGTTCATACCGGCCAGAACTGGAACCGCCGGTTCCGCGAATATTCCGAACGCCTGAAAAGCTCAGAACTTGCTGTAGTGACAGAAGTCCTACGCGAACTTCTGCTTATCGGCCGCACCAAAGAGCTTTCTTTTGGCGAGCGCCGCCTGCAGGAGCAAGCCATGGGGCTTGTCACTGGCGAACTGGCCGAGGTTCTCAAGGTTGAAGAAGACAGCCTGCGGGATGAGCTGCTCGAACTGTATGCGCCACCGCCACCGCCGGAAGCAAGCCAGAGCTGAACCAGCCCTGTGGGCTACCCCCCAAACCGGTCAAAAATGTATCTGCCCGCAACAGCAAACGTTGTAGCGGGCGCGGGCAAGCGCGGCCAAAAGTCTGCTTGCTGCCTGATCCTAACCGGAAGTGACGTGTTTTTTAAGGTGTAGACGTCACTTTTCTCTTGCAATAATGCAAAAGATGGGCTAATCGCTTTCACGCACACCTAAATTTGTCTCCTTACATCCAATCGCAAATAGTACAGTGTTGTATAATACTGTATGGTTTCAATTTGTCTTATTCAAAAGATCGGACAGTTATGCGCAAAAAGAAAGCTACTCCCACACTGTTGACAGACAGCGCCTTGAGTCTCACAGACCTTAAGACCCGCAGCATGCAGGAACTTATGGATCTGGCTGAGCAATACGAAATAGAAAATGCCAGTTCCATGCGAAAGCAAGAGCTTATATTTGCTCTGCTTTCCACCTGTGCTTCGCAAAACGGCGCCATCTACGGCGACGGCGTGCTGGAGATTCTTCCGGACGGCTTTGGCTTTCTGCGCTCGCCCCTTTGCAGCTATATGCCTGGCCCAGACGACATCTATGTGTCGCCATCGCAAATCCGGCGTTTTTCCCTGCGCAAAGGCGACATTGTTTCCGGGCAGATTCGTCCGCCCAAAGAAGGGGAGCGGTATTTCGCCCTGCTCAAAGTGACCGAGATCGGCTTTGAACCGCCGGAACATGCCAAAAATCTCGTTCTTTTTGACAACCTTACCCCCATCTATCCCGACCATCAGCTCGTCATGGAAAATGGCGAGAAAAATCTTTCCAACCGCGTTATTGACATCATGGCCCCCATTGGCCGTGGCCAGCGCGGCCTTATCGTTGCCCCGCCCCGCACGGGCAAAACCATTCTTTTGCAGTCGCTGGCCAATGCCATCAACGCCAACAATCCCGAAGTCTACCTCATTGTGCTGCTTATTGACGAGCGCCCCGAGGAAGTGACGGATATGGAACGCACGGTTAAAAAGGCCGAAGTCATCAGCTCCACGTTTGACGAGCCGCCGCAGCGCCATGTGCAGGTCTGCGAAATGGTGCTCGAAAAGGCCAAACGCCTGGTCGAGCGCAAGCGCGACGTTGTGATCCTGCTGGACTCCATCACCCGTCTGGGCCGGGCCTATAACGCCGTAACCCCTTCGTCTGGTCGTGTGCTTTCCGGTGGTCTGGACGCCAACGCCCTGCAACGGCCCAAGCGCTTTTTTGGCGCGGCCCGTAATATCGAAGAAGGCGGCAGCCTTACCATTATCGCCACCGCCCTTATTGATACCGGCTCACGCATGGACGAAGTGATCTTTGAAGAGTTCAAGGGCACAGGCAATATGGAAATCTACCTGGATCGCCATCTCTCTGAAAAGCGCGTGTTCCCGGCCATCGACATCAACCGCACCGGCACGCGCAAGGAAGACCTGCTGCTGCCCGAAGACGTGCTCAACCGCGTCTGGATACTGCGCAAGATTCTGGCCCCCATGTCGGCTATCGACAGCATGGAATTTTTGCTGGACAAGATGCGCGGCACCAAGTCCAACAAAGACTTTATGAACGCCATGGGCAAATAGCCTGTTCGTCAAAGCCTTAACAAGCCCTATGAACCCCGGTTTTACCGGGGTTTTTTATTTATTACTGTTAGCTTTCAGCATTGCTACTCTTTTTCATATCATCGCCATCTTCGCTGCTGTACCTCTATTTTTTATGTGTTAGAGTATATGCGCAGGCGGCTTACGCCCTGCGCCGCTTCTGCGGCCTGCCCTTCAACACAAGGAAATACTATGAAAAAATATCTGAAGTATGGAGTTTTCGCGCTGGCTGCAAGCCTGCTTTTCACCGGCATCCAGTCCGCAACAGCTCAGGAAGCTGAGCAGGACGGCGCAAAACTCTACGCAAGCCTTTGCGCAGGCTGTCATACCCCCACTCCCGCAAAAATGATGGGCAAGCCCGTTGATAAGCTGGTGGCCGGGATGGAAAAAGTAAAAAAACTGGAATCCCCCACCGGCCCTCTGGTTCAGATGAAAGCAGCGCTCACGCCATTAACTGACGCGCAGATAAAAAACATCGCCGAATACCTTAACCAGCTTAAAGCCAATTAATGTGGCGAACAGGCGCTCTGAATATGAGCACGGCGCTCCCTTTGGCGCCTAAGCCCAAGGACAATCTGCTCTGCTGTCCTCATCCGTACCTTTCTTCGTCGTAACAACTGAAGCAGCGCAAAACCTTCCGTAACAAAGGCTGCTCAAGCAAGCGCAAGAGCGGCTTCAGAAATCCATTGCTTTGAATAACGCCAAAATAAAGCCCCCGGGGAAATTTCCCCGGGGGCAAAATATTGCTCAGGCGTCAAGCCGCACCCTCGGGCCTTGACGTATCAGTTCCCTGCCCAGAGGTCAGCCTCAAGGCAAGCCTGCTTGACAAACCTGTTCTCATTGCCCTGAAGCCGCTCAATACGCTCAGCCCTGGCGCATTCCCAAGCATCCACCGGATGCCTGCTGTTCCAGGCCCGCATGAGCTTTCGCTGCCGATGGCTCATGCTGTAGGACGAAGCGTAGGCTTCTGCCATATAGAAATAGGTGCGCGCGATCGACCCGCGTGCGCGTTCGGGTGGTTCGGCCCTGCTTTTTGCCACCTTCATGACACATTGCCCAAAGCTTGATGCAGCTTCTGGCAGTACGGCATAGGTGAAATTGGAGCGCAGAGCATTAACCGCGCCTATGGATGGATACAGATTGTACATATCAGCCTGCATGAGGCGGTACTGGCTGTTAACCTTTTCCGCACAGCGCCGCCCCTTATACTGCCTGCCGTCCTTAAGGCATGCCGGATGCCCTTGCCGCCACTCCAGAAAAAATCGGCCCATATTTTCCGCAGGCAGAACATGCTCCCACTCTACACTTTCTGCCCGTGCCGCATACGCAGCAACTGTAAAGCCCTCCGGCAGGGCAATCTGGCCATCAGCGCCATAGCTGGCTCCACAGTACAGTGTAACGCGATGATCGTAATACACCTGCTCCGACAACATTCTTTTAGCAGCAGTAAAGCTTTCATTGCTCTTGTTTCCGGCAGCCAGCACCAGACAGGCATTGAAGAAAATATAGCTGAAAATGAGTAGTATTCGCATACCCACCTCTCACTCATCTATATCTTATCGCCTATATATAATCAATAATGAATATGCCTTTACAAATATCAACCGGCATATCACACCGCATTCATTGCCCATGGTAAAATTGATGGTGACAAGCGCCAAAAAATATCATAATATATTTTCCTTGAGCGATACTATCGGGCAGTTAGCTCAGTTGGTTGAGCATCGCCCTTACAAGGCGGGGGCCGGGGGTTCAAGTCCCTCACTGCCCACCAATGATACCGAGGGGTTACGGCGTAAGCTGTGACCCCTCGTTTTTTGTGCAGGTTTTTGTGCAGTTTTTTTGTCCAGGCTTCTTGGCAGGCTTTTTGCTCAGAGCAGCGTTACTAGGGTAGCGTTAAGATTGGCACTGAGAGAAAGGGGCTTTTGCCTTTCTCGCCCGCATGCATCAAAGGTTTCGGCTGCGCCAGAGCCAAAACAAAAAAGGTAAGATAGCGGGACTTAGCGGGTTCTGCGTTATTTTGCGCTGTCGCACCTTGTATCCGGGATTTGTGGCGCCGGAGCTTTGCGAACCTGGCCATTGCATTCAATAACCTTAAGGGTACTTGCACAAAATGCGCCTGCCCCCGCAAGCCCATTGGGGCTGGTTAATACCAATCTGTTTGACAAAACAACGCTTCGTGCATAATTACCAGACTAGAGCATTTCACACTTGAAATGCTCTACAAGGATTTGTCTTCAAATCCTTGTAGCCAAATGATTGTAGGCCGGCTTTGCCGACCGTTAAGCAATCATTTGTAGCGTTAATTACTCCACATCTAGATGAGCGCCAGCTTTTTTACGCACGTGTAAAAGCGCAAGCTCTACGGGAAGTGTCCCCGCCTTCCTCCATCCAGTTTATTTGCCGACATGCTCCCTCCTGTATGGCCGATCATTCGCGAGGTCACAGGACGGCAAGCCCATCGGCACGGTGCATGCCCGACTCGCTTCCTGTCCGGCCTTCATCGCCTGGCTTACTCAGCAGGCTCCATCATTCCATCCCCAAAGCGCATCCGCTTCAACGCCTCAACAAACGCATATGACCTGTCAAAAACATTGACTGCTCAACAAAAAGCACGTCTTGACTCTATGATTGCCGCAAAAACACAGCAGTTGATTGCCAGAGGTCGCAAGCAGGTTTGTTGCACGCGACCCTGCGGAAACCTTTTGGGTTTTCTTTATACTGCTCATTGTTGTCAATTCGTATGCAAAACGACAACGGCTTAACTTCCGCCAGCTACTGGCTTCTTGCGCGTCATCTTTTATGGCTCCACCATTCTTCTGTTTCTGTTCACTCGAGCTTGTTGGCGCGCAATACATACGATTAAAAGTCCGCCTCGCAGCCAGAAAGGAGATGTCCAATGGCAAATATTATTTTAAACCGTCCCGCCGCTGGCGAGCACGTTTCCATACCCGCAGCAAACGGATCCACCATAGTTCTGGATTTCGCCGCGAGCCAGAGCACCCTTGAGCGCAGCAATGACGACCTTGTTTTTCGTTTTGATGGCGGCGAAAATGTTGTTATTGAAAATTTTTACACCACCTTTGATCAGGGGGACATTCCCCAGTTTCAAGTGGATGGGCAACTTGTATCTGGAGAGGACTTTTTCAATACTTTTGGCCCGGATCTGGCCCCTGCCGCGGGGCCTGACAACTCCTCACACCGCAGCGCCCGCTATAGCGAAAATGTCGACAGCGACCTGACAGCCGGTGTCGATCACCTGAACGGTCTGGATATGAGCGTTTCCAGCGCTGAAGCATCCACAGCTCCTATGGCTTTTGATTCCAGCCCTCTTGCGGGTGGCGGCGACAGCGCCCCATCACCAGCGCCGCCAGAGCCACCAGAGCCGTACGCCCCCTTTATTCGTGCTGTGCTCTATACCCCCGGCAACACCGGAACCGCCGTAAATACCAAAGTCTTTTTTTCAGAAGACGGGGCTTCACCCTTCGCAATAGCGCCCGGCAGCATAGATTTTTCCGGCTCTTCCCCCTGGGCGCAGTATGAAGTGAGCGCCACCTTGCCAGATGGATGGCCCCAGAACTGGCTCAGTATTTCTCAGGACAGATCAACGGGCGGGCTGGAATTCCGATTGACCCCTCAAGGCGTGGCCGAAATGCAGCGGCTTGGTCTGGAAGGCGAAGACCTTGTGAGTATCATTCGCGTTTCCGTAACCGATCGGAACTCCGGCAGCACCTTTGACTATAATGTGGAATTTGTGGCCACGGCCGACCCCCAATTCGATTCCGCGTCCCATACAGCCAAATACGGCAACCAGGCCGGTTTGGACAGTATTGGCGAGTTCCACCACGGCAAGGGCACAAATGGGCAATACTCCATCATCTCATCCGATAAAAACGATGAAATCACGGTGTCCGATATTCTTCAGGGTGGCAGCTCCATTCATGCCAGCGGCTCGTCAGACCCAGCCCATATGGCTGATGATTACAATATAATAACACTCAATAGCGGAGCACAGGCAAACACAGCCGGGCAAGTCACCCATATCACCTCCTCAGACGGGGTGCTCACAAGCAGTGGCAGCATTGCTGCCACGGCGCAGGGCAGCGGCCATGATATTGATATGGGTGCCGGCAGTGTCGACATTGCCTCTCAGGGGCTCTCTGCCAGTAACGGTGGAGAAAACCGCATAACGGCGGCAGACATAACACTGAGGGGTGGCAGCGGAGTTAGCTCCAATAGCGGCGGAAAAAACATCCTGGATGCCGGAGATACCGGTACTGTTACCGTCAAGAACGGCTCAGGGGGCCTGATGTCCAGCGGTGAAGCCTCCCTCATCGACGTTCACGGCGGCAAGGTCGATATCTCCGGCAACAGTGAAGCCGTAGCCGTTTCTTCGCAGGGAACGGTCAATGTGAGCGGTGGCACAGTAAATATCACCGCCAACACTGGCAGAACAGTGAATAACTGGACTGGCGGCACCATCAACATAGATGCCGATGATGCAGTAAACATACGTCTTGCCAATGCCAGTCAGACCAGCGCAGCCATCATGACCCTGGGCGGCACCACCACCGTTAAAAGTGGCGGAGACATCAATATCGATGTCGACAAGGGAACCTATCAGACGGCGGGCATTAATACCTGGTCACGCGGCACTGCCAATGTTGAAGCAGAAAAGGACATCAACATCAATGTGCATTCCGAAAAAGGCAGCGGGGTAACATACGGTGCTGCGGGCATCGAAATCGGCTTCACCCATGGCGGGCGCAACAACATCACGTCCCACCACGGCGATATCAAGCTTGATATTGATGCCTCCGCAAGCGGTGCCTATGGCATCACCACATCAGGTTACGACAACAACAGCGACGGCATCACCACCATATCCGCCAAAGAAGGCACACTGGATATCAAGGCAAGCGGCATCAATGACTCCTACTACGCCCACGGAATCGTCTCCAGCGGTTATGGGAAAAACGTCATTGATGCAGGCGGGCTGAATGTGGATGTCAGTCTGGTCAGTGGTTCCAACTCCAATGGATATGCCAGTACCACGGGTATTGCCGCAACATATGATGGACGCAGAGGCGGCATCAATACTATTGATGTTGCCGGGCATACTGACGTGCATGTTCAAGGGGGTGGCAACAGCAGCGGCATCTATGCACGCGGCGGGCAAAACACCATCAATACCGACACTCTGAGTGTTGACGTTACCAGTACCGGTGCTGTGGCCAACAGCCGGGCTACAGGCATAGAAACCTCCGGCGGCAGCAACATCATTAATGTGGCTGATAGTGCCGATATCCTTGTGACCAGTAAAGACCTCGCCGCCGGTCTGTACAACACCTCGGGAACCCTCAACCTCACGGCAGGCGGCCACGTGGACGTCGACGTGACCTCCACAGAAGGCAAGGGCTACGGCATCTTTGGCTCGGCCAACCTCACCGCCCAGAGTGTCAGCATGACCATCAAGGGCGACCTTTCGGCCATTGTTATGGAAAACGGAAAGCTGACCGCTTCGGAGGTGCGCCTCAATGCCGAAAGCTCCGGCGGACAATCTTACGGCATGTACAGCACCTCATACGCCGGAAGCACCATACAGTCCGGCAACGGCCAGCCGCTTGACCTTGAGATCAATGCCGATTACGCCATGCATGCAACCTACGGCAAAAACAGCATTATCGGAAACAGCACCGCCGGAGGCCAAGGCGATACCATTCGCCTCAACGGCGATATATTCCAAAGCGGCAGCGGTCAGAACCAGATCACCACAGGCGCGGGCGATGACACCATCATTATCAACGGCGCCATCAGCGGCGCAGGGGCCTTGCAGGTGGACGGCGGCGCAGGGGCTGACACACTTATTCTCGAAGCGTCCAGCCTCAGCGAGTTTCTCGACCGCTACGCCGATTGGCTCAACGGGCTGAATCCGTCCATCCTCAAAGGCGTAGAGAGCATCATGTTCACCGGCATTGAAGACCTGAACGACCTCAAGCCAAACCTTGATTCCTTCTTCTCCTACGTAAACAGCGTGCAACCGCCCATTGAAGTCGGCCTGCAACCGGCAGATGTGGATGCCGACATGAGCCCGCTGGCTTTTGCCCTGCATGACGATTGGCAGGACGACTGGCAGAACGACGCGCAGCAGGACGAAAAGCATGGCGGCGACCACCCCAAAACCACAGACGCGCTCTTTGGGCCTGAACAGGGAGCGCACACAACAGATATTGATGCAGGGCATGCTGCAGACGCATCTCAGGCGGGAAATGCCGCAACCGCCAGTGGCGAAGTGCCGCTGGATCTGACCAGCATGGCGGAACTGCAAAAAAATGGCGACATGCCTTCCATGGGCCCTTCAGAGTCTGCCAGCGTGTGGGACAGCGTTATGGAGGGCTCGTGGCAGGATTCTTCTCAGGAAAATACGCCTCCCCCGCCAGCCGTTGCCGTTGGCGCTGAACATTCCCCTGAAATGGCCATCATTGAAACCGCCGCACGAAACATAGAACACGGTTAAGCAAAAACTACAGCCAGACTCGGGTAAAGCCGGGTCTGGCTGTTTATTGTTGCCCTTGTCATTTTGCAGATGTTGCCAACAGCCAACCTTCAGCCTCATGGTATCTATAAAGTCAGATCGCGCCACTGCCGCAATCAGCCTTTACACACACCCTGGCTCCGGGAATACTAAGCCGCCTATTTCCTTGCCGAAACAAAAACCATGAAAGATGTTTGCCCTGCGGCTTTTCTGACGCTATAATGATCTTGAGTTTTGACCATGGCCCGCGTGCGTGCTATCGTCAAGAGTTGCCTCACCTGGCCGCGCTCTTGTTGTCGGCTCTTCCGCCGCGCTACGCCGCCCGGCAATTTTCCGCAAGCCCAGGGCCGCAACCGATCTGTATATATTGGCCTTCACCCAAGGAGCTCAGGTAGTGCCCATACCCCGATTTATTGTTTTATTCGCCGCTTGCTTCTTTTTGATTTTTGCTTTTCCCGCTCATGGTTTTTGTGCGGATACACTTTTGGACGGAACACAGCTTTCCCTCATATGGGCTTTGCCCTTCGCCGGACTTTTACTCTCCATTGCCTTGTGGCCCCTCGTTAATCCCCATTTTTGGGAAGCCCACTACGGCAAAATAACCGCCTTCTGGAGCGCGATTTTTCTTGTGGCGCTGCTGATTTTTTTCGGGCCGCAGGCAACGATTCAAGAATTGCTCGGCACCGTATTCAACACCTATCTGCCCTTTGTCATTCTTTTGATCGCGCTGTTTACGGTTACCGGCGGTATCCATTTACGGGGCAATCTTACGGGCACGCCGCTCGTCAATACAGGCATTATTTTTTTGGCCACAGCGCTTGCCAGCTGGGTCGGAACCACCGGGGCATCAATGCTCTTTATCCGCCCCCTGCTCCGCGCCAATATGTACCGCCGTTACCGGGTACATTCGGTCATCTTTTTCATTGTGCTTGCGGCCAACGTGGGCGGCTCGCTCACCCCCCTGGGCGACCCCCCCATCTTTCTCGGTTTTCTTGCGGGCGTGGACTTTTTCTGGACCACAACCCATTTGTTCGGCCCCATGGTTTTTCTGACCATTGCCCTGCTGCTGGTTCACTATCTTCTGGATATGTACCTGTATAAAAAAGAAGACCTTGAACTTTTGGATCAACACAGAGACAAAGAGGTGAAGCTCAGCCTTGAAGGCTGGCAGGTCAACGTGCCGCTGCTTGCCTGCATCGCCGGAGCCGTGCTTTTAAGCGGCAACTGGAAGCCGGGCATCCATATGCCCCTTTTCGGCGAAGTATATATGGAGCTGCAAAATATTACGCGCGACCTGCTCTTGTTGGTGGTCATCATTCTTTCCGGCCGGCTGACAATGTTTTCCATTCGAGAGCGCAATGCCTTTACGTGGGACCCCATGCGCGAGGTGGCCAAGCTTTTTCTGGGCATTTTTATCTGCCTTATCCCCATCATTGCCATCCTCAAGGCGGGCAAAGACGGCGATATGGGCTTTATCATTGACATTCTCAACACAGACGGCAAGCCGGACAATATGGTATATTTCTGGCTTACAGGGGCGCTTTCCACCTTTCTGGACAATGCGCCGACCTTTCTTGTCTTCTTTAATATTGCCGGGGGCGATCCCCAGATTCTCATGACCGAACTGGCCCAGACCCTGCTGGCCATCACCTGCGGCACAGTCTTCATGGGGGCAAATACCTATATTTCTAACGCGCCCAACCTTATGGTGCGCTCACTGGCGGAAAATCTTGGCGTGCGCATGCCCAGCTTCTTTACCTACACAGGCATTGTCCTTGTCATGCTGCTTCCTCTGCTTGCCATCTTCAGCCTTATCTGGCTCAGATAGGGCGATCCGGCACACAGCCCGCCAATCAGTCATTCAAGTTTGCAAAATAAGGACAGGATCATGATTAAAGACGGCTACGAACTGGTTGTAACCATTGTGAACAAAGGCTGGAGCAGCACCATTATCGAAGCATCGCAAGAAGCCGGAGCCATGGGCGCCACCGTGATCAAGGGGCGCGGCACGGGGCTCAAGGTTGCCGCGCTGTTCGGCATACCTGTGGAACCGGAAAAAGATATTATTCTTAGCGCCGTTCCCGCTGATATCAGCCGTCAGGTGCTGCTGGCCATTTCGCACTCCGCAGCTCTTGTCAAACCCGGCAACGGGATTGCCTTTATTTTACCCATTACAAGCATTGTGGGAGTTTTCGAACAGCAGGGCTGTTAGAGCAATGTAACTTTGAAAAAGTTTAAATGCCCCAGGGCTGCACGAGAGTACAGCCCGCCGCGGGGTGTATACGCAGCGTCAATCGTTACGACGAAAGAAGTTGCGTCTGGAAGGCAACAGTTAATGTATTTGAGCGGTTAAACGCCAAACTGGACGTTTGATCGTTGAGAATGTCTCTTGCCAAAGGCAACCAGCTCCAAGCTCCGACGGCCTTTTCGCAAGGGCAATCAGCTCCAAGCTCCGACGGCTCTTCGCAACCGTGCGTTTTGTTTCTGCGCGTCATTGAGGCGCAGACGTGAACGCACGGTTGCGAAACGTTTTTACAACAGCCTGCCTGTAAGCGCCGCAAGCAAGGCAAACAGCAAGGGAGCGCCGTAACCGCCGCAAGCCCGGCAGCCAACGTGTCGCCCGTATTCGTCGCACGCCAAGGCAGTCAGCGACTTCGCCTGCTGCTTTTTCTGCTGCCATTCAAGCCGCCAAAAAAATCACTCCTGCGGCAGCGACTCTGCCCACTGGGCCTCCACAGGCAGACCCGCCAGATACCTGCGCAGCATGTCCAGCG
>CAZFCC010000027.1:0-34896 GCA_964517635.1 uncultured Desulfovibrio sp. | reverse complement strand
TAAAAACCCGAAGGATTCTCCCTTAAAGGCAGCTTGATTAGTGGGGGGCATTACAATGGGAGTGTGGGGGAAGGGGAACTTTTTTTCAAAAAAGTTCCCCTTCCCCCACAAAATCTTCTCTCCCCCACAAAAATCTTCTTTTCCCTACTCTCCGCTCCTCGTTCCCTTTCTGCTGAGAATCAGCGACATATAGGGCGGCGTGCCTTGTTCGGCCTTGATGCCGTTGTGTACTTTCTGGCTGGGCTGTTCCACATGACTTGCCAGAATGCACGAATCCAGCCTGCCGGTGGCGCGCAGGGCTTCTATAATGGCGGGAAGATTGCGATATGCCTTGAGAATAACGGCCGTATCCGCATTGTGCAGTGCTTTTTCAAGTTCTTCTTTGCTATTGATGCCCGGCAGGATGCTGAGGGTTTCGTTATTTTCGCAGAGGATGGTTTTTGTGCATGCGGCGGTGGCCTGAATGGACGTGATGCCGGGGATAATCTCTATGGGCAGGTGCGGGGCGTTCTTTTGCAGTGTGCGCATAAGGTAGCCGAAGGTGCTGTACACCAGCGGATCGCCGATGGTCAGAAAAGCGGCGTTTTCTCCGGCTTCCAGCACTTTTTGCGTGGCTTCGGCCGCCACGCGCCATGCCTCGTGTAGCACGGCGCGGTCGCGCGTCATGGGAAATTCCAGGCGCAGCAGGCGCACATCCGAGCGCAGGTGCGGCCTGGCCGTTTCCAGCGCGGTGGAATAGTCGTTGCGTGGCGAAGCCGCGGCCAAAATCACGTCCACCTTGCCAAGGGCGTTCACAGCCCGCAGCGTCAGCAAGTCCGGTGCGCCGGGCCCAACGCCCACGCCGTACAAAATTCCTGTCATGATCTGCTCTCTTGTCGTGTCATCAGCATTATTATGTAAATGTTCAGGGGGTCACGCGGGAATGTAAAAAGCGCCCCAATTCTTCGGCGGCATCCACAGCGCGCGGGCCGGGGCGCGCAAAACGGTCTTCATCCACCACAAACACCCTGCCTTCACGGGCGGCGCGCAGGCTTTTATAGTGCTGGCGCTGCTCCAGCGGCTGCGGTTCCGGGTTCATAGGGCCGCGCTGCATGATATACACATCCGGGTCAGCCGCCAGCAGGGCTTCTTCGTTAAAGCGCACCAGTTTTTTTTCGTCAGCGATGACGTTGCGCCCGCCGGCGCGCTGTATCATGTCATTGACGATGCCGCCTCCCCCTGCGCCCAGGAGGTTGGGATAGCGCACTTCGTAAAAAACGCTCACCGGCTCCATATCCGCGTAACGGGCTTCAAGGGCCGCAAGGCGCTTTTGCCAGGTCGCCACAAGGGCGGCAGCCTCGGCTTCGCGCCCTGTGAGGCGGCCGAGCTTGTGCAGCACGGCAAACATCTGCTCAAAGGAATTCATTTCAAAAACAAGCACATCAAGGCCCAGGGCGCGCAGGCTTTCCGTCTGCAAAAGCGCCTCGTTGCGGCCCGCAAGCTGGATGACCAAATCGGGCGACTGGGCCACCACAAGCTCTGCATTGGGGCGCATGTGCGTGCCAATGGCGGGCAGGTGCTCAAGCCCCGGCACTGCGGCGTCGGCCACGGTGCGAGCCGCCAGCACATCCCCGGCGCCAAGGGCCAGCAAAAGCTCGTTAAAGGCCCCGTAAAGGGCTATTACCCGCCGGGCGGGCTGGCACAGACGCACTTCATGGCCGGTATCGTCACTGACAATGATGGGCGTGGCAGTGCCGTTGGGGGCGTCATTAAGGGCAACATTTATGGCATCATTTGGGGCGTCATTGGGGGCGCCATTGGGGCCTGCGTTTGGTGCGCCACCTTGGTTGCCATGTGGAGCAACATTTGTGGCGTCATTGAGGGCTGTATTTTGGGCAACAGCGTGCTCGGCTCCGACAGGCGCAGGGTTGCTTTTTTTGTGCTGCCCGACGGCTGAAGCTGCTTTTGCAGACGCATGCTGTATGCTTTCAGCGGCAAAAGCCGGGGCCGGGGCCAGATGTATGGTCAGGGCCCACAGCACAAGAAGCAGCAGAAGCTTCAGCGTCAGCGTCAGCACCTGCGCCAGCGCAAGAGTCCGTAGGCCCGCTGCGGGGGCCACAAGCACGCGCCAGAAGGGCTTGCGGCAGCCCCCAGCGCGGGTGCGGCAGCACATGGACAGGAATATCGTAAAGGGCACTGAGCTTCTCCTCTGTAAAAACAGCGTCTACCGGGCCGTCAAAAACCAGTTTGCCCGCCTTGAGACCCAGCAGGCGCGTGGCATACACAGCCGCCAGATTGCAATCGTGTACAGCCATAAGCACACAGGCCCCGGCAGCGCGGCGGCGCTCCAGCAAGTCAAAAAGCCCCACCATGCGGGCCATGTCCAGCCCGGCGGCAAGCTCGTCAAGCAGCAGAAGCGGGCTTTCCTGCGCCAGCGCCCTTGCCAGCAGCACCCGTTGCAATTCTCCGCCCGAAAGCTCGGCCAAACGGCGCGGGGCCAGCGCTTCTGCCTCACAGGCTGCCAGCGCGGCGTCCACGGCTTCGTGGTCGCGGCGGCCATAATTGCCCAGCCATGAAAGGTGCGGGTAGCGGCCAAGCAAGACCATCTGCCGCGCCGTAAGCTCCAGCGGAAACTGCCCGCCCTGGGGCACTACGGCGGCAAGGTGGGCGCGCTGACGCGGTTTCAGCCCCGCAAGCGGCTTGCCCTGCAAAAAAATACTGCCGCTATGGGCTCGCAACACACCGGAAAGGCAGCGTAACAGCGTTGTCTTGCCGCTGCCGTTGGGCCCCAGCAGGGCCACGCATTCGCCGCGCCGCGCCGTAAAACTGACATCCTGCAAAACCGGGCGCCCCAGATAGCCGGCGCACAGGCCGCGCGCCTCAAGCATGGCCGCTTCAAGCATGGGCGCCTCAACCATGGGCGGCGCACCGTCGTGCGTAAGCAGCAAGGGCTCACGGCCCGGCACATGCGGCATAGCAGAAGCATGGGCCTCGCCTGGCGATACGGGTACAGGGCGCTTCATATGCGCCTCCGCACCAGAAGGGCAAAAAACGGGCCGCCCAAAAGGGCCGTTACCACGCCCACCGGCAGCTCCTGGCCGCCGTCAAGCACGCAACGGGCCAGCACATCGGCCCAGACCAGCAGCACGCCGCCGCCAAAAAACGCTCCGGCCAGCAAAGGCCCGTGCCCGCAGCCCAAAACAAGACGCAGCACATGCGGCACAACCAGGCCCACAAAACCGATAACCCCGGCCACGGCCACGCAGCCCGCCGTCATGCAGCTTGCCCCGGCCAACAGCCACAAGCGCGCGCGGCCCACATGCAGCCCCAGCTGCGCGGCCTGCTCGTCTCCCAGGGCCAACACGTCCAGCGCCCGCCAGCCCATGCCCACAGCCAGCAGCCCGGGCACGAGGGTCAGCAGCAGCAAAGGCAGGCTGTCCCAGCCGCGCCCCTGAAAAGAACCCATAATCCAAAATACGATGCTCGTAACGGATTCTTCGTTGAGCGCCTTGATCAGGGCCACCAACGCGCCCAGAAAGGCCGCCACCGCAATACCCGCCAGAATGACGCTCTCGCGCCTGAAGCCGCCGTCGCCCCGGCCAAGCCACAAGGCCCCGGCAAGGGCCAGCAATGCCCCGGCAAGAGCCGCCGGGGGCACAAGGGCCGCCGGGTCGGGCAGGGGCAGTTGCAGGGCCGTCAGCGGAGCATGCAGGGCCGCGGCCAGCGCGCCACCCAAGGCAATGGCCACACTGGCCCCGCAGGCTGCTCCGGCAGAAATGCCCAGGGTAAACGGGTCAGCCAGCGGATTGCGCAACACCCCCTGCAAGGCCACACCCGCCACAGCCAGCGCCCCACCACACAAAGCAGCCAAGCACACGCGGGCGAGGCGTATCTGCCCCACAACCAGCATGAGGGAGGCGTCTTGCGGCTCTTGCGCCAGCCCCAGCTGCGCCGCCAGAGCATGAAACACTTGCTCCGCAGACAGCGAAACAGGCCCAGGCAAACAGGCCAGCGGCAGCGAAACAAGCCACAGCACAGCCAAAACGGCAAAAGCGGGCCACAGCCGTGTCAAAGCAGTGCCGGAATGTGAGGATATATGCGGTGTCGCGGTCATGCCCGCCCTTTGCGCACCCGACAGGCCGCCGGGTGTATAAGGAAGCGTTGATTGATGGTTTCTTTTGTTTTCTGGCGAAAAAGACGAAGGTCGACAAGAGAGCGTATATTCAACATATTCGACCTGTTGTCGAGCCAGTCTGACAAAGCCAGAGGGCAAAAAGACCAGTAATCAGTGTTTCCATAAAAAAGGCCTCTCCCGCGCACTACGCTGCTTGGCGTATTGGCGGAAGAGGCCCGTATTTCCTCAATCCTGCCGGCAAAAACCCGTTGCCGTGGCGGCCCAGGCCGCAACAGCGGCGCAGCGCGTCATGCGCAGGCCGCTGGGCAAGGCAGGTCTTCCGGCTTGGTTCCCCCGCCCCGGCCTTCCCGTTTCCAGTGGCGCTGTATGGGGCGAAGTTCATGAACCTTACGGCGGCGGGCCCGCTCCCGCATTGCACGGGATTCCCTTTTCAAGCCGGCATGCCGGCTACCATTGCCGCGAATACTTTAGGCGGGGGCTGGCAGGCTGTCAATGTCGAAGCCAGCCCCGGCGGGTTCCGTATTGCAACAGGCTGTTGGCCCCCCTCAAAGCGCTTACGCTGCCATGGCTGAACAGCAGCAAAGCGGGAAAAGGGATAAACGGCGCGCTGACACGCTACAGTGAATTCAGGCCGCTACTGCGAACTTGGGCCGCCCGGCGAATTCAGGCCACTACAGCGAACTCGGGGCCGCCCCCTGCCCGTTCTCAATCCAGATGATGCTGGCCTGGCGCCCCGAAGCTTTCGCGCGGCGATAGGAAAAAAACTGGCTGTTATTGCTTGCCGTGCATATGTCCAGGCCAAAAATATTGCGCGCGGGCAAGCCGGCCTGCATGAGCTGATGGCGGGTCAGGCTCCAGAGATCCATGGTGCGGCTTGCTTCGTCAAACCACGGGCGAAACTGCGCTCCCCACTCTCTGTCAAAGTTGATAAATTCCGCCATGCCGGGGCCAAGGCTCGGCCCGCGCACGGCAAAAACATCCTGCGGTTCGAGATCATAGTATTCGCAAAAACGCACAACTCCGGTGAGGGGAAAGTCGCAACGGTTACCGCGCCAACCCGCATGCATGGCCGCCACATAGCGGCCGCTCTTGTGCGCCAGAAGAATGGGCTGGCAGTCTGCCGTTTTGATAAGCAGGCCCATGCCGGGCTGTACAGTGGCCATACCGTCGCCCTCTTCGGCTGGCGCGGCGTCACAGGCCACAGGCGACGGCTCAAAAGCCAGCACATCGCCGTGCACCTGATACAATTCAGCCCATTGGCTCAAGCCCTGTTTTTGCAGAGATGCCAGAAAGTTGTGGCGATTTTCTGTTACCAGCGCCGCGTCATCGCCAACGCTGAAAGAAATATTGCCGCCGCCGTATTCGCCCAGACAGGAGCCGCCAGGGCGGGTCTGAAACACACAGCGCACGGAACTCAGCCCCGGAAACACAAAAGGAATATAGCTTATGGACACAGCAGACGCTCTTCAGTGCATAAATAGTGAACCCTCTGATCCCACGGATCCAGAGGAAGGGCAGAAACAAGCTGAAAGTCAAAGCACAGACCCATGCGCGGGCAATCCAGGCCTGCGTTCAGGAAACGGTCATAATAGCCGCCGCCATAGCCAAGACGGCCGCCCGAAAGGTCAAAGGCCAGACCGGGAATAATCATTAAATCTGGTAAAAACGGCGGGCTGCCAAGGGCCGCACGCCCGGCTGTGGCCTGATCTGTTGCGCCATTTCCCCGCACGGCCGCGGATATGGCCTCCGGCCCCACCCCGGGCAAGGCCGCATCAGGCTCCAGCAGGCCAAGCGGGCCGGGCCGCAACTCATGCCGCCCGGCACAGGCCACAAAATCCATGATACCTTTGCTGCCCCGGCGCACGCGGGGCAGCCATAGCAGACGCCCGCTACTCCAGGCCTGCTCCAGCAAAAGGCTGGTGCCCAGCTCATCCTTGATGCCCACATACAGAGTGACGGAAGCGGCCTGCTGCCAAAAAGGGGAATCAAGCAAACGCTCTTGCGCGGCCCTGGCGCGCCTTGCGGCTAGCTCCGCAGGCTGCTCACGCCGCAGTCGGCTCATATGCGCACGCAACTGCGGCTTGCTGGCAGCGGGGGCCTCCCCCTGCTGCGCGCCGGACACTGCACTTGGCGCTGCGCCAGACACTGCACCAGACGCAATGCCAGACGCTGCACTTGACGCTGCACCAGACGCAATGCCAGACGCTGCACCAGACACTGAGCCAGATGGCCCGTCATGCGCCACGCCAGACAACGGAACCCCCAGAACAGCAGACGGCCCAGAGCAATCCTCAACGGGCTGAGTCCCCCCTCCTGGCGGGTCGGGCAGATCCTCAATTTGTGCTGTCCCGGTGGGGGCGCAGCATCTGCAAGGGGCGTGCGCCGTGCTTTTTTCACTCATGCCGGGCCTTTCCTTATATGATGAAGTGTGGCAACATTACAGCAGTTCCAA
The DNA here is from genome assembly GCA_964517635.1 of uncultured Desulfovibrio sp. Taxonomy (GTDB): domain Bacteria; phylum Desulfobacterota; class Desulfovibrionia; order Desulfovibrionales; family Desulfovibrionaceae; genus Desulfovibrio. The sequence continues at coordinate 28,330 of CAZFCC010000027.1, read as the reverse complement.
TGTAACAAAGGATGCACCGCCATGCCAAGCTCTGACGCTCAGGATTACCTCTGGATCGCCGTGGGCGACATTCATGACGAAACCGACCGATTTGCAAAAATCCCCGAACTGGCGCAAGCCGACGGCATTATCGTCACCGGCGACCTGACCATCACAGGCGGCGTCAAGCAGGCTGAAATGGTTATGGATGTCCTGCGCAGCCATAATCCAATGGTTCTCGCACAGATAGGAAATATGGATCGCCCCGAGGTTGACCTGTGGCTCAGCGAGCAAGGGTGGAACCTGCATACCACAACGCGCGAACTGACGCCCGACACCGTTATTTTTGGCGTTGGCGCTTCCACGTTCACGCCCTTCGGCACGCCCAGCGAATATCCCGAATCCGCCTTTGCGGCATGGCTTGAAACCTGCTGGCAAAAGGCGCGCAACTACCCGCATAGCGTGCTTGTATCGCATAATCCGCCCAAGGATACCGCCTGTGACGTCATTCCCGGCAACGTTCACGTGGGCTCTACGGCAGTGCGCGAATTTCTTGAAGAAGCACAGCCGGATATCTGTCTGTGCGGTCATATACACGAGGCAAGAGCCGTAGACCGCGTGGGGCGCACCATTGTGGTCAACCCCGGCGCTCTGGCCCAGGGCGGCTATGTGCTTCTGCGTTCCAATTCCGGCCAGTTGTCGGCGGAACTCAAGGTTCTGGAAGAAGATTAGAGCATGGCGCAGCTGAAGTGCCCGACAAAACATGCTTTCAGCCTTTGCCGCCTCAATGATTGTGGAGCGGCTTGAACGACCGCCAGGCAGCCATTTGCTGCTGTAATTGACCTTGGCGGCGCTGACAGTGCTCGTTATTACGCAAAACATCTGTGCGCCCGGCTTGCAAAAGTTGGGCGTTTTTTTGTCAGTCACCAGAAAAAGCAAAAAAATGCACGAGCCCGCATAAAAACTGGAAATACAAGTATTTTTTAATATATTTCAGCATGTTAAAAACAACTTTGCCCTTGAGGGGAGCTTGCAAATTTTTAAAAAAACCGTACTCTCTTAAAAGCGGATCAGCATGTATGCCGCACAAGCGCGCCAAACGGTGCTGCTGCGGTGAATTCCTCAAGAATCACTACATGCTGCTGAAATTTTTCGCGGTGGCAAACCGCCCCGCATTGAAAGGACGTTCATGACCAAAGACCAAGAAACCCCAGTGACAGAGACCCCAAATTCAGGCGAATCAGGCCAGAAGACATCCAAACCCAAAAGCCGCGCTTCTGCCCGCGGAAAAAGCGCCACGGCTTCCGAAGCCACGGCCACACAGGCGGAAAAAACTTCACCCCGACCCTCCCCCGCTTCCAAGACTTCTTCCAGTTCTTCTTCATCTGCCGACAGCCCCGCCCCCAAAGCAAGCAAGCCCAAGGCAGGTAAAAGCGTGGCCGCCAAGCCCGTTGCCGCTGCCAAAAACACGGCAGCAAAGGCTGACTCCGCCGAAGATACAAGTGCGGCCAAAGGCACGGCAGCAGCTAAAGCAGCTGCGAAACCCGCCACAAAGGCCAAAAACACGACCAAGACTGCTGTGAAGAGCAAGGCTGCCGCCGGAAGCGAAACAGAGACTGCGAAAAAGCCCGCAAAAAAACCTGCGGCCAAAGCCCAAAGCAAAACCCAGGGAAAAACTGAAGCTTCCGCCGGGTCTGCCGCCGCGCCTGCGGCCAATTCTGCCGCCAGTCCTACCGCCGCGCCCAAGCGCGCAGCCCCCAAGGCCGCAACCGCCAAAAGCAAACAGGCTGTCGCCGGAACCGCCAAAAGCGGCTCTGAAGGCGCGCCTGTAAGTAAAGCAGCCGCTGCTGCGACGACAGATGCCAAGGCCGCAAAAACCGTTTTGGGCAGCACCGCAGCCCAAACAGCCGCCGCAAAAACTGCGGCTGCCAAAGATACAGCTGCCAAAGATACGGCCACCAGTGCGGGGCAAGCCCCCAAAAGCACCGCCAAATCGAGCGACACACTGCCCGAAACAGACGCCGCCAAGGCCGCTGCCAAGACTAGCAGTTTCAACAAGAGCGCAGAGCCTGCGGCCCCCAAAGCCGCTGCTGGCGTTCAGGCTATGGCCGCTGATGCGCCCGAAGCAGGTGCAAAACCCGCTAGCGCTGCCCGCTCCCGCGCGGCAACAAAAGCGCGCGCGGCCACGGCCCGCAAAAAAACGGTTGCCAAAAGCACCGCTGAAAACGTTGACAGCGTCAAGCCCACCCCGACGGAACTGAAGTCGCCCGCCGCAACGACAGCGCAAGCGGGCTCTGCAGCACATACGGGCTCTGCAGCACATACGGGCGCTGCTGAAAAAACTTCTCCGCCTTCCGCCCATGAGGCTGCCCCGGCCATGCTGAAAGCCTCGACCAAGCCGCAAGCTCCGGCCTCTGACAGCGCCCACGATGGCAAAGCCCTCACGCCCCCTGCCCCGGCAGAGCGTGCGGCAGCGCATTCGGCAAGCCACCCGGCAGCGCATTCGGCTGAACATCCGGCATCGCGCCCGGCAGCGCATTCGGCTGAACAGTCCGGAACCACAGCGCAAAGCGGCATGACAAAACCCGCCGCATCTCCCGCTGCCCCGGCCGCCGCTCACTCAGCCGCCGCTGACCAGGCAGCCGCGCACAGCACAGCAAAAACGGAAACAACGGAAACCGCCGTCCTGGCTCTGGCCTCTACCGAAAGGCTGGCCCTGACGGGGCGGAACGCTCTTGCCATTGAAAGCACCGAACTTCTGGCGCTTACAGTCACCACCAGCGAAACCGCATCCAGAGAAGAAAACGACGAGGCTTCGGCCGAGGGCTCTGGTGACGCGCCGCGCCGTAAAAACAGACGCGGTCGACGCGGCGGACGCGGGCGCAACCGTAAAAAAGAGCAGAACGGCGAAAATGGCGACGATCTGGTTGCCGAGGCGCCTGCCCTTGACAGCACCCACAGCGAAGATCTTTTGTCGGACGAGGAAGAAGAAGGCCTTTTTGCAGAAAGCACACAGGCCCCCACTGTCAACGCCAATGCCCAAGATGAAGCCGTTGCCAAGGAAAGCCCCGCCTCTGTCCAGACCACAAGCAGCAAAAAAGCCGCCCCCACAGAGAGCGGCAAGCACAAGAGCAAGTCTGAATCGGCAAACGCACGGCGGCGCATGTTTATCAGCGTTCTGCCCGGCGAACAGGTGGAAGTGGCGTTGACCGAAGACGGCCAGTTGCTGGAATACTACCTGGACATGCTGCACCAGCGCAAAATCAAGGGCAATATTTATAAGGGTGTCATCCACAATATCGACACCAATCTTCAGGCAGCTTTTGTCAGCTACGGCGCTGGGAAAAATGGCTTTTTACAGATAGACGAAATCCACCCCGAATACTGGCTGACGCATCATGAGCCGGCCAAGGGCAAAAAATTTCCTCCTATCCAGAAAGTGCTCAAGGCTGGCCAGGAAGTGCTTGTGCAGGTTGTCAAAGAACCCACCGGCAGCAAGGGCGCTTTTTTGACCACATGGCTTTCTCTGGCCGGGCGTTTTCTTGTGCTCACTCCCGGACAGGAACAGATCGGCGTTTCGCGCAAGGTGGACGATGAAGAAGAACGCAGCCGCCTGCGCGAAATGATGAACGGCATTGACCCCGGTCAGGGCTTGGGGGTTATCGTGCGCACAGTGAGCGCGGGAACCACAAAAACAACCCTCAAAAACGACCTGCAATACCTCAAGAGGGTCTGGCGGGACATTCGCAAAAAGGCCACCGAGGTTACGTCTCCGTCGCTCATCTATCAGGAACCGGGCCTGTCGGAACGTGCCGTGCGCGATTATCTTACGGATGATGTGGGCGAAATATGGGTTGATAGCGAAGACGTGGCACAGAGCATTCGCGAAACCGTCAACCTGCTCTTCCCGCGTAAAAGCGACCTGGTGCGCCTGCACAGCGATGTGCGGACATCCATGTGGGAGCGCTTCAGCCTGCGCCGCCAGCTGGATCAGATCTATACCCGCGAGGTGCTGCTGCCCTCGGGCGGCAGGCTGGTTTTTGACCAGACCGAAGCCCTCATGGCCATCGACATCAACTCCGGCAAGATTTCAGGCAAGGGCAATTTTGAGGCAATGGCACACAAGACCAATATGGAAGCCGCTGAAGCCATCGCCCGTCACCTCAAGCTGCGGGATATCGGCGGGCAGGTCGTTATTGACTTCATCGAAATGCGCGACAAAAAGCATATCATCGAAGTGGAAAAAACTCTGCGCTCTGCCATGAAAAACGACCGCGCGCGCCACGATGTGGGCCGCATGAGTTCTTTCGGCCTTCTGGAACTGGTGCGCCAGCGCACCGGCTCCTCGGCCCTGGCCATCACCATGGAACCATGCCCAGCCTGCGGCGGCACAGGACAGCGCCGCAACCTTGAATGGCAAGCGCTTCAGGCCCTGCGCGAACTGCGCCGCATGCTGCGCGCCGAGAGCAAGGAAAAATGCGTCTTCAGCACGTCGGCCGAGCTGGCCCTGTATCTGCTCAATCACAAGCGCGACAGCCTGCGTGAAATGGAGCAGGGTTACGGCAAATGTCTGGAAATATCTGTTCGTCCGTAATGAACGCCAACAGCGCGGCCTCCGAAAAGCCTAACTTTTCGGAGGCCGCCGGTGTTCATACGCCTTCACTTACGGCCGCCAGTGTTCATACGCCCTCTTTTACGGCCTCTGACGGCTGCCATGCGGTTACATCTGAAAAAACGGCCCACCACCCGCGCAGCCTTTTGCTGCACGTCTGTTGCGGGCCGTGTGCCATCATGCCCATCACCCGGCTGCTGGATGAGGGCTTTGCAGTTACCGCCTGGTACATGAACCCCAACATCCAGCCGCTCGCGGAATACTTGCGCCGCAGAGATGCCGCCGCAGAATGCGCGCAACGTCTGGGCATACCCATTTTGTATGACGATGCCAGCTGGAATATCACCGCATGGCTGCGCGCTGTGGCCGGGCGCGATACTGCCCCGCAGCGCTGCGCTTACTGCTGCACAAGCCGCATAGAGGCGGCCTTTGCCGCTGCCGCCCTACTGGGCTTTGCCTTTGTGAGCAGCAGTCTGCTCTATTCGCGCTATCAGCCGCATGATATTATCCATCAGGCCGGAATACGGCTGGCACAAACAGCGGCCGCAGGCCAAGGGCCGGATTTTGTCTACCGAGATTTTCGCACTGACTGGCAGGAAGGTATTGATCGCTCCAAGGCTCTGGAGCTGTACCGCCAGCCCTATTGCGGTTGCATTTACAGCGAAGCCGAGCGCTATGAAAAGAAACTGGCACGGCTTATAAAAAATTAATCTGTATTTTTTACACTTTTTGCTTGACCTTAGCCCGTATTTTCCGTAAACACTTCCTTGCCTCAACGATCCCCGATAGCTCAATCGGCAGAGCGGGTGACTGTTAATCACTAGGTTGGCGGTTCAAGTCCGTCTCGGGGAGCCAAAAGAAAACAAGCCCTTACAGCTAATTCCTGTAAGGGCTTTTTTCGTTGGGCTACCACCGGGCTACCACCACTGAAAAATAAAAATATCTGGGCCGACGCCAACGCGAGGGTACGCCCTCCCCCTTTCCGCTTTTTGACACTTTAATTTCAGATGTGCCGCATACCCAGACACGCCTTAGACTCTATAGTCACGAGATTGAAGCTAAACAATCTCCAAAAAATTTGGAGATCAACCTCACTTTTTTGCGTAAAAAATTGCAAGCTGTTTGAGCATATCTTCGACAATTAATTCCCTTTCAAAATCTTTCATCTCCGCTAGAGACTTTGCTTCGATGTAAGGAAGCTTATTTGTTTCAGCAATAGATTTGAATTTCCGAACGTGCCTGCTAATGAATGTGTCATTACAAGAAAGATCCTGCTTACGTTCGGGCCATAGTTCTTTATGGATACCCGCCCAGCTACTTCCCGTTATTGCCATGTGATAGGTTTTGATAATCTTGAGAGTCTTGGCATCATCATTGTATTTCTCTTCCAACTCCAAACATCTTTCAATTATGTATCTTTGTGGATCTTGCTTTATGGCATTAATTGCAATTTCATATGAGACCCCTTTTTTGACTTCATTTTCATCAAAGACCAAATTTTTTATGTAATTAAAAAAATTCTTCTCCGTAGTTTCTTCATTTTCAAGAAAATGGAGACGTTTTCTGTATTCATCATAATCAAAAATAAAAAAATCTTTCTCATGACTTAATGGTTTTGAATACGATAAACATTCCTTATTAAAATAATCAACAGAATGTTGATATATATCAATATCAAAAAATTCTCTTTTATTATATCCATTACTAATATTATTTCGCTTTATATTTAAGAAATTATCTTCATATACAATCTGTATTACATTGCTGTCATACTCAGATAAAACGTATTTAACGTTTCCAAAACTGTCTTGATCTTTTTTTATGTACAAATTTGTTATACATTTTTTTATACCGCCACAATGTTCTTTATTCAATACTCTGCAATTATCGTCTCTATTTAATTCAAGATATTCAAGAGAAATCTCACTTTCCTGTCCCTTCAGTTCAAAAAATATCTTCTCATTTTTATATACATAGATAATATCAGGTCTAAATGGACTATTCATTAGAGCGTTGCAATAAACTATGTATTCACAATCACCAAACTTTATCCTCATTTCCTTGATATTTTTCAAACGTTGTTGATCCATTGCTATCAAAACGTTATGCAAAGATTTTCCTATGGAGTTATCCTCGGAACGCCAATCAATATCTTGTTTTTCGGGAGAATTAATTTTTCTATCGACATATACGCTAAAGTCTTCAACTGCCTTCTTACTGATTGCAATGATGGCGTTGGTGTTGGATGGAGTTATCGTGAAAGTTGTATTGCCAGGATACTTGAATCTCGTGCTGCACTGACTCGAAGCCAAAATCTGACGCCCTTCATCAAAATGATAGGCAGCCAACCTCCCTGCGTGGCAAAGTTCTGCCAACTCCTGCAGTTGAATGTTTAATTTTTCGCAAATCTGCCACCCAAATTGAAAATTCCTAAGTTCCATCTCACTAACTCCAGTCTGATAGATGATGGTGGAATTCCCCCTGCTAAACCGGACACCTCAACTTTGCAATGACAGGATGAACTAGCGAGGCGAGAACATCTGCAGGGCCGTTTATGGTGCGTTTTTTTATAGTTTTTTTAAAACAACTCGGCAGCAACGTCATCACGGGTTCCGCATCTGCCTGATAATTATAGAAGACGTAATCGCTTGAATGTTTTTGACGAAAAATTCAGCCGTATCGGTGCGTTGGGGCTGCGCGCCGGAATATATTTACTGAAGATGCCCAGCGCGACGGTAAAAGTTATTGTTTCTCTTGCTGTGTAACAGGAGCCGTTGTCGGAGAGCCATTCAACTGGCTGCAATGTTTTGACATTCCCAAACCGTTTTTCAACGCATGCCAGCATGACGCTTTGAGCCATGTTGACATTGTAGCCGCCAGTGGTGGCAGAAAAGGCCATCATTTCCCGGTCGCAAGTAACCGGAACAAAAATGACATGCACCTTCTCTCCATTACCACAGGCGATCTCAAAGCCGTCAGAGCACCAACGCTGCTTCCGTTGCAGGGTGGAAACTTTGCCCCTATGCACGTTGGCGGGCTGCCTGTCGACAATCCATGTCAGCAACATGCTGTTTTTAAAACATCATTCTTCATGCGGGGCTTATGGTTAATCGAAGCGCGCCCACAGTCAACAAGCGATCGATTAGCACCCGCTGGACACGCCGATAGCCATACCGCCCAAAAAGTCAATAATCAGCGGCAGAGGTAATGCATCCCCTGCCCTGCACTATCATCCCGGACGAGGCCGTAGACTGTCCAGTCGAAATGCGACCACCCAAAATGGTAAGTTCACTGTAAGCCACCACCAGCATAACACGCTGTAATAAAATAAAAAAAAATTAGCTATCCCTCCCAATGAGAGTAAAAATGTCAGAGACTTAAGCAAGCACCATAGGCTAGAATGCAAGCAATATCTTGGAAAGGAGGTGATGGAAATGTCTGTGGCAAATGTCCAACCAAAACCCAATCGATGGCTTACTGAAAAGCAGGTTGAAGCCCTCACTGGTATAAGCAGATCGACTCTTCAGAAGCAGCGGTTCAAGGGTACTGGCTTTCCATATGTAAAAGTCGGCGCTCGTCTTGTCCGCTATTCCGAGGCTGAAGTCGTCAATTACATGCAATCGCGTCAGGTTAATCCCAACGCCTAGACGTAGCGGCTCTCTCCCACCGGCAAGAGGCAGAATAATAGTAAATTAAGTAGCACAGGTCAGAGTCGGAAGAATTAGGCCCAAGCTCTTTGACAATTGAATAGATAACTTTGGAAAGGACGGCGCGGCAGTGTCGCGCCGTCCACATGGTTGTCAATGAGGCTCTGGCCCTTGACAGATTTGCTGCCCGCTTTTGCGAAAACGCTACCCTTTAACCACCCCTGTTAAATTAGGAGTGCTATTTTGGAGATTTCATATGTCGAATGAAAAACCTACAGCACCGCATAGCACTAGCATCGTTGATGTTCAAAGCTATGATACGAAAATGATGGGTTCTAGTACACGTGACGCGATTTTCAGCATCAAAGAAGAGATGCACGAAATGTTGCAGCAGCTCTCCCCGGAAGATATGGCCAAGATTGACCATATTGAGATTAACTGGCTGTCCGCTCGCATTTTCCCCAAGTCCTAAGTCTTATAATGCCGGGAGAAGCAGGCTAGGGCCTGCTTCTCCTACTCGTGGAGGAAAAAATGGCATTTGATTATAAAGAGATGTTTAATGAGGCAATAAAAACGGGCCAGCCAGCCACACGGATCCGCCCGCTCGGCTCCCATGGCAAGGGCACTGGCTCAGTATCACAAATGACCCTTGACGCTCAGGCTAAGCCTGTGCCCTCCAGTCGGGAGCGCAACAGGGGCTATCACGATTACCATATCTCACGTGCCCCGAAAACATACACTCGCGCAGAACTGGAACACTTCATTGCCAAATGGCCGTCGCGTCAGCAGCCCCACACCCCCACGGGTGGCATCGCCCTGACAGGAAAGGATTCGTTCTCCCATGCTGTCAACAGTGCGTTCAGCATGCCTAATCTCACCAATATCTACGGCCTGGATGACGCTCAGTTCAAGACGGCATTTTTTGAGGCCCTTCTTGAGCGGGAGGCATCTTGCCAGTTCAGTTCCGACAGCAATGCCAATCTTCGCGCGATTCTGAATATCAAGGAAAGCCGTGGCCATGATCGCATAACAGTTTCTGGCAAGCTTGGGCCAAATAATGAACTGAGGTGGGCTCTTAACCTCAGAACCACAGGCACGACATGGACGAGGTTGCTTTGCATGATCTTCAACCTGTCCAGGATGGACGCCCTGGCGACTCTGGCCAGTATTTTGGGCATGAATTTTGACAACCTTTTTAGGCTTTCCAGTGATAAGCATTCTCATGAGCTGAATGGCGAATCGTGCCCAAGCGAAGACGTGCCTGCCTCTCTTCATCTGTCTGGACTTCCGGCTGGATCGGCCTGCGCCGAGTTGATGGAGAAAAAGTACATTTACGGCAATGCCGGGCAAATTATAGGGGCCATTCTGCGCTACAGCCTCAATGGCAATGATTTCTGCCTGCCCGCCACTGTTGGTCGTGAGGTTCTTTGCATGGGGAAATACAAGCCGACAGCCCACTTCCTCAGCCAGCACCTCATGGACAAGCACCCATCTGCTCAGGTCATTTTCTTCCAGGACATGCGTACAGCTCTTGCCTTCGAGCGCATGCTTGGCGAAACGCGAGGTTACGATCCCGAAACATTCATCGTGACAGCCCATTTGGGCACTGACCTTTCCGTGCTGCCCTGGAATTATTTTCATGGTCATGAGGTTGTGTTTATCCCTGCTCCGACAAAAGAGTGCATGGCGATGGTCAAGTTGTACAAGGAGTACATTACGGGCGCACAGTCTATGGGTTTTCGAGTCTATCCTGGCTTTCTGTTGCACTCGCAGCCAAGCGGTGACCTGACAAGCCATGTGGAGGACTCCACCGATGCAGAGGTTGAGCTGCTGCGTGGGGCTGTGTGGCTTGATACTGTTGAGCGTCCCGCGTGGCTGATGGAACAGGTGGCCCAAAAGGGTATTTCCTATGATGAATTCTTGGCTTGGGGCCAGAAGCTGGGCATTTTCAAAGCGCCAAAAGAGCAGAGCAACTGCGGTGTGGTCCCCTCGCTTGACTCTTTGTCGCTATTTCAGCCGCACAGTGGCCCAGCATCCCCACAGGTGACAAGCCTCAATAGCGTTACCACTAGGCAGATCTTTGTACCGGGTGGCATTACCCTGCTGCACGGCCTGAAGGATTCCGGGAAAAGCATCACCAGCCTTGCCGCTGCCAAGGCTATCATCACCGGTGAACGGCTGTTTAATGTCATTTCCTCAGGGGAGGAATTTGACAACATCTTGTATATTGACAGCGAGACGCCGCAGGATCTCCTGACAACACGACTCGCGCAGTTTAGCCTTATTGAAGAGCTTAACAAACATCTGTTCCTGCTCTCAAAGTTTGATCACAAGGCCACAGATTCCGTCTTTTCCATTTCGAATCAGGCCTTTCGTGACCATGTAGAAAAAATTCTGCATAAGCAGAACTGCCGCTACCTCGTGCTGGACAACCTTACGTCACTTATGGATGATGGCAGCCTCTATCAGGCTACAGCCGTCAGCCAGCTCTTCAACTGGCTTGAAAGGTTGACAAAGCAGGGTTTCAGTATAGTTTTGGTTAACCATACCCGCGAAGACGCAAGCGCTGGCACAGCAGCCGCAAAGGCACGGGGTAGTCAGGAGTTTTCCATCCGCGCCCATACGGAAATTGTGCTGGTGAGAAGTACGGAAATCCAGGAGAAGGCACTCGGAACCGAGACTGTTCAGCATGCGGCCGCACAGGACGGCTTAACGGTTGGCATTTGTTTTAAGGTCTGCAAGGCGGCTTGTATCCTCCAGAAAAAGACCTTCTGGCTGCATATGCCGCTTGGGGCTTCAGAATGGGAGTTTTTGGCTGCTACCGGAGCTGACGGGAAGGAAATCGAATTTGCCCAAAGCTGCGCTAAGCCGGAGACTGATCTTACAGTTAAAGACCAACCGTTCCGTGATGAGCTTGAGTCTGGGGATGTAGCGCCCCTTGATCAACTGTCTTCCGACAAAAAAGTGGTATACAGCATGGCTCAGACTGCAGGGAGTGTTAAAACCGCTGATATCATCAAAAAACTTGGTTGCAGTACCAGGAAAGCTCGGAACATCACAAAAAGCTTAGAGGAGCGCGGACTGCTTGAACCAAACGGCGATAGCGGCTCCCAACAGGGATATCGCATAAAAAAATAGCTCTGTCTGTTTATTCATAGTAGCGCGTGGCTTTCGGGTCACGCGCTACTTTTTTGTCCTTGCCATAACCGACTTCAAGCTATTAACGGGGCCATATATTGTTGAACAGGCTCTTCCGCCAGAGGCTACGGGAACAGAGTCCTTGTGCGACCTACCCGCTGCACACTGTTCAGGAATAAATGCTCCCAGTAATATCTCGGTCCCAGCATAATCCTTGCCGGAAACAGCAATCTGCATACCTGCATCCGCCTGCCCCCCCCTGCATTTGGGTCTAAGTTAGATATCAAGCCTGCATTTAACCTGTATTATCCGTGAAGATCTCCTGCATTTTTACCTGCATTTACCCCGCAAAACAGGCTGCATGCAGGATCTTAAAAAAAGCGTTGCCAAATATTTCAGTATGTTGAACTAGTGCCCATTTTACGTGGGGAGGACAAAAAGGTGTTGCCCGTTAAACATACGTCGGCGGCTGATGATACCGGCTGACTGGGCCTCCTATGAGCGCGAACACCTTTTGAACCACGTAGTTGGGCAATTTGCACCTAATGATATGTGAAAGCTAATTCCCTCAAACTCATACGGCAGATTAAGCTTGCTTGGCTTGAGTTTTTTAGTCTGAATGGCTTGATTTTTCAGAAATGAAAGTGAAGGTATATTGTAGTACTTATATAAGGAGTATAAATACTACATCTGTAATTCAATAAATGAAACAGATAGATATATGAACAGGATTATCATCTCATCATACAGGCATGCAATGAATAAAATAGCAGGAGATAAAAATGAATAATATCAACTTTAAATCAATGATGTGCGATAATGATCACGATATATACAGGGGATCAATAACTGACGGTTTATCCCAATTGCTTACTGCGTACACAAGGACATTCAGCAAGACCATGATTATTCGGTTTGATGTGACTTACCCCAAAAAATTCACTGCTATTGAAGATAACAGCGACATGTCAGCTCTCATGAAACAGCTCGTCCAGTATTGTTCCCGCAAGGGAGTATCACCAGCGTATTTTTGGGTGAGAGAGCAATCCCTCAGAAGCGACAACCAGCACTATCACTGCATGCTCTTGCTCGATGGCAACAATACTTGCAAGTACTATCCCTACATTGAAGCATCAGAAGAGATATGGGGCAGAATACTTGGTGTAAATCCTAAAGGGTTGATCCACTATTGTGACAGAGCCCCTGACGGTAACAAGCAAGCGAACGGCATCATCCTGCGCAGTGATGCCCCCAACTACGAAGACAGGATTGATACCGTTGTTCGGCAAGCTATGTATTTGGCTAAGGATCACACCAAAGGCATCTACAACGATGGATTCAGAGATTTTGGTATGACCAGGATAAATAGCATCCAACACCTTAGAAGCAAATATCGGCAAGCTCAACGGCGTGGTGTATTCCGCCAGCTATCTGCCTAAGATCCGTTCAAAAGAACACAACCCCAAGGGCTCACAGGTGTCCTCCTGCACACGCATACGCAGAAAATAGGCATCATATGCGCTATTGGCGCGACACTTCAAAAACTGGAGCCTCAAGATGCCCTCATCTACCTTTCCCGACTCATGTTCAGCTATCGACATCGACTTGGTCAGCCATACCTGCCAAGGCACAGAATGCCACTACATCTGCAAATCCACCCTCAAGACGGATACAGGGCGCACGGTCTCTGCCCTGGGTGAAGCTGACACCCTCCAAGCTGCCAGCGACAGGTCACAGGCCAATGCCACACGTCTACTCAAGATCGGCATGTCTGACGCACAGACAGACGCCTATCCCCGTCAGCATACGATCCAGACTCCTGAACGGCCACAGGACAAGGCCATGTTCAATGGCGGTGGCTCCAAGCCTGCTTCGGCAAAGCAGATAGACCTGGCGCAGCAAATCGCTCAGGAAAAAGGGCTGTCAGCAGAGAGACAAAGTAACAAAACCTTTGGCAAGGCGCTGGCCCGCTTGACTGGGAGTGAGATCAACACGCTCATCAGGGCGCTGAAAGACAGTTGACAAAATTCCGCAGCGTAAGCACACCCTCGAAACAGCATTCAGCAAAACCCCACCATCACGCCATCGGCCTGCAAGGCAAAGAGAGTGCCGCCCCAATAGCAGCACTCTCTTTGTATGAAAATTAGCTATACTATGCAGCCCACATATTCCCTCAACACCCTACAGCGCAATCAGGAGCGTTTGATGCACCAATACCGGCAGCATAACTTTGCTTACACGGGCAGGCTCTTTAACAGGGGCATCGGCTCGGAAGATTTTTTCCGCTCTATCGAAAAAGAACTGCCGCCTGTGATCTCCAGGGCAGAATTGTCCCGGATTACAGGTGGCCTCATTTCCACAAAGACGCTCAGTAATGAAGACGCCCTGCATAAAGGCCCACGGGAGCGCGTCAGGGCTGGCTCCAAAGTCGGCTACAGCAAGGCGTCGGCCATGGCCTATTTGCGCAAGAAATTACAGCCATTGTAGGCGGACAGGAGAGAAACGATACGTTTTTTTGATAGTCGAACCGTCAGCAGCCCAACCTCCGAAAGCCACCACGGTGCACCATCGCCTGGCAAGACATACTGCCGGGACCTCAATACTTCGCAAATGGACAGCGCGCCTTTGGTCATGAACTGGTAATGCAACTGGCGTATATGTGAAATGGTCAGCCCTTTTGCAGAGCAGCGCTGAGTCGTTCCCAATTTCGTACTACATTTCTTGCTATTACACCGTATCAGAGTTCTTTTATAAAAGTTCGTGCCACACGAATCATTCTGCCCGTGCATGACCCATATGCCGCTCAAAGTCCTGAAGATATTTTTCACTCAGGGGATGACTATGGATAATGAGCAAATTCTCGGCATTTCGATCTTCTGCCGACTTGGTGAAGTTAAAGCTGCCAGTGATGACTATCTGCCTGTCGATGATCATTACCTTGTTATGGGAAATGGCGTGTGTATAATCGATATACACTGGAATTTTGGCGTCTTTGAGCCTTTGCAGTTTGCTTCCTCTGGCTGTGCATTGTGACTTGTCCAGCACCACCCGCACCTGAACTCCTTTTCGATGCGCCGCTATCAAAGCGGCACTAATAGGATCCGAGGTAAAGCTGTAGGCAAGCACGCTGACATCATCGGTTGCCTCGCCGATAGTTCGAATGATGGCTGCTTCTGCGCCTCCTCTGGGCGAAAAGTATATATCAACATACGCGCTATGGATGACAAGTGTCGCACCCGAAGCGGAATGCGCCATAAGTGTATGCGCAGGATCAAAAACCAATAAAAAAGCCATTGCAAGTTTTACAACAGCCATCTGAGCCCAGCAGTTCCGTATCAATAGGGAACTGCTGGGTATTGAATCCAATCCAGTCAAATTTGCGGGCGTAGCTTTTTGAGCAAAGACTCTTGCCATCGACGTAGGCTAAAATTGATCTGCCAGCTTTATGACGAGCCCCGCCCCAATGGCAGCGGCAAAAAATGCGACTACAGCTTGTGGGCCAATAAACCAAAACAATTTTTGCTTTACAATGGCGGAAAATCCTCCCGTAGTAAAAATCATGTCGGGAATGAAGAGTTTTCGCACAAAATCGCCCAACAAGGCTCCCAAATAACCGCTGGCAACACCCACAATAAAGGCGATTGTCTTGGTGAACATTCCGTAATTATCGGCATTTTTCAGACTGCCAACTACAAGGCATCCCATTATTACGGCAAGAATTATGTGGACTATTTTCATTGGATTCTGTGAAAGCTGCCTCTGCACTTCTCCACTCACATCAGACATAAATAGTCCTCCATTATTTTTCTTTTGTTAGTACAATTTCAGCGAACCCTGTTTGTTGCAAAAATACTTTGGAGCGCATTGTTATTTTTCTTTCTGAATCAAATATTATTTCAACTGGAGCACCACGGTTTAATGTTATTACGATTATATTACTTTTATCTTTTTTAACTTCAAAAGGTAGTGTAAAGCCATCTTTTTGATTTTCAGTGTAATATATTTCAACCGTCTTCCCAAGAACATCAAAAATTAATGAGGGTCTGACCATTCTACTTATCAATTCAGACTTCATTTCCTTTGACATCTTCCCGTATTCTGGGCTCAAATCAACGGTTTCTTTCCTGTCCACTGACCATTTACCATGAAGCTTCTCCAAGTTGTTTCCGCTCGAACCGCAAGCCAGCAAAAAAGAGCTTACAACGAATACGCCAACAAGCTTGATTAAGGCTCCTAGCTGATTCTTCACTATTTAACTCCCTTATAATTTGTGCGTTGCACGAATTACGCTTAGTTCACTAATTTTACGTCTTTTACGCCTTAAAACACGCTTTTTAATGTATGTCAATGCAATTCCTACCGCTTAAACTCTCTTTCAGAATCTCTTAGGGAGGGTGTGGTGAAAGAGCGGCCCAACTCATTGACGCAAACAGTAGGTCTGGCCATTTGCCTGCGTCGGAAAGCCTTGGCGATGTCTCAGGAAGAACTTGCGGAAAAAGTCGGTATTGGGCAGCAGTCGCTTTCACGCATGGAACAGGGAAAAATTGCCCCCAAATTTGAACGTCTGCAGTTATTTGCCGATGCGTTGCAATGCCGTGTTGTTGATCTATTTTCAGCGCCAGAGTCATCGGCTGATGCTTGTGCTGAGTCTCTCGCGAGCTTATTACGCCCACTCTCAGAAGAGCAGCGATCTTTTGTCCACTTGCAGACAACTCAGCTAGTGCGCTTCCTGCTAAAAACAAAAAAGAATTAATTGTGATGTCCCGCTTAGCATAATTAGGCGGGACATCCTCTTTTTGAATTGGGTGTTTTGGGCCAGAAAAATCGCTCTGGAGGGATAGCTTTACCCTGCCAAACCTATAGAAAGCGGTTGGCAGGGCAAACAACAGCTTGATCTGAATAGTTATCCCGGCGGCAGGTAACGTGAAGGCCAAGAACAAGGCTCGCGTTCCCGGTGTATATTGTCGGACTGCGCTACCTTTAATGGTGATCTGGGTTTTAAGCTGGGCAAGGGCGACTTTACCCTTGGGCTCAGCTACAACCTCCAAGCCTCGGAGCACCGCACCGGACATGGGTGTTCGGCACGTTGTGGTATGCATTTAGGGTTGATTTAGCGAGACAAACAATATGGAAGGCCGGGAAATTCCCGGCCTTCCTTATAAGAGCATATTCTTCAAGGTGAAAACCACCACGAACTAAAGAGTCGGCACAATTTTTCTAATAAACATATCCGTTTTGCTGGCAAGAGGTTGTACTTGGATATCAATTTTTTTCCCCATTGATAAGCACAATAATGACATAGCTATTATAGGCATGAATTTTTCATAGTGAAGGAGAATCCGAGGCAGGGAGGAGAAGAGCAATATTATCAGAACTGAAGCCACAAAAGGCGTTCCACTAAATTTTAATTTGGTATAGACAAATAAGAGCGGCCAACCCCGAATCATATCAAAGAATTTATTATCGCGGCTAATAAAGGGGCTATGTAATATGGGGAGAAAATCCCGGAAGAAACGAGAACGCAGGCTTGAACGAATGTTGCGTGAGATGCGCAGAGTTCATAAGCAAGTCGCTGGCAAGATGGGCCAGGAAAACCCATTTCACAGACGCCTCGTGGACTTGCAAGCTCTATTTCGCCAGTATAAACGCCCCGACGTAGCGATTGCGTTAAGTGTCTCTGAATTGTGGCCGCCCAACACAGGAAGCCCTATCAAGCACATTTTCGCTTGGTGTGTCCTACTAGACCTCGCGTGCGATCCTCAGGAAGGGATGAGCATTGCCAACTACATAGACTTCAAAGTGTTTGCTGAGGCACTATATGCCACGTGGCCCGAATTCGCGATGCTTGAAGACTTTTCTCCTGAGGCCGATTGGGGACAAATCAAGGTACGCCTTGCCCAAGACTTCGTTCCGATGTTCTATGGCAGCTGCATTGAACGGACTCCCGACTTCGTAGAAGCATTTCGCATCACTTATGCACACATCCCAGAAGCGCAAGCCCACATGGATCTCGCCATTGCTCTACAAGCACGAATCATTGACTCCATGGCTGACTTGAGAACAGCCGTGCTCACAACAGAACAAGCCCATGTTGAGGTGCCTACCGAAGATTTCTGGCTAACTTGCACCGCAGCACTTCAGCAAATTGGTACCGATATTTCGCACTGGCGGGCTAAGGCGGGACGAACGCTCGAAACCCATTTTGATACTTTTAATGCACAGCTGACACTTGATATTTTTGAAGACGCAGTAATGCAAGGGGAGGCACTTCCCTTCTTAGCCGGTGAAGGTGATGGGGCTTGGGTGCCAATGTCTGTTCGTAGTGCTCCAGATATCGTCATAAACCATTGGGCTAAAAGAAACTTTACCGGAGTCAGTCCCCAGGCGCATCTAAAACTTGCCCAGTTTGTTGCAGAACGATTCCGATACACATGCATGGGCCCTCTAACGCTTTTCGTCGGTGATACCGCTTATGAAGATCACCCCATCAGTTGCATCATTTCGGCCAATTCCTGCGTATACTTCATTTTTGCATGCAACCACACATCGACAGAGCAACTGTCAACCGCAGTAACAGACGTGTTCACCAAGGTGAAGAGTGGCACGCCAATCCACTTCCGTCTTGCCGATGGGAGCAAAATCATGCTGTCAAAAGGCGACACTGCACCAAATGCCGATGATCTTCGCATCGTCATCGTGCCAACGCAGGCACGCACAGTGGTTAGTTTTTTTGACACGCCATTGAGTCCTGCTCGCTTGCTGCCTCTTGCGGATTTCATCACTATTTTTGATAACCTGACTGACCTCAACGAATTAGAGCGTTATTGGAAATTTGTTGACACTCAAAAGCATTCTCTTAGTCCGTTTTCGCGGGGAGCTGCGGACCTGTTTGCTTCATTCAAAGATACACACGGAGTGCTAGTTGAAGGTGCAAAAAAACCAGATATTCTCATATTGGATCCCCATTGGGGTACTTCCTGGCGTTTCAAAGTGCTTACAGACTTCTGGTTGCATGCCCCAAAATTTTTTCCTGATGATTCATTGGGTTGGTGGTTATCCCCTCATGCTGAAGGTGTTGTTAAGCTCCAATCACGCAACCGCATAGCTGTTGCATATTCAACATCGGTTGGCTCCTGCACAATTCAAACGTTGATCGAAATTTCTGAAGGTCTGCAGATGCACGATGCTCGTTTGCTTGACCTCTTTGCCCAACTCCTTACAAATTGCACTTACCGCTGCCGCGAGCTGATGTCGGATATTCCACTATTTCATCAATCGCATGTTCTTTTTTTCTGCGTTCCAGATCTATCCAATTCTGTTGACATTATTGAGGCTCCTCTCCCAATAGATAATTTTGCACATGTAGTGACGGTAGAGACAACGAATATTAATCGCCAAGGGATATTTCATTTACGGGTGAATGCGCGCGCAGTGCTTGCAGGCCTCAATATGGCCAAAGACGGATCGTTTGAAGTCCGCTGCTTGTTGGAAGCGCTTAATAAATGCCATGCGGCATGCGGTTTGGAACCACCTGATGGTTTTGAAAAAAAATTTTACAGCAGGGCAGAAGAACCTGCTCGTTATCACTTAGAATTCGCTGATCGACACGTTGATGTCCCTGACTACGTAGAACCTGTTGTCCCCTCTTCCACCGATTACAAGCTCGCGCGCAAACATTTGGCTGAGGACATCATGAGGCTTGGTCTGGCCCCAGGGCGGTATGAGTTGTCCGAGGCCAAGAGCAAGGTTGATCTTGCCAGCGCCCTCCTGCGGCTTCACATTGAAAATCGGCTCGCATCACTCAACAAGAGTCAGCTGCTGCGAGCTTTTATTGAGCAGCATGATGCTCTTCTAATCGCCGAAAGAATAAAAATTCAACGAACCCGTCAGAGCCTTGCGCATGCCGTGGAATACGACCGATTGGATACCGTAGAAGAAGCTCGCAAAGAATTTGGTGCGATGGCGCGACACTATCGATATTTGTTGGAAAAAGTTTTCAGTTCGCAGACAACCGGCAAAGGTGACGTTACTGAAGACGTGCTACGTGAATTGGTAGGTTTAGTTGACTGGTATATGGTTTTGACAGGAGCCAGTGACATCCTTCACAACGGTATAGACGTAGGCGGTGTTGAGATAGACGATTCGTACATCCCTGAGATCTTCTATTCAACAGACTTCAAGGACCGAGAAACGGAGTTTATACAAGAATATGCCAGGTCAAAACTGGGACTTGGGATAAACAACAACGATGTTGTGGAAGGCGAATTGAACAAATTGCTGTCCTCAAAGGATCTTAAACAAGCGTTCTTGGCCGACTTAGGGTTTGACCTGCAGAACATGCTTACCTCTCTCGCAGTGTTATCACAAGCACAGCGATACGGCTTTGGCGATGAACTCTCTCTATCTTACTCCGCCACTCCAATTCGTGTTGCACAAGGGCTGGCCACCAACATTGAGACTCTTGATCTTGCCGAGGCCGAAAACATTGTGCAATTCCTCACGCTTTCAGAGGCAGGTGTTCGCAGGCTTGCCGGAAAAGATGCCGACGAGGGAGATGTTCCCTATTGGGAACGCAATAAACGAATACATCGGTATACCATCAGACCGTTAGTGGTTGATGGCACTGAGTTACGGTGGGGAGCAGAAACGGCTAGCCGATCATTGAATATCTGGATGGCTGCGGTGCGGGACGGTGACCTCCCTGCAGAATTCGGATGGCCTCACGTTAGCCCCATCATTCGTAAGATCAAAGAGGGCATTGAAAAACAACTGGAGCTTCGCACAGAAGAAATATTCAAACGTTACACACCATTCGTCCGCTGTGGTGTAGATTTTTTCAGACAGTTTCGGAAGGAACGGTTTGAGGACGTTGGTGATTTCGACGTTTTCGCATATTGGCCTGATAAAAATCTGATCGTGACAGCAGAGTGCAAATATAATCTACCTCCTTTCACAGTGAAAGACGGCCGTCGGCTGCGTGACCGAATCTTTGGCAACGCGGAAGATGACAGAAAGGGGCAGTTCAGTCGCATCCAACGCCGGAGGCAGTTTCTTGAAAAAAATCGGTCAAGGCTGCTCGAGCTACTGGATTTTCCAAAATCTGAAGCGCCATTGCGGAATGAGGATCTCTATGTATGTCGAGATCTGAGCTATTGGATGTTTAATCCTCCTTATCCTGTTACAACTAAATTCGTTCGGGTAGCCACCCTGGATTCCTGGATAAAAACTGAATTGATTTTATCTTAAGCCATGACTGAACATATCAAAAATACAGCAATAACTGCAGCTGGCTACATTTACCAAAATCGCCAAGGTCTGAAGGTTCTGTGCGATTGGCTTGATGCGCCGACACGCTACAGCCGGGTTAAATTCGAGTGTGACGATGAAAGCGACGCACCACAAGGGCTGGATGACATAGTCATTGAGCGGAGCGATGGTCTCATAGACCTTCAGCAGATCAAATTCACTCCCAACCCTGAAGTTCATCTGCTCTCCTGGGAATGGTTGCTAGCCAAGGCTGGCACGACTGAAAGGTCAAGATCCATGCTTCGCAAATGGTTTGATGCTTTTAAGCTCCTTGATCTGACAAAACTCGGCGAAATTTCGCTCAAAACAAACCGTCGACCTGATGCTGTCATGGAGTCTTGTCTTGAGGCTGGCAAGATTATCTTTTTCAAAATACCCGAACCCAAACGTTCAAGAGTGCTTGCTGAGCTTGGTAGCGTAGACGATTGCAAAGCATTTTTTGATCAACTGCACATTTACCACAGTGATATGGGTTACCTCACGTTAGAGCACAGCGTAACAGCGCGGCTCCGCCCACACGGCACTCCTGAAGGCATCGCAAGCCTTCAAAATGCCGCCATTAACTGGGCAATACAAAAGAACCTTCCGGCCCCAGATGGCTGGATCACACTGGCAAGCATCCGTACTATCCTGCAGGCATCTCCGCCTGCCCCGCTGCCAGAGGATTTTGCTGTTCCCAAAGGGTATGAAGTTCCTGACAAGACGTTTCACCAGGAGTTTATTCGACACACACTCAACGATATCGGAAAGGTACTTGTTCTAACCGGGCCCCCTGGACGCGGAAAGAGCACCTACTTGAGCGCCTTGTGCGATACGCTTGCCGAACAGGACATTCCCACAGTCCGCCATCACTACTTTCTATCAACAATAGAGCGTGGCCGTGACCGGGTTCATAGCTATATTGTCGAGCAATCCATCCAGGCACAGATTGAGCGGTTTCATAAAGATGTCCCGAAAACGATGGGAAACTTGCGCCAGTTGCTTGAGGGCTGTGCTGCCTACTACAAGACACTAGGCAAGCCATTCGTACTTATTCTTGATGGTCTGGATCATGTTTGGCGCATTAACGCTGAAGACAGACAGCCGCTAGATGACCTTTTCAGGCAGGTAATCCCTTGCCCGGATAACATGGTGCTACTTGTTGGCACTCAGCCAGTAAATGATGCCCAGCTACCTACGGACTTACTCGCTTCCGCCCCTAAGGCTGAATGGCACACCTTGCCAGCAATGTCCGAAAACGCAGTTCTTTCCTACCTTCGTAAGGCGGTTCAAGAAGGCAGGCTTACAACTGGCTTTGAGGGGGGGCAAGCCGAAGAACAACTGCAAAGTGCAGCATCCGCGCTTCGTGCAAAAACCAACGGGCATCCCCTTCACATCATCTATGCCATAGCAGAATTGGAGCATTCCTGTCGCAAATTGTCCGCCTGGGATATAGAACAGTTGAAGGGCGATTTAAGTAGGGACGCACAATTTTATTATGCATCGTTGTGGGAGGGACTTCTTCCAAGCCTGAAGGATACGCTGCGACTCGTCTGTGCTTTTTCGTTTTTCTGGCCCAAATCGGCTTTTACCGAGATCGCCATTGCAATCAAAGCGAAGGAGCCAGACGTAGCAAAAATAGAGCATTTATTACATTCATCAAGAGCCGGCCTGAAGATATTTCACGAAAGTCTGGCGGTATTCGTGCGTGCGACCGAGGGCTACGAAGTCCGCGTCAAGGATCTGATGCCTGCAGTTGCGAACTGGCTTGAGCACTCAGCTCCCCCTTCACTTCGTGTGAACTGGCTCTGGACGATTCAAGCGAAACTGGGCAACCCAGGCAATCTCATCACAGGCCTCACCCGAGACTGGATCATGCGCCGTCTTTGCGAGGGGTATCCAGAAACGCTGTTCGACACGCTACTGTCAGACGCTCTGACTGCTGCGCTTGAAACTGCAGCCTTTGCGGACGCCTATCGGCTGCAGCATTTAAAGACTCGTATGGTCGGTGGTAGCCGCTATCAGATGTCAAACGATGATCTAGCCCGGCTTATGTCCTTCACATTGACGCTGACCGCAGAGGAAAGCGTGATACATGAAGCCATCGCCTCCAGACATGAATTGGATATATTACACGTTGCTGCGCTTGGGCGGGCATTACATGCGCGGGGCAATCAGGTTTTGGCGAAAACATGTGGTGAAGAAGCACTGCGGCGGTTTAAAGGGTTGAGCCGTTTCTCATCCAGATATCGGTCGACGGCGGACTCGGATGAGGTAATTTTTTTGGCTAGCACATTCGCGCGACTTGGAATCATTGGAGACACTCTTGAGGCGCTCATTAGGCTGGTAGACAAAAATGCCCCGAGTATCTGGTTGCCTCCTATTCAAATGATGGTTGATGCGGGCAACCTAGACGACTTAATGGCTGTTGCTGCTTCGCTTCCCAATGGGCAGAAAAAGAGCATCATCAGTGACGCTTGCATCCGTGCGGCTGCTACGGCGGGAGTGAGCATTGCCGAGCGCGATGACTTCAATACTCTTGCAAGGACACCTTTTGTGGCGACTGTTGAGGCAGCACTTACACGCTCCTCCCAACCTCTGAATGAACCAATCCCCGTGGATTGGTTAAAGGGCGATTACTACGCGCGCAAAGAAGATCTGGCAGCACTCGTGCACCACTGGTTCTTCGGTGCAGTACATCTAGGTCTATGCATGGCTGCTGAAAACCAGACCTGCTTCATGTACACTCTGGCTCCTGCCTATGAAGGAAGAGAGAATATTACTGAATTCCTCAATGCACTTTCCGCCATAGGTGCCATAGTTGCGCATGATTGGTGGCACGGACAGTTTGTTGATTTCCATAAACTTTATGAATTTCTCGATCCAATTGAATTTCAAACATTTCGACAAACCTATGACCAAAATTCCGCTGCCGATGACTTCCGAGCGGCATTGCATCGAATTGCTTGCGACATCCGCCTTGGCAGCATCCTGCTGGGCAACATGAGCGAGGCGGCTCTGACAAAAGAAACCATATGCGCGGCCTCGCAATGTAAATGGTTTAATAGTGCTTCATTTCTAGATCAGTACGCAGCCGAGTCATTGACGAAAATGACCGACGAAGCAGCTGCGGAATTTGTTCACTCTCAGCGTCTGCTGCTTGATACCAAAGTTTTGGGTGAAACCAGCGTGCATCTTCAAACACCTCTGCAACTCTGCGCGATTGCGATCACCCACAACTTGAGGCAAGAAGCTCATGAACTCTGCAGGCAGACCTGGGATATCACTACAGGCTATGGGCATCGCAAAGATCCGACATTGAATAACACGGTTGATGCCATCAGTTACCTGGTTGATATGGCTCCAGAGGATGCCCGTCGGTTGCTTAGCCGGATCGCCCCACAGATACACCAAGTGCTGACATATACCGACGGAAGTGGCACAAGGCATGTCTTGGCGGAGGCTGATCGACTGCTGGCAAAGCTGAAACCTTCAGCCTTGGTGGTCAAATATGAGGAACATACGTATGCTGGAGACTGGTCGGCTGCGGAGAACAGCTTGCAAGCATACGTTGAACAAGGAATTGCGGAAGGATGGCCTTTAGACGCATTGATGCGCACAGGGCTGCATCCAGTAATACATGATATTTTGCAGCAACTAGCTCAAAGCGGTGATATGAACGCTACAGAACGGTTTCGTATTCTTCAGGGGCACAACGGATGGGAGGCAGGTTTAATACAGAGCGAAAGACACTCCGAAAGTGGATTTGATAATAAGCCTTATGAGGGCGACATTACAGTTTTTGAGCCTGATAAAATAGAAGAACTGCTTAAAGATTTATCAGCAAATTACAGAGAACAACGAAGGCTTCTTCCTGCTTGGTATCAGCATTGGGAAACCCAAAAGCAAGGTAAGCGGTTACTTGCCGGACTTGATAAGGTTCTTTTTTCAGCAAGCCAATGGGCAAGGGATGTTCTCCCCCTGTGCGCTCTTGCTTTTCAAACAAAACGAAAAATAAGCGGTTTGTCAGCAGCCTGGAAGTACCTTGTTCACGCGCAGATCAGTGCTGGTGGATGGATTGGATACATGGAGCGTTCTGAAGATACACGCAAAAGGCTTAGTCTAGTCGCTCAATACTATCCGCAGCGGTGCGATGAGTTTGTTGTCGAAACAACCTATGGGATGTTTGACACCCCAGTGCGACAACGCGTGGCTCCCTCGGAGGCTATGGTTTATTTCTACATAAAACAGGGGCGCATCGCGGACGCCGTGAACTTTGTGGAAACAATGGTCAGTTGTGTAATTGAGGATACCCGTACACTTCCGTTGGAACATCCTCTTTGGATGACTGAGCTAGTTTTATCTACCACTGAGGAAGAATGATGAATGACCTCCGCATTCTGATTGCCCGCCTTGGATGGCCTTCCCCGTTTGCTCGATGGTGGACAATGCAAGAACTCGCAACTCGGCTAGGAGAACCCGCAGCAAAGGCTGAAACTGAATCCGGTTTGCTTCAATTGCTGCGTTCGCGCAAGCTTGAAGCCGAAATTGTCGAAATTTTGTGCATCTTCTGGATGGCAGCAAACGGATTTGGCTACTCCCCCACCGCAAATTTGGTTGAGTGTATTTTGAAACCTTCCCCACTCTCAGACCTTCTGGTGAAGGGTTGTGGGCTGCCAATTAAACTCCACAACTCGAACCTCAAAAAAGTGTCGGAGGATTTCGATATCCCGGAGGACTTCATCGGCGTTCAAGGCGTGGACTTTCCTCCAATATTTCTGACTTCTGCAGAAGGCCTTGAGGCCTACTCTAAACGTCCATTCGTCCGACAGATGGCCTTTGAATGGGCGGAGAACTGGGCAGCTTACTCGAACGCGCCATACCAAGGTGATCTGGGATATTTCATACGGCCGCTGGGGGATGACTTTACCGGTCAGTTTTCTGCGCGCTCTGCTCTACGCGCCATTTCTGCCTACCTTCGTACATTAATGGTGGCCAAACAGTTCTGGAATATGCCGCCAGCGCTAGTGGATCAGGAGTCCCTTTTGGCATTACCGGTTCACCCTACTTTAGCTCTGCTTAAGCCATGCCGCCCAGACTGGTTCCCTATGCCGACTGACTTCGATGGAGATACTAATGCTATCGAAACATCAATTCGTACTCTCCTTGCCCGCATGGAGGCAGAGCGTCCTGGTGACGAGTTGATCGCTTTCAGTTCACCTGTTGTGATGTCGATGGAAAGGTGCGTGGAGGTTTCTCTGGTACGGTGGTCAAAAAAAACAGGTGGCAACATGGAAAATGCGGATCTTGCAGATCACCTCGATCCTTTCTGGACGCAAAGGCCGGCTCTTTCCAGCAAAGCTCTGGACCCGCTCAACACAGTGACCGTCATAATTCCACCGACTCTTGATCAGCTGATGGATAAAGAATGTAAATCTTGGCCCTTGGCTAGCACACTAGACTTTGGTCGAATCGGCTACCTCCAGTATGACTTATATCCATCGCGACTTTTTTTACCGACAATGCCTAGTACAGATAAGATTGAAATTACGCCTCATGGCGGACAGATACAGGCCAAGGTAAAGGACCAGACCATTGCTGATTTTTACTTTTGGAACGTGGGGTGGCAGGTAGCGAGACCAGCGCGGCTTGGTGGAAATTGTGGGACGGCACTTATTTCACACGGCACGACATACCGTGAGGCAGCTAACGACACAAGTGAGACTCTGTGTTCTTTTTACCTTTGGAAAGTTCGCACGTTACAGAAAAATAATCGTTTTGATAAATTCAACGAAACTTTGACAGTAGGCACTGTATTCGTTTAGATAAAATCTATTTATAGAGTTTAGCACACTACAATAGCGGACAAAATCCACCTAATAAAACCATTAAATGATTTCTCTATCTACAACTTATATTTTCCATCATTTTTCATTTTAATAAAGTTAATCATCTAATTATTAAAGATATATTATTTTTCTGAATAGACAGAGAGTACGTTTCAAAACACCCCATAAATCCCTGCCCAGCATAGTGCTGGGCAGGGATTTACCATTTGGAGGCACTTCATGAACAAATATCAATCAGAGAACATTACCGAACTGGCCAAGACCCTGCTCAACGTCCAGCGCATCCTGCGCCCCATTGCCAAAGACGCTGAAAACCCTTTCACCAAGAGTTGGTACGCCAGCCTGAATAGCGTCATGGATGCCTGCCGTGATGCTCTTGTCGAAAACGGCATTTGGCTGTGTCAGTATCCTGTGCCGGTGGAACAGCCCAATTCCTTGGGTCTGGTCACCAAGCTGACCCATGCGGAGTCTGGTCAGTGGCAAAGCTCTCTTGCTATTGTTCCATTGCCAAAGGCCGACCCTCAGGGCATGGGATCTGCAATAACGTACGCTCGTCGCTACGCTCTAACAGCCATGCTGGGCATGGTGACGGAAGATGATGATGGTGAGAGGGCAAAAACTGGCCGAAAATCGGCCTCACGCCCTAAACTGCCCGTAAACGCTCCAGAGACGAAAAAAGCATCTCCACGCGACCCATCCATCAAAAACAATTCTTCAACAACCTCAAATCGACCGCCAGCCGGGCTTGAAAATCTGCCTCCGCTGGAAGGCATCGCCTACCAGCAGGTGACTGCTCAGGATGGGCGGCCCTGCATCATTGCCACCGGCAATACACAAGCCAAGAAGGAACTGCTCACGGGCGCGGGCTTTCGCTGGAATGCCCAACGCAAACTTTGGTGGAAATATATCAATGCCGCATAGCAAAAACAAAAATATCGAGTAAGAGGGCTGCCTGATGGCAGCCCTCTTACTTTTATAGGGATGCAATCATGATAAACACCGACCGCACGGAAGGTTTGCGGGCATTAATTCGTCAAGGGCTTCAGACTGTCTCTCAACAAATTACGGCCGCCCATCTGGGCGACCGCTCCAGCTATGTGGGTATGAGCGACATCGGCCAGCACTGGGAGTGCCCTCGTGCCGCTCTGGCCCGCAAGGTGCTGCCCGCTGCTGACAGCTTGGAACGCCTGTTGACCCTGCAACGGGGCCACTGGTTTGAATCCGGTGTGGGGCAGGCGCTGGCGTCGCTGGGTCTGCATGTTTTGCCCCAGCTTGAAATTACCTGGCAGCATCAGGGCGTGCCCATCAAGGCCCATCTGGACTTCGTGCTGGTCTGGGGTGCGCCCGTCAACGCTATTCGAATTCTGGAAGTGAAAAGCACGGATAAGCTGCCCGACACACCGCACGACTCTCATCTGCTGCAACTGCACGGACAAATCGGCCTGCTGGCCATGGCCTGGGACAAGCCTGCCTTTAGCCTGCGAGCGGCAGACGGTACGCTTCTGCATGAAAAAATGACCTTTCCCCAGCTTTGCCATGCCCAACTTGGCCTTCTACTGCCCCCACATGCTGATTCTACGAGCATGGAGGCATGGCTGCTCTGTCTTTCGATGAAGGAGGTAAAGACGTTCGGCCCCTATGGCTTCAACCAAGCCATGCTGGATACGGCTCTTGACCACGCAAGTCAACTCTGGGGCGAACTTACGGCCTACCGCGCCGGGAACTTGTCCCTCTCACAGGTGGATTGCGCCCAGGGCTTTTACCCGCTCTGCTCCTACTGCGAGTACAATGGCGATTGACCCAAATTCCCGCAGGGTGTG
>CAZFCC010000026.1:0-35487 GCA_964517635.1 uncultured Desulfovibrio sp. | reverse complement strand
TGATACAAAAGTTTAAAAAACTGACTGAAAGTTGTGAAAAAGGGCGTATGAGCGCGGCCCTCTATAGCGAGTTACAGCAGCAGATGGATGTTGAAAATTTGCTGCAATATTACGCCATCCAGTGTTATCTCGACAATCGGGATTGGCCCGATGACAATAACAATACCAGGATGTGGCGCTATGCTGGCTATGAGGGCGGGGATGTTCCTGAGCTTGATGGCCGCTGGCGCTATGTACTTTACGACCTCGACGCCACGGCCCTGAGCCCCTGGCACGGGGCCAAGCCTCCGTCCAATCCCACTCTGGAACGCGTGTTGGCAGCAAGCCCCCTGTTTGCCTCTTTGCTTGAGCGCCCGGAATTGGCAGCGCAATTTGCCAATAATATTTGCGACATGGCTTTTGCCCATTATGCTGAAGACAATGTGCGCCAGGTCATGCAGGAGCTGAATACCATCAGCCGTGGCGAAATTGAGTTTGCGGCGCAACACGGCGTGTACAGCCCGCCCGGGTTGCAAAAAACCATTGCCAGCGGCCGTGAAAACATTCTTACATTTTTCAGGCAGCGCCCGGAGCATGCGCTCAATGAACTGCGCCGTATTTTGGGCTATACTGACCTGTACCATGTGGTGGTAGAAGGCTCGGCCCGCCTGAACACCATTGAGCGCCTTAACCCGGAAGGCTGGTATTTTGTTGAAAATGCCGTTGAGCTTGCCGCGGTGCTGCCGCCGGACAAGACTGTACGTCACTGGGAAGTGAACGGGCAGATCAGGCAAGGGAACAAAATTACGCTTTCCGGGCATGATGCGGTGTCGGGGCAGGTGCGGGTAAAACTTGTGACAGACGACTATCAATGGCCGCTAGTGCTAGAAGATGCCTATGATCACGGCCAGGTTTGCGGTTTTTCATTGCGCAATACCACAGACCGCCCATTTGAAGCGCAGGGCCTGTACCTGAGCGACAGGCTGGGCAAGCCGCAAAAGTACGAATTGTCTGGTATGCTTTTTGGTCCGGGCGAGTCTGTTGCCTTTGTGGGCAAAGGTGCGCGCCATATATCTGCCCTGAAGAAAATGCAGGTGAACTTCAAGCCTGCGCAGGGTGAAACCATTTATTTGCGTAACAACGATGGACAGATACTGTCTTCTATTACTGTTGAATAACCTTTGCCATGTTTTGCATGATTCTGGTGATGTATGACTGAAGAACTTCGCAAGGTCCTGTTGCTGTTTTCGCAGCAGGAAACGCTGAGCATGTTTTCTCTGGCTGTGACAATGGCTGTGGCCCTTGCTTGCGGGTTTGCCATCTATTTGCTGTACCGTTTTTTTTATCGCGGCATTGTTTATAACGAAAACTTTGGCGTTCTCATTCTTATTGTCAGCGGCATAACTGCCTTTATCATCATCACCATTGGCACGAACTTTGTTCTGTCACTGGGGATGGTCGGGGCTTTGTCCATTGTGCGTTTTCGCGCCCCCATCAAGGATCCTCTGGATGTGGGCTTTCTGTACTGGAGCATTGCAGCGGGGCTTACCGCCGGGGCAAGGCTTTATATGGTCGCCATTTTCGGCACGGTAGTTATTGGTCTTATTTATATAGCCATGACCTTTGTGCACAGGGACGCGCGAACGTTTCTGCTGATCCTGCGTTATGCCCCCGAGGCTGACGGGCAGGTGAGCGCCCTGCTGCAAAAGCTGAAATGCAAGCTGAAAAACAAGAGTGTTTCGCGCGGTGTCACAGAGATGACCCTTGAGGTCAAGGTCAAGAAGGGCCGCATAGAATTTATGGATGCGTTTACTGCGGCCGACTTTGTGGACAGTGCCACTCTGGTGGAATATAACGGAACCTATTCGTAAAAAGAGCACCTGTGACACCGGGTATTGTTACGGCCTGATCCGCGAGCAAGGAGTAAGGATGAGCAAGCCCCTGGAACATGCACACTTGAAATGCTCTATAAGGGTTTGTCTTCAAATCCTTGTTGCCAGATGTATGTAGCGGCGGCTTTGCCGACCGTTAAGCAATCTTTTGAAGGTTCATTGCTTACAAAGAGGCCCTCTGATCCGCAAGGAACAGAGGGCCTCTGGCGTAGCTATGGAACGCGCTGCTATGCGCGTTTATTGCTTGGGCTGCTCTTTTTCCGCAGCGGGAGCCTTGTCGGCGCTGGGCTTTTCGGCTTCAGGGGCAGCCGGGGCTTCAGGGCTTGCAGCGGCAGGCTCCTTGGCCTGTGCGCCTTCGTCCTTGGCAACGTCCTTGCCTGTGGCAGCGGCATTTTCGTTTTGTGCCGCGTTGGCGGGGGCGGTTTCGTTTGCCTTGTCGGCAGCAGCCGGGGACGCGGGAGCCTTTTCGTCAGCAGCGGGGGCTGCGGAGGCGGCAGGCGCGGCGGGAGCCTTTTCGTCAGCAGCCGGGGCCGCGGGCGCGGCGGGAGTCTTTTCGTCAGCGGGTGCTGCGTTACGCTTTTCTATTTCTTCGGCAGCGCGGGCGTCGTAGGCGGCAGCTTCAGAGGCGGCCTTTTCAAGAGCCTTTTCAACAGGGCTCGCAGTGTCTGCCTCTGGCGCAGTTGCTTCCGGCGCGGGGGCCGCTTCGGGGCTTTCTGTTGCGGGCGCGGGAGCAGCGGGAGCCGCAGGAGCGCTCTGGGCCTGTATCAGCTCTTCAAGGTGACGCAGCTTCGCCTGAGGCACGGCTTTCAGTTGGGGGCCAAGCAGCATGGTTCCGGGCTGAGCCAGCAGAATCGCAATGACGGCGCAGATAAGCAGTGCCCCGCCCATGCCGCCATGGGCGCCCTTGCGTATCATGCGGCTCAGCAATACGGCGGCGACGATGCATATGCTGCCGATAATGGGCAGAGCCTTGAGGCCGAGCACCATTTCCCGCTGTTCGGGGCTGAGGCTGAACTTGAAGAAGCCGCCCATCCAGTCCAGGGTGGGGCCAAAGCCCGCCGCCGCCAGCGCCATGCCCGCATGCAGCAGGCACAGGGCAGCGAAAATGAAGAACAGGCGGCCGCCAAGGCCGGAAAGACGTAACAGAGCCTTACCCAGCAGGGGCGCGGCCAGACAGATGATGGTAAGGGCCGCCGAGGCCGGGTCATAGGCGGCCAGGCTCAATACGCAGGCCACAGCAAGGCTGATCCACAAAAAGGCAATGCCCGAACGCTCCTTGCGCGAGGCGGCGAGGTCGGCGGGGGCGCTGCGCAGCACGCGAGTCCACGAAACGCAGACCATAATGGCGGCCCAGGGCAACAGGCCTGCGGCCGCCACGAGCAGCGGCAGCCACCACTGGGCGCTGGGCCAGGGCCAGAGCATAAGGCGCTCGCCCAAAAACTTGAGATAGCCGTCGGGCTGTTGCCAGAGCATAACGCCGCCAAGCCAGCAGGCCAGCAGCAAAAGCAGCAGCACAAAGCCCGCCACACCGTCCATACCCTGCGCCCGGCGGAAGGTTCCGCGCCAGCTCAGGAAGAAGACACTGGCCACCAGGGGCAGTATTACCTGAAAGATACCGCCCGTGAGTCCGGCCAGGGCCGCCAGAAGAAAACCGGCGGGCAGGCTGAGCCAGGCATGGGGCTTTTGCCAGCCGTAGCAGAGCAGGGCCAGCGAAAAGAGCGTCAGCGCCGTGGCGAGGCTTTCAGGCCCGGTAAAATGGGCCATGGGCACAAAGAGCGGCGCGGAAAGAAGGATCATGCCTCCAGCCAGGGCTGCCTGCGCGCCAAGGCCCGCAACACGCGCCAGAGTCCAGACGCTCATGAGGCAAAGCAGCGCGCCCGCCAGGGCCGCCATGGGGAAGAGCAGATGCCCGAAGCCCGGGCCAACCAGGGCCACGAGGCTCTGCATGCCCGCAAGATACCAGTGGTACACGGGCCAGTGCGCCAGGCCCGGCGCGGCCGGGGCCAGCCACAGGCCGCTCTGGCTGGTCTGGGTAAAGATGAAAATGCTTTCGGCTTCGCGCGGGCAGTATAGGGCATTGCCCATAAACGCGGGCCAGGCCTGAGCCAGAAGGAGCAGAAGCAAAAAGAACGGGCCCACGCGGCTGGCGCTTTCAAAAAATCTTTGGGCGGCGGTGGGTTCCGGGGGCGTCATGGCCGCTCTGAGGCTGGCTGCCACGACGTTTTCGGGGGCGCCCGGTGCAGCGGGTGCCGCGGGGGCGCCGGATGCGGCGGGGGCGGCGGATTGGGCGCTTTTGCCGCGCCAAGTCGAAAACAGGCCCCGTTTCTTGGCTGTGGCGTCAGGCTGGCTGTCGGCGGCCGCGCTGTAAGCAGATGCTTGGCCGGGCTGGCTGCCGGCTGCATGCATATGCGCTTGCTCATGCAGGCTGTCTGGCGTTGCGCCCGGCTGAAAGTCTGCCTGCGAGTCTGCCAGAGAGTCTGGCAGAGAGTCTGGCAGAGAGTTTGGCAGAGAGTTTGGCCCGGCCTGCGCCGCAGCACAGGGGCAGCTTGTCACAGGCCGCTCTTCGTCCATGCCTGCACTGGCTGGCGGACAGCTTGCCTCCTGTTCCCGGTCGGGCGCGGCAGCCTGAGTTTCCTGCCCCGGCCCGGAAGAAAGGTGCTGGTTCGCATTGTCCGTGCGCTTGGGCTGGCCGTCCTCAGGCTGGGTGGAGTTCTGGGTCATGGGTTCGCTCCTTCAGGTGTTGCCGCTTGTCCCGTGAGCAGAATATGCCGGGACTGGCGGGCGTCTAGGTCAAGTTCCACAATGCGCCCTTGCATGGGCAGGTTGGGGCCGTTCGGTGCTTGGTGTGCCGCGCGCGCTGCTGCGGGTACAGTGCAGGCAATGCGCTGCCGCTTGTCGGAAAAATTGGCGGCCAGCAGCCAGTAGCCGCCGCCGGGCAGGGCGCTCAACACGCCAACACAGCCCGGAGGCCCTGAAAAAATTTCTGTCACCCGGCCTCCGGCCAAGCCAGCATCACGGCGGGCGCGTAAAAGGGCCGCCAGCTCATGAAGAAAGCTCTGTTTGTCGGCCCACTGCCTGTCCAGCGAACCGAAAGCCAGCGGCAGCGGCGGTATGCTGCCCGCGCGTGCTGTCAATTCGTCCCACAGGGGCACGCTGCCCATGCTGGCGGGCAAACCCGCCGGGGGGCGCGGCAGGTTGAGCGCTCCGGTCATGTCCTGCGGGCTTATAAAAGCAAGGCCGGGCAGGCCCACGCGGAAAGAAAGCAGAAGCAGCACAGCCTGACGCAGGGTTTTGGCCTGTTCGGGCCGCGCGGCTGCCGTTGCGTCCAGCCCCAGAGCAAGCGCCGCAAGACCGGCCTGCGTAGTCCACAGTTCTGTGGCGTCGGCAGGGGCGCGCGCCTGTTCTTGCGCGCGGCGCGCCATGTTGCGCCCTTGGGGCAGGGCCAGCAGGGGGCGCCAGTCCACACTTTGCCTGTCTTTTTGCCCACGGGCCAGACGGCTGTGATCCACACCCTGAGCCAGCGAGGCCCGCAAAAGGCCCACAAGGGGCGCGGCATCGCCGCTCAGCAGCGCATAGGCCGAGGCCGGTTCCGTAATGGTATCACGCGTAAAATCCACAGACGTGTCCAACACTGCACGGGTCAGGGAGGGCGGCAGGGCATCGTCCTGCATGGCCCAGCCGCCGTAGCGGTGGATTTCGCCCGACAGGGCGTCCAGCGCTTCCAGGCCGGGCGTCAGATCCATGAGCCGTTGCGCGTCCACTGCATTGGTCTGCGCCTTGGTCTGCGCCTTGGTCTGCGCATTCGTCCGCGCCTTGGCCCGAGGATTAGCTTGTGGGCCTTTTTGGGCGCTGGTTTGTGGGCCGCCTTGCGTCGTGTCCCGCGCAGTGTCTCGCGCAGTGTCTCGTGCCGTGTCTCGTACAGCGCCCTGGGGCCCGGAAGCCGCCTGCGCCTGCGGGGCAGACTGGCGCGCGCCGGGCATATCCAGTGCGCCGGGTGAGCCGGGTGAACCTGGTGAGCCGGGTACATCGGGTTCGCCGGGCCCGTCATGGCCGGATGCCGGAACATCCAGCCCCATAAGGGCCTCCATGCGCACTCCGGCCAAAGTCTGTTGCTGCAGCCCCGTATGCCGTATGACCGCAGCGGAAAATACACGTCGCGCTTGCCCGGAAGGATCCTGCCACAGCAAAACGGGCCGCAGGGGATGCTCGCTGTAACGGTACACCCAGCGCCGCGTCTGCCCATCGGCGCCGCGCACTTCACCCGTAACCGCCCATCCGCCGGGTGTGACCCAGGCCAGGCCATCGCGCACGAGGCTTTCGGGTATGATCCCGCGTTGGGTCAGCGTTTGCACGGCCTGCTGGCGCAGGGGCAGACAATCCCACTCGTCGGCGGTAACGGGCAGGGCATCCCAGTCTTTTGGCGGCACAGGCATCATGGCATAGAGACCGTCAAAACGCGAGGCATGGCGAGCCTGTAAAATAAAATCAGGCCCAAGGCCCGTGGCCGCAGGCGGTAATTCGCCGCCCATTTGCAGGCCAAGATTTTCCAGGCGGCCTGCGGCCTTGTCAAAATCGTCTTCACTGCCCAAGGCGGCATCAAAGCGCAGGGCGGTAACATTGCCCCCGCCGGGGGTGAGCATTTTGTAACTGCCCCATATATCGCCCCTTTCGCCTGTGGGGGCCGCAAAAATGCCGTTGAGGCCTGCCTGGCCCAGCATGTCTGGCAGGGGGCTCAGGCCGAGCGCCCGCCAAAAAGGCTGACCGGATGTGACCGTGTGCGGGTTTACATCCAGCCAGGACGGAGCGGCGGAAAGCAGCAGGGGAACCCGGCGGGCTGCTGCGCTGTTGCGCCAGATAAGCCCGGTTCCCGAAACTTGCGCGGTCAGATCCTGAGTGGCCCCCAGCATGGACTGGCGCTCAAGCCACTGCAAGTAGCCCGGATCGGCCCTGGGCAGGGGGCTGGCCTTGGGGCTAGCCTTGGCACTGGCCCGGCCGCCCGCGTTTTGGTCTGCTGCTTTTTGCGCAGCGCTTTTTGGGCCGTGCGCGCACGCGCCAAGCAGAAGCGTCAGCAACAGGCAAAGGAGCAGCGACGAGCTCTGGAGCAGAGTTTTTTGCAGCAGACCGCAAGCCGCAAACGTGGCGCGTTGGCGACTCAGGAGCGGGCCCCTTCCTCTGCCTTGGCCGCATTCCACAATTCGTCCTTTTCATCCAGGCTCAGGGCGTTAAAGTCCTGTCCTTGGGCGCGGGCCAGCTCTTCCATACGGGTGAAGCGCTTCAGAAAGCGGCGTGTGGCCAGATCCAGGGCCTCGCTAGCCTTGATGCCCTTGCGGCGGCCCAGTTCGGTAATGCTGAAGAGCAGGTCGCCAATCTCGTGTTTCTGGGCTTCGGCATTGTTGTTGGCCGAGGCGTCCAGCCATTCCAGCCACTCGGCTTCCACCTGCTGTTCCACTTCTTCATCCGTGGGCCAGGTAAAGCCCACGCGGGCGGCCTTGGAGTGAATGCGATAGGCCTTGATCAGCGGGGGCAGGCTTTCGGGCAGGCTGTCAAACAGGCTCTTGGGCTTGCCGTCTTCATCGGCGTGTTCGGCTCTTTTGATTTTTTCCCAGGCTTTGAGCTGCTCATCAAGGCTGTCGAACACCGTATCGCCAAAAACGTGGGGGTGGCGGCGGATCATCTTGGCCCTGTTGTTGTTAAGGGCGTCGGCAAAGTTGAATTGCCCGTCCTTTTCATACAGCCGCGCCACAAAGAGCAGCAGAAAGGCCACGTCGCCCAGTTCTTCGCGGATGTCGGCCACGTTGCCCGAGCGGATGGCGCTGACAAGCTCATGGCTTTCTTCAATAATATAATCGGCCAGCGTTTGGGCTGTCTGCTCTTTGTCCCAGGGGCAGCCTTCGGGCCCGGTGAGCGTATCAATGATGCCCTGCAGCTCTTCAACAGCGTTTTTTTCCATGAATTTTCGTTCCTTGTGCCGGTTACGGATGCAAAGGTCGGGGACAAGTCTGTAACAGAATGAAACCCCAATAATAAAGGTTTTAGGGGGTGGGGGTGTGGGGGAGGCGACCCTTTTACAAAAGGGGCCCTCCCCCACAAAATCTTTCCCCAATCAACGGCTTTAACGGCCTCCCCACAAAGCTTTTCACCAATTATCTGTCCTACAGGCCCAGGCGCGACACCAGATCAGGCGGCAGCCAGCCGCGAACCTGGGCCGTGAGGGCGTTAAAATAGGGCAGGACGCGGCTGTGTTGCATAAAGGCCGCCTGGGAGAAAAATTTTTGCAATAAAAGTATGCCCAGCGACCACAACAGCGCGCCCTTGGCCAGGCCCAGCATGGCTCCGGCCATTCTGTCGGCCCAGGAGACGAAAGAAAAGGAAAGAATTTTTTGCAGCAGGCGGGCAATAAGCGCCACAGCCACAAGCACAGCAAGAAAGGCCAGCACGTAGGCGGCCACGGTGCGCCAGCCGGGGTCTGTAATAAACGTAAGATGGGGTGAAAGCCTGTCGTGGTAGTTGTGGGCCACCCAAAAGCCGCCCAAAAGCGAGACAATACCGGCAACTTCACCAACAAAACCATGTAAATAACCACGCCCGGCAAAAAATACCAGCGTCAGAACAACGATGAGGTCAAAAATATCCTGGCCCATGCCTTCTCCCTGGAAAGTGCCTGTGTGTGGCTTGTGCGCGCGTTCCGCAGCCTCATGCGGTCGGCGCAAGGCAGCATAGCAAAAGCGCGGGCGCGGCACAATGCACAGTGCAGTCGCCGAAACCGCTGACCCCCTCGGGTTTTGACAAGGTCGCGGCAAACAGTACATTGAATCAAGGCGGTAGTCGGTGTGGGGGGAAGTCCGTAAGGCAGCTGATTTGGGAAAGGCTTTGTGGGGGGCTCCCCCCTGAAATTGTCGTCACGAGCGCCTTTCCTGTTATCTCAGCGTCGAACTTCTCCTTTTATTCCGGTCGAGTGCCGCAAAGTGCACTCCCTGCATAAAAGGCGCGTGCTCCGTGAAATAACAAGGAAATTAATCTCGTGACGATACGCTCTAAAATTCTTATTCCTGTGGCAATAGCTCACAGGGATGCGCCTGATCTGAAGCTGGGGCAGAAGCAGCCCTGACGGGGGAAATATGACGAGCGAAAAAGGTCGAGTCGCCGGGGTTGTGCTGGCAGGCGGGCTTTCAAGCCGCATGGGTGCCGACAAGGCCCATCTGCGCCTGGGAGACGCCCACGGCGGGGATGTTGACGTTTCTGACGCACCCGATCTGCTGTTTACGGCCTGCGCGCTTATGCGCTCGCTTGTGCCTTTATGTCTTGTTTCTTGCCGCGCCGATGCGCCGAGGCAGGGCTATGACTGTGTTTTTGACGCGCTGCCCGGTCAGGGGCCAGCAGCCGGGCTACAGGCGGCCTTGCGCCGCGCCGGGGAGCTTGGCTATGCGGCCCTTCTGGCGCTTTCGTGTGATCTGCCTTTTATGGACGCGCCCACCCTGCGCAGGCTGCTGGCTGCCCGGGCTGCCGCGCCGCCGCAAACGCTGGTTACGGCGTATCGCGCGCGTCATACGGGCCGTGTGGAGTCTTTAACGGCCATTTATGAGGTGGCGGCCCTGCCGTATTTTGACGCAGCCCTGGCCCGGGGCGAGCGCAAGCTGGGCCTGATGGTTCCCGGTGAGCTGCGGCACTTTGTGGACTATGGGCCGGAAGAGGCTGAACCTTTTTTCAACTGTAACTGTCCTGCCGACCTTGAGCATGCGCAAAGCCTGCTGGCGCGAAAAAAAGCATGCCTTACTGAAAAAGAATGATTTTTACAGTAACATCCTATTGTTATAGAGCGTTAGCGCTTTATGTGCTTTTATGGCCGTGGGCGCAAAAGTCAGCGTTATCCGTGGGCGCGACGCGTTCGGCGCGCAGATGGAGAAAATTGGCGCACAGGTAGCCAGAACAGGCGAATTGGCTTACACAAGGTCAAAACAGTATCCGCATCCGCTCCGGCAGGGGCAGCAGCATTGGAGAAACGCATGAATATCGGTTCCTATACTTTTGACGAATTTCGGCGTCTGGCGGAAAATTTTCATGGCTATGCCGCGCCGGGCCTGCTTGTGGGCGGGTATATGGTTGAACTTGCCAAAAGGCACATTCCCGAAGGCACGCTTTTCGAGGCCGTGGTGGAATCTGGCAAATGTCTGCCCGATGCCGTGCAATTGCTCACCCTGTGCAGTATCGGCAACGGTTGGATGAAGATACACAATCTGGGGCGCTATGCGGTGTCGCTTTTTGACAAGCATACGGGCGAAGGCGTGCGCGTAAGTCTTGACCCGGAGAAAATGGCTGCCTATCCGGAAATCAAGGCATGGTTTTTTAAAGAAAAAGCCAAGCAAGATCAGGATGTTCCGCGCCTTGAATCTGAAATAGAACAGGCCGGTGACAGTATTTGCAATGTGGAGCCCGTGACCATAAAGCGCCGCTTTATCGGGCACAAGCACATGACCCGCATTGGCTGTTGCCCCGGTTGCGGCGAGGCCTATCCGGTGGAAGACGGCCCCGTATGCCGGGGATGCCAGGGCGAAGCCCCTTATGTGGTGGCGCGCCGCGAAATAAAGGCGGCCCCACAGCAGCAAGCCGCCGGAATTCGGGTGGTTCCTGTGGAGGAAGCCGTGGGGCATACTGTGGCGCATGACATGACCCGCATCGATCCCGGCCAGTTTAAGGGGCCGGAGTTCAAGGCCGGGCAGCGCATCAGCGTGGGCGACATCTGTCGGCTCCAGCAGATGGGCCGCTTTCATGTGGCGGTTACCGACAGCCCGGTGGGAGAGAACGATTTTGCCGCCTATGCCGCGCAAAGTGGCGACACAGTGCACGAAAATGAAGCGGCCGAGGTTTTTGCCCGGCGCATGGCGGGTGAAGGCGTGACTTTTTCGCTGCCGCCCCGCGAGGGCAAGGTGGAGTTTACCGCCGAGCGCGCTGGTCTTTTCAGTGTGGACGTGGAGCGCATGCGGCGCTTCAATCTGGTTCCCGAGGTTATGGTGGCCTCGCGGCAGGACGCCACTGTGGTCAAACAGGACGGCCCGCTGGCAGGCACAAGGGCCATACCGCTTTTTATCAGCCGCGAGCGCCTTTCTCAGGCTCTTGAGGCGCTGGAAGGCGGCCCGCTGTTCCGCGTGTTGCCCTTGCGCAAGGCGCGCGTGGGCATTCTTGTGACCGGAACCGAGGTTTTTCAGGGCATTATTGAAGACAAGTTTATTCCCATCATCACAGCCAAGGTCACCATGCTGGGCTGCCAAGTGGTCAAAACCGACATTGTGCCTGATGACAGGGCCATGATGGGCAAGGCTGTAGCGGAAATGCGCGCGGCTGGGGTGGATCTGCTGGTGACGACGGGCGGCCTTTCTGTGGATCCCGATGATGTGACACGTCAGGCCCTGCTGGACGCCGGGCTTACCGATGTGTTGCACGGCGTGCCCGTGTTGCCGGGAACCATGAGCCTTATGGGCCGCATACCCGGCCCCGACGGCCATATGCAGGTGCTTGGCGTGCCAGCCTGCGCCCTGTACTTCAAGACGACCTTTCTGGATCTTGTGTTGCCGCGCCTTTTGGCCGGGCGTGAAATTACCCGTGCCGAGCTTGCACGCCTGGGCGAAGGCGGCTATTGCCTGACCTGCCACACCTGCACCTGGCCCAAGTGCTGGTTTGGCAAATAGGCCAGCGCTACAGGCCAGGGAAGAGGTCTTGCAACGCGGGATGTTTTTTGTTTGCCTTTGGCTAGTGCGTAGGCTCAGAGTCGGTTTGGCTTGGTAAAAAATATGAAAATCAGGGGTATGCAATAAAAAGTGCTGGCTACCCCTGGTTTTTTTGATTAAGAGCGTGTATAAACCGCTGCTGATAGCAACCAAGACATTTTTTTAGGTCAAGGCCCATTTTTTTGGGGGGGGCGGCCACGCGGGCAGCAGACTGTGCTGGCTGGACACGCCGGTGCGCGCGTTGTAATTTTTTAACGCACCATATAATCTTTCAGGGCTATGTTTGCAGGCTCAGGCTAGGCTTCGGACTGTTCGGCCTGCTTGGGCTGCTTGGGCTGTTGCGCAGTTAGGGCCAGTTCGGCCTGTGGCTATGGATACTACGGTTTTTCAGGGTTGTATGTTTAACTTCCTGCTTTCCCGAAATTTTTTATATTTTATCGCATTTGGAGGCACAGCCGCTTTGGTGAACCTCGTTTGCGGTTATCTGCTCTATTCTGCCGATCTGTTTCCCTATATAGTGTCAGTTTTCATTGCGGCCAGTGCTGGCTTGCTTGTAAATTTTGCTCTCAATTACAAGCTCAACTTCAAGTATGAGGGGCGCAAGCTCTCGCAGCAGTTTGGCACATTTCTTGTCGTCGCCTCCATAGGCACATTGCTGACGGCCGTTGTGGCCCATTTTTCCATGCAAGTTCTTCTTTTTTTTGAAATCGAAGACATTGTCATGGTTGGTTTTGCTGTTTCCGCACAATTTGTAGCGCATATTTTTTCTGTTGGTGTCATCACCATCTATTCTTTTGTTGCGCACAAATACCTTTCCTTTAATGTCGGTATACGCAATCAGTTGCGTAAG
The DNA here is from genome assembly GCA_964517635.1 of uncultured Desulfovibrio sp. Taxonomy (GTDB): domain Bacteria; phylum Desulfobacterota; class Desulfovibrionia; order Desulfovibrionales; family Desulfovibrionaceae; genus Desulfovibrio. The sequence goes on along the minus strand of CAZFCC010000026.1, from coordinate 23,044 downwards.
ACTATTGCAAATATAAAGAGCGATGCATGAAAAATGTCATCATTATCGGCGCAGGCCCGGCCGGATTGACCGCCGCCCATGACCTTCTGGCTAAGAATAGTGATGTGGACGTCACTATTATTGAAGAAACGCAAGAAATTGGCGGTATTTCAAGAACCGTGTGTCACAACGGCAACCGGATGGATATTGGCGGGCACAGGTTTTTTTCCAAAGACCAGCAAATAATGGACTGGTGGGAAAAGATGCTGCCCTTGCAGGGCGCGCCTGCCAAGGATGACCGGATATTGCATCGTGAACGGGATCTCGCGCCCGGCGGGCCTGACCCGGAGCGTGAAGACAGGGTCATGCTGCTGCGTGACCGGGTTTCAAGAATATATTTTGCCAAGCGCTTTTTCGATTATCCGCTCAGCCTCAAGATGGCGACTTTTCTTAACATGGGGCTAATGCGCACCATGCGGGCGGGCTTTTCCTATCTGTGGTCTTGCGTGTTCAAGCGGCAGGAAACATCGCTGGAAGATTTTTATATCAACCGCTTCGGGCGCGAGTTGTACGCCACGTTTTTTGAATCGTACACCACCAAGGTCTGGGGGCGGCATCCTTCTCAACTGGCCGCAGACTGGGGCGCACAACGGGTTAGAGGTCTTTCTGTTTTCAAGCTTCTGCTGGACAGCCTGAAAAAAGCCCTTGGCCGGAAAGAGAGTGGGAAGGTTGAAACATCGCTGATTGAAGAATTCTGGTATCCCAAATTTGGCCCCGGCCAGTTGTGGGAGCAGGTGGCCGCCGATGTTGAGTCCATGGGCGGAACTATTCTGAAAGGCCATAAGGCAAGCCGCATCCTTTGCGAGGGCGGCACCGTCACCGGCGTGGTTTGCGAAACTGCTGAAGGCACTAAGGTGATTGAGGCCGACACCATCATATCATCCATGCCGCTCAAAGATCTCATGCAAGCTATGAGCAGCGCGGAAGTGCCGCAGGATGTGGCCCGGGTTGCCGCTGGCTTGCCCTATCGGGATTTTATCACGGTGGGCCTGCTTGTGCAGCGTTTCAAACTAAAAAACACCACCAGCATGAAGACCCTGGGCAATATCGTGCCCGACTGCTGGATATATGTGCAGGAACCCGAGGTTCAGGTGGGAAGGCTGCAAATATTCAACAACTGGTCGCCGTATCTGGTCAAGGATCCGGAGAACACCGTGTGGGTTGGCATGGAATATTTCTGTTCTGAAGGCGACGACTTTTGGCGCCTTTCTGAGCAGGAACTCATTAATTGTGCCATTGATGAGATGGTGGCCATGAATATTATCAGCCGGGACGATGTGCTTGATACGCATTGCGAAAAGGTCAAGAAAGCCTATCCCGCATATTTTGATACCTATGAAGATATTGAGATACTTCGCCGCTGGCTGACGGGCGTGGGCGGGCTTTACTGTGTGGGGCGCAACGGCCAGCACAGATATAATAATATGGATCACTCCATGCTCACGTCTTTTTTCTGCGTTGATCACATTCTGGGCAGCAATGCCAGCAAGCACGATATATGGAAGATTAATGCAGAAAGCGAATATCATGAAGCAAAACAGGAAAAATAGACGTTCCCTGATGGCGCTGACCCATCTTCGGCATGCGGCCGGTCAGGAAAGGGCCTCCCGCGCATGCGCTGGCCTTCTGGCAGTGGGGCCCGTTGCGGCGCACGGCCTTTGCGGTCTATCGCTGTAGTATGGATAACAAGCCGACAATGATGGACGCGCCTGGCACCAGCCCCATGGACAGACCCTCGGTCTTTTTCCTTTGTGTGTTCTTTTTTTGCGTCAGCCTGTTTGTTTTGGGCTATTCCGTTATTTTTCAGCCTCTGGATCATGACGAATACGAACATCTGTATTCGTCGTATTTGATGCTGCAAGGCCAGATTCCATACAGAGATTTTTTTCAGCACCACCACTTTTTATATTGGATTTTTCTTGCGCCTTTTGTAAAAAACTTTCCGGACACACCTAGTCTGTTGTATGTCGGGCGCATTTTGTCGCTCGGCGCAGTGCTCATAACTGCCCTTTATACGTACAAGATATCGGTATTAAAAGGAGGGGACAGAAAGAGCGTCTTTCTTTTTGTCACAATGCTGTTGAGCATAGACATGATGGTTCAGTCGGGCCTTTTGATACGGCCCGATATTTTTATGATAGCCGCTTTTTTTTCAGGCTTGTATTACTATCTACTCTATCTGAGAGATAAAAGACTATTTTCTTTAATTTTTTCTTTTCTCCTTTTCTTTGTTTCCTTTTTATTTCTCCAAAAGGCAGTTTTTCTGCTTTTTGGCACATGCATTTGCGCGCTGTATCAGGTCTATACAAAGGAAATGCGCGTTCGCGATTTTTTGACAGCGTTGGCGCTCCCTCTTCTTCTGCTTGTTTATCTGGTGTATTTCACGCTGCGTGAGCATGTGTTTGTTGACTATTTTGAACTGAACTGGCTGTATAATTTCAAGATTTCTATGGAGTATGGCTGGGTTCTTCTGAAGCTTTCCCTGTTGTTTTGCAGCATGGCTCTTATCAGCACCGAAGTACGAGCCATAAAAAGAGCTCCATTTCAGTTCACTTCGGTCGTTTTTTTCTCATTCTGTGTTTTTTTTGCCATCATGCCTACGCCGTATGAGCAATATTATCTCCCGATTTTCCCCTTTATTGTCATAACATTTTCAAGCTGTTTCAGCATGGTGCAGGATCGCAAGATCAAGAATGCCATTGTTGCCGTGATGTTTCTTCTTTTCTTTTATAATGCAACGCACGAGGTAAAAAGATTTGTTCTGGACGACACTGATGCGTGTGTTCAGCGGGTATATGACATCGTCTTGCGTGTGACTGCCGAAGATGAAGAGATTTTGGGCAGTCACGAGATTTGCCCTGTGCGGCGGGATGCGCTGGGATATTACTGGCATAATTTGGAGTTGAGCCAACTGGACAAGGAACACTTTTCCAGGGGCAAGGAACTTCATGATATCCCCGAACTGATCATGAAAAAATCTCCAAAGGTAGTTTGGGATGGTTTTGTGACGGAATATCTCGGGGATGGCGCATTCAGGGATTTTATAGAGCAAAACTATACCAAGGTTTGCAATATCTATGTTGCCAAAGGCATTCCTCTTGAAGAGCATTGAGGCTATTGGCTGCAGGCTTTGAAACATTGGAATTGTTTTTGCCCTTTGCAGTCAGGGTATCAAGAGGTATGCGCAGGCATTTACAGATTTCAGGCTTTTGAGCGCATATGAGCACAGCCTCAGGCCCATATTTTGACAGGCCGTCCGGTATCCGGGCGGCCTGTTTGTTTTGGCAGATGAACGTTGAGGCCCTAGCGTGCCTGAAGGCACAGCCGCCGGGAGCACCGCTGTAATACGCCCCCATCCCCCCCTTGGCAGGGCTTGCGCAGACTTGGGCAAGCCCTACCAAGGGCGCAGGTGGCTGGTTTTTTGCCAACATACGCTTTTGTCTGTGTGTAAGCGCATGCATCGGGCAAAAGAATTCTATGGAAATCAAGGATATCTTCTAGTTGTAGGCTTGATTTTTTGGAGCCGGATCTGCGCAATGGCAATTTTGCTCGTGACGGCGCGTGAGCTGCCGTTGAGCAGGTATGGGCATATCTGTGTTATTCCGGAGTTAGTTGCTCAAGATACTGAACATTTTTTTTCAAGCGCCGCAAAAAAATCAGATAAAAGACGTAATAAAATTTTTAGGACAAAATATCTGTTATTTCAGTTGGATGAAGCAGTGAGCAGTGAGCGGTCTTTTATATCAAATAGCAGTCTTTGAATGCAGTTTAGCGAGTATGCATATGTAATGGTATGACAATTTGACAGTTCGGGAAAAATATCACAACTGCGTGAAACTATAATGTAAAATTCGGAACAATCTTGCGACATCACGATTTTTGGAATATGGTGAGTCCAATTATTTATTATTATCAAAGGCGCACACTTTGTCGCCCAAGCTTCTTTTGCGCGGCCGCCTGCCTCGGCCCCGCGCATGTGACAGGCACAAACAAGGAGAGGTCTTATGAAAAGCACTCGACGGAGTTTTCTCAAAGGTGTCGGTGCAGGGGTATTATGCCTTACGCTGGGGCACCTGGGTTTTGACCTGGGCGAAGCCCAGGCATACGCCGGCAAACTCAAGATCGAGGGTGCCAAGGAAGTATCAAGCATTTGCCCCTTCTGTTCTGTTCAGTGTCAGATCATCGCTTACGTCAAGGGCGGCAAGCTCGTCTCCACTGAAGGCGATCCGGACTTTCCCATTACCGAAGGCGCGCTCTGCGCCAAGGGCGCGGCGCTGTACTCCATGTACACCAGCGATCATCGCCTGATGAAACCCATGTATCGCGCGCCTTTCAGCGACAAGTGGGAAGAAAAGGACTGGGACTGGACTCTTGAGCAAATCGCGCGCCGCGTCAAGGACGCACGCGATAAAGACATGCTCCTCAAGAACGATAAGGGACAGACGGTCAACCGTCTGGAAACCATTTTCTGGATGGGAACATCGCACGCTTCCAACGAAGAATGCGCGGTTATCCATCAAGCCTTGCGCGGCCTGGGTGTTGTCCATATGGACCACCAGGCACGGGTCTGACACAGCCCCACTGTTGCGGCTCTGGCAGAGTCGTTCGGACGCGGTGCTATGACCAACCACTGGATCGACATCAAGAATGCCGATGCGGTGCTTATTATCGGCAGTAATGCCGCTGAACATCATCCCGTGGCTTTCAAGTGGATCATGAAAGCCAAGGACAACGGGGCCGTGCTCATGCACGTTGACCCCAAGTTCTCGCGCACATCCGCCCGCTGTGATTTTCACGTGCCCCTTCGTTCGGGTACGGACATCCCCTTCCTCGGCGGCATGCTCAACTATATCCTTGAAAACGGCTTGTATCACAAGGAATACGTTAACAACTACACCAACGCGGCCTTCGTGGTTGGCGACGGTTACGCCTTTGAAGACGGGCTTTTCAGCGGTTATGACGCTGCCACCCGCAAGTATGACAAAAGCAAGTGGGCTCTGGCCAAGGGAGCCGACGGCGGCCCCGTGGTTGACCCCACACACAAGAACCCGCGCTGCGTCATCAACCTCATGAAGAACCACTATTCCCGCTATACGCTTAAAAACGTCTCTGACGTTACGGGCGTTTCGCAGGATAACCTGCTCAAGGTGTACAAGAATTTCTGCGCCACCGGCCGACCGGACAAGGCCGGAACCATTCTTTACGCTCTGGGCTGGACACAGCATACCGTCGGCGTGCAGAACATCCGCCTTTCGAGCCTTGTGCAGCTTTTGCTGGGCAATATTGGCATCGCCGGGGGCGGCATCAACGCGCTGCGCGGCGAACCCAACGTGCAGGGCTCCACAGACCACGCCCTGCTGTACAACAACATTCCCGGTTACCACGGCACGCCCCAGGCCCCGTGGCAGACCCTGGCCGAATACAACAAGGCCAATACCCCGGTAACGGTTGTGTCCAACAGCGCCAACTGGTGGGGCAACAGGCCCAAGTATGTGACAAGTCTGCTCAAGGGCTGGTTTGGCGATGCCGCCACCCCTGAAAACGACTTCTGCTACAGCTTGCTGCCCAAGCTGGAGCCGGGCGAAGACTATTCGTACATGTTCGTTATGGACAAGATCTACAACAAAAAGATCAAGGGCGGCTTCATCATGGGCGTCAACCCCATGAACAGCTTCCCCAACACCAACAAGATGCGCGCCGCTCTGGACAATCTTGATTGGCTGGTCTGTTCTGAAATCCATAACTCGGAAACCACAGATAACTGGCAGCGCCCCGGTGTGGATCCCAAGACCAAGAAAACCGAGGTCTTTTTGCTGCCTTCGGCCCACCGCATCGAAAAGGCCGGAACCATCAGCAACAGCGGACGCTGGCTCCAGTGGTTTGACAAGGCCGTGGAACCCGCCGGACAGGCGCGCAACTTCGCCGACGTGGTTGTGCCGCTCTTTAATACCATCCGCGGCATGTACAAGGCCGAGGGCGGCGTGCTGCCCGAAGCCGTGTTGCAGATGAACTGGACGGACAAGTACGACCCCGAAGATTGGGCCAGACGCATCAACGGCTTCTTCTGGGCTGACTCCAAAGTGGGCGATAAGACCTATAAGCGCGGTCAGCTTGTGCCGACCTTTGGCGTGCTCAAAGATGACGGCACTACGTCTTCCCTCAACTGGATATACACCGGAAGCTGGACGGAAGAAGACGGCAACAAGTCGCGCCGGCGCGACCCCAGCCAGACAGCCCTGCAGGCCAAGATTGGCCTCTTCCCCAACTGGTCGTGGTGCTGGCCGCTCAACAGGCGCATCCTGTACAACCGCGCCTCGGTAGACATGAACGGCAAGCCCTTCAACCCCAACCGGGTTGTTATCGAGTGGGACGGCAGCAAGTGGGTGGGCGACGTGCCTGACGGCCCCTGGCCGCCCATGGCTGATGCCAAGGGCAAGCTGCCCTTTATCATGGTCAAGGACGGCCTCGCCCAGTTCTACGGGCCTGGCCCGGCTGACGGGCCGTTCCCCGAGCACTACGAACCTGCTGAAACGCCTCTGGCGGCGCATCCGTTCTCCAAGCAGCTCAGCAGCCCGGTGTACAAGTACCATAAGACCGACATGGATCAGATCGCGCCTCCGGCGGATCCGCGTTACCCCATAGTGCTGACCACCTACAGCCTCACCGAACACTGGTGCGGCGGCGGTGAAACGCGCAACGTGCCCAACCTGCTTGAAACAGAGCCCCAGCTTTATGTGGAAATGAGCCACGAGCTGGCCAAGGAAAAGGGCATCAAGAATGGCGACGGCGTTCTTCTTGAAAGCGCGCGCGGCAACTGTGAGGCTATCGCCATGGTGACGGTGCGCATACGGCCCTTTACGGTTATGGGCAAAACTGTCCATCTGGTGGGCATGCCCTTTGCCTTTGGCTGGACAACGCCAAAAACCGGCGACTCCACCAACCGGCTGACCGTAGGCGCGTATGACCCCAATACCACCATTCCCGAGTCCAAGGCCTGCTGCGTAAACCTGCGCAAGGCTGATAAACTCACCGAAATAGGCTAACGCGAAGGGCGCGCCCTGCTCGGCAGGGCGCGCCTGACAAGGAGCATACTATGCCGAAAACATTCTTAGTTGACACCACGCGGTGCACGGCATGTCGTGGCTGCCAGTTGGCCTGTAAGGAGTGGCACGATCTGCCCGCCAATCATACCAAGCAGCTTGGCACGCACCAGAACCCGCCTGACCTGAATCCGAACAATCTCAAGATTGTACGTTTTCATGAGTATATCAATGACGAAGGCAACGTGGTCTGGAACTTCTTTCCCGATCAGTGCCGCCATTGCCTTACGCCTCCCTGCGTAGACGTGGCAGATATGGCGGTTCCCGGCGCCATGATACAAGACAAGAAAACAGGGGCCGTGCTGGCCACGGAAAAATCGGCCAAGCTCAGCGCCGATGATGCCCAGGCCATACAGGACGCCTGCCCCTATAATATCCCCAGGCGCGACCCCAAGAGTGGCCGCCTGACTAAGTGCGACATGTGCATCGACCGTGTGAGCGCGGGTATGCAGCCCATCTGCGTCAAAACCTGCCCCACTGGGGCCATGGCTTTTGGCGAACGTGAAGAAATGCTGCCCCTGGCCCAGAAACGTCTTGAAAACGCCAAAAAGCGTTGGCCCAAGGCTTTTCTGGCCGATATGGAAGATGTCAGCGTTATCTATCTGCTGGCCGATACCAAGGACAAGTATTACGAGTTCGCGGCCTTTATGTAGAGCGCATCAGTCGGGTTTCAGTTTGGCATTGCCATAATCGCCAACTGAAATTATGCTGATCCACAGCGTTGCCGTCTGGCTGTATGGTATTCAACGGCTTCCGGCTTTATGCCGGAAGCCGGAATTTACGGCACAGCCGGGCGGGGCACTTGGGCATATCTCCGGCGAAAAGGCATTTTCGCCGGAAACAGGCGGGCTGCTTTGGTGGCCGGGCCTGTGATACGGCATCAAGTGCGGCGCGCGGGAAACAGCCCGCGCGCCGCTATCACCTTTCGGACGGAGGTTCCGGCCTCCGGGTTTTGGAGCATTAATGGTCGCATCCTGCCAAAGCGTGGCAAAAACCCTGGCGGAGGTGGTGGAGTGCCGGCCCGTGCTGGAACCCGTGCTGCGGGCTTTTGAACCCTTGCTGGCCGCTCAGGCCCAACTGACCGAAGATCTGGCAGACAGCGTAAGCTCTTTGGGGCTGCGTTTGCCTGAAGCGCAAGCTGGCGCTCTGGAACAGGGCCTTTCCCTGCTGGCCGGTGTGCCGCTGACCGGAGCCGCAGCGCCGCTACGTCAAAGCGCCGAAACATTGTTGCCTCTTCTGGCTGCACTGGAGAGCATGGCTCCTCATATGCCCGCCCTTGAGGCTTTTTTGCTGGCGCCCTTGCCCGGCGCGACAAAGAAGGGCAAAGGGGCCAAGGCCAAACAGGATCCGCGCGAAGCGCTGGCCGAGGCCTTGTTGTCGGGTAACAGCGAAGAAGAAAGCCAACTGGCCGCTGCTCACGACCTCGACCCTTCCGTTTTGCATTTTGCTTTCAGTTTTGTGCTGGCCCCGGTTTTACGCGCCATGGTGCTGGCCAGCCTGCCCGAAGAAGGGGAAAGCCCCTGGGATGCGGGCAGCCAGTGGCGGCAGGGCTACTGCCCTGTATGCGGCAGCTTTGCAACCATCGCCTGGCTGGACAAGCCCCAGCTTGACGAAAAAAATGCCTTTCTGGCGGGCGGCGGCGGTAAAAAACATCTTCATTGCGGCCTGTGCGGCACTGATTGGAAATTTATGCGCGGTTCCTGCCCCTCGTGTGGCGAAAAGGGCAGCGGTATTATTGAAATGCTGCGCGAAAGCGGCTCGGCCCACGGCGAGCGGCTGGACTGGTGCACCAAGTGCAAAACCTATTGCCCCACGGTAGACCTGCGTGAACGTGACGGAAAACCGGATATGGACGCGCTGGCCCTGGGCATGATGCATCTGGACATGGTGGCGGCCCGCAAAAAACTGCGCCCACTCAAGGTTTCGTTCTGGAATACTTTTTAGAGGATTAGCAATTTGCAATGTTTGGTGGCTGCGGGAGCAGGCATTTGCCATATGCGCAAGCGCATTTGCCTGTGCTCTCCAGCGCTGGCGTGAGCGTTTTACACGCTTCGGGGCGATGTTAATGTGAAATTGTTCCCGTGGCTGGGCGGGCGGATTCCGTTTCGCCGCGCCAGGCATAAGGCTAAAGCAGATCTGCGGCAATGGCGGCAAGGGCTTTCATGCGCCATGACCAGCCGCAAGAGTCAAGATTTGTGTGTAAAAGGCCGGAAGCATGACGGGCCGGGCCAACGGGCAGGAGCATGCCCGCAAGCCGCCGGGCTGAAGAGAAGCGCCAACGGCGCCTCAGAGGCCAGGCTGGCCGGATGCCCCGGCATGCGCAGAGACACAAAGGGAAGCAATGTAATAATGAGGATTTTTGCTTTTTGCCAAGACTTGCGAAATCCGGGCGAAACCACGTGTGCCGAGGCATGCGTGGAGTTTTGTGGGATGGGTTGATGCGGGCAGAAGGCAAAAATGATCATTATTCAGGGCTACCGAAGATTTACTACCTCAGGAGGAGCTTGTTCATGAAAACTCTGGTCATCACTCTTTTTGCCCTGACGTTCCTTTGGGCTGGCGGCGCCCAGGCCCGCAACGTCAAGGAAATGTCGCAAGCCATCAAGAATCCTATTGAAATTGAAGCTTCCGGCTCCAAGCGCATGAACGTCATGTTTCCCCACACCGCGCACAAGGGTATTTCCTGTTTCCATTGCCACCACGAAGAAGGTGGCGACGGCCGCTATGTGTCCTGTGGCGAGTGCCACACCACCCCCGGCGCGCGTGAGCGCGATCCCATGAGCATGTTCATGGCATATCACTCGAAGAATGGCGATCGCTCGTGCCTTGGTTGCCACACGAAGCTTGCCGCCGAAAATCCTGGCAAGTTCCCGCAGTTCAAGGGTTGCCGGCCTTGCCACATGAGCCCCGCCGCGCGTGAAGCCGCCGAGGCCGCCAAGGGCGCCAAGAAATAGATTGTTAGCACATGCGGCACTTGTGCCACATGCCGGATGCCGGTCAGCCATGGGTTGACCGGCATCCTTGCTTTGATGGCGCAAGTTTGTTGTTGGGGGCAGTGCAATTATTTTGTTTTTATCAACTTATTCTTTGCAACAGCTATGCCCAGGTGAGGTTTTACAGCGTGGTCTGCAAGGTCGCTGGGGGCAATTATGTCGCGGCGGTATTATCGGGCGGCAGGTGAAGGTTTGGCACCGCGCGAAGGATTATGGTTCGGAAGCATGTGGCGGGTGCTAGCTTGAGAGCGCAAGGGGGCGGGCTGTATGCCCCCCCATGGCCGATGAGGACTGCTTGGCATTGAGGCAGTGTTATGCCCGGCGGCTTGAGCCAGGAGAATGCCCGTAGCATATTGCAACAGCAATAAAGGTTTTAGGGGGTGGGGGCGTGGGGGAGGCGACCCTTTTGCAAAAGGGGCCCTCCCCCACAAAGCATTTCAAAACTCCCAGCTACACATACGTAAAACGATCTTACCAGGCGGCCTGCATGGCTTTGAAGGCCATGCTCACCACGGATTCGGGCATAATGCCAAGAGCCAGGGTTATGCCCACAAGGCAGATGCCCGCGATCCGGGTTCCGGCTTCTGTTGCCAGGGGCGCGTCGGTGGGGTTGGCGTCGGCCTCAGCGTAGACAGCGCGAACCACTTGCAGGTAATAATAGATGCCAATGGCGGTGTTGACGGCCGCAATGATGACCAAGAGCACATGCCCGGCCTTATAGGCGCTTGTGAGCAGCATGAACTTGCCCATAAAGCCCGCGAAAGGCGGAATGCCCGCCAGGGCGAACATGCTTACGGTCATGACAAAGGCCAGCAGAGGGGAGCGGCGGGAAAGGCCGTTGAGATTTTTTACGTTTACGTTGGCCCCGCCCGGCGCCACGGTGTACAGCACAAGAAAGGCCGCCAGCATCATGAAGAGGTAGCCTATGCCGTAGTACAGGGCGGTGGCGAAGCCCCAGGTTTTAAGGGTGACCATGCCCAGCATGATGTAGCCCGCGTGGGCAATGCCCGAAAAACCGAGCATGCGTTTGACGTCTTTTTGCACAAGGGCTGTCAGGTTGCCATAGAACATCGAACACACGGAAAGCACCGTGAGCAGGGTGGGCAGGGCTACGGAATCCGGAGCTGCCAGAGCGCAGAAGCGCGCCAGAACGGCCACGGCCGCCACCTTGGGCAGGGCAGATATGAAGGCCGTGGTTTCGTTGGATGCGCCCTGATAGACGTCGGGCGTCCAGAAGTGGAAGGGAAAAACCGCCAGCTTGAAAAACATGCCGCAAAGCAGCATGACCAGCGCCATAACGCCCACAGGTTTGGACGAAAGCGTGTGCAGCACAGGCAGAATGTCGGACAGGTAGGTGGTTCCCGTAAGGCCGAATACCCAACTTATGCCGAAGAGCATGATGCCCGAACTGGCAATGCCGAAGAACAAATATTTAACAGCGGCTTCCACATGCCATGTCTGGCCGTCAGACGCGGAGCGCATGGGCACGAGAAGATAGAGGGAGTAAGACGACAGCTCCAGAGCAATGAACAGGGTGATAAGCTCGACGCTGCTGACGAGCAGGGTCAGGCCCAGCAGGCCTGTGAGCAAAAAGAAGTAGTATTCGGCCTTTACGTCGCCATCGATGCCCTTGATCTCCGCGCCAAAGAGCAGCATGAGGCAGAAGCCCACGCCCATGACGCATTTGACCATCTGGGAAAAAAGATCCACACGATACGCATCGTAAAAAAGGCTGCCCTCAAACGACAAGGCCCATATGGCGGTCAGGGCGTAAGCCAGGGCAGCGCAAAATACCGCGTTGCGCATGGCGTTTTTTCCAGCCTTGCCGATGGTCATGCAGAAAGCCAGAAGGCAGCCTGCCAGAAGAGCCAACTCGGGAAGAAAAAGCAGTATGTTCATGCGTGCGCCTTGTCTCGAAGTTTCGGGTCAGCGGGCGAAAAATTCCGCCAGAGCCTGCGTTTGCGGGGCGTGATAGCCCGTTTGAACCAGAAGGTGCGTGAGGCTCGGGCGCATGACGCGCAGAAAAGGCTCGGGAGCCAGGCCAATCCAGAAAACAAAGACCAGCAAGGGGGCCAGGGTGACGGTTTCGCGCCAGCCCAGATCCCAAAGCTTTGACTGATCGGGGTTATGTGTGCCGCCCCAGACGACCCTTTGCAGCATGCGCAGCATGTAGGCCGCGGCAAGCACCGCACCGGGGATGGCGCAGGCGGCCACAATCTTGTTGTTGAAAAACGCCCCGGCCAGAATCATGAATTCGCCCACAAAGCTGTTTGTGCCCGGGAAGGCCAGTGACGACAGAGAGAAGACCGTCAAATAGGTCACATAGATGGGCATGAACCGCCCAAGCCCCGCAGCGGCCGAAAGTTCGCGGCTGTGGTTGCGCTCGTAGAGCATGCCCACACACAAGAACAGCGCGCCTGTGGTGATGCCGTGGTTGACCATCTGCAAGACCGCGCCCTCAAGGCCGCGCTGGTCAAGGGCGAATATGCCCAAGGTTACAAAGCCCATATGCCCCACGCTGGAATAGGCGATGAGCTTTTTCATGTCCTGCTGGGCAAGGGCTGTAAAGCCGCCATACAGAATGCCCGCGATGGAAAGCCATTGCAGGGCGGGCATCAGGCTTACTGTGGCGTCGGGGGTAATGGGCAGGCAAAAGCGCATAAAGCCGTAGGTTCCCATTTTGAGCAAGACCGAGGCCAGAATGACCGAGCCAGCCGTGGGCGCTTCCACGTGGGCCGCGGGCAGCCAGGTGTGGAAGGGGAACATGGGAACCTTGATGGCAAAGGCCAGAAAAAATGCCAGAAAAATCAGCAGCTGGAAGTTGGCGGCGTATTGCTGGCCCATCAGGGCCGGGATGCTGAAGGTGCCTTCGTGCACGTACAGGGCCACAATGGCCACAAGCAGAAACACCGAACCCGCCAGGGTGTAAAGAAAGAATTTGATGGAAGCGTAGGTCTTGCGCGGGCCGCCCCAAACGGCGATGAGCAGAAACATGGGGATGAGCATGGCTTCCCAGAAAATGTAGAAGAGCACGAGGTCAAGGGCCATGAACACGCCCAGCATGGATGTTTCCATAACCAGCAGGCAAATCATGAATTCTTTGACGCGACTCTCGATGTATTTCCACGAGCCCAGAACGCACAAGGGCATGATGAGCGTGGTCATAAGAATGAGCAGCAGGGATATGCCGTCCACGCCCAGGGTGTAGTTGATGTTGAACGACGCTATCCAGGAATGGTGTTCGGCAAACTGGTACTGTGCCGAATGCAGGGAGAAATTGTAAAACAACGGCAGCGACAGCGCGCCGTTAGCGAGGGTTATCAGCAATGTCCATATGCGCGCCTGTTTGTCACTGCCCAGCAGGGGCACAAGGGTGGCCCCTGCCAGCGGCAGGAAAATCAGCAGCGAAAGGATGGGAAAACCCGAAGTATTCATGCTCAAAAATTGCATGCTGCCATCTCCTCTGGTGGGCTCAGGCCAAGGCCAGGAACGCAAGTGCGAGGGCCATCAGGACGGCCATATAGGTGATGCTGGTCTGCAGTCTGCCGCGTTGCATAAGCCGCAGTTTGCCGCCCAGGGCCCTGACGTTGCGGGCCGTGCCGTCAACCACAGTATCAATGACGTGCCAGTCAAACCACGACCAGAAGCGGGCCGTGCGCATAAGCGGGACGATTCCTTCACGATCCCAGGCTTCGCCAACGGCGGTGTCGGCGGTTTGCACGGGCTTGCGCGCCAGCCAGTAAAACAGGCGCCCGCCCTTGCGGTAAAACCAGTCCAGATCCAGGCTGATGGTGGGTTCCGGGGCAAGCTTCTTGAGCAGCAAGAAGAATCCCAGGGCCGTAAACAGCAGTATCTGAAGGGTTTCGGCGATGTGATAAGCAGAATAGGGGTGGTATTCAGCCGCTATCTGCGGGTAGGGCAGCATGTCGTACAAATAGGGGGTGTAACAGCCCACAAAGATGCACAGCACAGCGGCCATAAACATGGCCCACTGCATGTTTTTGGGCGGATCTTCCGCGCGCTGCCATGTCTTCTTTGAACAGCGGTTTTTGCCGAACCAGATAAAGTAGGGAACTTTGAGCCCGGTGTGCAGGAATGTGCCCGCGGAAGCCAGGGTAAGCAGAAAAGCAGCCCAGTAGTTTTCGACCTCAAAGCCAGCCGCCACGATCATGGCCTTGCTCACAAAGCCGCTGAACAGGGGAAAAGCCGAGATGGAAAGCCCGCCAATAAGGGTATAGACAAAGGTTTTGGGCATTTTTTTATACAGCCCGCCAAGCTCGGTGAATTTGCTTGTGCCGGTCATGTGCAGCACAGCGCCGCAGCCCATAAAGAGCAGGCCCTTGTAGAGAATATGGGCAAAGGCGTGGGCGCAGGCGCCGTTGATGGCCAGTTGCGTGCCGATGCCCACCCCGGCCACCATATAGCCCACCTGGCTGATGATGTGGTAGGCCAGCAGCCGCCGCGCGTCGTTTTCAAGCACGGCGTAAACCACGCCGTAGAGCGCCATGATGACCCCAAGGGGCACCAGGATTTCCATGCCCGCAAAGCCGCGCGCCAGAGCGTAAACGGCTGTTTTGGTGGTGAAGGCGCACATGAACACCGCCCCGGCTACCGTGGCTTCGGCATAGGCGTCAGGCAGCCACGCGTGCAGCGGCGGCACAGCGGCATTGAGTAGAAATCCGGCCAGGATGAGCCATGTGTAGAGCTGCGGTGAATCCACGCCAATGGGGCCAAAGGACAAGTCGCCGCCAGTGGCCTTGAAGCGCAGCACAATGCCCGCCAGCAGCATAAGGCCGCCGGCCGTATGCACCAGCAGATATCTGTAGCCCGTTGCCAGAGACTCCTTGCGGCGGCGGAACCAGACCAGAAATACCGACGAAAAGGCCATGAGCTCCCAAAAGAGAAAGAGCGTCAGATAGTCGCCGCAAAAGATGACCCCCAGCGATCCGGCCACGTAAACCCAGGCCACGGACTGCTCCACCGGGTTTTCCACATGCAGGCCGTAAACCGTGCCGATAATGCACATGAGCGACATGATGTAGGCAAAAACCATGCTCAGGGCGTCTACCCGGCCAAAAATCATGGTGGCGTCCAGAAAGCGCACGGCTCCAAAGACGCCGTTGTGCCCCTGCATGCTCACCACGTCCGCAAAGGCCAGCAGAGGAACCATGACCATAAAGACCTTGCGCCAGGACTTGGGCAGGCAGGGCAAAATGACGGCCCCGACCAGCAGGATAAGCGAGGGGTGAATCCAGGTATCAGTCATCATAGTAGTCCTCGCGGGTCATGATGCCCAGATGGCCGAACCATTTGGAAACAATGATGATAATAACGCAGGCCAAAAAGCCGAACACAGCCCAGAATCCGGGTATGCGCTCCATGAGCGTGTGCGCGTGCCCCTTGTCAACCAAGAGAACGTCCCACAGCACCAGCAGCACCAGCAGTACAAGGCAGACCTTGATAGTGGTGGTGAGCCTTGTGCGAAAGAAATCAATAAATTTTACGATCATCCTGTCACCGCCTTCACGAAAACCATGATGATATCGGGGTAGATGCCCAGAATAACGGAAATAGCCGCTGCTACGACGATGGGAACCACCATGGCCAGCGGGGCTTCGCGCATGCCGGTTTCGGCTTCGCCTTCGGGGCGCTTGCCGAAAAAGGCCTTGAAGGTTACGGGCGCGAAATAGGCCACGTTCAGCAGGGTGCTAGCCAGAAGCACAAGCAGGATGCCCATGGCGTGGGTGGGCATTTCCATAGCCCCGGTCAGCAGCTTCCACTTGGTGACAAAACCTGCCACCGGCGGCGCGCCGATCATTGAAAGCGAGGCCACGGCAAAGGCCGCGAAGGTTATGGGCATGGTGCGCCCAAGGCCGCTCATTTCGGAGATGCATTTTTTGTGGGTGGCCACATACACAGCGCCCGCACAGAAGAACAGGGTAATCTTGGCAAAGGCGTGGTTGGCCATATGCACAACGCCGCCCTGAATACCGTCCACAGTCAGCAGGGCCACGCCCAGAATGATGTAAGAAAGCTGGCTTACGGTGGAATAGGCCAGGCGGGCCTTGAGGTTGTCTTTGCTCAAGGCAATGATTGAGGCCATGAGGATGGTAAAGGAAACAAAGTAGGCCGTGGGCACGCCCAGATTGAGCCTGGTCATAAGGTCAGTGCCGAAAACGTAGAGCATGACCCGCGTGGTGCAGAACACGCCCACCGTGACCACCGCCACGGCGTGCAGCAGGGCGGAAACAGGCGTGGGCGCGACCATGGCCCCGGGCAGCCAGTTGTGGAAGGGCATGATGCCGTTTTTGGCAAAGCCCAGCAGGCAGCAGACGTAAAGAATGGTGACGAGCGTTGTGTTGATTTCGGGCGAGAGCACGCTCAGATGGCTGTTATGGGTGAAGTCCAGGGTGCCGGTGAGCACGTAGATGAGTATCATGGCCGGCAGCACAAGGCCCTTGGCCGTGGTGGTCAGGTACACAATGTACTTGCGGCCCCCGCTGTAGCTTTCTTCATCCTGATGGTGTGCCACCAGCGGATAGGTGCAGACGCTCACCACTTCATAGAAGAGGTAGAGGGTAAAGAGATTGTCTGCAAAGGCCACGCCCATGGCCCCGAAAAGGGTCAGGGCGAAGCAGGCGTTAAAGCGCGTCTGGGCGTGTTCGTCCAGGCTGCGCATATAGCCTGCGGAATAGAAAATGGTGATAACCCACAAGAATGATCCCACCAGGGCGAAAACCATTGAAAAGGCGTCGGCCCGAAAGCTCACCGACAAGCCGGGGAGTATGGGAAAGAGCGTCTGGTGCAGCGTAAGGCCGCGCCCCACCGGCTGCGGGGCCACATCCGGCACCATCGAAAGGATAATGCCAAACATGACCAGCGCCGCTACCAGCGACCAGGATTCGCGAATGTTTGGGTGCCGCCGGGAAAGCATGACCATACACGCTCCAATGAGAGCGGAAAGCACGGCTGCCAGCGGTTTCAGGGATGCGACAATCTCCATCTGTTCTTCTCCTGTTCGTCGGAGCGCGGGATTGTGGTGCGAAACGATGCGTTCCGCCCAGCCTTAACCCTTGAGTTCCTTCGGTGCGTCTGCGTCAACGGTGCGGTAGTTGCGGTAAACGACCATAATGATGGAAAGCGCCACCACTGCCTCTGCCGCGGCGATGGCCATGACAAAGAGGGCGGCTATCTGCCCCGTTGTCTGGTCATGGGCCACAAAGCGGCCAAAGGCCATGAAGTTAACTGAAACACCGCAAAGGATAAGCTCTGAGGCAATGAGCATGCCGATGAAGGTGCGCCGCAAGGCCATGCCCATCAGCCCCATGCAGAAAAGCAGGGTGCCAATGAACAAATATGTTTCGAGGTGCTGGCTCAGGTTGAAGATGTTCATTGTCTGTCCCTCCCTTCGCGCGCCAGAACGAGAGCGCCAACCATAGCCACCAGCAGCACCACGGAAATGAGCTCGAAACTCATCGAATAGGTGGAAAGCAGGGACTCGCCAATGCGTTCAAGGGAACCGTCTGTCTGGGCTTGCGGCGTGTCGTTCCAGTGGGCGGTCAGGGTAGTGGCCAGCAGGGTGGCCGTGAAGACACTGCCGCCCAGCGTGCACAGGGCCAGAACCAGCGGGCTTTTTTCCGTCACCTGCGTCCGGTGCGAGCGTTCGGCCAGCATGATGGCAAACACAAGGGTTACGCAGACCGCCCCGATGTAGATGAGTATCTGCATGAAGGCCAAGAAGGGGCTGGACAGGTAGTAATAAATGCCCGCCACGCCCAGCAGGCTCAGGGCCAGCCCAGCCACGCTGCGAATGAGCCGACGTGTGGTCACGGCCACGGCAGCACCAAAAAATGTCGCTGCCACAAAGACCAGAAAGATGACCCCGGCAATGATCTGCAAAGCATCGGATGTGGGCATTACGGGCGCTCCTTGAGTCTTTTGACAAGGTCGAAGCGGTATTCTTTGGCGTCAAAGCCAGCCAGGTTATAGTCTTTGGAAAAGGCCAGGGCGTCAGTGGGGCAGGCCTCGACGCAAAGCCCGCAAAGGCTGCACTTGGTGAAATCCAGTTCATAGGTGGTGAGCTTTTTCAGCTTGGCTCCCTCGGGCTTTTCGCCCGTCAGGCTAATGCAGCCCGAAGGGCAGGCCTTTTGGCAGGCCCCGCAAACAATGCATTTGTCCGAGCCGGATTTTTCGTCATACACAAGGTCGATATGCCCGCGATAACGCGGCGGAATGGGCAGAACCTCGTAGGGATACTGCTTGGTCACCACGGGCTTGAAGAAATAGCGCAGGGTGATGGACATCCCCACCGCCAGGCTCCATGCGCCGCCCAAAATGTCTTTGAAGTAGCCTGTCATGATTACAGCACCTTGAGCAAAGCGCTCGTAAGAATGAGGTTCGCAAGAGCTATGGGAATGAGCACCTTCCACGAAAGGTTGAGAAGGCCGTAAAAAGTGGTGCGCGGGAAAGTCCAGCGTATCCAGATGACCGTAAAGATGACGGCATACAGCTTGATAAGAAACCAGTGAACTCCGGGCCACAGCCCCAGGGGGCAACCCCAGCCGCCGAGAAAAAGAATGGTGAGAATGCTGCTGCCCACCACCATGTTGGCGTATTCGCCCATAAAGAACACGCCAAAGCCCATGCCGCCGTATTCGGTAAAGGCGCCGGCGATAAGCTCGCTTTCTGCTTCGGCCATGTCGAAGGGCGCGCGGTTGGTTTCGGCCAGCATGCAGATGAAAAAGATGATGAAGGCCGCGGGCATGAGGGGGCTTGCCGTAAGGCGAAACACATTCCAGTTCCAGAATCCGCCCGCCTGGGTTGTGACGATTTCGTGCAGGTTCAGGGAACCGGTGACCATCACAAGGCTCACCACCACCAGAAGCATGGGAATTTCATAGGCCACGTTTTGCGAAACCACGCGGGCAGCGGAAATAATGGCGTATTTGTTGCGCGAGCCCCAGGCGCCCAAAAGCAGACCCAGCACGTTTATGGAGGCAAAGGCGAAGATGGCCAAAAGCCCGAGGTTCAGGTTGCGCGCGCTCAGATTTTCTGCGTAGGGAATGGTGACAAAGCTCATGAAGGCCGGGGTCATGACCAGCACCGGCCCCACAAGATACAGAATTCTGTCTGCCCCTTGCGGAATGAAAACCTGTTTGCTCATGAGCTTGAGCGCGTCGGCCAGGGGTTGCAACAGGCCGAAGGGGCCCACTTCCTTGGGGCCTATGCGCCTTTGGATATGGCCGGCTTCCTTGCGTTCAAGCCAGACCAGATAGGCGGCGTTAAGGCCCACAAAGGCGAAGAACCCTACAAGATAGGCAATAAGACGCAGTACTTCGGGATCAAGCAGCATAGTGTCCTCACCTGTCGATGTCGGGAATAACCAGATCCAAACTGCCAAGCATGGCAAGGGCATCAGGCAGCAGCATGCCCCGGCTGGCTTCGCCAAAAACCAGCAGGTTGGCAAAGCAGGGGGTGCGCAGCTTGAGCCGCCAGGGAGTGTTGGTTCCATCGCTGACAGCGCGCATGCCAAGAAGGCCCCGCGCCGTTTCCACCGCCTGATAATAGTCGCCCTTGGGGGGCTTGAGAGCTTTGGGAACCTTGGGCGCCATGATCGGGCCGCCGGGCAGCTGATCCAGCGCCTGCTCGATGATGCGCAGGCTCTGTTCGATCTCGTCCATGCGTACCATATAACGGGCCATGGAATCGGCCTCGTGGTAGACCGGAACCTCAAAGTCGAAACGGTCGTAAACGGAATAAGGCTCGTGGCGGCGCACGTCGTAGTCAATGCCGGCGCCTCGGGCTACCGGGCCGGTGGCCCCGTATTTGCGGCACATTTCAGCCGGAATAAAGCCGATATCCTTGAGCCGGTTCAGGATAATGATGTTTTTGGTGACCAGGGCGTGGTATTTGGGCATGCGCTTGCGCATGCGCGCGATGAAGGCGCGCGTGCCCTTGATGAAGTCATCATCAATATCGTTGGCCACGCCCCCGAAGCGGAAGTAACAGTAGGTCAGGCGTGAGCCGGTGACGGATTCCAGAAGGTCAAGAATGTGCTCGCGGTCGTCAAAGGCGTAAAGCAGGGGAGAAAAGCCCCCGAGATCCAGTACAAAAGCCCCGAACCAGAGCAGGTGGCTGGACACGCGGTTGAGTTCCGCCGTGATAACGCGGATGTATTCAGCGCGCTCGGGAACCTCAATGGCGGCGGCGCGCTCCACAACACAGGCGTAACCGTGGTTGTAGGCCAGGGCATGCAGATAATCCATGCGCCCTGTGTTGGGAAAAAACTGTGTCCAGGTGCGGTTTTCGGCCATTTTTTCGTGCATGCGGTGGATGTAGCCCAGCACCGGCTCTGCTTCGAAAACATATTCGCCGTCCATGACTAGCTTGATACGCAGCACGCCGTGGGTGGCGGGGTGTTGCGGCCCAAGGTTCAGAACGAAATATTCGTCAATGGGGCATTGTGGCAAAGCGTTCATGCGCCGTAATCCTTGAGCAGAGGGTGAAAGTCCGCATCTTTGGGCAGCAGCAGGGGAACAAGGTAGGGGTGGCCGGTGAAGACAATTCCGAAAAAGTCATGGGCCTCGCGCTCATGCCAGTGAGCTATGGGGTAGATGTTCAGGATGGTGGGCACTTGCGGCTGGGAGCGCGGCGTGCGCACACGCAAAACAACCCTGTGGCGTGATTCGAAGCGGTTGAAGTCGTACACCACTTCAATCTCGTCTTCGGGCAGGGGCGCGGCAATTGGCGGCGGCTGGGCGGCGGGGGCTGCGGCTGTGCTTGCGGCAGCGTTTGCGGCCGATGCTGCCGAGGCCGAGCCAGGCTCGGCGCCAGATTTTACTGCTGACTCTGTTGCTGGCTCTGCGCCAGGCTCTGCTGCTGGCGCGGCTTGGCTGTTTGCCGCTTTTGCTGCTTCATCTTCCGCCTGCTTGGCCAGTGCTTCGGCGCGCGCTTTGGCTGCCGCAGCTTCTTCCGCCTCGGCGGCCTTGCGCAGGGCGGCCTGTTCGCCAAGCCAGTCAACGCCGGTAATGGACTCAAGAAAATATCCTGCCGCATCCATCACATTCACGGCGGGCACAAGAGATTCCGGCGGCAGGCTCACATCAAGATCATAACCCTTTGCCGCGTAATCCGTCTGGCGCACTTGGGCGCCCGGCAGGGCGGCAAGATCAGTGGCCAGGGATTCATGCAGCGTGCTTTGCTGGTTCATGGCCTGTCCTCCGTGGCCGCAGCTGCCTGCGCTGGGCGTTCGCCGCCGGTGTCACTGGCAGCAGGCGAATCCGGCGCGGGCTGAGCCTGTGGCTCAATGAGCGCCTGAGCGTCTGCCCTGGCTCTGGCCGCAGCGGGGCCGGGCAGGGGGATGGGATCCACACGCGGCCAGCGGCGCGTTCCCGTGAGCTTTTCTTCAAGCTTGAGGATGCCCTCTATGAGCGCTTCGGGGCGCGGCGGGCAGCCGGGAACGTACACATCCACGGGAAAGAGCTTGTCCACGCCTTCAACGACGCCGTATTGTCCCTTGAAGACAAAGGGCCCGCCGGAAATGGCGCAGTTGCCCATGGCGATAACCCATTTGGGTTCGGGCATCTGGTCATAGAGCGTCTGCACAGCGGGGGCTATCTTGTGGTTGATGGTGCCGGAAACAATCATCACGTCGCTCTGGCGCGGGGACGGGCGAAAAACCTCGGCCCCGAAGCGCGCCAGGTCAAAACGCGAGGCGCCGGTGGCCATCATTTCTATGGCGCAACAGGCCAGACCAAAGGTCATGGGCCAGAGCGAGTTGGCCCGGCACAGGTTCAGAAGCTGATCCAGCTTGGAAAACTGGACTATTGATCCGAGTACGTCTTGCGTTGCCACTGGAACACTCCCTTTTTCCATGCGTAGACAATAACCAGAGACAGAATGCCCACAAAAATTAGTATTTCCAGAAAGGCCTGCAGGTCGCTTACAGAGCCGGGATTTTTGTAGACAAGAGCTACTGGCATCAAAAACAGGATATCAACGGCAAAAGCCACGAACATCAGCGCATAGAGATAGTAGACAGCACTGAATTTTATCCAGGCGTCGCCAATGGGGGACATGCCGCATTCCACAAGCTGAAGGGTTTTGCCAACAGTATTTCGGGTGGAACGTGGCTGAAGGAAATACACCAGAATGAAGGGGCCAACGGCAAAGGCAATGCCGCCCATGCAAAATACAACGATATAAATGAGGTCAATCAACTCTTGAGATGTCACGTCAGGACGCCTCCTGGGATAAAAAGACCGTTACGCAGTCTGGTGGTAAAACAGAAACCGCAGTGGCACGGTCTGAGTTCAATCCATTGCCAAATCTTGTGTTGTAAAAGTCAAAATATTATCACTAGTGCCTTATGGCTATACTCCAGATATTGTTATGTCAATACCATGTCGGGAAAAGTATCAAGTGAATGTGCGTATGCTCACAAGTTAATAGTTAATGTGAAAAATTTTTCTTTTAAGCATTACATGTTGATGAGTGTAAAAACCAAAGATATAAAGAGAAAACTTTTTTAAAAGGTGCAAAAAATACCACTCAATAAAGATTTTTTTCACTTTTACGCTGTACTAAATGCTGCTATATAATTGTTTTTTTGCAACAAGAGCCCGCGATGTATCACCATTGTCGGGCGCTGGCTGCGCGGGCCGGACTTGTCTTGTGCCCGGGCAGAAGTTGTCTCGTGCGCGGCCGAAGTTGTCTCGTGCGCGGGGCAAGCCCGCGCCAGAAGCAAACACAAAAGCGGGCCGTAAGTTGCGCGGGCGGTAGTAGTTTCGCACGCGGCCAAGCTCGTCTGCGAAACAAAAGTAAACAAGCGAGGTTGAAACCTCGCTTGTTTACTTTGTGTGCCATCGTGCGGCCGAATCAGTGCCATCGTGCGGCCGAATCAGTGCCATCGTG
>CAZFCC010000025.1:0-35532 GCA_964517635.1 uncultured Desulfovibrio sp. | reverse complement strand
CCAATAAAAAGTTCCCGCCGATATACAACCAGCCGCCCGAACAGTCCGCCTATGGTGCTGTCTTTACCTTCAACTGGCTGTCTGCTGGCGGCACCGCCATTCTGATCGCCGGTTTCATCGCCGTGCCCTTCATGCCCGGTTATTCTTTCAGCAAGGCTGTAAACTGCTTCTTCCGCACCATTTACCAGCTGCGCTTCCCCATTCTGACCATCGCCATGATTCTTGGCCTGGCCTACCTCATGAACTACTCGGGCATGAGCTCCACCATGGGTATTGCCTTTACCCTGACCGGCTCCCTGTTCCCGCTGTTCTCGCCCATCCTGGGCTGGCTCGGCGTGTTCCTGACCGGCTCGGACACCTCCTCCAACGCCCTGTTCTGCGGTATGCAGCGCTCCACTGCTGAAGTGGTGGGCATGGACCCGAACCTGGCCGTGGCCGCCAACTCCTCCGGTGGTGTTACCGGTAAGATGATTTCGCCCCAGTCCATCAGTGTGGCCACCGCTGCCACCAACCTGGTGGGCCATGAAGGCGACCTCTTCCGCTTCACCCTGGGACACAGTATCGCCATGACCCTCTTTATCTGCGCGCTGACCTATCTGCAGGCCGGTGTGTTGCATTGGATGCTGCCCTCCTAGGGCCTTGGTTCCCTGCCGCTGCCTGAACAGGCGGCGGCAGGGATGATTACACCCCGCAAGATGACGATTCGGGCGGGCGCGCCAACCTGGGGCGCCCGCTGCATATCTTAGAGCTGATTACCTTTGAAAGTGTTTACCGTGCTCTGCCCGGATTTTTGATAAAACCGTGACACAGCCTTGCGTAAACATACCCGGTTTCTCGGTTGCTCCCCCTGGGCACACTGTTACGGCCATAGTCACAGTGAGGCAGGCAGCAACGCCATGCTTGAAAAGCAAGCTGCTTCAACAGGTACGGCCAGAGAAATTACGGACAAAAGCACCAGAGACACTTGGTCGTTAAGCAAATATTTTAACGCGAAAGTATTCTGGTAAAAATCTCCGAGATATCGATTTTGCGGCGTTGGCAACGCATCAGCTTAGCCAAAACGGCGCAAGCCCCACGGTTTTTTCCAGACGGCAGCTCTCGCAGCTGTCACGGGGAAAAACATTGCTTTTATGGCAAATACCACCTGGTTTTGCCAATCCGGCTGCAGCAGCGCTGTGCAGAGCCCCTCACGTAGTGAAGGGCTATGCCGCGCCATACATACCTTAACTACACCTCTGTTGCGCGGTAGCGCGTCAGTTATGGCGCTCGATAAGTATCAGCCAGAACATTGAAACATTCATGTATTGGTTGAGCGAAGAAAGAACAGGGTGTACATAGATTTTTTCAGTTTGATGAAAAACTCGAGTGAACAAAGGAGTGGGCATGTCTGTAGGAATGTTGGCATTGTTGGCGGTTATTCCGATTCTTGTGGCACTGGTCTTGATGGTTGGGCTGCGTTGGCCCGCCACGCGGGCCATGCCGCTTGCATGGCTTGTTTGTGCCGTCAGCGGTGTGATCGGCTGGAAGCTTGACTTGCTGTACCTTGCGGCCCTTTCGCTGCAGGGCGTTGTTGTTGCCATTGGTGTTCTGATCATTGTTTTTGGCGCCATTCTTATCCTGTACACCCTGGAAGAGAGCGGCGGCATGGAAACCATCCAGCACGGCATGCAGGGCGTCAGTCGAGATCGCCGTATTCAGGCCATCATTATCGGTTTCATGTTCGCGGCCTTTATTGAAGGTGCGGCCGGTTTCGGCACGCCCGCGGCCCTGGCGGCTCCGCTTTTGTTGGCTCTTGGCTTTCCGGCCATGGCCGCTGCCGTTATCTGCCTTGTGTTCAACTCTGTGCCGGTAACCTTTGGCGCAGTGGGAACCCCGGTTATCGTGGGTTTCGGCTTTTTGAAAGGCAGCGTGGCCGAGGCTGTGGCTGCCAATCCCGGTCTGCCGTTCGGCAGCTATGACGCCTTTTGCAAGGCAGTGGGCGAGTGGGCGACCATCATGCACGCGCCTATGGCCATCATCATCACCATCTTTATGCTGGGCTTCATGACCCGCTTTTTTGGCCCCGAAAAGTCCTGGACTGTGGGCTTCCGCGCCTGGAAGTATTGTGTGTTTGCGGCCGTGTGCTTTCTTGTGCCGTACCTTGCGTGCGCCTGGCTGCTTGGCCCCGAATTTCCTGCCCTGCTTGGTGGCCTCTTGGGCCTTGGCGTTGTGGTGTGGGGAACCAAAAAAGGCTTTTGCGTGCCCAAGGATGTGTGGGAGTTCGCTCCTTCCAGCCAGTGGGACAAAGCCTGGACAGGCACTGTGCCCGCCAGCACCAAGACCGAATTTCATGCCAGCATGAGCCAGCTGCGCGCGTGGCTGCCCTATGTGATCATCTGTCTGCTGCTGGTCATTTCCCGTGTTCCTTCCTTGGGCCTCAAGGGTTGGCTGACCAAGCAGACCATCAGCTTCAAGGACATTCTGGGCTTTACCGGCGTCAATGCCAGCATTGATTACCTGTACCTGCCCGGCACCTTCTTTATCGTGGTGTCGCTGCTGACCATCATGTTGCACAAAATGCCCGGCCAGGCCGTTTCCCGTGCCTGGAAGGAAAGCTTCCGCAAGATGAAGTCCCCGACCATTGCCCTGGTTTTTGCCGTGGCCATGGTGTCCATTTTCCGCGGCTCTGCTACCAACCCTGGCGGCATTCCTTCCATGCCGCTTGCTCTTGCCGAAGCCGTGGGCGCTTTTGCCGGTTCGGTGTGGCCCATGCTGGCAGCCTTTGTGGGCGGCTTGGGTGCCTTTATTACTGGTTCCAACACGGTTTCTGACCTTATGTTTGCTGAATTCCAGTGGAACATGGCCGGAACCCTGGAACTGCCCCGCCAGATCATCGTGGCTGCGCAGGCCGTGGGCGGCGCCATGGGCAATATGATTTGCGTGCACAACATTGTTGCTGCCTGCGCCGTGGTGGGCCTTTCCGGCCGTGAAGGTGAAGTGCTTCGCCGCACGTTCTGGCCCTTCCTGCTGTACGGCCTCATTGTCGGCGCCATCTGCTGGGTGCTCGTGGTAGTCAACCCCACGGTGTTCTAAATCTTACAAAGCATTGGGCTGAAGCATCAGACATGAATGCTTTGAGCCCGTGACTGTCATGACCATACTGTTCCGGGGCTGCCGTAAACAAGCGGTTTCGCCCCGGAACACGGTCAGCACAAAGTGCGCGTGCACTGGTTTTGCTGGCTTTGCAATGCATAAATGACCCGCTTTAGCTCAGCTTGTACCAAAGGTACTGTGTCTGTGCTCAAGCGGGTCATTTTTTGTGGCAAATAGCGAGAATTTTTGGCCATCTTTGGGCCTGCCTGCGGCCGTTGCGTATTGCGCGTATGTGTTCGCAAAGCTGCTAATTTTTATCGTGCCTTAGGCCTCACGAGGCAGAGTTCGGGCAGGCACAAAGGCTGGCGTGGTGCAGCAGCCAGCATTTTTATGGGCCTGAGGGCTCTGGATTGTATGCGGCTCCGCTTTCGCCCCAGGCTGCGCTTTCCGCATGGGGGCTACCGAGCAGCATCTCCAGCACCGTATCGGCCAGCAGGGCAGCGGCTTCTGTGACGCGGGGGGCCAGCGGCGGGGCCATGAGAATATCAGTTGTAAAGTCACCAACCAGCACCAAGTTGCCCAGCTTGCGCCGCCCCATGGGCGCACCGCCGAAGCCGCCCATGCCAGAGGCGCTGGCCACCCTGTGACCAGCCAGCAAGGCATTTTCAACAAAAAAGCTTTTGTCCTCGGGATTGTCCAGAGCCTCCACCCATATGGGGCAGAGCGGCAGCAGGGCTGGCAGGCTGGCTCTGGTAATGCGCGTTTTATGTCTGTCCACCATCATTTGGGGGTTCAGCTCCAGCAGGATTTCATGCAGGGCATCCACCTTGCAGCGGCCCACATGGCGCGGCCAGTATTGCTGCCGGCTCAGGTTGGAAGCGTCCACCACATCATCGTCCACCAGGGTCAAATGCTGCACCCCGCTGCGGGCCAGCATCAGGGCCGCATTGGAGCCAAGCCCGCCCGCCCCGGCAATGCCTATGCGGGCCTGCTGCAAGATTGCTATCTGCTCAGGAGCCAAATAGCGGCCAAGGCCTTGGCACAAGGGATTATTTTCGGCTGTGTTTTCTTTCATGCTAAGTCCATGCGCCCAGGGGATCTTCCCAGTCCTTGAGCACGGGCTGATAGCCCATGTCCGCAAGGGCCGAGGTCATCTGCTCCAGGCTGCGCTTGTCGGTGATGTCAAACTGTCCGGGATTCGGGGGATCTTCTGTGGCGCGCCCGCCCACGGCCGTGGACACACCCGCCGATACCCGCGTTACGCCCAGCGGCAACAAGTGATCGCGCATAAAGGCGCTTTCGCGGCTGGAGCAGGTGATACCAGCCCTTGGCAAAAAGCAGCGCAAAGCCGTTACATATTGCACCAACTGGCGGTCATCCAGGGCGTGCGGCACGGCAAAATTGCCCTCATGCGGGCAGATGCGCGGTATGGATACGCTCACGTCCATAGCAGGATAGTGGCGTTGCAGCCACCATGCGTGCAGCCCAGTGGCAAAGGAGTCCTGCTCGAAAGAGTCCAGACCCAGCAGCGCGCCCACGCCCATTGACCGCATGCCAGCCTGCGCCGCGCGCTGGGGCGCATGGAGGCGAAAGGCATAGTCGCGCTTGGGGCCGGCAGGGTGCAGCCAGGCGTACAGCTCAGGGCTATAGGTTTCCTGGAACATGGTCATGCTGTCCACGCCCGCATCCACAAGCATGGCGTATTCCTCGGTGGTGAGAGAGTAAACCTCAATGCCCACAGAGGCAAACCAGGGCTTGATGCGGCGGGCAACATCCGCAATATACCGGGGCGACGAAATATGGCGTGCGTCGCCCGTTAACAGCAGAATGTGCTGAAAACCGAGATCAGCCACGGCTCTGGCTTCGGCGGCGGCTTCATCCACGCTGAGGTGGCGGCGGGCCTGTTTGTTTTTAGCGTTGAAACCGCAGTAACGGCACTGGTTTGTGCAGACATCCGAAATATAAAGCGGTGTAAAGATATGCACTGCCCGGCCGAAAAAGCGCAGGGTCAGTTCGTGGGCGCGGCGGGCAAGCCGCTCCAGATGCGGAGCAGCCGCTGGCGAGAGCAAAGCCAGAAAATCCTCGGGCTGAAGGATGTTTTTTTGCAGCGCGGAAAAAACCTGTTCCTCAGTGGCAGCTTGCACGGCATCAGACCGGCGTTGCGCGGGCCATGCCCGCAAGATATCCTGAAACGTTTCCACCATGCCCCCTAGCGTAAAAAGCCCGTAAGCGGAGATGAGGCCTCAGCGCCAGCAGCGACGCCGCGCACACTGCCAAGCCCGGCAAGCCATGCATTGCGCCCGGCCCGCACGGCCTCGCCAAAGGCGCGCGCCATGCCCACGGCATCGTGGGCCGAAGCGATGGCGGTATTGACCAGGCAGGCGGCGGCGCCCATTTCCATAGCTTCGCAGGCCTGCGAAGGACGGCCAATGCCAGCATCCACAATAACAGGCAGGTCTATTTCCTCAATGAGTATGGCGATCATTTCTTTGGTGCGCAGGCCCCTGTTGGTGCCAATGGGCGAACCCAGCGGCATGACGGCGGCTGCGCCAGCCTGGGCGCAGGCGCGGGCCACGTAGAGGTCGGCATTGATGTAAGGCAAAACGGTAAAGCCCTCTTGAGCAAGAATTTCTGTGGCTTTAGCCGTTTCGTAGCCATCGGGCAGCAGGTGGCGCGTGTCGGATATGACTTCGATTTTAATCCAGTCTCCGCAACCGGCGGCGCGGGCCAGACGGGCCAGGCGCACGGCTTCATCAGCATTGCGCGCGCCCGAGGTGTTGGGCAAAAGGCGCATATGGCCGGGGATGTGGCCCATGATGCCCCGGGATGCGTTGTGGTCTGATGCGGCGGGGCCGGGCTTGTCCACCCGGCGCATGGCCACGGTAATGACCTCGGCTCCGCTGGCTTGAGCCACCGCCGGGATAAGTCCGTCAGAACCGTATTTGCCCGTGCCGATGAAAAGGCGGCTGCCAAGGCTGATGCCGCCGAGAACAAAGGGATCGTTGCTGTGCATGACTCTCTCCGCGCAAAGGCGCTGCTGAAAATTGTGGGGCCAGTAGGGTAGACGATTTTTGGCATGGCATTGTGGGGGAGGGCCCCTTTTGTAAAAGGGCCTCCTCCCCCACGCCCCACCCCCCAAAACCTGTATTCTTCCTTGCATCTGCTGCAGAAATGCGCCTGATTCGGGGCGAAAAACCCGAAAGCAGTGCCCAAAGGCACAGAGCCCCAGCCCGACGCGACTTACGCCGCCACTGATCGGTGACAGGAATGCTCCTGCTCCGAGGCGGAAATGTCGGAGGCAAGGGCGTCAAGCGCGCTGCTGCCAGAGGCATCTGCCTAGCCGCCACCCACAAAATGCACAATTTCCAGCTTGTCGCCTTGCTGCAGAAAGGTTTGCGCAAAGGTTTCTCTGGCGAGGATCTTTTCGTTGCGCTCAACCACCACCGTGTTGGGCGCATGCCCGCGCTCGGCCAGAAACTGGGCCACGCTGGCATGGGGAGCGCAACTTTCCAGTTGCCCGTTGACCATGATGTTCATGTGTGATCTCCGTTTGTTACAAAGCCTGTTTCGGGCTGCGGGCAGATGCTTTCTGGCGTTTTGAGAGCAAAATGCCCTACAAGAATTTGTCTCCAGATCCTTGTCGCCAAATGATTTAGGGCGGCTTTGCCGTCCGTTAAGCAATCATTTGAGGCGTTAATCGCTCTCGGACGCAAAAAAGCCCGCAGAACCAATACGGCTGCGGGCAAGCACAAACCTGTTTCCAGGCTGGCCAGCTTCCCTTCGTCGGCATTATCCGCGTCAGGTGCAAAATCGCGTTTTTCTGCGCGATTCTAGGGGTCAGGGCGCGTTAGCCCTTTCTCAGCCTTGATGGCTCCCCCAGCCGGTTTTTGAAAGATAGACCCATGACAAGCGGAATGCAAGTGCGCCAGCGGGCCCATGCCCCGCGGGAAGCCTAGAGGGCAAGCTGCGCAACGTTCAGTGCGAAAATACAGGCTCTGGCTCAGATAAGCGAAATCAAACAAAAAGCATGTGACCCCTGATTTTATGCATGAATTTGCACCGGGCAAATTTTTTTAGCAAAAAACGTTGGGCCGTGCGCTGCCATCGGCGCCCTTTCACAAATAGGAATTATTAATATTTTTAGTCATTTATACGTTTGGCTATGCGTGCGGCGGTTGCGCCTGCAGGTCAGCATAACGGCTTTTATGGCGCGGGCTGTAGCTAAAATGTCCTGAGCGGCATGGACAGGGCGCGCTGAAGGGTGTAGCAGAAAAACAAGTGGTATAGCCAAGAGTATGTGTTTTTAGGTTTTTATGCGGCGCCCTATTTCGCGATTAATGTTTTGAAGTAAATATTTATATAGGAGGAATGCTGCACAAGCACCTATGCAGGTGTAAGAAAAATATTCTCTTATAAATGCTACGCTCTTTATGCGAAGTATGGATAATTGCCTGATAGGCAGGTCGCTTTAAGTCCAGAATGGAGAATTTGCAATGGAAGCTCTAGAAAACATCAATGCCATAACACTGGTTTTTGCTGCATTATGCATATTTGCCATTTCCTACCGCGTTTATGGTATCTTTTTAGCCAACAAAGTGTTGCGGCTGGATGCAAGCCGCAGCACGCCCTCAGTGCGTTATGCCGACGGGCATGACTATGTAAAAACCAACGAATATGTTTTGTACGGCCACCATTTCGCCGCCATTGCAGCGGCCGGGCCGCTTGTGGGGCCTGTGCTTGCGGCCCAGTTTGGCTATCTGCCGGGCGCTCTGTGGATTTTGGTGGGCTGCGTTCTTGGCGGCGCGGTTCATGACATGGTGGTTCTTTTTGCCTCTGTGCGCCACAAAGGGCAGAGCCTCGCGGCCATTGCCCAGCGCGAGGTAGGGCGCGTCACCGGAACAGTGGCGGGTGTTGCTGTTCTGTGTATTCTTATCCTTACTCTGGCCGGTCTTTCTCTGGCTTGCATCAGCGCCATGCACAACGCTCCCTGGTCGCTGTTTATCGTGGTCATCACCATGCCCATAGCCATGATCATGGGCCTCATCATGCGCTACATGAAAAACAGCGTGCTTTTTGCCAGCCTTCTTGGTCTGGTGCTGCTGGTTGTAGGTATTTTGAGCGGGCATGATCTGATGAAGCAGGACATGTTTGGCTGGGCTTTTGACTGGGACAGAAACACCGTTGCCATTGCCATTGCCGTATACGGCTTTTTTGCCTCGGTGCTGCCCGTATGGTTTTTGCTGGTGCCGCGTGACTACCTTTCCACGTATCTGAAAATCGGCACCATTCTCATGCTTGCCGTGGGCATCATTTTTGTGCAGCCCACCATTCTCATGCCCACCATCACGCCCTTTATCAATGGCGGCGGCCCCATCATCGGCGGGCCCGTCATGCCCTTTATCTTTATCACCATTGCTTGCGGAGCCATCTCGGGCTTTCACGCCATCATTGGCACGGGAACCACCCCCAAGATGATCGGCAATGAGCGTGACATCCTCTTCGTGGGCTACGGCGCCATGCTGACCGAAGGCTTTGTGGCCATGATGGCCCTGATCGCCGCCTGCACGCTGATGCCCGGCGACTATTTTGCCATCAACGCCTCCCCGGCCAAGTTTGACGCCCTGCTGGCCGCCCATCCCAACCTGCATACCGTTGACCTGGGCTTTTTCGAAGAAAAAATCGGCCTGAACCTGCACGCCCGCCCCGGCGGCGCCGTTTCGCTGGCCGTGGGCATGGCCCATATTTTCCACAAGATCCCTTATATGGATCACCTCATGGCCTACTGGTACAACTTCGCCGTCATGTTTGAAGCGGTATTTATTCTTACCGCCATCGACTCCGGCACGCGCGTGGGCCGTTTCTTCTTGCAGGAAATGCTCGGCAAGGTGTACGCCCCGTTTGGCGACAAGAACTGGGTTCCGGGCATCATCCT
This sequence comes from uncultured Desulfovibrio sp., assembly GCA_964517635.1. Taxonomy (GTDB): domain Bacteria; phylum Desulfobacterota; class Desulfovibrionia; order Desulfovibrionales; family Desulfovibrionaceae; genus Desulfovibrio. Next base: position 26,528 of record CAZFCC010000025.1, on the reverse strand, counting down.
TACCAGTCTGGCGTTCACCTCCATGTGGGGCTACCTGGTATACACCGGTAATATCAGCAACATCTGGCCGCTCTTTGGTATGAGCAACCAGTTGCTGGCCGCCTGCTCGCTGATCGTCTGCACCAGCATGCTGCTGCGCATGAACAGGGGCAAGTATTGTCTGGTCACGGCCGTCCCCGGCATTTTCATGACCGCGGTGACGTTCTGGGCGGGCTATCTCCAGTTGACCACCGACTACATCCCCAACGGCAAGTATCTGTTGGCCTCTTTGGCTGCTCTGGTTATGGTGCTCATGGTTTTTGTTATCGTGGGAACCTTCCGCCGCTGGTCTGAACTGATGGGAATCAAGACTCTGGTCACCGACAGCTACGGCGAATCTGTGCGCCAGCTTGCAGAAGAATAACGGCTTGTTTCGGATTTTGATTTGTGAACAAGGCTCCGCTGCCCGGCAGTGGGGCCTTGTTTGTTTGCGCTGTCAGGCAGAAGAATTTTTTTACAATGTGGCGCTCTGTGAAAGATAGCGCTTGCCAAGGGAGTGGAGGTTTGCTAGGTTGAGCACACAAACAGTATCGCTGGCGGCGTTAATGCCGCCTGTATAGTCGTGTTGCACTGCTCCCTAAAAAAAGCGGAAGGCGGATCACCCCTCTGCCTTTCGCAGCACACGGCCCTAAAGTCGCCAGGCGACTTGAGATATGATACGCGCCGATTTTAGGCGCAATTATAGGCGGGCAAGCCCCCGCAATTGCACCGGAATTTGATGGGCGGGCCCGCATACCCGCCAACGCCTGGCGGCCTATGCCGTTAGAGCGCCTTCAAACGCTGATTGCATCTGGACGGATACCCGGAACGGCATGGCCGAACCGCAGGGCGTACACCCCGTACAGATTGCACCGCCTGGTGAAGTCCGAGGCCCCTTGCAGGCTCAGGGCGCCAATTGCTGGCTTGAATCAAACGCCAGAACCCCCGGTCAATATTTGGCCGGGGGTTCTCTGTTGTGTGCAGTGGGCTGGCGCGCTTGCTGCTTTTTACGGGCAAGTGCGGGCGCAGCTTGCGCCGAAGGCAGGCGCAATGAGAATAAAGATTTTAGGGGGTGGGGGTGTGGGGGAGGCGACCCTTTTGCAAAATGGGCCCTTCCCCACAAAAATTCAAACGCTCACCGCCCGGTGAAGTCCGAGGCCCCTTGCAGGCTCAGGGCGTCAATTGCTGGCTTGAACCAAACGCCAGAACCCCCGGTCATTATTTGGCCGGGGGTTCTCTGTTGTGTGCAGTGGGCTGGCGCGCTTGCTGCTTTTTACGGGCAAGTGCGGGCGCAGCTCTTCAGCCTTAGTCCAGGCCCATGGCCTTGCCGATTTTTTTGGCGGCCTTTTTGACTTTTTGCATGGGGCTCTGTTCCCCGGCGGCTTCAAACTCGCGCAGCAGTTCTTCCTGCCGCGCCGAAAGGCGCGAGGGGGTGAGCACCTTGACCTCCACCAGCATGTCGCCGCGTTGTTTGCGTCCGGGGTAGGGCATGCCCTCGCCCGCCATACGCAGCAGCGAACCGCTTTGCACTCCCTTGGGGATATCCAACGGCATGGGGCCGTCCAGACCGGGGATGTCGACTCTGTGCCCCAGGGCAGCCTGCACAAAGCTGATTTCCTGGGTAAAAATAAGGTCTTGACCTTGGCGCTGCCAGCGTTTGTCCTGCTCGACGGTAAGCACCACGTACAGGTCGCCGGGGGGGCCGCCGTGCATGCCGGGTTCGCCCTCACCGCGCACGCGCAGGCGGGTTCCCGTGTCTACTCCGGCGGGCACGCGCACCACCAGTTCACGGGTGTCGGTAACGATGCCTTCCCCCTTGCACTTGGGGCAGCGCTTGCTGATGACGCGCCCGGAGCCTTCGCAGGACGGGCAGGGCATGGCAATCTGGAAAAAGCCTTGCGAGCGGCGAACCTGGCCGGAGCCATTGCAATGTCGGCAGGTTTCGGCCTTGCTGCCGGGGGCTGCGCCGCTGCCCTTGCAGTCGCCACAAGTGACGTGTTTGGGCAGGGAAAGGGTTATTTCATCCCCGCGAGCGGCCTGGGAAAAATTGATGGTAAGGTTGTAGCGCAGGTCAGATCCGGCCATGGGGCGTGCCCCACGGGCAGAGGAGAAACCGAACAGGTCGCCGAAAATATCGCTGAAATGGGCGAAGATGTCTTCGTTGCTGCCGAAGCCGCCGGCTCCGTTTTGTACCCCGGCATGGCCGAAGCGGTCGTAGCGGGCGCGCTTTTCTGCATCGCGCAGGACTTCGTAAGCTTCAGCCGCTTGCTTGAATTTTTGTTCGGCCTCTTTGTCGCCGGGGTTGTGATCCGGGTGAAATTTGAGGGCAAGCTTGCGGTAAGCCTTTTTAATTTCATCTTCACCGGCGCTGCGGCTGACGCCCAGCACCTCGTAGTATTCAAGCTCCATCTTGGGTCCTGGTAACTGCGCGCCTGTGCGCCTGGGTAGAGGTTGTATTCACAGGCGCGGCGACTACCTTGGGGCAGCCGCCGCGCAGGAATATAAGCGCTTTATTTCCGGTCGGTGTGCGGCCGGATGCCGTAGCAGAATGCTTTCTTCCGGCTTCTGGCAAAAAAGATTGTTGCCGCGCTTTGGGAGCGTGGCTTTGCTTTTTTGTCTTTTCCGGCGCAGACCGCTGTAAGGCACTGTGTGCTGCCAAGCGGGTCATAGAAGCGTAGGCGCCAATGAGTGTTTTATGGTCGGCAAAGCCGCCCCACAGTCATTTTTGGGCAAGGATTTGGAGGCCAATCCTTGTGGCATTTCAGGTGTGAAACGCCTTAGCCTTCGTTAGGGGTCTGGGCCTGTTCGCCAGAAGGGGTGTAAAGAGCATCGTCATCGGGCAGCACCTTTCCCGCGGCTATTTCACGCAGGGCGGTGACCACTTCTTTGTTGCGCGATTCCACGAGGGGTTCGTACCCTTCGCGGTACTGATGCACACGTTTGATAGCCATTTGCACCAGCAAAAAGCGGTTGTCCACGCGCTCCTGGCAATCTTCAACAGTAATACGGGCCATGCTGCCTCCGTAGTGTGGGCGGCCGGGGGCCGCCAGTCTGTGGCGTAAAGACTCCGCCGCAGTTCGTTTTTAAAATAATACCGCCCGACCGTTTGTAAAGGGGGTCGGGCGCGGATACGCCTGAGTGCAGGCTTTGCCTGCTGAAATAAGATATGATATAGGCCGCCTTTGAACCTGTCAAGCGCCGGGGAAAGCGTCCGGTAGCATAGACTATTTTTAAGGAGATTGCCAGCCATGAGCAGAGAAAAACGGTCTTTTGCGCAAGAAGTTTGCGTAAAAAGCGCGGGCAAAGCCATGCAGATGACTGGCATGCTCTGGCCCGGCTGCCGGGTGGGGGTGGCGGCCTCTGGCGGGGTAGACAGCTTTGTGTTGCTGAAAACACTTAAAATCCGTCAGGGAATCGTACCTTTTCGCTTTGAAATCATGGCTCTGCACCTGAACCCCGGCTTTGACGACCAGAGCCACGCGGCGCTTTTGCCCTGGCTGGCCAAGCACGGCATTCCCGCTCATCTTGAGGTTACAAGCCACGGGCCCGATGCCCATTCAGATAAAAATCTGCGCCGTTCGGCCTGTTTTCGTTGTGCCTGGCTGCGGCGCAAGCGCCTGTTTGAGCTTTGTTCGCAATACGGGCTGACCCACCTTGCTTTGGGGCATAATGCCGAGGATCTGGTAGAAACATTTTTCATGAATATTTGCCGCAACGGCCGCGTGGACGGCATGAGCATGAACGAGCCTTTTTTTGACGGCAAGCTGCGGCTTATACGTCCGCTCATGCTGGTGGAGAAAAAATACATCCGTCAGGCGGCGCGGCAATGGGGCCTGCCCATATGGGCCAATGCCTGCCCCTCGGCCGGAAAGACGGCCAGAAGCGACATGGCTCAGACCCTGGAGCATCTGTATGCCATTACAAAAGACGGCCGCCGTTGTGTGCTCAACGGCCTGACCCGCTGGCAACTGGACAAAAGCTGCGCGGCCGCCCGCGAGCGCGCCCAGGGTGGGTTGTCGGGAGCCCCGCAGGACGGCGCGCTGGGCTACATGCCGGAAGGCGTGCAGGGTGGCGCGGGCGATATGCCCGAAGTCGCCCATGGCGCCATGCCCGAAGTCGCCCAAGGCGCCATGCCCGAAGTCGCGCAGGCCGCCATGGCGAAAAGCGGGCAGTATGAAGGCTGACAGCGCGCGCCCCAATCACATTGACAGGGCCGCCACGGCCCTCTAAAGTTGCTCGACATGCTTTTTGGTAAATACCACATTGTTATCTTCAAGGAAGGCCGTAGCGGCAGCCGCAATCTGCGGATGCGCGGTTGGTTCGGTTTTTCGGTCTGCGCGCTGGTGCTGGCCCTGGTGGCCTGTAATGTCTGGCTTCTTCGGGCGTGGCTTGAGTCGCGCCATCTGGACGATGACCTTGAGGGCGCGCAGCGGGTGATTACCGAGCAGCGCCGCCAGCTTGTGAGCCTGGCCGAGCGCATAAGCCAGGTGAGCCGCGACCTGCAACGGGTGCAGGGTTTTGACTCCAAGCTGCGCATCATGATGAATATGGAAAAAGACCCTGCCGATGCGGGCGGGGGGCTTGACCTTGTGGGCGATTTTTCGCGCTCGTATCTGCCTTTGCACCGTCAGGAGCTGGCTGCACGCAAGATGCAGGATTTTCTAGAACGTCTTTCGGAATCTGCTCGGCTTGAAGAAGTGCGGCAGCAAGACCTTTTGCTGGCTCTGCGCGAAAATCGCGATGCGCTTTCTTCCATGCCGACCATCTGGCCTGTGGTGGGCTTTGTGTCTTCGAGTTTTGGCAGGCGCTCGTCGCCTTTTGGCGGGCGGGGCCAGTTCCACAAGGGGCTGGATATCACCAACCGCGTGGGCACGCCCATTGTGGCTCCGGCTCAGGGGCTGGTTACCCAGTCCGGCCACGACGGCGCGTACGGCCTGAGCCTTGAAGTCAACCACGGCGGCGGTATTATCACCAAATACGGGCATATGCAGCGTTGCGCCGTGCCTGCGGGCGTGTGGGTCAAGCGCGGACAGGTCATCGGCTATGTGGGCATGAGCGGGCGAACCACCGGGCCGCATTTGCATTATGAGGTGCGCCTCAACGGGGTTCCCGTCAATCCCATGCGGTATATTCTGGACTGACGCCACCCCCGGCAGCCCCCTTGCGTTCTGGCAGGCCCCTCGCGCCCGGCAGGCCTTCTTGCCGTCCAGATGCTGCGGCCCCGGTAGCCCCTTTGCGCTCGGCAGCCCTGCCATCCCCGCCAACGAATTTCCCTTGGTCGACGGCAGGCCCCCTCGCGGCACTTCGGTAGCGCGACCGTGCGCTTTTGTGTCTTGCGGCCAAGCCCGCAGTTTGCGCGCTTAAAGATCACCCCCTGCCTGCAATGCATTCAGGCATTCTGGCATTCTGGCCCAAATTTGCCGCGCGCCAGCTGCCCTGGCTGGACAAGAGCAACAACGGCTTTATATGCAACAAATGGGAGGACGACCTCCCCCCCAGCAGGGGTGTTTTGTCCGGGACGACCCGGCTCTGAAAAAAGGAGAGCCGAATGGCCTGGATTTTTTTGTTTTTTGCCGGTCTGCTTGAGGTTGTGTGGGCGTATAGCATGAAGTTGTCCGTCGGCTTCACCAAGCCTTTTCCCTCCATCGTCACCATTGTGGCCATGTTTGCAAGTTTCGGCCTGTTGGCCATGGCCATGAAAAGCCTGCCTCTGGGCACGGCCTACACCATCTGGACGGGCATCGGCGCTGTGGGGGCCTTTGTGCTCGGTATTGTGGTGCTGGGCGAGCCGGCAAGCGCCATGCGCGTGGCGGCGGCCGCGCTTATCGTGGCCGGGCTCGTGCTTATGAAATTTTCTTCCTGAGGCCGCCCGGCGCGGCTGCCGAGAACCGCGATATTTTGTGCGTTTTCGGCTTCACGGTCGTCCTGTCTTTGCTCTGCTTGGCGGGGCTCATGTCTTCTTGGGCCTTGGCCTGTTCTGTAGCCCTTGTCTGCCGCTGTTGCATGGCAAAACCACGGAAAGCATGCGCATATCTGCGCCGGTGGCAGTTGCCTAATGCCTCTCACTGGAATATGGTCTAACTGTTTGTCTATGGAGCTAAGGATGTGCTGATAAACACTCTTTTGTCCTTGCCTGCGCCAGCCCAATTCGCACAGGATGCCTGCCTGGATGATATCCTGTTGCGCGTGGTCTAGGCTTTGGAAGCCAGCTCGCAGGGCATGTTTCGATCAGCATTTCCCCAACCTTGGAATGCCGGGCTGCGTCGTGAGCTTGCCCGAAAACAGAGAGGGAGAAGGTAATGGCCAAGATTGGTGATATGGCGCTTGTGCTCAAGCTGTTGGCTGGCCTGGTTGTGGGGGCCTTGCTTGGCTTTGTGGCCAATGAGAACGTCATGAACGTGGTTGTTTCGGTGCGTCACATTCTGGGGCAGATCATTTTCTTTCTTGTGCCTCTGGTTATCGTGGGCTTTATTACCCCGGCCATTATCCGTTTGGGGCAGCAGGCCAGCAAGATTTTGGTGGTGGCCGTGCTGCTGGCCTACATATCTTCTTTGGGGGCGGCGTTTTTCTCCACGTTTTCCGGCTATCTGATCATCCCGCATCTTTCCGTGGCTCCTGACACAGAAACGCTGCGCGCCTTGCCCAAGATGGTGTTTCAGCTTGATATTCCGCCGCTTTTCAGCGTTATGAGCGCCCTGACGCTGGCGCTGCTTTTTGGCGTGGGCGTGGCTCTGACACGGTCGGAAACCATGAGCAAGCTTTTTGCCGAACTGGAGAAGGTCGTCAGCTGGCTTATCAATAAGGTCATGATTCCCATTCTGCCTTTTTTTGTCGGCCTTTCGTTCATGGGGCTGGCCTATGAAGGCTCGCTGACCAAGCATTTGCCTGTCTTTGTGTCTATGGTGGCCCTGGTCATCGTGGGGCAGTTTATCTGGCTGGCGGTTCTTTACGGCATTGGCGGTCTTGTTTCCCGGCGTAATCCTTCACAGGTTTTCCGTCACTATCTGCCTGCCTATCTTACGGCTGTAGGAACCATGTCCAGCGCGGCCACCCTGCCCGTGGCCCTGGAATGCGCCCGCCGCTCGCCTGTGCTCAGCCGCACCATGGTGGAATTTATGATTCCGCTGGGGGCCACGGTGCATCTGTGCGGTTCGGTTTTGACCGAAACATTTTTTGTCATGACCATCAGCCTTCTCCTGTACGGAACCCTGCCTTCTGTAGGGACTATGATTCTTTTCTGCGTCTTGCTCGGCATTTTTGCCGTGGGTGCTCCCGGCGTTCCGGGCGGCACGGTTGTGGCTTCGCTTGGCATTGTTACAGGTGTTCTTGGTTTTGACCCCACGGGCGTTGCCTTGCTTATTGCCATCTTTGCCTTGCAGGACAGCTTCGGCACGGCCTGCAACGTAACCGGCGACGGGGCACTGGCCCTTATTCTTGAGGGTGTTTTCAACGATAACGGGCAACTGGGAGCGTTGCAGACACCGTCAACGACGGAGCATGCATGAACCAAAACTGGCAATCATTTATAGATTTGCTGCATGAAGAAGTAGTACCCGCGCTGGGCTGCACAGAGCCTGTGGCTGTGGCCCTTACCGCTGCCCAGGCGGCAGAAACGCTGGGCCTCACGCCGGAAAGGCTTGAAGTTGAGGTAAGCGCCAACCTGCTTAAAAACGGTATGGGTGTTATGGTTCCCGGCATGGGCAGCATGGGCCTGAGCATTGCTGCCGCCGCCGGGGCCCTTGGCGGGCGCAGCAGCCTTGGGCTTGAGTGCTTACGTCATATGGACGAGGCCCAGGTGGCGGCGGCCAAGGCTCTTGTGGAAGCTGGCAGCGTGGAGATGAAGCTGGCGGGCAACGACCTGCTGCTTTACTGCGCCGTGACGGCCCATGCACAAGGGCACAGCGCCAAGGCCGAGCTTGTGGACAGCCATGCCAACATCACGCGGGTATGGCGCGACGGCGAGCTTGTGTTTGCCAAAGAAGAGCAGGCCGAGAGCGCCAGCGGGCCGGGCAGCCCCTGGCCCCTGACCCTGGCGGGCATTTATGACTTTGCCGTGGGCGCTCCCCTGGAGGATATATCATTTATCCTTGAGGCCGCGCGCATGAACCGCACGGTGGCTGAAGAAGGCCTGAAAAGTCAGTATGGCCTTGCTGTGGGCAAAAATATGGATGCCCAGATCCGTCAACATATGCTTGCGGACGACATGGCATCTTTTGCCGTCAAGCTCACAGCAGCTGCCGCCGATGCACGCATGGCGGGCATCATGATGCCTGTCATGAGCAATTCCGGCAGCGGCAATCAGGGCATCACCTGCACCATGCCGGTGGTGGCCTGCGCCATCCGCCTGCAGATACGCGACGAAGCCCTGGCCCGCGCGCTGATCATGAGCCACCTTACGTCCATTCACATCAAACACCATCTGGGCCGTCTTTCTGCGCATTGCGGGGCCATGGTGGCTGGCACGGCCTCGGGCTGCGGCATAGCCATGTTGCTTGGTGGCGGTCTTAAAGAAATGGAAATGACCGTGCGCAATATGGTGGGCAATATGGCGGGCATGATTTGCGATGGCGCAAAAAGCTCCTGCGCGCTCAAGGTCGCCTCGGCAGTGGGGGCGGGCATACAGGCCGCCATGCTCGCCATGGGCGGTTCCGCCGTGCCGGGCAATGAGGGTATTGTGGACGATAACATTGAGGTTTGCATAGCCAACCTGGGGCGTCTGGGCTCCACTGGCATGCGCGAGACCGACAAGGTTATTCTGGATATCATGCTGCACAAAAGTTAGGGCCTTTTTGCTCTGCAAGGCTCTGGGCCTGCGCGGGCAGACGCCCGTTGTAAGGGCGCAAGCCTCTGGACAAAAAGTTGCGGCAGACAATTTCCCTTACAGGCGTATCCTTACGATTTGTGCATGAGTATACAAAGAAGCGTACCCCGTTTGCTGCGGAGTACGCTTCTTTTTTGTGCTTTTTGTCTGATGCGCGCCCGCAGGCGCGGGCGGCCCCTTTTTTACAGTTTGGGGCTGCCGATGCCCGGCAGGGCCTGTTCCAGGCTGTGCCCAAGGGCCAGAACCTGCGCTTCTGCAAAGGGTTTGCCGATGATCTGCATGCCCACGGGCATGCCGCTTTCTGCCCCAAGGCCCACAGGCAGCGACAGGCCCGGCAGCCCGGCCAGGTTCAGGGAAAGGGTATAGGCATCCATAAGGTATATCTGCAGCGGGTCGGCGGTGTGGCCGCCCTGATCGCGCGCTGTCACGGGCGACACGGGGGCCAGCAGGGCGTCGCACTGGCCGAGGGCCGCCAGCAGTTCATCACGGATAAGGCGGCGCACCTGGGCGGCCTTGCGGTAGTAGGCATCGTAATAGCCGGACGACAGCACATAGGCCCCCAGCATGATGCGGCGCTTGACTTCCGGGCCGAAGCCTTCGGTGCGGCTGCGCACATAGAGATCGTCAAGGTTTTTGATGTCAGCCGAGCGGTGTCCGTAGCGCACGCCGTCAAAACGGGCCAGGTTGGAACTGGCTTCGGCCATGGCGATAATATAGTAGGTGGCGATGGCCGCATCCGTATGGGGCAGGCTTACTTCCACCAGTTCCGCGCCCTGACTTTTGGCCGTCTGTATGGCGGCTTCGCAGGCTGCCCGCACTTCATCGCTCAGGCCCTGGCCGTAAAATTCTTTGGGAATGCCCAGGCGCGCGCCCTTGAGGGGCTGCGTGGCCAGAGCGGCGTTATAGTCTTCTGCCGGGCGCGGATCGCAGGTATTGTCGCGAGAATCATAGCCGGCGATGGCCGTGAGCACGCGGGCGCAGTCTTCCACATTGCGCGTCAGGGGGCCGACCTGATCGAGCGACGAGCCGTAGGCGATGACCCCATAGCGCGAAACCCGGCCATAGGTGGGTTTGAGGCCCACGCAGCCGCAAAAGGAGGCGGGCTGGCGTATGGAGCCGCCGGTGTCGGTTCCCAAAGAGGCAAAGCACTGACGGGCCGTTACCGACGCGGCGGAGCCGCCGCTGGAGCCGCCCGGAACCTTGCTGAGGTTCCACGGGTTGCGTGTGGCCTTGAAGGCGGAGTTTTCGGTGCTGGAGCCCATGGCAAACTCGTCCAGATTGGTCTTGCCCAGAATGACGGCCCCGGCTTCGTGCAGCTTTTGCACGGCAAAGGCATCGTAGAAAGGCGTATAGCCAGCAAGCATGCGCGAACCGGCCGTGGTGGGCATGCCCTTGGTGGAAAAGGCGTCCTTGAGCGTCACAGGCACGCCCCACAGCGGGCAAGCGGCATCGGGGCCCTGCCTGTCCAGCGCAACGGCATGGGCCAGCGCGTTTTCGGCATTCACGTAAAGCAGGGCGGCCAGCTGCGGCTCTGTGGCGGCGATGCGGTCAAGGCAGGCGGTGGTTACATCCACCGCGCTCAGTTCTTTTTTTTGCAGGGCCTGGGCCACAGCCGTAAGAGAGAGGGAGCATATGTCGGTCATGGTGTTCTCGAAAATTCTGCTTGTTGTGTTGGCGTAAACGGAAAACTGCCCGCAGGATGGGCTCTGCGCTTTTTACCTGCGCTCTTTTGATGCCTGGCCATAAGGCGTATCTGGCGCATTGGGCTCATTGGGCGCACCTGGCTTAGGTGGCTCATCTGGTGCGTTGCTGCGTCCAGAAGCCGCAAAGGCCGGGGCACAAAGGCCGTTTTTTGCGTCTCAGCGCATTCAGGCCTTGCAAAGCGCGTTGAGCAACTGAAATGAATTCAGCTCTTCAGCACCCTAGACAATGCGCGGAACCATAAAATAGTCGCCGTCTGCCTCGGGCGCGTTTGCCAGCACGTCCTGACGGGTGCAGACATGGGTGGCCACGTCTTGGCGCGGGGCGGGCTTGTGCTGTGCCGGGCTGTACAGCGGTTCCACCTGGTTTGTGTCCACCTTGGCGAGCACATCCATATAGCCGAGAATGTCGTCCAGTTGCCGGGCGAAAAGCGTCTGCTCTTCTTCACTGACGGTAAGGCGTGAGAGTTCGGCCATATGGGCCACTTCTTTCAAGCCGATGCCTTTGTTCTGTGCCATGTTGCGGAGTCCTTTGCCTTGCCCCGGACGCGCCGGGGCGGCGCTTCTCAAGGGGTGTTGTACATTTTTTCGGCATGGCGCTGCGGGGGCCGCTGCCGTGGCCGCAGCCACTGTGGGCGTTTGTGCCGCTGGCGCTGCCGCTGCTGTGCCACTGGCCGTTTGTGCCTGTGCCGCTGCCGTTTTTAGATGTCAAAACTTCTGCCGGAACAGGGCCGGTGAAGTGGTATTACCGCTTGTTCCCGGCGCGGCCATAACCCGCGCCAGGAACCTTTTTCAAGATCAATTCATCCTACAGGCGCGACGGCAGGCTCAGCTTGTACGAGGGCCTGGGGGTTGTGCCGATGGGCTGCAATGTGGGTTGCTGCCCGTCGCCCGGCGTCAGGGGGTTGCCCTGCGCGTCCACGGGCGGCAGACCCTGCATGCGCAGGGCGGACTGTTGCAGGATGTTGCTGCGCGTCTGCTGGAATTCGTCCACATTAACGGGAACCATGCCCGTGGGCGACACGCCGAAGATAAAGAGCTTTTGGTGCGCTATGCCCGCGCTGTCCCAGCTGATGGGCGCCATGCCCCAGACCATCTGGGCTGCACGTTGCGCGCGTGCGGTGATTTCCGGCGCGGTCAGGCGCGACGTAAGCCCAAGGCCTACGCTGAAGCGGGCAAAATCATAGCCCAGGGCTGTCCAGAAGTCCGCGCCGGGAGTTTGGAGGGCGCGGGGGCTATGCGAGGGGTTCCAGGCGGCGGGAAAGACCGCCAAAGCGTATTTTTCCGGCGAGCTTATGGTCTTGCCCTGCAGGCCCTGTTCCCACAGGGTTGTACCCAGCAGCACCAGGCGGTCTTCGCCGTTATACAGCAGGCTTGTGGTCAGCATGTCCATGCTTTTCCACGAGTCTGGCACAAAGAGCGCCTCAAAGGCGGTCTGGGGCACGGGGGTGCGGCTGCCTTCAGGGCTTTGGGCATTGATGAGCGGCGCTGCCGCCGAGCTCCACGACGTGGGGTCGGAGGGGTTATAGCTGGCTTTCTGAAGGGGCATGTTGCCCTTGTACAGGCTTTGTTCCAGCAGACCGGTCATGCGCGCGCCATAGGCATCGGCGGGATACAAGGCCCCGTAGCTGCGGATGCCCAGGCTGCCGGTGGCAAAGCCCACCAGGGCGTCAATCTGGTCTTGCGGGCCGGGGAAAAAGCGCCAGGCATGCGAGCCTTCATCGCCCTGTTCCAGTGAGGGCAGAAAAGTGAAAAAAGCTCTCTTGTCAGTAGCGCCGGCCTTGCGGGCCTGCGCATAATTGGACGCCTGCAGGGGGCCGCCCACCACAGCGCAGGCTGCGGGCAGGGCATTGAGCTTTTGCAGCCAGTCCGGAGCTTCGGTATTAATAATTTCAAGGCGCACGTTGACGCCGTTGGCAGTCATTTCTTTCTGGGCAATATTTGCGCCCTGGCGAATTTTGTTGCCTATGGGGGCATACTGCCCCGATGCGGGCAGGGCCAGAACCACGCAGGTTTCGGGCTTGGGGGCTTGCACGGGCGCGGGCGCCGGGCGCTGGGCTCCGCCAAAAGGCATCTTGCAGGCACTCAGGCAGCCCAGCAGCATGAGCAGCAGCAGGCCAAGCGTCATGCGCGCAAGGGGGTGGCGACACGTTATGGCTGTACGCACTGTATCCTCCGGCAGGAGAGTTTCGACAAGGGCCCGATGGCCCATGCCCATAAAAGCAAAAGGTCTGGCTCACAGGGAGCCAGACCTTTTTAGTACAGTGAAGGCATTGAGGCAAGTTCACCCGCATGCAGCCAGTTACGCGCTCTGCATGAGACAGGAAAAGCGGGTGCTTTGCTTCGGGAGCCAAGCCCGGGCCTGTAAGCTGCGAAGACAGTCGTGTCTGTCGCTGGTCACGGTCACGCGGGGCTTGCCTTATGCTGTTATTTTTTTACTTCAGTGTAATCGGCATCGACCACATCATCAGCCGCATTGCCCTGGGGCTGCCCTTCGGCCGCGCCCGCATCGGCCTGCGCGCCAGCCGCGCCGGTCTGCTGGGCCTGCTGCTGATACAGCTGTTCGGCCAGCTTGTGCGAGGCCTTGGCCAGTTCGTCCGTGGCGGTCTTGATGGCAGCGGCGTCTTCGCCTTCCATCAGTTTGCGCAGGTCGGCCATCTTGGTTTCAATGTCGCTCTTGACGGTGGCGTCAGCCTTGTCGCCCAGATCGGCCAAAGATTTTTCCGTGCCGTAGATGAGGCTGTCGGCATGGTTGCGGGCCTCAATAAGTTCCTGCTTTTTCTTGTCGTCGCTGGCGTGGGCTTCAGCCTCGCGCACCAGCTTCTGAATGTCGTCTTCAGACAGGCCGGAAGAAGCGGTGATCTTGATGGACTGTTCCTTGCCGGTTCCCATATCCTTGGCGGACACGTTGACGATGCCGTTGGCGTCGATGTCAAAAGAGACTTCGATCTGCGGCACGCCGCGGGGCGCCGGGGGAATGCCAGCCAGGTCAAAGCGGGCCAGGGTCATGTTGTCCCCGGACATGGGCCGTTCGCCCTGAAGCACGTGGATGGACACCGAGGGCTGGTTGTCGGAAGCCGTGGTGAACACCTGGCTTTTGCGCGTGGGGATGGTGGTGTTGCGCTCGATAAGTCTGGTGAACACGCCGCCCATGGTTTCAATACCCAGGGAAAGCGGGGTCACGTCGAGCAACAGCACGTCCTTCACGTCGCCGCTGAGGATGCCGCCCTGAATGGCAGCGCCCATGGCCACCACTTCGTCAGGGTTGACGGAGCGGTTGGGTTCCTTGCCAAAAAACTTGCCCACAACCTGCTGCACCAGGGGCATGCGGGTCATGCCGCCCACGAGGATGACTTCGTCGATCTGGTCAGCGGTCATGCCGGCGTCGGCCAGGGCCTTTTTGCAGGGCTCGGTGGTGCTTTCCACAAGGTCGCCCACCAGCGATTCCAGCTTGGCGCGGCTGATCTTGACGAGCATGTGCTTGGGGCCGTTCTGGTCAGCGGTGATAAAGGGCAGATTGACCTCGGTTTCCATAGAGGTGGAAAGGTCTTTCTTGGCTTTTTCAGCGGCTTCCTTCAGGCGTTGCAGAGCCATGCTGTCTTTGGCCAGGTCAATGCCGTTTTCCTTTTTGAACTCTTCCACAAGAAAGTTGATGACGCGCTGGTCGAAGTCTTCGCCGCCAAGGAAGGTGTCGCCGTTGGTAGCGCGCACTTCAACCACGTTGTCGCCCACTTCAAGAATGGAGATGTCAAACGTGCCGCCGCCAAGGTCAAAGACAGCGATTTTTTCGTTGGCCTTTTTGTCCGAGCCATAAGCCAGAGAAGCGGCCGTAGGCTCGTTGATGATGCGCTTTACTTCAAGACCGGCAATGCGGCCTGCGTCCTTGGTGGCCTGGCGCTGAGCGTCGTTAAAGTAGGCCGGCACGGTGATGACGGCTTCGGTAACGGTTTCGCCCAGGTACGCTTCGGCATCGGCCTTGAGCTTGGCCAGAATCATGGCCGAAATTTCAGGAGAGCTGTAGGTGCGGCCATCCACTTCAACGCCGGAATCGCCGTTGGGGGCTTTCACGATGGCATAGGGGCTGTGTTCCTTCCAGCGATCCACTTCGGGGCTATCAAACTTGCGGCCCATGAGGCGCTTGATGGCGAAGATGGTGCGCGTGGGGTTGGTCACGGCCTGACGCTTGGCGATTTCGCCCACCAGGCGTTCCTTGTCAGTAAAAGCCACCACGGAAGGGGTGGTGCGTCCGCCTTCGGGGTTGGTGATGCATTTAGGTTCCTTACCCTCCATAACGTACACGCAGGAGTTGGTGGTTCCCAGGTCAATACCGATAATCTTGGACATATGGTGATCCTCCTCGGGGAAAACTTGTCGTGTGTTTGGTCGCGCAGCGACCTGCAACGCTGTGCGTCTGCGTAGCGGCGCGCGCGTCAAATTTTGCGAACTGGCCTGCCAGCCGCCCCGTATATGTAAGTCGTTCTCGCGGGTCGTCCAGACTCTGCCTGAAAAAAACGGTAAAAAAGTTCCTTTGAATAAAAAAAAGTGTAATTTAATGTAATTTTGAGGTTGACCTTTCTTTCCCAAGCTTGTTAGTGATTTTTTTAACGAGCATGTGTCACGGCAGACACACAATTGTTAGGAGAATACAGATGAATATAGGCAGACGTGATTTGATCTGTGGCCTTGGTGGCCTTGCAGTGGGCGGAGCGATGCTCGGCCTTGGTGGAGTTGAAGCGCTGGCAGCGGGGCAGACGCAGCCAGCATCAGGCCGTTTTGAACAGGTGGGCGGAGCCTTTGGCTGGAAGCCCCACAAGCTTGACCCCAAAGAATGCGCTCAGGTGGCCTATGATGGCTACTGGTATAAAGGCTTCGGCTGTGGTTTTGGTGCTTTTTATAGTATTATCGGCCTGATGGGCGAAAAATACGGCGCTCCCTACAATCAGTTTCCCTTTGCCATGCTTGAAGCAAACAAGGGCGGCGTTTCTGACTGGGGAACCATTTGCGGCGCGCTTTACGGCGCTGTTTCGACCTTTTCACTGTTCTGGGGCCGCAAAGAAGTGTACCCCATGGCCAATGAACTGTTCCGCTGGTATGAAGTAACAAAGCTGCCCATCTACAATCCTGGTGATGCAGCGCAGGGCGTCAAGGGCGACATGCCCATGAACGTTTCTGATTCTGTGTTGTGCCACATTTCTGTATCCAAATGGTGCTACGAAAACAAAATTGAAGCCACCAGCAAAAAACGTAGCGAACGTTGCGGCCGCATTACCGCAGACGCTGCCTTCAAAGCAGCTGAAATAATCAATGCCAAGATCGCCCAGGGTAAGGACTTCAAGGGCGCATTCCCCATGCAAACATCTGTGAGCAGTTGTGGTGAATGTCATATGACCAAGGAAAATGAAGCCAACTGGGCCAAGGGCATCATGGATTGCACTCCCTGCCACAGTGGTACGGCGGCAACGCAAAACAAGTTTATCAATCACCCCTAGAACTACTTTAGGGATAGAGGCACTTGTAGGCTTAGTGGGGGGAACCCTTTTGTAAAAGGGTCTCCTCCCCCACGCCGCCAGCCTCCAAAACTTTTATTGGCGTTCAAACCGTCGAAAATCGCATTTTGGGGCAGAATGGCACCTTTCGAACGGTATATTTCAAAGGTAATTTGCTCTGGAGGCACAAACGGTTTCAGGCGGCTCACTTTTTGTAAAAAGTGGGCCGCCTGCTGATTTTTATGGCGTTTTTATGTCGGCGGCGTGGCTCGGACAGACCTGCGTTCCATGCGATTTCGCCGGCCTTTGGCCTTTTATTGCTGCGTGCTGTCTTCCTTGCGCAGGGAGTCAAGAATGCCTGTGACAACGTTGACCTGCCCGGCCATTTCGTTAACTTGTCGCGCGGCGTGATCCATCGCTTCCGCAATGTTGGCGCTCAGGCTGTTAACCTCGGCTATGTGCCGGTTGATTTCTTCCGAAGCGGCGGACTGCTCCGTGGCTGCGGCGGCAATGGCGGAAACCCGTGAGCTGGAGTCGCCAGCCAGCGCCGAGATCTGCTCCAGCGACTGTCCGGACTCTTCGGCCATGTGGCTCACTTCGTCAATGGCGGCCACGGTATTGTCAACCGTGGCGGTGCTTTTGCCCGTGCCTGCCTGAATGGCCGCAATGGCGGTTTCCACTTCTTGCGTGGCGCTCATGGTTTTTTCGGCCAGCTTGCGCACTTCGTCAGCCACCACAGCAAAGCCGCGCCCGGCATCGCCCGCGCGGGCGGCCTCAATGGCCGCGTTGAGGGCCAGCAGGTTGGTCTGGTCTGCAATATCGCGGATAAGGGTGAGCACCGCGCCGATATCCCTGGCCTGTTTGTCAAGGCCGTTCATATCGCCCTTGAGCCCGCTGGACTGCTGCTGCACGCTCTGCATGTTCTGGATGGTGCGCAGCAAAATGTTCGCGCCTTCCTGCGCGTAGCCCTGCACGGAAGTTGCGGCTTTGGACGCGCCTTCGGCATTATGGGCCACCTCAAGCACGGTAGCGTTCATTTCGTTCATGGCGGTGGCGGTTTCGGCCATGCGGTTGGCGGCGACGCCCGCCTTGTCGCGCACGCTGCCAAGTGAGGCAGTGAGCGTGTTGGCGGCATGCTGCAGATGCGCGACCACATCTTCAAGCTGCGCAACGGTGTATACTCTTGCCTTGTGCGCGGCTTCGTCGGCCTGCCTTTGAAGTCGAATATTTTCAGTAATATCTTCGCCTATTTCCACATGGCCTATGGTTTTGCCTTCTGAATTCTTCAGGTAGTCCAGCATGATCTGCATGGTTTTGCCGTTGGGCATGTGGTTGATGACTTTTTTATTGCCCAGCCGCAGTTGCTCAATGCCGCATTCGGGAGTGTTGCAGATATTGCCCTGCTTTTCAGAGCAATGCTTGCCCAGCACATCCGTCGGGCAGGTCTTATTCATGGTTTCGAGAGCGTAGGTGTTGCAGAACGTCCAGACCATGTCGTTATCCGTAACAGAAATCGACATGGGCAGGGTGTTGAGGATGCCCTCGTACCAGTGGGCCTGGCTTTCCAGCTTGTTGACCATGTTGCGCAGCGACTGGGCCAGATGTCCAAGGCAATCGGTGCGATACACGTCAAGCGTGGCCTTTTCATCGCCGCCAGCGATGGCTTCAGCGTAGAGAACGCATTTGCGGACGGGCGCAAGCCTGTTGTTAATGAATACCGCGCCAATGGCGCCCAGAACGATAACGCTCCCGGCGGCAAACAGCAGAGTGCTCCCCAAAACGGCGGCGTTGAACGCGTCGCCCAGGGCGAATTTGAAGCCTGCCAACATGGCCGCACAGGCCAGCAAAAGCATAACGATAAAAAAGACAGTGACGCGAAAACTGAGAGTGAGATTCATAAGGGGACTCCCTTGAAATAACCGCTCCGAAGTCACAGGTGCGGAAAATACGTTCAAATAAACCCATGTCTGCGGTGCTGTGGCGTGGGGGGGCGCATGGTTTCAGACCGGCTGTGTTGCATGGTCAATGCCGGGGTGAGGCTGTTCCGGCAGGCCCGTTAAAGCGTGGTGTGCAACATGTTCGTCCCCCTGTGCATAAAATACGCGCAAACAATAACCACGTCGTGCGACAAGTGGCTGTTATTTGTTTATTAAAAAACCAGAGTGCTTTAGTAGTAAATAAAAAAAGGCATATTCGCAATAGCAAGAGCCGTGCGGTAAAATGCATTTCCAAAAAGACGATAAATCGCCTTGCATATATATTCGGTCAAAGTGAAAAAAAGCTTATAGCAGAGGAAAGATTGCCTTGACAGTTAAAAATTACTAATTTTTTTACTGAAGAAAACCGAGCTGATACCCTGAATTTCGGCATAGCCTGTTGTCGTATGGGGTTTAGCTTGGCTGCAATTACTAGGTGTAGGAATAATCCGGATGCGGCCCGTTCAGCCCAGAAGGGTGGTGAGCGCTATTACCAGGCAAACCCCGAAAATACAGGAGAGAGAAGCGGCATTGCCGTTACCCGAGGCATTGGCTTCAGGAATGACTTCTTCAAAGACCACATAGATCATGGCCCCGGCAGCAAAAGCCAGAACAACGGGCAGAATGCCCGCGGTTACCGCTGCGGTCATGGCCCCCGGTATGGCCCCTATGGGGGCGGTCACGCCGGAAAGCATGCCATAAAAGAACGATTTTTTTGCCGAATAGCCTTCAGCCCGCAAGGCTGTGGCCACCACCATGCCTTCTGGCAGGTTTTGCAGCATGATAGACGCGGTAAGCACCAGGGCCGTGCTCATGCCAAGGCTTTCAATGCCAGCGGCCATGCCGCTTTCGGCAGCAGCCGCCCCGTAGCCAACCCCAATGGCCAGGCCTTCGGGTATGTGGTGCAGGGCCATGGCTGTCACAAGCAGCACGCTGCGCCGCCAGCGGGTTGAAATGCCCTCGGTGGTGTCCTGCACCGGGTGCAGGTGGGGCAAAAGGCGGTCAAGCAGCAGCAAAAAACCCGCGCCCAACATAAGACCCAAAACCACGGGGACAAAGCCCGTGCGCCCCATATGGGTGGTAAGTTCCATGGCCGGTTGCAACAGGCCAAAGAAGGACGCGCCGAGCATCATGCCCCCGGCTGCGCCCAAAAGACAGTCCATGGCTTTGCGCGAGAACTCCTTGCGGGTAAAGATAAATGCCGCGCCGAGGCTGACGGAAAGCCATGAGAGCAGACCAGCCGCAGCGGCCTGCGCCACCGGATGCTGGATGACGGAAGAAATGGCTGGCTCCATCAGAACCTCCTGCATTGAGGGAAAATCAGTCGATTGTGTGTGGCCGCAGCGGGCCCAT
Source organism: uncultured Desulfovibrio sp. (assembly GCA_964517635.1). Classification (GTDB taxonomy): domain Bacteria; phylum Desulfobacterota; class Desulfovibrionia; order Desulfovibrionales; family Desulfovibrionaceae; genus Desulfovibrio. The sequence goes on along the minus strand of CAZFCC010000025.1, from coordinate 7,174 downwards.
ATGGGGCTGCAGTTTGCCGGCCGCGTCGTGCACAGGCGGCCTGTGCTTTGCTGGGCGCAGCGTAACGCGGGCCCTGTGTGTCGGGACAGCGCATCTTTACGCGACTATTTTTCTGTGTCCGCGTGGCCCGTGTGGTCGGCGCTTGAGCGTGTTCACCCTGAAGCAATGTTGCGCCTGCAAGGCGCTGTTGTTGCCCTGCCGCAGAGCAGCAGAAAGCCCGCAACGGTCTGAAAGCCCATAAGGCTTTTAGAGATGGATGCGGGCCACTTTTGCCAGGGGGCCCGCCGCCACAAAATATTTCAAAGCGCCAATGCGCTAGCTAAAGTCCTGCCGGTACTGCAGGGACTGCCGCAAGGTTTCTTTATCCATATATTTGACTTCCGCGCCCAGGGGAATGCCCTGCGCCAGACGCGAGATGCGCACATGCGGAAAACGCCCGGCCACGAGGCGGCGAATAAAGGAGGCGGTGTTTTCCGCCTCCAGCGTGGCCCCGAGGGCCAGAATAAGCTCGGTCACCTCGCCTTCGTCCAGGCGGCGCACCAGCCTGTCGGTGTCGAGGCCTTCAGCATCCATGCGTTCCAGCGGGGCCAGCAGGCCGCCGAGGATCATATACTGCCCCCGGTAAAAGCCGCCTTCGTCAAGGGTCAGCATGCTGTCCCACTCGGTCACCAGGCAGAGCGTGTCGCGGCTGCGTTCCGTATCGGCACAAACCGGGCAGGGGTCAGTGGACGAAAGGCCGCCGCAGCGCGTGCAGAGGTGCAGATTATCGCGCAGGTCGTGGATGCCACGCCCCAGACGGCGTGTCTCGGCCTCCGGCCATTTGAGCAGGGCCATGGCCGCGCGCATGGCAGATTTGGGGCCAAGGCCCGGCAGGCGCGCGAGCTGCTCCACCAGGGCCTTGAGCGGTTCGGGAATGCGTTTGTTCATGAACCTAGAAAAGTCCGGGCAGCTTGATGCCACCGGAAATATTGTTCATTTCGCGATCCATGCTTTCACGGGCGATGCGCCCAGCTTCATTGACAGCAGCAAGGATGAGGTCTTGCAGCATTTCCACATCGCCGCCTTCCAGCGCCTTGGGGTCAATGGTGAGCTTGCGCAGTTCCTGCTTGCCGGAAACCTCGGCCTTGACCATGCCGCCGCCGCTGGCCGCTTCGTAGCTGTGCTCGCCCATTTCCTGCTGGAGTTTGGCGATCTTGTTCTGCATGACCTGGGCCTGACGCAGGATGTCGTTCATGTTGCGCATATGTTTCTCCTTGAATATTCCAATTGTTGCATCGTGGTGAAAGACTTGTGCCTTTGGCTGTCGGGCCCGTGCGCGGGCTTTGCCTTAACGGCGTTGCCGACCGTTATGCACGTTTAAGGCGTTCACTATTCTATGGGGCGGCAGCCTTTCAGCGAGGCGTTGAGCACCTCAAGGCACGGCTGCAATTCTTCTTTGCGACAGAATTCGGCAATAAGATCCGCCTCCGCCCGGCGCGGCTTGGGGGCGATAATCTCCATCTGCGTTTCCGGCGCACCAAAGGCGGCCAAAGCGGCATACAGGGCTTTAGACTGTTTTTCAAGCTGGTTCAGCTGTGTTTCTGTTCTGGGCTGGAGGCGCAGCGTTGCGCCTTGCCAGTCCACCCCGATGCCGCGCAGCACGTACGGAGCCGGAACCGGGCGCGCGGCCGCGTGTTCCGCCAAACAGAAATCGCAAAAATCCTGCCAGTTGTGGCTGCGCCCGCCAGTGCTGCCCGGGGCGGCCGTGGGGGCGTGTCTGGGCGGAGCGTCGTGCTGCTGCGCCTGATGGGGCGCGTCGCTCTGGCCGGAAGCATCCTGCTCTGAAGCATTTTGGCCCCACGTCGTTTGGCCCGAAACATGGCGCCCGGAAGCATCCTGTTTAGAGGCGTTCTGGCGCGTGGCCGTGTCCCGTCGGCCCGGCCAGTTTTGTTGCGGCGGACTTTCCGTCTGTGCGTCGTCTTCGTACGGCGCATAATCTTCGTCCTGGCCTGTCCAGGGCGCGCCGTCCATATCCGGGCCGGGGGCTTCAGCATGGCGCGTCTGCGGCCCTGCGCCGTTGGCGGGCGCATCTGGCATGGCGGTAAAGCTGTTGCCTGGGGCACGGCTTGCGTACTGCCCGGACGGCTGGCTCCGGCCGTTCTCGGCTGGCGCAGGGTCGGGTGTTTCGGCCTCTTCGCCGTCAGTGGCGGGGCGGGTGGCCGTGGCTACGGCCCTTGGGCGGGCCGCGCTTTTGCCCATGCCCGACCCGGCCGGGATTTCGTCCGGCGCTCCGGCGTTGGTGCGGGGGGCTTCGGCCCCTGCATGGGGCGGTTGCCCCGTTCTGTGGCCGCTGTGCGGCATGCCGGAAGCGGAGCCGGGGCTTGCGTTGGTAGCGGGTGCGGCAGGAGCCTGCCCCGTACCAGCCTGGCCTGCACCACTTTGGCCCGTACCGCTTTGGCCTGCCGGGCCTGCGGGCATTTGCTCTGGCCTGACCTGCCCCACGGGCAGCAATTGCGGCAGCAGGGCCAGGTTAAGCAGCAGCAGTTCCAGCGCGGCCGCGGGTTCAGGGCTTTGCACAATGCCGCGTTGGGCGTCCAGCGTCATTTGCCACGCCGCATGCAGGTGGGCTGTGGAAAAACGCGGTGCAAGGGCCTGCCATAGGGCAGCCTCGTCAGCGGGCAGTTGCAGGCTGGGAGCCAGCGCCGCGCCGCCTTGGCGCAAAAGAAAAAGATTGCGCAGGTTTCCGGCCAGTTCGCGCACGAAAAAGCCTATATCCACGCCCTGTTGCAAAATCTGGCGGCAGAGCTCGGCCACAGCGGGGCAGTTTTGCGCGTGCAGGGCTTCGAAAAGTTCGGCAAACATTTCCTGCCCGGCCAGGCCCAGCACCTGTCGCGTGGCGGCGGCCGTGAGCTGTTCGCCGCCCAGGGCCAGCGTTTGATCCAGCAAAGACATGCTGTCGCGCACGCTGCCCGCCGCGCGGCGGGCCAGCAGGCGTACGGCGCTGTCTTCAAAAGTGACGTTTTCTTTGCGCAGCACGCCGGAAAGGTGCTCGACCAGCGCGTCTTCGCTCAGATGGCGGAACACAAAATGCTGGCAGCGGCTCACGATGGTAATGGGGAACTTGTGCGCCTCGGTGGTGGCAAAGATAAAAACCACGCGCGCTGGCGGTTCCTCAAGGGTTTTCAGCAGGGCGTTGAAGGCGTTGCGCGTGAGCATGTGGGCTTCGTCGATGATGAAGACCTTGTAGCGGCCTTCCATGGCGGCGTAGCCGATGGTTTCGCGCAGCGAGCGGGCATCTTCCACGCTGTTGTTGGACGCGCCGTCAATTTCCGTCACGTCCACATGCACGCCCTGGGTGATTTTGCGGCACTGGGCGCATTCGTTGCACGGTTCGGGACCGGGGGCGTGCTCACAGTTGAGAGCTTTGGCGAAAATGCGGGCAATGGTGGTCTTGCCCACGCCGCGCGTGCCGCTCAAAAGATAGGCCGCAGCGGGCCTGTCCTCGGCGGCGGCGCGGGAAAGGACGGCTTTTACCATGTCCTGTCCCGCCACCTGGGCAAAGGTCTGGGGGCGGTGGCGCGAGGCAAGAGAGAGATGTTTCATGATTTTTTGGCGGCGCGCCCGGCGGGCCGGGCGCGCCTGTTCAGCTATACTTTATAGTGGTGCAGCCAACTGGCGTACTTGGGGTTTTCGCCTTTGACGATCTTGAAGTATTCGGTTTGCAGATGCTTGGTCACGGGCCCGGCGTGTCCGGCGCCGATCTGGCGGTGATCCATCTCGCGGATGGGAGTCACTTCCGCCGCGGTGCCGGTAAAGAAGGCCTCATCGGCAATATACATTTCGTCACGGGTAAACTGCTGTTCTTCCACGGTGTAGCCCAGATCCTGGGCCAACTGCATGATGGAATCACGCGTGATGCCGCCGAGGATGGAAGTCCAGGGCGTTGTTCTGATAACGCCATCGCGCACGATAAAAATGTTTTCACCTGTGGCTTCAGACACATAGCCATTGGTATCCAGCATGACGGCTTCGTCATAGCCTTCGTCTTTGGCTTCCACCTTGGCAAGGATGGAGTTGATGTAATTGCCAGAGGCCTTGGCTTTGGACATGGTGGTGTTCACATGGCTGCGGGCAAAGGTGCTTGTTTTGACGCGAATGCCTTTTTCCAGAGCTTCGGCGCCAAGATAGGCCCCCCAGGGCCAGACGGCCACAATGGTCTGCACCGGATTGCTGCCGGGGTAGACGCCCATTTCGCCATAGCCCACGAAAGAAAGCGGGCGAACATAGCCCTGGGCCAGCTTGTTGATTTCAAGCGTGTCCACACAGGCCTTGGCCAGCTCTTCTGCGCTCAGGGTAAGGTTCATGCGTAGGATCTTGGCGGAGTTGAGCATACGCTTGCAGTGGTCTTCAAGGCGGAAAATGGCGGATGTGCCGTCGGCAGAGGCATACGCCCGGATGCCCTCGAAAATGGCGCTGCCGTAATGCAGGGCATGGGTAAGCACGTGAACCTGGGCTTCGTCCCAGGGAACCATTTTTCCGTCAACCCAGATGTACTTCATCTTTTCCATGAATGTCCTCCGCAAGACTCATAAGTAGGTCGGCATCACTGGCGGCTCCCATGGCCGCCTGAGGCCGTAAGAGAAAAAATTTACTGTAAAGCGCCCCATATGGCAAGGGCCAGAGCGTGCGATAACGGGCCTTTGCGCGCGGCGCCTCCTGCGGTCAAAGCGCTGGCCCCTGGGCGGCGCATGTCGTATGCTGGGCCTGACTTTTTGCGACATGAGGACAGATATGCAACAGACAGACATGAATAAAGCGGCAGGCACTCCTGTATATTTATTGGGTATAGATGCAGGGGGAACCCACACGGACGCGGTTTTGCTGATGGAGGAGCCTTGTGGGCATCTGTCCGGCAGCACGGCCGCATTGCCCCACGGTGATGACGCAGCCGCCCTGAACGCCGTTGATCGCGCCCCCGCCGCTCATGCGGTGCACGCGGTGCATGCGGTGCATGCGGCGAACCCGGCAAGCCCCACAAACATGTCCCGTGCGGCTCGTGCGGCGAGCCCGGCAAGCGCGGTTCATGCGGCCGGTGCAAGCCATGCGTCAAGCACGCCTTGCGCCTTGAGCCAGCAGCAAGCGCAGGCGGCATGGGGCGCTGCGCTGCCGCGCATGCGCATTCTGGCCGCTGCCAAAACACCCACGCAGCATGATGATCTGCCCGCATCCATTGGTGAAGCGCTGGCGGCCCTGGCCCTGGCGCTGGACTCTGATCCGGCTTTGGCTGCGGCTGGCGGCGCTGCGCTGCTTGGGCGGGTGAGCCGCGTTACCCTTGGGGCCACGCTGGCTGTCAATGCTCTTGTGCAGGGCAAGGCTGATGCCGTTGGCCTGGCCGTGTCTGCCGGGCCGGGGCTTGCTCCCGATTATTTTACTCTGGGGCGGCATGTGTGCGTTGTTCCCGGCGGCCTTGATCACCGGGGGGTTGAAGTCAGCCCGCTGGATCTTGCGCAGCTGGAGCGCCAGGCCGCCTTGTGGAAGCAGGAAGGCATCGCAGCCGTGGCCTGCGTGGGCAAGTTTTCGCCGCGTAATCCGGCGCATGAACAGGCCATGGCCGGGGCTGTGGCGCGCGCCTACGGCGTGGCCTCGCAGGGAGATGCGCCCTCGGGTCGCAAGCTGGAGGCAGAGGCCGCCGGGCCAAGCGCTACCTCGGGCGCTACCTCAGGCGCTACCTCGGACGCGACCTGGGGTATTTCCTCGGGCGCCGCCGGTGCGATGGCGCCGGGCATAACCGTGGGCATCACAATGGGCCACAGGCTTTCGGGCCGCCTGAGCTTTCCCCGGCGCATTGCCACCGCGTATTTCAACGCCGCAGTGCAGCGCTTGCACGTCAATTTTTTAGAAGCAGCGGAAAGTGCCCTTGCCCGTGCCGGCGTGTTTGCCGCAGTGCGTCTGCTCAAGGCTGACGGCGGGGCCGTGCCCCTGAGCCTTTCGCGGCAGGAGCCGGTGCAGTCCATTCTTTCCGGCCCGGCGGCGAGCGTTATGGGCGTTTTGGCCTTGTGTCCGGGCGCCAGCGAGGGCTGCGGGCTGCTGCTGGATATGGGCGGCACAACCACAGATATGGCCCTGGTGGCGGACGGATCCCCCGTGGTCGACAGGGACGGTATGATTCTTCAGGGTCGTCGCACCCTTGTGCGTGCCTTGGCCTCGGTTTCCATCGGGGTGGGGGGCGATTCGCTCATCAGCGTGGAGGGCAGCGGCCATGGCGCTGCTGTGCGCGTGGGGCCGCTACGTCAGGGGCCTGCCGTGGCCTTTGGCGGCAGCCAGCCCACCTTGCTGGATGCCCTTAACACGCTGCACAGTCAGCCCGGCCCCGGAGCGAAAAATTCAACGGGAAGTTCTGCAGCCAGTGTGACGGTAGACCCTGCGGCCAACGCGGCAGGCAACGCAGCGGCCCATGCGGTAGAAAACGCCGCGGCACAGGCCACTGCAAAAATAGCAAAAACCGCAGGTAATGTGGCCGCTTCGGCAGAGAGCATGGGTCATCTGGCCCAGCGCCATGGTCTTAGCCCCCAGGTTCTGGCTCGCAAGGCTGTGGACGACGCCCTGTCCCGGATCGTTGCGGCGGCGCATGGTCTGGTGGAAGACATCAACGCCCGCCCCATCTATACCCTTGCGGGTCTGAAGGCGCTGCGTCAGGCGCGGCCCCAGCGCGCATGGCTCATGGGCGGCCCGGCAGGCTGCATGGGGGCGCATCTGGCCGCGGCCCTGGGCCTGCCCGTGGAATGCCCGCCCCACGCCGCCGTGGCCAATGCCGTGGGCGCGGCCCTGACCCTGCCCACAGATTCGCTGGAAGCGTATGCAGATACCGGGCGCGGTATGTTGCGCGTTCCGGCTCTGGGGCTGACGGAAAATATCCGCAAGGGCTACAGTCTGGAAGTTCTTGGGCAGCGCGCCTGTGAACTCTTGCGGGAAAAGCTCGCTCAGGCGGGCGCGCACGGGGCCGCAGTGGAGGTCACCGGGGCCGAATCTTTCGCCACGCTGGACGACAACGGGGGCAGCAGCAGGGACATGCGCGTGGTTTGTCAGGCTGTGCCGGGGCTGGCGGGGGTCGCCTACGCGGAGGAGTGACGCGCTTTGGCGGTAGGGATGCGCCTGAGCGGCGGGGGATGGTGCGTGCGTCCCCCACCGGCCTCTT
>CAZFCC010000024.1:20412-35732 GCA_964517635.1 uncultured Desulfovibrio sp. | reverse complement strand
GCCCCTCCGAGGCCCCCTCTGCACTCCCCCCGGACGACCCCGCTGAGCTTTCCATGTTCCGCCAAACCTCAAGGCTCCACCAGCACCCGCTCCGGCCAACCCTCTTGGGTTTTCCAATTTCCGCCAATCCCCGAGGGCTGCGCGTCTTTTGCTGCGGGAGCTTCCCTCGCTTGGCTCGGGTGATCTCCCTGCGCGCCGCGCAATGCCATCCACTCCTTACACTTTGTATGAAAAACCCTGGCCATCAGAGCCCCCAAGCAATTGCCCTACCCATAGGGTGGCAAAACCCTTTCTTGAAGGGCAAAGGACAAGCCCTTTCCCTCCCCCCCCGCGTAGGCGGCCCAATAGCGAACAGTGAAAAAGCCCTCGTGCCCGAAGGGCAACAAAAATCCCGTCCCAAAGGACAAACCCTTCCCCCTACGTGCGCAATCCGAAGATCGTGAGCCGCTGGTCTTGTTAATGGGGGCAGTATAGTCTGTGTTGTTTGTAGAGCAGAGATCGAGCAGTAGCCGTTGTCTCATAGCCTCGAACAATAGACGTCTCACAACTTTCGGGCAAAGAAACGCAAATGATGGTGTAATGCCACCCCAAGCAGGCGACGCCCCAGAGCTTTTGGGCAAGGAGAGAGTATACGATGGCGTTGCGCGGCGCGCAGGGAGATCACCCGAGCCAAGCGAGGGAAGCTCCCGCAGCAAAAGACGCGCAGCCCTCGCAGGCTGGCGGAAACTGGAAAGCCCAAGGGGGTGCTTCGGGGGGGATGCAAGGGGGGCCGAGAAGGGGGCGAAGCCCCATAACCGGCCCCGCCTTGCCGCCCGCCGCGTAGGCGGCCAAAACGAAATTTAAAGAAAAAGCCTTCATGCCCGCAGGGCTGCACGCTTTTTTCTAAAGGGCAAGCCCCTTCTCCACCCCCCGCCGTGCAGGCGCATCCCCGCCGCGCAGGCTTATTACCCCCTTTTCCTGCTTTCCATTTGCTGATGGAAAGAAAAGCGTGTTGATTTATTTACAGACTTGCTGTTTTCTTCTCATACGGGTTAATGGGAATTAAACACATACAGGCGCGGCAGCGCGCTTTGAAGGAGGCTTTATGTTTCGTTTTTTGCGCGTCAATATGGCGACTAAAACTTGTGTTTTTGAAGAAATCCCTCAGGAATACGCGGGCCTCGGGGGCCGAGCGCTGACCTCGACCATTGTGGCGCGTGAAGTGCCGCCCACCTGCACACCCATCGGCCCGCACAACAAGCTGGTCTTTGCTCCGGGCCTGCTCGGCGCGACCAACAGCCCCAACGCCAACCGTATTTCTGTGGGCTGCAAAAGCCCGCTCACCGAAGGCATTAAAGAATCCAACGCTGGTGGCCAAGCCGGCGGCCATCTGGCCCGTCTGGGCATTCTTGCGGTTATTGTTGAAAACATGGCCGAAGAAGGGCAGTGGTGGCAGCTTGAAGTAGGCAAAGACCACGCCAAGCTCGTGGCTTCTGATGTGGCGGGGATGAACAACTTTGACGCCGTGGCGAAACTTGTGGAAAAGCACGGCGAAGATTGCAGCTATATCAGCATCGGCCGCGCGGGTGAGTTCAAGCTTACCGCAGCTTCCATTGCCTGCACCGACCGCGAACTGCGGCCCATGCGCCATGCCGGGCGCGGCGGCGTGGGGGCGGTTATGGGCTCCAAGGGCCTCAAGGCCATCATTATCAATCCCGAGGGTGGCAAAAACCAGCCCCTGCAAGATGAAAAAGCTTTCCGCGAAGCCTCCAAGCGCTTTGCCAAGGCTCTGGCCGAGCACCCCATTACCAGCAAGGGCCTTGCAGACTACGGCACAGCCGTGCTCGTCAATATCCTGCACGAGGCCGGGGGCCTGCCCACCGCCAACTTTACCGTGGGCCGCTTTGACATGCACGAGAGCGTGTCGGGCGAATTGCTCAACCAGATGACCCAGGAGCGCGGCGGCACAGTGGCCCACGGCTGCATGAGCGGCTGCATGATCCGTTGCAGCGGTATTTTGCCGGACAAAAAGGGCAAGTTTCAGAGCAAGTGGCCTGAATACGAAACCCTTTGGGCCTTTGGGCCGCATTCGGGCATCGGCGATATGGACGCCATTTCCAAGTATGACTACATGTGCGACGACATTGGTGTAGACACCATTGACGTGGGTGTTGCCATGGGTGTTGCCATGGCCGGAGGGGCCATTCCCTACGGCGATGCCAAGGCGGTTATGGATGCCCTGCAGAGCATCAGCGACGGTACGCCCCTTGGGCGTGTCATCGGCTGCGGCACGGCCACCACGGGCCGGGTCTTTGGCGTGCGGCGCGTGCCCACGGTCAAGGGCCAGAGCCTGCCCGCGTACGATCCGCGCGTGGTCAAGGGCCAGGGCGTTACCTACGCCACCTCGCCCATGGGCGCCGACCATACCGCGGGTTACGCGGTAACGGCCAACATCCTGAGCAGCGGCGGCACGGTCGATCCTTTGAAAAAGGAAGGCCAGATCGAGCTTTCGCGTAACCTGCAGGTGGCTACGGCTTCGGTGGACTCTGTGGGCCTGTGCCTGTTCACTGCCTTTGCCATTCTGGACGTGCCGGACGCCCTGCCCGCCATTGTGGACATGCTCAATGCCAAGTTTGGCTGGCAGCTCACTGGCGACGACGTGGTGACCCTGGGGCAGCGTATCCTTTCCACAGAAATCGACTTCAACCGCCGCGCTGGCATTACCCAGGCTGCGGACGTGCTGCCCGATTTCTTCATGGACGAAAAGGTTCCCCCGCATAACCTCACCTTTGACTTCAGCCATGATGAACTCAAGACCGTGTTTAACTGGATTGAAGAAAAGTAGCAGCGTATAAGCAAAGCCGCCGTTCCGGGCATAATCGGGACGGCGGTTTTAATATTTTGTCTTGTGTGCGGCGCTGTCTGGAGATGCCAAAAGCCACGGCAGGGGCAACTGCCCAGCGGCATGACTGCCCGGCGGCGTAACGCATCCCCGGGGCCTGTACCAGCCTGGGCGCTGGTGCGGCAGCCCCGGGGTTTTGGTTTGCGCGGCTTGACGCCAGCCCGGCGGCATGGCCATATAAGAGCCGACCGCCAATGCGGATGAGGAGTTCTTGATGCACCTGACCGTAAAGCTGAGCACCACGCTGCGCGACTGTGTACCTGGTTACAAGCCCGAAGAGGGCTTGTCGGTAGATATGCCGGAAGGCAGCACTGCAGAAAGTCTGGCCCGTCATTTGGGCCTGCCGCTGCAAGACATCAAAATTGTCATGATCAACGGACGCCAGCGCAAGGCGGACGATCTCCTGCGCGACGGCGATCGTGTTGCCTTCTTCCCGGCTGTCGGTGGAGGCTAGGCGTCCGTTGGCCATGGCAGAATCCCGGCTACGGGCTTTTTTCAGGCCCTATCTGCGAACCGTCTATGGCGCGCGCGCTCACGATGCGGCGCTTGGCGGGCGCGACCCTCAGGAAGAGATCTGGTTTATCACCATTGCGGGCATACGGGCCTGGGCGGCCAAGCAGGCTTTGCCCACGCGCGAGGCCGTGGCGCGTCTTGTGCTCGCGGGCATCTGGCCCGAGAGCTTTCGCCGTAATTATGGGCTGTTGGCTGCGCATGACGTGGCGCGCCTCTTGCGTTGCCGGGTGTTTGTGCTCGGCTGCGGCGGTCTGGGCGGGCATGTGGCCGAGCTGTTGGCTCGCGCGGGCGTGGGCTTTTTGCGCCTTGTGGACAATGATGTTTTTGACGAGAGCAATCTCAACCGCCAGCGTTTTTGCGCCCAAAGCACGTTGGGCCGCCCCAAGGCGCTGGTGGTGCATGACGCCCTGACGGACATGGCCTTTCATCTGGAGGTCGAGGCCCTGCAGCTGGAGGCCCATGAAGGGAACATGCCCGAACTTGTGCGCGGCATGGATGCGGTGGTGGACTGTCTGGATACTATCGGGGCCAAGATGGCGCTGGAAAAAGCCGCGTTGGCAGCAGGCAGGGCCTTTATACACGGTTCCATCTTGCGTGAAGAAGGCTTTGCCTACCTCAACCCTGGGCCCGATGCGCGTTTGAATACGCTGTATCCCGAGGGGCAGGGCGCCGAAGAACTGGCGCTGTCACGGCATGAAGCCATGGGAACCCTTGCCCCCGCTGGCGTGGCCTGCCTGATGGCAAAATTGTGTTTGCGTGCCTTGCTGGCGCCTGCGCTTGAGCATGGGCGCGACAAAGCGCATGAGGGTGGGCAGGCGGCTGGCCTTGGCTCTCCCCTCTACCATCTGGATCTCTCCATACCCGAACTGGAGTGTTTTTTCTGGGAATAACAGCCGCCAGTCCCACCGTTTTCGCCTTTTTTGGGCCCAGGATTTGTGTTATTTTCCGTCGTATTCCCAGATGACCTGTCCTGTCTTTTCCGTCGAATAGCCGCCCATTTCCGTCACAGCCCGTAAAAATTCCGGCCCACGAATGACATCCAGCAGCGCCTGCATGGCTGCGCCCTGATAAAAACGGCGCGGGATCACCAGGTCGTATTCCTCCACCCCCACAGGCACAAAAGGCAGCCCCAGCGCATTGGCTGCGGCCCGCACGGCAAGCCCGGCATCAGCCCGGCCAGAGAGCACGGCCGCCGCCACGTTCATGTGCGTATATTCTTCATCGCGGTAGCCGGAAATGCTCGCGGGGGCCAGACCCAGGCAGGCCAGTTTGTAATCCAGCAGCACGCGGGTTCCGCTGCCTCGCTGGCGGTTGACAAAGCGCACGCCCTCCCGGGCCAGATCGTTGATGCCGGTGATATGCAGCGGATTGCCCGGGGCCACAATAATGCCTTGTTCTCTGTCCACAAGACGCAGCAGAACCATGGGGTCGTCAAGGTTATCCTCAATGGCCTTGCGGTTATACTGGCCGCTTTCGGGATCGAGCAGGTGGCAGCCCGCCAGATGGCACTGGCGGCGTGCGAGGGCCATGAGGCCGCCCAGAGAGCCCACATGGGCGGAGGTCAGGCGATAGGTGGGGTGGGTTTTGCGCAGCAGGCTGTCCAGTAGATCCAGCGTATTGTCGTGGCTGCCAATGGCAAGGAGCGCGCCGTTGAGGGCATTGCGCGGGCGCAGCAGGTCAACGGTAACGGCCATGCCGGCGTCGCAACCTTCGCTGTCGCGCGAAACACGCACAATACCGTCGGCGCGGCTCAGGCTGGTGATGGTTCCAGCGCCTCTGGGCAGCGGCACGGCGATGATATTTCCATCCACGCGGCCCAACTTGACGCGCAGGCGTTCTTCCATGCCCGGACGCGAGGGCAGGGCATTGCAGGGTATGGCGGCTGTTTTTTCCCGTTCCGGCACGGGCCGCTTTTGCCAGAGCGCCAGCAGGGGTAGTGCAAATTCTTCCATGGCGACACTGGCCGAAACAGGATAGCCCGGCACGCCTATGACGGGCTTGCCGCGCACCACAGCCAGCACAGTGGGTTTTCCGGGCATAACGGAAATACCGTGCGCAATCACCTCGCCCAGCGATTCCAGCACATGGGCCGTATAATCGCGGCTGCCTGCCGAAGAACCGGCATTGATCAGCACCATGTCGGCATCCGCATCGAGAGCCCCGGTCACGGCGGCGGCGATGGCCTCTGGCTGGTCAGGAACCACGGGCAGCGTGACAGATTCGCCCCCGGCTTCTGAAATCATGGCCGAAAAAATCAGAGAATTGAATTCGGGCAGCGCCCGCCCGGCGCGCAGGTCTTCTTCGCGCGCTTGGGCCAGGGGAACGATTTCAGAGCCGCTGGGAATTATGGCAACGCGCGGGCGGACAAACACGGGGGCCTGCAGAACGCCGCCCGCCGCCAGAGCGCCCAGATCATAGGGCCCAAGGCAGGTTCCGGGCGGCAGGATAATTTCCGTAGCCACCATGTCTTCACCCATTTTGCGCACATGCTGCCAGGGAAAAGCGGCCTTTTCGATCACGGCCCACTGGCTTTCGCCGGAGTCTTCGATATTGATGTTTTCCACCATGATGACAGCGTTACAGCTCGCTGGCAGGGGGTGGCCGGTATTGATCCAGTGGGCCTGTTTGCCCATCTCAAGGCGCAGGGGATTGCGGGCAGACGCGCTGAACGTGTCTTCGGCATTGACAGTGATGCCGTCCATGGCAGCACCGTGAAAAGCGGGCGAAGAACGAAGCGCCGCCACCGGGCGGCTGAGCACGCGGTGCAGGGCCGCGGTCAGGGGCACGTTTTCTTCCGGTAATGCGCGGGAAGCTGCCTGAAGGCGCTCGAACCAGAGTTTCCGCGCCTCTTCGGGCGCGAGCAGAGTCAGGTAGGTATTGCGCTTCATGGCGTGCCTCCGTTTTGGCCGTATGCGGGAATATTACTGAAAAAGCTCCACCATAACAATATCGCCTGTGGCGAATCCTTCACGATTTTCCGGGCAGACCAGCAGGCCGTCTGCCGCGGCAAGGCCCGTGATCAGCCCGGAAGCTCCCATTATGGGCTCGGCTTCATACAATGCTTGCCCATAGGCGGTTTCAGAAAAAACTGGGGAGGCTGCGGGCAAGGGGCGCAGGCGCACGCGCAAATAATCGCGGCGGCCCTGGGCGGACGCAATGGAGCGGTTCAGCACAGCCGGAACGCGGGCGGGTATTTCAGCCACGGTCTGGCCTTGCAGATGGTGCAGCAGGGGAACAAGAAAGACCCGCGCGCATATAAGCGCGCTCACCGCATGGCCAGGCAGGCCCATGAGGCAGACAGTGCGCCCGTTCATGACGGCGCGGGCCAGAATGAAGGGCTTGCCGGGGCTGAGGGCCACGCCGTGCGTTATGATTTCGCTCTGGGGCAGAGCAGTGAACGCTTCGACCGTATGGTCGCGCGCGCCAGCGGACGAGCCGCCTGAAACAACAACAATATCATGCCCGGCCGCAAGGTGGGTCAAGCTTGCTTCAAGCTCGCTCGCGTTGTCGCGCACAAGCCCGGCGCGTGAGGTCTGGGCGCCGACCTGGCAGCACAGGGCGGTGATGCTGTGGGCATTGATGTCGCGTATTTTACCCGGCGGCGGTGTTTCTGTGGCGGGAACAATTTCATCGCCGGTGGAGAGCACGGCAACGCGCGGTCTGCGCCGCACCGCCGCACTGGTGACGCCAAAGGCCGCCAGCAGGCCGACGTCCTGTGGCCGCAGAAAATGCCCCGCGGGCAAAAGCTTGTCGCCCTTCGAGGCATCGTCATTGTAAAAGATGACATTGTCGCCAGGAGCCTGGCTGCGGGTAAGCTCCACCAACTTGCCGCCCGCTGGCCGGGAATATTCCACCATGACCACACAGTCTGCGCCTTGGGGCAGCATGCCTCCGGTGGCTATGCGGGCAGCTTGCCCTTCGGCCAGCGTCAGTTCTGGTTTTGCCCCCATGGGGCAGTCGCCCGCGCATTCCACAAGGGCGGGGCTGCCCTCTTGCGCGCCAAAAACATCGCGCGCGCGCACGGCGTAGCCGTCCATGGTGGAGCGGTCAAAGCCGGGCAGGTTTTCCGGAGCGCAAAAGTCTTGTGCGAGACGGCGGCCAGCGGCCTGCTCAAGGGAAACGTCTTCGTGCCCAAGGACGGGAAATGAGCGGATGTGCTCAAGAACGGATTCCACGGACTGCAAGGTCAAAAAAGCTTTCATGCCTGGCCTCCGAACGGCGTTTCCTGTGTTGCCAGCCCCGGTGATGCACAACAGGCATGCTGATGTGGTGCGGCGTTGACGCAACTGAACGCGACTAGATACGGAAAAAGGGCTTACGGCATGCGTAAACCCTTTATTCTATGGAGCCGCCTGTCAGATTTGAACTGACGGTCTGCTGATTACGAATCAGCCGCTCTACCAACTGAGCCAAGGCGGCAAATACATGTAAAAACTTTTTGTCGTCAACCGTTCGGTATTTTGTCTTTCCCCGGTTGGTCGGCGGCTGTATTTCGGATAGCTGCTTGACCAACGAAATTACGCTGGCGACCGGCTTCTATTGCCAAAAAAAAGCCGGGCTGTCAAGGAGCTTTGCCGCAGCTTACGCCTTTTCCAGGGTCAGGGGAATGGCGTGCACTTCATTGCTCACTTCTTCGGTATGGCCCAGCTTCCATTTGAAGCTTTCTGCGGGCCAGCCCAGATGCTGGGCCACGTCGCGGGCAACGCCTGCCACGTTAAGGATGGGGTGACGCTGGAAAACCTGCGGCAGGCCGTAGGTCAGGTTGCAGGCCAGGCATTTGCCCGGCCGCTGCCGCAGCTCAAAGGCCAGGCGGGCCGTTTCGGGCGACACCCCGCGGCACACAAGGGCAATGTCGTAGGCGCCTTCTTCCGCACCGCCAAAAAGGGCGTCAAAAAAGTCGTCCGCGCGGGTGGCGGGAAAAACGTTGTCCAAAAAAGCTTGATCCAGATGTTGCGAAGTCATGCACTTCCCCCATGGGCTGTGAGATATGCTGTCGTTAAAAAGAGACCGGGGCTACGGCTTACGGCGTGCCTTCGTGGCGGCCCGTTCCGTTGCGCGTTTCACCCGTGCCGGTTTTGTCACAGCAGCCCGCGCAGGTGACTGTGTTCAAGGTGCACGTCCTGTCGTGGCAGGCGGCTCCAGTCAAAAGCGGGCATAAGTTCCGCCGGGCTTGCGCTTGAGGCGGAAAAAGTCAGACCAGCCAGATGCGCCAGCAGGCCCGTGATGCGGCGCGGATCAACCCCTTGTTCCCGCAGGTAACGCAGGGACAGGCTGTTGTGGCGCTTGGCCAGGCGCTCTCCCTCTGCATCCAGAAGCAGGGGCACATGGGCATAGGAAGGCGCACCATAGCCCAAGAGTTCGAGAAGAGCAATCTGGCGGGGGGTGGAGGGCAGAATGTCCCTCCCGCGCACCACTTGGGTCACCCCCATAAGGGCGTCATCCACGGCCACAGCCAGCTGATAGGCCACGACGCCGTCAGAGCGGCGCAAGGCAAAGTCGCCCCCGCACTGGGAAAGAAAAAAAGTTTGTGGCCCCATGACGGCGTCGGTAAAGCGTATGGCGGCCTCTGGGCAGCGTAGGCGCACGCAGGCTTTGCGCCCGGCGCCCAGCATGACCTGAACTTGATCTTGGCTCAGTTCGCGGCAGGTTCCGGGATAGGGCGCGCCAGCATCGTCCACATGCGGGGCGGCGGCAAGCATGCGCAATTCCTTGCGGGTGCAGAAGCAGGGATAGCTCTGGCCCGACTGCGCAAGCTGCGCCAGCGCTGCATCGTATATCTTGCCGCGCTGGCTTTGCACATACGGGCCGCAGGGGCCACCAATATCTGGCCCGTGATCCCAGTCAAGACCGAGCCAACGCAGGTCTTCTTGCAGGGCTGCGGCGTAATCTGGCCGGGAGCGCTGCGGGTCGATGTCTTCAAGGCGCAGCAGCACCCGCCCGCCCTGTGAACGGGCAGCAAGCCAGGCCAGCAAAAAGGCCCAGGCGTTGCCCAGGTGGATGTATCCTGTGGGGCTTGGGGCCAGCCTGCCGCAAGGGGGGGATGAATGCTGCATGGGATTTTTTCAGAAATATATGTGTGCTGCGCCAGCTTGCCCTTGCCAGCGTGGAACGGCGGATGTGGCCGGAACTGGGCCGCCATACTCACACGTGCCCCGCCCCCGGGATATGCGCGGCGCCAAACCGCACCTGCCTTGCACCCGGCCTTGCGCCTGGGCCAGCACCTAGGCCAGCATCTGGCCCGCACGTGGCCTTGCACCTGGCCCGCACGTGGCCTTGGACTTTGGCTTGCGCCTGGGCCCGCACCCGGGCCCGCATCTGGGCTCGCATCCGGGCCTGCTGCTCTTGTGGCAGTTCGTCGCCAGATCGTCGCCTGTTGTTTGTCCAACGGTTATCTGTCGTTGGCCATGGGCTGCCCGCGCTGCGTTGGTCTGATCAGGACTTGGTGTTTTTGTCCTTGCTCTGATTCTTTTTATTGCCAGAGTCAGGCTTGACCGCCGCTGTTTTGGCGGGCGCGGCTTTTTTGTTGTCTGCTTTTTTGGCTGCTGGCCCGGCCTTGGCCTGTGCTTTGTTCGGAGCTTTGTCAGCAGTTTTACCGGAAGTTTTAGCAGGAGCTTTGGCCGAGCTTTTGTCGGCTTGCGCGCTCTGCTGGGTATTTTTGCTGTTCCGGTTTTCTGCGGCCCGATTGGAGGACGCGCCTTTTTTGTCGTTGCTGGCGACCTGGATGGGGGTATCCCGTTTCTTTTCACGGGTATTTGTGCGTTTGTTGTCGCGTGCGGCGGCGCTGCCCCGGTTTTTCGCCGATGCTTTTTTATCGCGGGCCAGTTCGCGCACGACCCTTTCTTCAGTAAAGTCGCTGAGGCGGCTTTCGGCCTCGGCCGTAAGCGTTTCGCCGCCTTCAACCTTTACGCGGCGCGCGCCGAGAAATGTAGTTTTGAAATAGGGATCGTCCAGAGAATTGACGCGCACCTTGGTGCGCTTGCGCGGGCTGTGGATAAACTTGCCGTCGCCCACATAGATGCCCGTGTGGTAGCCGCGCCGGGGATGGCGAAAGGCCACGATGTCTCCGGCGCGCATGTCTTCCACCTTGGTGATGCGCTGCCCGATGACAGACTGTTCCCGCGCCGTGCGGGGCAACTGCACGCCGACGCTTTTATACGTCCAGCATACAAAACCCGAACAGTCAAAACCGTCCGGGGTAGTTCCACCGCGCACATACGGAGTGCCGATGGCAGACCTTGCCTTGCGCAGTAGCTGCTGGCTGCCTTCTTGCTGATTGGAGTCGAAAACTGCCTCATAGGAGCGGCGGAACCGCTCGGCGCGCAGGCTGTTGCTGTCTTCCTGTGGACTTTTTTTGGCGGCGCAACCAAAGGCCAACACGCAGCCCATCATCAACGCGCACAGTTTCAGACATTTTCCCATCAGCGCTCCACAATGTTATGCCGACCAGAAGGCGTCGGCAGGTCAGTCGGAAAAGCGGGCGATGCCCGGCATAAACTGTCGGGCTTCCGGCCCTGATTGGTCTGTTTCGGCCGTGCGGGCCGTATGCGCGAGCCTGCGGTTCAGGCTTTGATATCCAGCAGGGTTCCCAGCATGGCGTCGCTGGTGCGCACCGTGGTGGCATTGGCTTTGTAAGCATGCTGGGTCGAGATCATTGAAACCATTTCACGGGCAAAATCGGTTCCGCTGGGGCTTGTTGCCTCAAGGGGCAGCCCTGCGGTTACGTCAAACACGGCCTGGGCTGCGCTATAACTCGCGCCGCTTGTGTTGCCTGCGCCCGATATGCCAAACGGGCTGTTGCCTTGCAACACGGCATCAAGGCGCACACCCTGACCCGCTGGGCCGGTGGCGTAGACGGCGCGTTGCGGCTCGAAGCCCGCAGTGTTGCTATTGGCAACATTGTGCGCAGCGACAGCCATGCCCCAAGAGTGGGTGTTCATGGCAGAAGCGCCCAGTTGCATGCTCGTGTTTATGCCGCTCATATTTTTACCCTGAGGCTGTTTTGCGCGTTGCCCGCCACGATTTTGGCGCGGACGGCGCGCATGCAAGAACAAGCCTTAGCGCTGCACTAGCATAACCGGCAAGCGATTGCAAAATTTTTTTGCATGCGCCGCCGGCCCCGTTTCAGCTCTTGTCGCCCAAGTGCCTTTCGATACGGGCGAAGGCATTATGATTGTGTATGGATTCCATACTTTCCACTTCCACGCTGAACCATTCGACCTGTCCGTGTTCTGACAGGCGTTGCGCCGCGTTGCGCACCACGTCTTCCACAAATGTGGGGTGGGCGAAGGCCTGTTCGGTGACGTACTTTTCGTCTTCGCGTTTGAGCAGCGTATAGACTGCCGACGAGCCCGAGGCCTCGGCTATGTCGATGAAGTCTTCCAGCCAGGAGAATATTTTCATGCGCAGGCGCATGCGCACCATGGCCCGCTGGCTGTGCGCGCCCTCGCTGCTGATGGCTTTGGAGCAGGGGCAGACTGTCATGACAGGCACGTCAACTTCTAAAATAAAATGCTGGCCCGCATCGTCCAGTTCGCCGGTGAGGCGACACTGGTAGCTGACCAGCGCCGGGCTGCCCGAAGCAGGGGCGGTCTTGCTGATGAAATAAGGAAAGCAAAAACGCGCGTAAGCCCGCCGGGCTTCCAGGCGCTGTCTGATGTCTTGCAGCAGGCGGCGCACCGACTGATAGCTGATTTCATCATTCCACTGTTCCAGCGCTTCCACAAAGCGGCTCATGTGGGTGCCCTTAAATTCAGAGGGCAGATCCACGCCAAGATCAACGCTGGCCACGGTTTGTTGCGTGCCGCGGCTGCGGTCGCGCACAAGCAGGGGCAGCCGAAGCTCGCGAACGCCCACGCGGTCTATGTTCAGGGCAATTTGCGGGGCATGACTTTGCACGTCTTCCATTATGCCAGGTCCTCTCCTGTGGTCGTGCCGGTAAAGGTGCCGTGCTTGACACCGCGGCAGGCGATGAGCTTGTCGGCCAGAGCGCGCATGCGCCTGGGCTCGCCCTTGAGCACCAGCACTTCAAGGCAGTTGTGGTGGTCAAGGTGTACATGCAGGGTGGTGACGATGAGGTCGTGGTCGTCATGCTGAATTTGCATAAGACGACGGGAAAGATCGTTTTTATGGTGGTCATACACCAGGGTGAGCGTACCCGCGCCGGAGGCGTCGTTGCTCCAGCGTTCTTCAACCAGTGCCTTGCGGATAAGGTCGCGTATGGCTTCGGAGCGGTTGGGATAGCTTTTGCGCTGGCAAAGTTCGTCAAAGGGTTCCAACAGGTCTTGATCCAGTGAAACGCCAAAGCGTGCAAGATTTCCCATAACAGTGTCCTGCGGCGCTTTCCGCTTTTGGCGGAGCAGCGCTGTTCTGTTTGTGTTGCGGCCGCGTCAGGCGCGGCGGATTTCCCATACCTGTACAGTGACGGGTACGGGCTGGGCGTAAAGAGCTTCGACCTTTTGGGCGTAAACCCGTCTGCCCTGCCAGCCGCCGCTTTGCAGGGCGTGCAGAAATGTATCGTAAACCGAGCGCCCCGGCTCGGCGACCCATGCGGCCCCGTCCGGAGCCAGAGCGTGGGCGAGAAAGCGCAGCACAGGGTTGACGAAGCGCGATTCATACATGATGTCGCCGCCCCATACGCGGTGCATGCTGCCAGCCCGCACAGCGGGGCTGCGCCAGTCCATAACAGTCCAGAGCGCCTGGGAAACTTCGTTTAGGGCCGCATTGCGAGCGGCAAAACGCAGGGCCTCTTCTTCATAGTCCACAGCGAGCACGTGGGCGCCAAGCCATTGGCCCACCATGGCCGTAAGGCCCAGGCCGCAGCCAAGATCAAGGCAGCTGCGACCTGCGATTTCATGGCGGCGCTCATACAGCCATGAGGCCAAAGCCACGCTTGAGGGCCAAAGCTCTGTCCAGTAGGGCAGGCGCTCATCGTCAAAGTCGTGGGAATCGGCTGTCATGGCCTCCCAGAGTTGCTCAAGGTCGGCGGCGCGGCTGAGTTGCCAGAGCCGTCCGGCGGCGCGCACGGTAATGTGCGGCTGATAGGCGTGCAGGGCCCTGTCTTCTTGTTGCGGGTATTCTGGTGGCATATATTCTCCGGCGAGAGCTTATCCTAATGGGCCTTCGCTGTACAGGGCGCACGGCTTCGCCCGCCTGCGCGGCGCATTTGTGTCTTGATTTGAGGGCTTGAGGTGAGCGGACGCCGGGTATATAAGAATCTGCACTGACGAACAAGCGTTTTTCTGCACGGCTGCATGACGGCCGTGTCATTTTTGCAGCCGTAAGGACACATGCATGGACAAGCACAGCGAATACCTGAACCGCATTTTGTTGAGCCGCGTTTATGACGTGGCGGTGGAGACGCCTCTCGAAGAAGCCAAGACCCTTTCGCGCCGCCTTGGCAACCGAATTTTGCTCAAGCGGGAAGACTATCAGCCCGTCTTTTCCTTCAAGCTGCGCGGCGCGTACAACAAAATGGCCCGCCTTTCAGCCGAAGAGCTGCGGCGGGGTGTTATTGCGGCCTCGGCGGGCAACCATGCGCAGGGCGTGGCCCTGGCGGCGCGCAAGCTCGGCTGCGAGGCCACCATTGTCATGCCGGTGACAACCCCCGCCATCAAGGTGGAGGCTGTGCGCCGCCTTGGCGGCCAGGTAGTGCTTTCGGGCGAATCTTTCAGCGATGCCTCGCAGCATACGCTCAAGCTTATTCAGGAGACCGGATGCATCTATATTCCGCCTTTCGATGATCCGGACGTTATTGCCGGGCAGGGAACCATTGCCATGGAAATTCTGCGGCAGCACCCCGGCGATATACACGCTGTTTTTGTGCCCATCGGTGGTGGGGGCATGGCGGCGGGGGTTGCGGCCTATATCAAAAACCTGCGGCCAGAAATCCGGGTTATCGGCGTTGAACCTGTGGACTCCGACGCCATGCGCCGTTCGGTTATGGCCGGACACCGCGTGGAAATGCACGACGTGGGGCTTTTTGCCGACGGCGTTGCCGTGAAGCTGGTGGGCGAGCATACCTTTGCTCTGTGCCGCGACCTGCTGGACGATATTATCGTGGTGGAGACAGACGCCATTTGCGGAGCCATAAAGGATATTTTTGAAGACACGCGGCTGGTTGCCGAGCCGGCGGGGGCTTTGGCCCTGGCCGGGTTGCGAGCGTATGCTGCGGCCAGCGGCCAGCGAGACGCCACCCTGGTGGCGGTGGTCAGCGGCGCCAATATGAATTTTGACCGTCTGAGCCATGTGGTGGATCGGTCTGAAATCGGCGCGCACCGTGAGGCCCTGCTGGCTGTGACCATTCCCGAAGCCGTGGGCAGTTTTCGCGCCTTGTGTGCTTCTTTTGGCAGCCGCAATATCACGGAACTGTGCACCCGCTTTTCCGACCCGGTGAAGGCGCGCGTGTTGGTGGGCATAAAAATCAGCGGGCGCGATGATGTGGCCGAAGTTCTGGCAGAACTGCACGGTAAGGGCTTTGGGGCCGTTGACCTGACAGATAACGAATTTGCCAAGGTGCATTTGCGGCATCTGGTGGGCGGCAATGCGCCGCAGGTCTTGCACGAGCGCTTGCTGCGCTTTACTTTTCCCGAGCGGCCCGGCGCCCTGCTGGATTTTATGGACGCCATGCGTGTGGACTTCAGCATCAGCCTGTTCCAGTACCGGTATCACGGTGCTGACTTTGGCCGGGTCTTGGTGGGTTTTGAAGTTCCGGAAGAAAAGCGCGAACTTTTTGAGGATTTTCTGAAACGGGTTGAAGCTATGGGCTATCCGCACGTGGAAGAGACGGATAACCCCGCCTACCAGATGTTTTTGGGGTGGCATGACTAGAGCTGATTGGCTTTGAAATGGTGTGGGGGAGGGCCCTTTTTTAAAGAGTTCCTCCCCCACAAAGCACTTGCAATTTTGCCCACCGCGTGGCGGCGTCAGC
>CAZFCC010000024.1:0-20312 GCA_964517635.1 uncultured Desulfovibrio sp. | reverse complement strand
CTATTCAGCCTATTCAGCCTATTCAGCCTATTCAGCCTATTCAGCCTATTCAGCCTATTCAGCCCAGCTTATTCAGCCGTGAAGCTGAGGGCTTCGCCCACAACGTCTACGCTCACAATCTGGCCGTCGCGTATTTTACCGCCCACAATCTGGCGCGCCAGCGGCGTTTCCACAGCCTGCTGCACATAGCGCTTGAGCGGCCGCGCGCCGTAAACCGGATCATAGCCCGCCTCGCCGATGAAGCTTTTGGCGGCATCGGTCATATGGAGCCGGATCTTGCGGTCTTCAAGGCGCTTGCGCAGGCGGGCCAGCTGCAGCTCCACGATGTGGTTGATCTGGTCTCGCCTGAGCGGCAGAAAGACCACGGTTTCGTCCACGCGGTTCAGGAACTCGGGCCTGAAATGCGCCCGCAGTTCTTCCATAACTCGTTCGCGCGCGCCTTCTTTCAGGGTGCCATCGGCATCAATGCTGTCCAGAAGGTGCATGGAGCCGATGTTGGACGTCATGATAACAATGCTGTTGCGAAAATCCACGGTGCGCCCCTGGCTGTCGGTCAGGCGGCCATCGTCCAGCAATTGCAGCAGCGTGTTAAAGACATCGGGGTGGGCTTTTTCTATTTCGTCAAAAAGAATGACGGAATAGGGCTTGCGCCGCACGGCCTCGGTAAGCTGGCCGCCCTCGTCATAGCCCACATAGCCGGGAGGCGCGCCGATAAGGCGGGATACGGAATGCTTTTCCATATACTCGCTCATGTCCAGACGCACCATATTGTCTTCCGTGTCAAAGAGCGCCTCGGCCAGTGCCTTGGAAAGCTCTGTTTTGCCCACGCCCGTGGGCCCGAGGAAAATAAACGAGCCGGTGGGTCTGTCCGGGTCGGAAAGACCGGCACGGGCGCGCAAGACTGCATCGGAAACGGCGTTGACGGCCTCGTCCTGTCCTACCACGCGCTGATGCAACTGCTCGGGCAGGCGCAGCAGCTTTTCACGTTCTGATTCCAGCAGGCGGGCGACGGGTATACCCGTCCACTTGCCCACAATTTCGGCCACGTCATCGGGGCGCACTTCTTCTTTAAGCAGGCGGGGGGCTTCAGCGTCGGCGCCGTCCAAGTTTTCGGCTTGAGCCAGTTTTTTCTCAAGTTCAAGCAGCTTGGAGTATTTCAGCTCCGCGGCCTTGTTGAGGTCGTAGGCGCGTTCGGCCTGCTCGATGGCCAGCTTGGTTTGCTCGATCTGTTCCTTGATTTCGCGCACCTGATTGATGGAGCCTTTTTCGCTTTCCCACTGTTTGCGCAGCTCTGCCTGCTCCAGGCGCAACTCGGCCAGCTCGTTTTCAAGCTTTTCCAGTCGCTCCCGTGAGGCGGCGTCGGTTTCGCGGCGCAGGGCCTCGCGTTCGATTTCAAGCTGCATGACCTTGCGGTTGGCCTCGTCAAGATCCGCGGGCAGCGAGTCAATCTCGGTGCGGATAAGGGCGGCGGCCTCGTCGATAAGGTCAATGGCCTTGTCGGGCAACTGGCGATCGGTGATGTAGCGGTGCGACAGCACCACGGCCTCTACAATGGCCGAGTCGCTGATGCGCACGCCGTGGTGCACCTCAAAGCGCTCCTTGAGCCCGCGCAGGATGGAGATGGTGTCCTCCACCGTAGGTTCTTCCACCATGACGGGCTGGAAGCGGCGCTCCAGCGCAGGGTCTTTTTCAATATACTTGCGGTACTCGTCCACGGTGGTGGCGCCGATGCAGTGCAGCTCGCCGCGCGCCAGCATGGGTTTGAGCAGGTTGCCCGCGTCCATGGCGCCTTCGGTTTTGCCCGCGCCCACGATCGTGTGCAGTTCGTCAATGAAGAGAATGGTTTGCCCTTCGCTCTTTTCTACTTCATTGAGCACGGCCTTGAGGCGTTCTTCAAATTCGCCCCGGTATTTGGCCCCGGCGATAAGCGCGCCCATGTCCAGGGCAAAGAGCTTGCGCCCCTTCAGCCCTTCGGGCACGTCGCCCTTGACGATGCGGAAGGCAAGCCCCTCGACGATGGCCGTTTTGCCCACGCCCGCCTCGCCGATGAGCACGGGGTTATTCTTGGTGCGGCGCGAAAGAATGCGGATAACGCGGCGTATTTCCGCATCGCGGCCGATGACCGGATCCATCTTGCCCTGGCGCGCCATTTCCACAAGGTCGCGGGCGTATTTGTTCAGGGCTTCGAAGGTGTCTTCGGGGTTGGCGCTGGTTACGCGAGCGCCGCCGCGCAAATTTTCCATGGCGCCCACAAAGGCGGCGCGGGTGATCTTGTATTCTTTGAAGACCTCACCAAGCGGGCTGGAGGGCGAAACTTCGGTCAGCGCGGCAAAAAGGTGGTCAACGCTGACGTATTCGTCCTTCATGCGCTTGGCTTCATTTTGGGCATCATTCAGCACGGTAGCGAGGCGCTGGGTGATCATGATCTTGTTGGGATCAAGGCCGCCGCCGGATACAGAAGGCCGCTTGCGCACGGCTCCTTCAAGAGCCACTGAAAACGCGCGGGGCTGAATGCCCATCTGTTCAAGGATGCGCGGCACGATGCCGTTTTCTTGCTGCGCCAGCGCCAGGGCCATATGCTCGACGTCTGTTTCCTGATGGCCCATGCCTGCAGCAAGGCTTTGGGCTTCGCTGATGGCCTCGCGTGCTTTCTCCGTAAATTTGTTGATATCCATACTATTCCTCCAGACAGCGCCGCGCCACTCTGGGCGGGCGAAAGATATTTTATCCCTGGCGCCTTGCGTTTTGGCGCCAGTTCCGGAAGCAGATTGACGTTGCCATAGGAGTATGCCTGTAAGGCTCTGCTTCTACCCACCCCGGCTTGGGTCAGGAGAATTCCTGTTACAGTGAGCAACAGGAATGAAGATGGCAGGGGGCGGGGCGTGGGGCAGGGAACCTTTTTACAAAGGATCCCCCCCCCCGCAAAATGTTTCACAGTGAGGCTGTTCTAATCTTCAAAGTTCTTGAAGCTGCGCACGGTCTGCTCCAGCGCGTCGATGCGCTCCAGCAGATCCACTATGATGGTGCCGCCGAGCACGGGCAGTTCAAAATCGCAGCAGATGCGCTCAAGCTTGCGCACGCGATAAATATCCGCATCGCGGAAAAGATGCCGCCGGGCGGCGTTGCTTCGGGCTTCGATCCAGCCGAGAGCCAGCAGCTCCTGAAGGCGCTCGGGGTCAACACCCGTCACCTGAATAAATTCTTCCCAGACCATAACCGTGGATGTCGCGGGCAGGGTGGGATGCTTGGGTGTCATGCTCATGCTACAACCTCCACCAGTTACTATGCACGGGCCTTGAACGCTGATGTTTCGGCCAGCTTTTGCCAGAGCTCGCGCTCTTCGTCGGACAATTGCGCCGGGGTCTTGATCATGACCCTGGCCAGCAGGTCGCCGCGTTTGCCGGATGCGCCGAGCCCCTTGCCACGCAGGCGGAACTTGCGGCCCGAACTGGAGCCAGCGGGGATCTGCATTTCAACGTGGCCTTCAAGGGTGGGAACTTCCACCTTGCCGCCGAGCGCTGCCTCCCAGGGAGCCAGCGCCACATCGCATTGCAGGTTTTCGCCGTCCACCTTGAAGGTGGCGTGCGGCAGATAGCGCACCCGCAAAAAGAGGTCGCCGGGTGTGCCGCCGGGGGCGGGGTCGCCCTGTGCCGCCAGGCGCAGTTTTGCGCCCTCGCGAATGCCGGTGGGCACGTTGACGTCAAGCGTTTTTGGCCCCTGCGGCCCCTGAAGCGAGACAGTGCGGCTGCCGCCCATCTGCACTTCTTCAAGCGTCAGCGGCAGCTCGGCTTCAACGTCACGCCCCCGGCGCGGGCGGGAAGAAAAGCCGCCAAACGGGTCGGGCCCAAACTGTGCGCGGCCGCCCTGTCCGCCAAAAGAACCTGCTTGCCCGCCAAACTGCCCGCCGCGCGCACCGCCGAACAGAGTATCAAAAAAGTCTGAAAAGCCCGATCCATCAAAGTTTTTGCCGCCAAAGGTAAAGTGCACGTTTTCAAAGCCGGGTTCGCCTTGAAATTGCTGGCCATGCTGCCAGTTGGGGCCAAGCTGGTCGTAAAGCCTGCGTTTTTCGGCATCTTTAAGAACCTCATGGGCCTCGTTGATTTCTTTAAACTTTTCCTCAGCCTGCTTGTCGCCGGGATTCAGGTCGGGGTGGTATTGGCGCGCCAGCTTTTTGTAGGCTTTGGAAATATCCTCGGCCTTGGTCGTGCGCTCCACTCCCAGAAGTTTGTAATAGTCTTTGTAGGATACTGACATTCTGCGCTCCCCCGTGCGAATCGTACTGTCGAGCGCGGCCCTTGTGCGGGCGCGCTTTGGAACCGCAGGCCTTTGTATGGCTGTGGTTCAATATGCAAGAATAAGGCCGTTCTACGTAAGGTCAATGCCCGGCTTTGGAAAAACAGTATACGTTTTTGCGCAAAAAGCCAAAGGGGTGGAGCTGAAGGCGGGCGGTAAAATAATCTTTTTTGGTAAGGAGGCGGCAGCTTCTAGGCAGTCTGGTTTTGCGGCAGTGTTATGCCTCTGGGCCGCGGTTTTTGCCTCTTCTGGCCTCTTATGGCCCTTCTACCAATCAAGAGTATTTCTGGAGCACGTTGCGACGAAATAAGAGGTTTTTGGGGGTGGGGGTGTGGGGGAGGGGCCCTTTTGCAAAAGGGCCCCTCCCCCAAAAATAATTGCATTCATTTAGCGCAAAGCGGACAGTTTTTCTAGCAACATGGCAGCCTTGGCCGGGCCTATGCCGGGGATTTTACGCAGGTCTTCCTGGCTTGCGGCGCACATGGCTTCCACGCTGCCGAACTGATCCCACAAAAGGCGCGCCGTGGCCGGGCCAACGCCGGGCAGGCGCATGAGTTCACCCGAAAAGGCTGCACCACTCCGGGCTTTGCGGTGGCGGCCGATCGCGAAGCGGTGAGTGGTGTCGCGCACGTTTTGCAGAAAAAGCAGTTCCTGACCGCCCTCCCGCAGGGGCAGGGCATTGGCGCGGTTGGGCACAAAAATGCGGTCAGCCACATTGCCCGCGCGGCGGTCGGCTTGGCCCTGCTCATCTCTGGCTTTGGCAATGGCCGCCAGGGCAAAAAGATCGGTTTGGCCCGCTTCTTCGAGTGCGCGCTGAATGGTGCGCAACTGTCCCCGTCCGCCGTCAATAAGCAGCAGATCGGGCCAGGGCGGGCCGCTTTCAAGGCGGCGGGCAACCCAGGCGTGCAGGGTGGCATAGTCGTCGCCGCTGTCGGGCATGCTGTAGCTGCGGTATTGCGGGCGTGCTGGCTGGCCGTCTTCGAAAACCACCATGCCCACACGGGTCTGACGGCCGCCGGTATGCGATACGTCCACGCATTCGATGCGCTTGGGGGGCTCGGGCAGGTGCAGGGCGCGGGCCAACTTGTCAAGAATGTCCATTTCAGACTTCTGCTCTTGACGACGCGCTTCTTCGCGAGCGTTGGACTGGGCCATGTCCACCAATTGATTGTCCTCGGCGTGCTGTGGGGCCACAATGCGCACGGCGCCTCCTCGGCGGTCGGCCAGTGTTTGCTCCAGCAGTTCACGCTCGCTTGGGGCCTTGGGGGAAGGGGGCGCGGGCTGGGCGTCGTTTGCAGCGGCGGAGGAAACAGGCGGAACAGGTGGCGGAGAACAGTCAGCGTCAGGCAGCGAACCGGATTGAGCATCAGGCAGTGAGCCGAATTGCGGATCAGGCAGCAAGCCAGATTGCAGGAAAAACACATCCGCAGGGCCATGGGCCGCAGCATGCTGACGGGTAGCGGCGGCTCCGGTCGGCTCGGGGGGCAGCGAGGGGGCTTGCGCGCTCGTGCTGTTGTTTGGGGCTGAGGCTGGCCCGGCCTGTGCGAGGATAGATGGGGCAAGCAGTGCGCCCGTGGTGTCGCCCGTGTGATTGATCGCGATGTCGCCCAGGTGGCTGTCCGCACTGTCACCGGTGTTGGCATTGTCTGCGCCTTCCGTGCCTTCCGCGCCTTCAGTATCGGGCGGCAGCCAAGGCAGCAGTATGCGCGGCGGCGGTGTGATCTGGCTGTAATATTGGGTCGCAAAACTCCAGAGCAGCTCGGGGGCGTCTTCAAAAGTCAGGCCCGGCCAGTAGAAAGCGCGCCCGTCCGTTACAGCGCCGCCACGCACAAAGATTATGCCCAGGGCAAGGCCCTTGTCTGCCTGATAAAGGCCAACAGCATCCATATCGCCACCACCGGGCAAGACGGCTGCCTGTCGCTCCAGCGTGCGCTCCACAGCGCGAATCTGGTCGCGCAGCACTGCGGCTTTTTCAAATTCCAGCTCTTCCGAGGCCTGCTCCATGGCCAGTCGCAGGTTGTCCAGCAGAGGGCCCGCACGGCCTTGCAGAAGGTCGCAAACCTTGCGCACATTTTCATTGTATTGTTGTGGTGTTACCAGATCCATGCAAGGAGCGGGGCATTGGCCCATAAAGTGGTACAGGCAGGCACGCACACGGTTTTTCATGGCCCTGTCGGAGCAGCGGCGGAGAGCAAAGGCGCGGTGTATGAGCTTCCAGGTTTCGCGGGCAGACAGGCCGGAAGTAAAAGGGCCGAAGTAGCGCGCGCCGTCACGCCGCGCCTGTCGCACGATCTCGAGGCGCGGAAAGGGATGCTTGGGGTTGATGCGAAACAAGACATACTGTTTGTCATCGCGCAAAATAATATTATAGCGGGGCCTGTGCTTTTTAATGAGGCTCGATTCCAGAAGCAGAGCCTCTTTTTCCGTGGTGGTGGTGAGGTAGTCTATGCTTGTGGCATGAGAAAGCATGGCCTTTGTTTTGGCGGGCAAGCCTTCGGGCCTGAAATAGGAAAGTACCCGGCGGCGCAAAATGCGGGCTTTACCCACGTAAATGATGCGTCCGCGCTCATCCTTGTACAGGTAGACGCCGGGAGAAAGAGGAATGCTGGCTGGTTCTGGTTTTTGCATAACAAGCATATAATCACCCTTGGCGAACTTGCCAATAAGAAGAGTGCGGCGTTGGGTGGGGGGAGGTCTGAATGGCGGGGAGTAGACGCTTGCGCGTGATATGGCGCGGCGCGCAGGCTTTTTTCTGTTCTCTATTTTGTCGGCCTACCCGCAGGCTGTGGATACAAGAAAGGGGAAGCCTTGCGGCTTCCCCTTTCTATAGCTGAATCAGAGATCGTGTGGTTCTTAGAAAGAGTACACGAAGCTCAGGTTGACGT
This sequence comes from uncultured Desulfovibrio sp., assembly GCA_964517635.1. GTDB lineage: Bacteria > Desulfobacterota > Desulfovibrionia > Desulfovibrionales > Desulfovibrionaceae > Desulfovibrio. Next base: position 13,134 of record CAZFCC010000024.1, on the reverse strand, counting down.
TCCAGGGGTCACGCACTTCGTCGGACTTGCCGTTCATACGGCTGTTGCCCCACACGGACTTGGACTGGTCAAGCCAGGTAGCCAGGTAAGCGGCGTCAAGCATGACGGTGAAGTTTTCGTACATCTGGTAGGAGTTGGTCAGACCGATTTCCATGGCGTAGTCCATGGTGGTCATGTACAGGGGATCCATGCCGACCGCGTTGCTGTTGGCAGCGAGGTTGCCGCCACCCCAGGTGTTGGACATCTTTTTGGCCATGCTCGGGCTGTTGGTGCCGCCGATGACGTTCACGCGGAAGGTGTGCTTCAGGTCTTCCAGGAAGCTCATGTCCTTCAAGCGCGCGCCGATGCCCCAGGTGCCAGCCATGCTGTAGCCAAGGGTGGCTTCGCGGGCGATGTAGGGGTTGCCGCTGAAGGCGAAGTTGGAGAAGTCGTTGTTATTGTTGTTCACGCTCAGGCTGGGCATGCGCTCGGAGCCGTTGGCGGGATTGCTGTCGTCGCCGGAACCGTACCAGCCGTAGATGCCGGGGATGGCCCAGTCAAGCTTGTATTCGGCGAGCAAAGAAGCCAGCCAACCGGAACGGTTGAGGCGGCTGTCGTCATAGTTGGCGGCGCCGTAGTTGACGTCCCACGCAATGCGGATGGGGTCAAACATGGTCAGTTCGCCGGTCAGGCCAGCCCAAACGGCGCTGCCATATTCATTCAGCTTTTTGGTGGCCAGGCTGCCGTTCTTGTGGTGAGCGCCGCCGGGAGCAAACATGCCGGCGCGGGGGTACTTGTGGGAGGTGCCAATGCCGTTGCCGAGGTTGTTAAGGGGATCAGTGCTGTTGCCGCTTTTGAAAGCGTTGGGGCCGATGGCAGCGTACATGACCCAGGGGGTCACTTTCACGCCGTCAAAGGTCAGGGGCACGAGCAGGCCGGCAACGTCCACGTTATCCATGAAGTTGTTGCGGTTCGTGCCACTGTTGGAATTGCCAACGTAGTTGTCGTTCCAGGGGCGGGCCCACAGGGCGGTCACGCCAACGTTTTCGTTGAACTGGTAGGAGGCGGTGATGCCAGCCACGTCGTCGTTGAACACGTTGCTGCCGGTGGTGAAGCTGGGAATGGCCATGCCCTGGATGCCCATGCGCACCTTCAGGTCGGTCTGGGGAACGATCCAGTCGATGTAGGCGTTCTTCAGCTTGACGGACTGGTTGTCGTCAGCACCAAGGGCGCCGCCATTGGCAGCCCGGCCCCAGGTGTTCTGGCCGATTTCAAAAAACACGGTGCCGGACAGGGCTTCGGAAGCCACGGCGTCCAACTGCAGGCGCACGCGCTGGTTGGCTTCAAATTCGTCCTGGCCGCGGTAAGTGGAGTTGCCGCGAGTGGCGGAACCGTTGTAGCCCGTCATGCCGTTGCCACCGGTGAAGCCGCCGTTCATACCGTAGTCAAAGCTCATGATCCACTGGCCCTTGGCCTTGAAGTCAATGGCACTGGCGCCTGTGGCAGCGCCGAACACCAGACCGGCCGCCAACAGAAGAGTAGCGATCTTTTTCATGGTTAACCTTCCTTTATTTTGCCCGGATAGGGCACGTTTTTACTGTACACGCCTTTGGAGCGGATGTCCGCTTCGGGCCAACTATAGGAAAGCCCCGCGTACTTTGCAAGCATATTCGTGCAAAAATTTTAACCCGAAAGAAGATATAAAAAGAAAAAAAGGCTAATCATTTATAAAACCTGCAGGTTAAAAAAAATCTAGAGAATTTTTTTTTTTTCTAAACACGGTGTTTTTTTACCTGCTTTGGCGCATCCTTTGTAAGGATCGTGTAAAAACAGCAACTTAAGATAGAGGATCAGTCGGTATAAAAATTTTCGTCTCTTACGAAAAAAACGGAGATATCTCTCCGGATTTCCTGATTGCTGGCTCATGCGTTTTGCGGGCGCAGGCTAGCTATGGTGTGTCAGTTCGCGGAAACTTTTTGGCCGATGGTTTTTGAGGCCGTATTATATCTGTGGGTCCTGCTGTTCCCCCCCCTTCCCCAGGATCAGGAACGGCCTGTGTTGCTTGCAACAGAAATAAAGGTTTTAGGGGGTGGGGGTGTGGGGGAGGGACTCTTTTGCAAAAGAACCCCTCCCCCACAAAGCATTTCAGATACTCGTTGAGCCGATAAGTTTTAAATCTCGCCTTTTTCCATCATTTCGGCCACCTGGGCCACGTCTTTGTCGCCCCGGCCCGAAAGATTGACCAGGAGTACGGCGTCTTTGGGCATGGTGGGCGCCATTTTAATGGCGTGTGCCAAAGCGTGGGATGATTCAAGGGCCGGAATGATGCCTTCGTTGCGGGACAGGCTGAAGAAGGCTTCGATGGCCTCTTTGTCAGTAATGCTGACATATTCGGCGCGCCCGGCATCTTTGAGCATGGAGTGTTCCGGGCCTACCGAGGGGTAGTCCAGCCCGGCGGATATGGAATACACAGCCCCGGCGTCGCCCGTAGCGTCCTTGATCATATAGGAGTTGAAGCCGTGCAGCACGCCCGGTTCACCGAGGCAGAGCGAGGCCGCGTGCTGGCCGTATTCTGAGCCGTGTCCGCCGGGTTCCACACCGATAAGGCGCACCGAGGCGTCGTTCACAAAGCCCGAAAAAATGCCGATGGCGTTTGAGCCGCCGCCCACGCAAGCCAATGCCGCATCGGGCAGGCGCCCACAGGCTTCAAGCATCTGCTCGCGGGCTTCGCTGCCCACCACCGACTGGAACTGGCGCACCATATAAGGATAGGGGTGCGGCCCCACAGCAGAACCGAGCACGTAGAAAATGTCATCGTCTGTGACCCACAGGGCAAGGGCCTCGTCCACGGCTTCCTTGAGAGTGCGCTGGCCGGATGTGGCCGCCATAACGTCGGCGCCAAGCATGCGCATGCGGATGACGTTGAGATGCTGGCGTTTTATGTCCACCTCGCCCATGCAGATGGTGCACTCAAGGCCCATAAGGGCGGCCGTGGCGGCTGTGGCCACGCCGTGTTGCCCGGCGCCGGTTTCGGCGATGATGCGTTTTTTGCCCATCCGCTTGGCCAGCAGGCACTGGCCGAGGGTGTTGTTGATCTTGTGCGCGCCAAGGTGGTTGAGATCTTCACGCTTGAGCCATATCTGCGGCGCCCAGTTTGCGGCTCAGGTTGGCGCAGTGAAAGACGGGGCTTGGGCGTCCTGTATAGTGGATGAAAAGGTCGTTGAGTTCCCGCATGAAGCCGGGATCGGCCAGGGCGGATTCCATGGCCGACGTCAGCTCATTCAGGCGAACCTTGATGGCTTCGGGAACGAACTGGCCGCCATAAGCGCCGAAAAAGCCGTTGCTGTCCGGTTTGTAGTGGGGTGCGGAATGCTGGCTCATGCGATCTCCTTGCTGCTGTGCTTGTGTCGCCGTCGTGCTAGCTGGTTTAGGGCAAAACGCCGTTCTGTCGTGTTCTGTCGTGCTCTGCCGTGCCCGGCTCTGCACCTGCGTAAAGGGCGCTTGGGGGCCGGTATTCCAGGAAGCGCAAAGGCTGAAAAACGGTTCTCACTGTGGCGTTTTGGGCGCTTTGTGTCAAGCCGCTTTCCTGTCTGTGGCATGTGGTTTGGGCCTGTGCTTGGGGCATATTGCGGGCATATTGTTGAGGCATATGGTCGGGATAAATGATTGGGCAGGCACGGTCTTGTGATTTTGCGTTGTTCTTGCGGTGGCGTGTTGTTTCGCTTATGCTTGCGGAGTAACGCAATTTTGCGGCAAGGAGCTGAAATGTTAGATGAAAAATTTACCGGAGACGGCAGGGTCGTGCTGCTGGCTGGCGGCGGAAAAATTTATACAGACATCGCAGCGCGCTTTGTGCGCAGCGAGAGAGATCTTGAAGACATTGTGGCTTCGCCCTATTCCAAAAAGATAGTGGAGAACATTTTGTCATCGGGCCACAGGGCCGCCCTGGAATTTGATTTTTTTATTTTCGGTCTTGAGGGTTACTCCCGCGTGACCGAAACCCAGCTTGTGCGCAAGCGCCTTGCTTCGTACCTGATCAAGTCGGGTCGCGCCGAGCTTGGTGGCAAACGCCGCTATTCTGTGGTGTATCCGCGCGGCGTGGCAGACTTTACCGCCCCGGTGACCTTGCCCGGCGGCGCAACGGTGAATCTCAGCGGGCGCGACCTGGCCGATCTGGGCCGCCAATGGTATGAGGCGGGCCTTGATGCGGAAATGCCCGAAGAGGATCTGCGCTATCTCAAGCCGCAGGCCACGGAATTCAAAGCCATTGTGGGCATGAACGCCCATGCCTTGCTGGACTGGTTTTCCATCCGCTGTTGCCGCAACGCCCAGCACGAAATCCAGCATCTTGCCTGGCAGATGCTGCGGCTGTGTCGCAAGGCTGCTCCCGATCTCTTCGCCGGGGCCGGCCCTAACTGCGTTCAGTTGGGCTATTGCCCGGAAAACGCCCTTCAAAACGCCCGCTGCAGAGGCCGCATCATTACAAAGGATGAAGCCATGGCCTTGTTGCGCTCCGCCCAGGGGGCCGCAGCCGCGCCTCCGGCGCAGGATGAATTTGCCGAGGATTAGAGTCGTGAACGGGTGGAATGATTTGTGGGGGAGGGATACTTCAGAATAGTGGGCGCTTGAAATTTTTGTGGGGGAAGGCCCCTTTTGCAAAAGGGTCTCCCCCCCACGCCCCCACCCCAAACCTTTATTCCTGTTTCAATCTGTTACAGGAATGTCCCTGACCCGAGGCAGGGGCAGAAGTTGCGCCTTCCGGCATAAGACTGTCGCAAAGGTGAACTGCCCCAAGGTCTGCCCTTAAAGCAAATGACGCCACCAATGATGGCACAACAATCGGCAAAGCAGCCCTGCAAGCCGATGCTAGCAGGGAGTTGAAGGCCAATTCTTGCCGAGAGCTGCTAAGGGGAAAGGCTCTAAAGCTGTTGTGCCCTGACGCCATTGTACAAGGCCTGTACGGCGCACGGTGGTGGGGCAGCGCACGGGCGTAAGCGCAGAGAACCGTTTTTTGGGCTTATATATTTCCCTGAAAGGGTGTATCCTTGAAACAGATGGCTTTTACGGTTTGGCTTTTCCGCGTTTTTTGCCGACACGCTACGGGCTGGCGGCTCGCGGGCCTTGTGTTGGCGGGCAGGCTGCTTGCGCTCGGAACAAGTTTTGTGCGAAAACGCTTACAACGAGTGAGCAGAAACCACAGGCGCCCTCTTACGGCTTGAGAACATATTTCAGTGTTGTTTTTGCGGTACTCGCCCGCTTGCCCGTGAGCGCCGATCAGGCGCCGCCCCTGTCAGCCTCTGCCTCTATCGCCGCTTCCGCCATCTTCGCTTTTGCAGCAGGGCCGCCAGACACGCCTTCAGTTTTCGCCCCATCAGCTTCTTTCTGAGGTGCCGGCCCGTTGACGACCGCGCCAATCATGACGCCCAGATGGCACATGGCCAGCGCCAGCCACCATGTTCGATAAAAATCGTGACCAAAAATGCCGTTAAAGAGCCAGGCCACAAAGCCCATCCAGAAAAAGGCCGCCATGTGCCAGTAGATGCTTTTCTTCTTATGGGCGCGCTCTGCCTGCAAAGACGGTCTGATGCGGGTGTAGCCCCACCAGGAGAAACCCAGCAGAAAAATCATGCCCAGGGTAAAGCCCACAATCCCATGCGCATACAGCATGTCCAGGTAGATATTGTGGGGGTGGCTAATGGTGATAGCGTCTTTTGCCGGGCTAAGTCCCAGGCTGCGAAACGAGGCGTTGTACTGTCCGGCTCCGGCCCCGAACCACGGGTGCTCCAGAAATACCCGCCAGCCAAGATCCCACAGGCTCCAACGGCCGTCGTCCACCACAGCATCCAGGCGGGCGCGACCTTGCGCCATAAGAAGCAGAAGCAGGGCGGCCGCGGTAAAAAGCGGGCCTTTCCAGCGGATGGCAGAGTTTCCCGCCAGGAGCAGCCACAAGCCCATGGCGGCGGCTATGGCCAGCGCGCCGCTGCGGCTGCCCGCGCCAGCCAGCAGAAAAAAAGCCGGCCAGAGAACGGCCGCACTCAGCAGCAACGCTGGCGGCCGCGAAAAAAACTGGCGCAGGATGGGCCAAAGGGCCAATGCCGGTATAAGAGCGAGGGCAATGTAGTTGCCGACTTCGTAAGTGTCAAAGCTGCCCGTCAGCCGTCTGTCGTAGAGCGGATAGCCCATAAGAAAGTCCCTGCCTGTCTGCGCCTGCCACACGCCGTCCAGCCCCTGCCAGAAAACGGCCAGCACACTGGCCCAGACCAGGCGACGAAGGTCTTTTTCGTCACGAACGCATTCCATGGCGATAAACGGCAGAATAAAACCCTTGTTGAGGGCAGAGCCAGCGTGCAGAAAAGACGCGACGGGGTTTTGCGAAAAAGCCACACCTATAACGACCATGAGCCCAAGGCAGGCGAAGAGCGGCCATGCGCCCAGCCTGCGCAACACGCTATTTTGCCAGTTGTGGCGGTAATATTGAGCAAGAAAAATCAGGCAGACCAGCGGCATGATGTCGCGCATGGTATAGGCCGCAGGAAATATAACCAGTGTGGCCCAGAACGACCAGAAAAGACATGAAAACCAGCGCTCGGCGGGCGGCATCTGTCGAAAAGTCGCCAGGGCGGTATGTAGGGCGGATATCTGGTCTTTGCCATATTCCAGCAGGTTTCGCACAGTGCCTCCCGAGCGATGTTACAAGCAACTTTGGCTGAGAATTTAAGATGTTTTATATCCCGCACTTTCTGTTTATTCAAGTGCGGCAAAAACCTTGCCATGCATTGGCATGCAAAATATACTGAGATAGTTCGTTATCTTACCATGGGGATTATATGGCACGATTTACAGGATTTGATGAGGTTTACAGCGCTCTTTATGTTGATTTTGACAACATTTTTACCCGCTTTCTTGAAATAGATCCCGAGGCGGCCCGAGCTTTTGGCGCCGCGCCGTATCGCTGGGTGCGCTGGATAGAAAATCATGCCTTGCGCATTCTTTACGGCGAGGGGGTGCGCCGCCGTATTCTCAAGCGCATGTGCTATCTTAACCCGCAGCGTTATCAGGAGTTTCGCAATTCCTTCATCCGCAGCGCCTTTCAGGTGGTCGATTGCCCGCCCCTCACATCTCGCGGCAAGACCAGCACCGATATCCATCTTGTTATGGACTGCATGGACGATCTTTCGCATTCCACAAAGTTTGATGAATTTATCATACTTTCTGGCGATGCGGATTTTACGCCGCTGCTTATACGTCTTCAGGAACACGCCCGGCGCACTCTTGTGCTTTCTGTGGGCTATTCGTCTCCGGCATACACGGCTGCGGCTTCGTGGCGCATTCGTGAAGACTGGTTTTTGCAACAGGCCCTGCGCGATGACCGCGATGACCTGGACGGAGAGGGCGGGGATATTTCGGGCAAGCCGACTCCCCATGCCACCTTGGTGCATCCGCCGGCGCAAGGCCCTGAAAGGCAGAATGGCTACAGCAGCCGTAACGATGCGTTTTCCGTAGGCGATGCCTCCGACAACGAAGAATCAACGCCGGGCAACACCTGGTAGGGGGTGTTCTGCTGATCAGCGTGTTTCGGCGGCGTTGGCGCTTGACGCGGGGCGCGGCCGAAGCTAAAGATGATCACGCTTTCTTTTGGTTGCCCCCTTGTTCTGGGTTCTGCGCATTCCGGCGAAACGTTCAACCGTGGCCATGCTGCTGCGGAAATCTCGCGGAGCAGACTTTTTTACTGGCGCTTTGGGCGGCGGCTTTGACAGAAACCATTTTAGGAGGTTCCATGCTTCGCCAAATGACACTCGCCTTCGTTGGTTTTGTTCTTATGTGTAGCTCCGCTATGGCCGCTGAGAAAATCGTGGTAGCCAGCGACTGCACCTGGCCGCCTATGGAAATGCTTGATGCCAACAAAAAACCCGAAGGGTATTCCAGCGACTACCTGCGGGCCGTGGGCAAGGCCGTTGGCCTTGACATGGAAATCCGCAACGTGGCCTGGGACGGCATTTTTGGTGGCGTAGCCACCGGGCAGTATGACCTTGTGGCCTCGTCTGTCACCATTACGCCCGAACGCCAGAAACAGTTTGACTTCACCGATCCTTACTATGAAGTCGTTCAGGCCGTGGTGCTGCCCGAAGGGCAGAGCATAAAGGGCATGGCCGACCTCAAGGGCAAAAAAGTTGGTGGCCAGATAGGCACCACCGGCATCTTTGTTACCCGTAAGGCCGATGTGGGCGCAGACATCAAGGAATATGACGATGTGGGCCTGGCTATTCAGGATCTGATCAATGGCCGCATTGATGCGGTGGTCTGCGATGACCCCGTGGCCATGTTCTATGTGAACAAAAAAGCCGACACCGCCGGCAAGCTGAATATTTCTTACAAGACTGATGAAAAGGAATACTACGGCTTTACCGTTCGCAAGGGCCGCAAAGACCTGGTGGAAAAGCTCAACAAGGGCATTAAAGCCGTAAAGGCCTCCGGTGAGGAAGCCAAAATTATTGAAAAATGGATGGGCAAATCCAATTAGCCCGCAGAGGACGCTGCCGGAAGCTCTGGCCGTGTCCGTCGTATGAAGGAGGTCTCATGATACGTCGTTTTGTTTTCGCCCTGCTGGTTCTGACCATGTTCTGCGGTCAGGCTTTGGCCGCTGAAAAATATGTTGTGGCTACCGACTGCACCTGGCCGCCTATGGAGCTTCTTGACGAAAACAAGCAGCCCGTCGGTTTTGACGTGGACTTCATCACTGAGGTGGGCAAGGCCGCCGGTTTTGAAGTTGACGTGCGTAATATCGCTTGGGACGGCATTTTCGGCGGCGTGGCCACCGGCCAGTATGACATCGTGGCTGCTGCCACCACCATTACGCCCGAGCGCGAGAAGCAGTTCGACTTCTCTGATCCTTACTATGAGGTGGCTCAGGCTGTGGTCTTGCCCGCGGGCAAGAACATCAAGAGCATGGCCGACCTCAAGGGCAAAAAAGTTGGTGGCCAGATAGGCACCACCGGCGTTTTTGTTGTCCGTAAGTCCGGCGTGCCTGTAGACCTCAAAGAATATGACGATGTGGGCCTGGCCATTCAGGACATGCTCGGTGGCCGTATTGACGCCGTCATCTGCGACGATCCCGTTGCCATGTACTATGCCAACAAAAAGGCCGACACTGCTGGCAAACTGAACCTTTCGTTCAAGACCGACGAAAAGGAATACTACGGCTTTACCGTTCGCAAGGGCCGCAAGGACTTGGTGGAAAAGCTCAACAAGGGTATTAAGGCGGTCAAGGCTTCGGGCGTAGAGGCCCAGCTACTTGAGAAGTGGATGGGCAAGGCCGACTAACGCAGGCCAGCCATTATGGTTTCATGGGAGTCCGGGCCGCATGGCTCGGACTCCGCAGCCGTATTGATCTGAAGGATTGTGATGCACGACAAAAAAGACGGAAGCAAGGGCAACATCATTATGGTCACGGAGGGAGCCTCCATCCCTGACCCTCGCGAATGGCGGCTCATCAATGCCTGGTCTATTGCCCTTGTCGGGGCGATTTCCACCTTGTTCGCCCTGTGCCTGCTCTGGCCCGAACCCTATTTGCGCATTTTGCTCTATCTGCCGGACGGCGTTCTTATCACCTTCAGGATAACCGTTCTTTCCATCTGTTGTGCCGTGCCTCTTGGCCTGCTCACCGGCCTCGGGCGTATTTCAAATAATCGCCTGATCAACCTTATCGCCTCCACCTATGTGGAAGTGATCCGCGGCATTCCTTTGTTGGTGCAGATTTTTTACATCTATTATGCGCTTTCACGTTTTGTGCAGGTCAGCGGCGTTACCTCTGCCGTGGTGGCCATCAGCTTTTGCTACGGCGCGTATATGGGTGAAGTGTTTCGCGCGGGTATCACCGCTATCAGCAAAGGGCAGAGCGAAGCTGCGCGCTCGCTGGGCTTCAACGGCTTTCAGACCATGCGCTATGTGGTTCTGCCGCAGGCCATGCGCACTATTCTGCCGCCCGTGGGTAACGAGTGCATAGCCATGCTCAAAGACACCTCTCTCGTGTCTATCATGGCTGTTCCCGACATCATGCAGCGCGCCAGAAGCTTTGTGGGAACCACCTATCTCTACTTTGAAACGTACACAGTGGTGGCCCTTATGTATCTTGTTATCACGCTCATTCTTTCCAAAACCGTGAGCATTATGGAAGCCAGGCTGAATTATTATGACGGAAAGTAGCACTACGGCCACGCAGGCCGCCCCTGCGCCCATCATTACCATCAGCAATGTGTGGAAATATTTTGGTTCGCTGCCCGCCCTGCAGGACGTGAGTCTTGAGGTGGCCACCGGCGAGCGGGTGGTTATTATCGGGCCTTCCGGTTCGGGAAAATCAACCCTGCTGCGCTCCATCAACCGCCTGGAAGAAATCGACCAGGGCAGTATTGTGGTCAAAGGCCAGAATATCATGAGCCCGGACAACGATATTAACCAGGTGCGCCAGAATCTGGGCATGGTCTTTCAGCAGTTCAACCTTTTTCCGCACAAGACCGTGCTGGAAAACCTGACCCTCGCGCCCATCAAACTGCGCAAGCTTTCGCGCGAAGAAGCTGAAACCCGCGCGCTGGGCCTGCTGAAAAAAGTGGGCATCAGCGAAAAGGCCAATGTGTATCCGGCCATGCTCTCCGGCGGGCAGCAGCAGCGTGTGGCCATTGCCCGTGCGCTGGCCATGCAGCCCGACATCATGCTTTTTGACGAACCCACTTCCGCCCTTGACCCAGAAATGGTGGGCGAAGTGCTGGACGTTATGGTCAAACTGGCTGAAGAAGGCATGACCATGGTTTGCGTCACCCACGAAATGGGTTTTGCCCGCACCGTGGCCGACCGCCTCATTTTTATGGATCAGGGGCAGATCGTCGAGCAGGGCAGACCGGAAACCCTGTTTACTACCCCCCGCCATCCCCGCCTGCGGCAGTTCCTGAACCAGATTTTGTAGGGCTGTTAGCGTTTGAAATGTTTTGTGGGGGAGGGCCCCTTTTATAAAAAAGGCCCTCCCCCACGCCCCCACCCCCCAAAACCTTTATTCCTGTTGCAATCTGTTACAGGAATTTTTTGATCTGATGCGGAGGGGGCCAAAAGCAGAGCCTGCAGGACATAACGCTGGCTCAAAAGGTAATTGTCCGGCAAAGATGACGATTTTACACCTGAAATGATCGGCAATGATTTGGCGATAAGTCCTTGCCGCCCGATGATGGTTGGGGCCTTGCCGATTGTTTGGTAAGCATCGAGGCGCTAGCTGCACTGGAGCAGACAGTTTTTACGGCGGGAGGGGCAGCGTTGTTTCACAAAACTGCCCCTCCCGCCGTACTTGTTCCCCTTACAAAAACTTTACTGGTGTCTTGACGCCAAAAACGCCGTCCGTTGTCCATGCCGAAATCTACTGGAAAACTTGTGGATTGCGGCGGCAGAGATCGTAGCATGTCTAACGGCAACAGCCTACCCCCCCATCCTGGCAGCCCCGGCAGTTCGGGCAGCCTCGCCAATCCCGGCAGCACCATAGCCGTGGCCGTGAGCGGCGGCGTAGACAGTCTTTGTGCCCTTGTCATGCTGCAACAGGCAGGACACAGGGTCGTGGCGCTGCACGGTCTTTTTTTGCCAGATGTCGCCCCTGAGCCACCGCCCGGCCTTGCTGTGGCCTGCGCGGCCCTTGGCGTGCCCTTGCATGTGGCAGACCTGAGGCCGGTTTTTGAGCGTGAAGTGCTGGCTCCCTTTGCCGCTGCCTATGCGGCGGGGCGCACGCCCAATCCCTGCGCCCTGTGCAACCGCGCCATAAAGTTCGGCGCTCTTTTTGATGCCGCCATGGCCCTTGGCGCCCAAAAACTGGCTACCGGCCACTATGCACGGCTGGCCCTCGCGCCGGAAGATGCGGCGCTGGCCCGGCCAGCGGAGGCGCCCATTGAGCCCGCACCGGTTCCTGGTGATGCTGGTATTCTCGGCGATGGCGGCGGTGTTTCTTCCCCTTCCGGCCTTCCGCTTCTTTCCGCCAATGACAGCGTTTCTCCCAATGATGTTGCTTTCCGCCATGTCGGCGTTTCGGCTGCTGACGGCGACTGCCTGAACGAGCGGCAGGGCGTGCAGGTCGGTCATGAGAGCAGTGCGCAAGGGCGGCCTGATGTGGCGCATGCGCAGGGGGCGCGCAGCGTGCATCTGCCTCTGCTGGCTGCGGCGCATGACGCGGCCAAGGATCAGAGCTATTTTTTGAGCCTCGTGCCGCGCGAGCGGCTGGCATTGGCCTGTTTTCCGCTGGCGCAGCAGGATAAGGCCCGCAGCCGTGAAATTGTGGCCTGTGCGGGGCTGGCTGTGCCGGTTCCTCATGAGAGCCAGGATATTTGTTTCGCCCCGCCTCTCGCGGCGTCAGCGGGCCAGTGCGCCGCCGATGCCTATCGGCCTTTTCTCGAGCGCCGTTGGCAGCAGGCGGCCCTTGTGCCGCCCGGCCCGGGCCCTGTTTTTTTGCGTGACGCTGCGGGAGGGTTGCGCGAAATCGCCCGGCACAAGGGCCTCTGGCGCTATACTGAAGGGCAGCGTAAGGGCTTGGGTATCGCCCATAGTGAGCCTTTGTATGTGCTTGCCAAGGATAGTGCAGCCAATGCCCTTGTGGTGGGGCCGCGCGCCCTGTTGGGCGTCACGCGCTGCCGCACGGGCGTGGCCAACGTGTCTTTGTCGCCGCGTTATTGGACTGGAGAACTGCTGGTTCGCCTGCGGCACAGGCAGAGGCCGTCGCCCGCTGAGGTGACGTTGGATGCCTTGGGGCGTTTGGATATACGTTTTGCGGAACCGCAATTTCCTTCCGCCCCCGGACAGGTGGCGGCTGTGTATGACGACCAGGGGCATGTGTTGGCGGCGGGTATTGTGGAGATTATGGCATAGGGCCATTTGTTTTTTATTTAGTTTGGGTCGCCTACGCAGCGGGGGTAGACGCCTACGCGGCGGGCGGCAAGGCGGAAAAGCCCGTTCTTCGAGAGGGGGAATGTGTGCCCTGCGGGCACGAGGGCTTATTGTTTAATTTACTTTTGGCCGCCTGCGCGGCGGGCGGCAAGGCGGGGCCGGTTATACTGCCCCCCATTAACAAGGCCGTCCTGTTAAGGTAGTTTTCTTCCAGCATTGGAGGAAGAAAATGAAACGCCGTACCTGGGA
>CAZFCC010000023.1:24238-36719 GCA_964517635.1 uncultured Desulfovibrio sp. | reverse complement strand
AAAAAACCCCGCGCCCGCAGGGCGACAAAAGCCCTATCCCAAAGGACAAGCCCTTCCCCTTCTCTCATCCGATTCCAGCGCGTCGCGCAATTCCCCGCCGCGCAGTGTGTCACAGCCTACTGCAACCCACCTCCGCGCATGGCGCAATCCCCCGCCGACAGGCGCTTCCTCACCGCGCAGGCGCATCCCCCGCTACTTCTGCCCTGCCAGTTCCACAATGGCCGCAGCAATATTCTTTGTGCGCAGGCCGACCAACTCGCGCAAGCGCAACTGGCTGCCGTGCTCCACAAAGCTGTCGGGCAGGCCAAGGCGCTTGATGCGCTGACCGCGCAAAAGGCCCTTGTCCGCATAAAACTCCAGCACTGCCGACGAGAAACCGCCAGCCAGAACGCCTTCTTCCACAAAAAGAATGCGGTCAAAACGGCGCGCGATGGAGGCAAGCTGTTCTTCAGGCAAGGGCTTGAGCCACACGGGATCAAAAACCAGAGGCCGGAAGCCCAGCGTCTGCTCTGCCTGCGCCGCCGCCTCCAGCGCGGGATGGGCGCGGTTGCCCACGGCAATGATGGCGATATTTTCCCCGTCCTGAAGCATCTCTCCCCTACCGGGAGTGAGCAGGCGCGGCTGGCTGTCAAAGGGCACACCAAAACCAGCACCTCTGGGGTAGCGCAGCGCGCAGGGGCCACCGTGGTTCAGCGAGGTGAACAGGCAGTGGCGCAGCATATCCTCATTGCGCGGCGCCAGCAGGCTCATCTGCGGGATATGCCGCAGATAGGCGATGTCGAAAGCCCCGTGGTGGGTGGCTCCGTCCTCGCCCACAAGCCCCGCGCGATCCACGCAAAGAGTGACCGGCAGATTCTGGATACAGACGTCGTGCACCACCTGATCATAAGAACGCTGCAAAAACGTGGAATAAATGGCAAGCGCTGGCCTGTAGCCCTGGCTGGCAAGCCCAGCGGCAAAGGTTACGGCATGTTGCTCGCAAATGCCCACGTCCACAAAGCGGTCGGGAAAGCGCTGACGAAAACTGTCTGTACCGGTTCCTTCGGGCATGGCGGCCGTAATGGCGATAATTCTTTCATCTTTTTCAGCAAGTTCTACCAAAGTTTTACTGAAAATTCCGGTAAATGACGGCACTTTGGCCGTAGAAGGCACTGGTTTTCCGGTTTCGGGCGTGAACAGGCCCACCCCATGATAGAGAGTGGGATTTTTTTCTGCCGGGGCGTAGCCTTTGCCTTTTTGCGTGCGCACATGCAGCAGCACGGGCCCGTCTTCAACAGCCGCCGCCATTTGCAAATGACGGCGCAGGCTCGGCAGATCATGCCCGTCCACCGGGCCGATATAGTTAAAGCGAAAGGCCTCGAACAGCATGCCCGGCGTAAAGAAAGACTTGAAGCTCCACTCGCCGCGCATGGCGTACACAGCCAGCTTTTGGCCGATACGGGGTATGGAGCGCAAAAAGTTGAGCACTTCTTTGCGGGTCTGGCGCACCCAGCGCCGCGAAAGCGTGCGGCTCAGGAAGAGGGAAAGCGCCCCCACATTGGGCGAAATGGACATTTCGTTGTCATTGAGCACCACGATAAGCCGCCGCCCCATATGCCCGGCCAGGTTAAGCCCCTCAAAGGCTTCGCCCGCCGTCAGGGAACCATCGCCAATGACGGCAAGCACGTGGTGCTTGAGCCCGGAAAGGTCGCGGGCCAGAGCCATGCCCAAGGCGGCAGAAATGGACGTTGAGGAATGCCCCACGCCGAAATGATCATAGGGGCTCTCAGCCATGCGCGGAAAGCCCGAAATGCCGCCAAAAGACCGCAGGGTGTGAAATTCCCGCGCTCTGCCGGTAAGCAGCTTGTGGGCATAGGCCTGATGCCCCACGTCCCACACCAGCTTGTCTTCTTCAAGATTGAAAGTAGAAAGAAGCGCCAGCGTCAGTTCCACCACGCCAAGAGACGGCGCAAGGTGACCGCCGTTGCGCGAAACCACATCAATGATGCGCTGACGCACCTCGACCGCCAACTGCGCAAGCGCGGCATCATCCATGCCCACGAGCTGCGAGGGGCGCTCAATATCGTCAAGAAAGGAGACCGGCGGTTTTTCATCCCGCACGTCAGGTTTAGGCATATCCGCAGCCTGTGCCGCCTGGGGGATCCCCACAGAAATATCCTGAGCTGTCATTGTATGTGTATCAGACATGTCAGGCCGCCCTGGTGACCGTATAATCGGCCAATGCACGCAAAAATTCAGCCTCGTCTCCGCTGAAAGGCGCAAGCGCGCCCTTGGCAGCCTCGGCTTGCTCTCGCGCTAGAGCGCGGCTTTGCTCAAGGCCCAGCAGCGCGGGATAGGTCATCTTGCCCTGGGCTTCGTCGCTGCCCACGGGTTTGCCCAGGGTAGCGGTGTCGGCCACCACGTCAAGGATGTCATCGGCAATCTGAAACGCCACGCCAAGGGCTGCACCATAAGAGCCGATGGCAGCCAGGTCTTCATCCGAAGCCCCAGCCAGCATGGCCCCGCATACACACGAAGCCCGCAGAAGCGCGCCTGTTTTCATGGCGTGAATGCCGCGCAATTCTTCAATAGTTACTTGATCTTTTCCGGTAAATATCATGTCCCATTCCTGCCCGCCCACCATGCCGGAAGAACCGGCGGCCAAGGCCAGTTCGCTGATGGCCCGCAACACGCGCGGCGGAGCCAGGGGGCTGCGACACATCATCAAAAACGCATCCGTCAGCAGGCCATCGCCCGCAAGAATGGCTGTGGCCTCGTCAAAAGCCTTGTGGTTTGAGGGCTTACCGCGCCGCAGGTCGTCATCGTCCATGGCCGGAAGGTCGTCATGCACCAGCGAATAGGTATGAATCATTTCGATGGCCGAAGCAAAAGGCAAGGCATCGCGCAGCGGTAGACCGCACATGGCGGCTGTACTCAGGCAAAGCACGGGGCGCAGGCGTTTGCCGCCAGCCTGAAGACTGTACAACATGGAGTCCTTGAGGCGCTGCGGCACAGCGCGGCCATCAAGGCAGACGGTAAGATGTTCTTCCACCATTTGCCCGCGCTCGCGCAAAAGTTCCTTCATCCGGGATACTGGCATCATCACCTGTTGAGCCTCCTACGCTTCCTCGGCTTCTTCAGCTTCATCATCAGGATATTCCCCGGTCAGGCCACTCTGAACATTCATGGGGCTTGCCTGGCCATCTTGCCATATCTCCAGTTCGTGGCGGGCCTTGTCGAGCTGCTGGCGGCAATAGCGTGCGCAGGTGGCGCCTTCTTTATACAGGGCCATGCCCTTTTCAAGCGGCAGATCGCCTGATTCCAGCGCGCCCACGATTTCCTGAAGCCGGGCCAGTTTTTTTTCAAAAAGATTGTCGTTTTTGGCGCTCATGCAGTCTACTTTCCTGTGTTGGCGTCTTGCGCGGCCATGCCCGAAACAGCCGGGGGCGCTGTTGCAGCAGCGGAATTTACGGCCAGAAAAGGCTGTGGGTCAACAGAAACACCCTGCACCAATAAAGAAAGGTGCAGATGCGGCCCGGTAGCGCGGCCAGTGGCCCCTACCAGGCCAATTACCTCGCCCTTGCGTACAGGCTGGCCCTGGGTGACCAGAATTTTTGACATATGAAGATAAGCAGTGAAAACCCCTTCGCCGTGATTGATGTACACCACATTGCCCGAGAAGTACAAATCCCCGGTCAAGGCGACCCTGCCATCGGCACAAGCCACAATGGGCGTGCCTTCGGCAGAGCGCAAATCCAGCCCGCGATGCAGGCCGCGCGGCTGGCCGTTAAACACGCGCTTCAGGCCAAACAGGCTCGAAACATCGCCGGGTACGGGTTTTTCAAAGGGCAGCGTCCACAGGCGCTCGGGCGTATACTGCGCAAGGGTTTTTCGCACAAGCTCCCTGTCGGCCTTGATGCGTTCCATCTGCGCCGCAGGCGGATCAACATATTTTTTATCCACCGTAAGCTTTTGCACCGGGCGGGCCTTGTCGTAAAGGCGGATGCCCTGTGTGGCAAGCTGCCCGGCAGCGCCGGATTTTTTACCGCTGCCCTGCCCTGCCGCAAGGCCTACGCCAAGAGTAAGGTCGCTTTCTTTGGCGTCCAGAGGCACGGGCAGCAGAATGACCGCCTGCCAGCGCGGCGCCGCACCGGCAACAGACTCTACAGCCAGGGCCGTGGCCGTATAGCTTTTTCCCATCCAGCTAAAGCTGAAGCTCGGCACGGCTTCGTTGCTGACGGCCAGGGCCAGAAAGGCGTCGCCTCTGGCTACTGTGGCCGGAGCCTCAAGGCTCAGCTGCGGAGCGGCCAGGGCCGGGCTGCCGAAAAAAATCACCCATGCCAGCAGCACTGGCAGCAATATGGGCAGCAGCAATATGGGCAATCGCGCGGGCGGCAGCAAGGGCAATCGCGCGGGTGGCAGGAGGGGTAATCGCGCGAGCAGCAGCACGAGCCGTGTGGCAAAAGCCCTGCACACAGGCTGTATATACAAAATATTTTTCATGTTTTCTTCCTTTTGCCGCGCCCGGTGCGGTGCACACTGTCGACCACGGCGGCCAGGCTGCCGTCAGCAAGGCGCACCTCGATTTTTGTACCGGGCGGGGCTGTTTCCACAGAGCGCACAAGGCCGCCGCCGGCGCTTACCAGCGCGTAACCACGAGAAAGCGGCATGAGGGGATCGCCCGCTTCAAGGGCCGCCCCAAGTACATCCAGGTGGCGTTCGTACTGCGCCACATGATTTCTGGCCGCGCTTTGCAGGCGCTGAGCGGCATGCTCCAGGGCACGCTGCCGGTCATCGGCCAGACGGGGCAAAGCAGCATGCAAGCGCGCGCCCAGATGCTCCAGGCGAGCATCAAAAATATCAAGCTTTTCCAGGCTGAAAGAACCGCGCAGAGCGCGCTCGAGCTGGTTTGTCCGCGTTTCTTTGCTTTCCAGCCAATGCCGCGTTGTTCTGGCAAGGGCGGCGTCAAGGGTGGCAAGGCGCTCGTACAGGCGTTCATGGTGGCGCTGGGGCGAAAACCAGCTCAGCGCTTTTTCCTGCTCGCGCAAGCGCTGCCCCACAGATTCGAGGCGGCGTTCCATGGCGCGGCGCAGAGCCAAACGGGCCTCGTCTACCCGCTGGTGCAGTTCAAGGCGCGGCGGCCAGAGCAATTGGGCGGCGTGACTTGGGGTGGCAGCGCGCATGTCGGCGGTCATGTCGGCCAAGGTCACGTCCACTTCGTGGCCGATGCCCGCAAGCACAGGCAGGCCAGATTCAAAAATGGCTTTTGCAACGCTTTCTTCGTTAAAGGCCCACAAATCTTCCAGCGAGCCGCCGCCGCGCACAAGCACGATGACCTGCGGCCCGTCGCTTTGCCCGGCCTGGGCATTGGCTTGGGCCAGAGCGCGAACAATGGCCGGAGCCGCCTCGGCCCCTTGCACCAGCGCAGGGAAAAGACGGATACGCGAACCACTGCCCCGGTCGCGAGCCAGCTCGAGAAAGTCATGAATGGCTGCCCCGGTGGGCGAGGTAACAAGAGCCACCCGCTGCGGATCTCTCGGCAACGGGCGCTTGCGCCCATGGTCAAAATAGCCCAGAGCGGCGAGCTTGCGCTTGCTTTCTTCAAAAGCCTGCGCCAGCAGCCCTTCGCCTGCGGGCTGCACCAACTCCACAGCAAGCTGGTATTGCCCGCGCGGCGCATATACGCTGATGCGCCCGGCGCAAAGCACGTCCAGCCCATTGCGTAAAAGTTCGAGGGGTGAAGGCCGGGGTTGGTCAAAAACTTCCCCGGTAAGCGGGTCAAAACCTTGGTCGGCCTGGCGCTGCATGTGCCGAAACCAGACGCATTGCAGTTGCGCATCCTGATCTTTGAGACTGAAGTAGACATGCCCCGAGCCGGGCCGTGAGAAATTGGTCACCTCACCCCGTACCCAGACAAAGGGAAAACGCCCTTCAAGGCTTTTGCGCAGCTGTTCCGTGAGTTCACGGACGGTTAGTATGGCTTCCTGCATGATGTTTTGGCAGCATATCTTTTTGATGTCAGGGAGGGAAGACGGGAAGCCGAAGAAATATCCGGCGAAATGTCTGGTAAATTGTCTGGTACAATGTCTGCCGAAGCGTCTGGCGAAGTCTGCGGCGAAGTTCGCAGAAGGCCGCTGCACATAATGAAAAAACGCGCCTGTAGGCGGCGAAAAATGAATTTTATGTGGCTGACTGGCCCCCAATAAAAGTTTTAGGGGGTGGGGGCGTGGGGGAGGAGCCCCTTTTACAAAAGGGGCCCTCCCCCACACAAAGTATTCCAAATAAAAACACTCTATATCTCGAAGGGGCCCTCCCCCACACAAAGTATTCCGTTGGTCTACCTAGCGACTGGCCCAGCCCTGCCGCACTTTTTCAGCCCAGGCCACAAAGTCCTGTTCCAGGCTGGCGGCAGAGAGTTCGCCCTTTTCACCTGTGCGGCGGTCTTTGCATTCCACAATGCCGCGTCCAAGGCCCTTGCCGCCCACCACAAGCTGCATGGGAATGCCCAGCAGGTCTGCATCCTTGAATTTAACGCCGGGGCGTTCTTCGCGGTCGTCCAGCAGCACTTCGACGCCCATGCCCTGCAAGAGGGCGTAGATTTCTTCAACCTTGGCGTTGACCTCTTCGCTGCGGGGGTCAAGGTTGAGCAGCACGCATTCAAAAGGAGCCACCGGCGGCGGGAAAACAATGCCGTTTTCGTCGTGGTTCTGCTCAATGGCGGAGGCGGCCACGCGGGAAACGCCAATGCCGTAGCAGCCCATAATCATGGTCTGCTCCTTGCCGTTTTCATCCAGGAAAACTGCGTGCATGGCTTCGCTGTACTTGAGGCCGAGCATGAAGATATGCCCCACCTCAATGCCCTTGGTCAGCTCCATGCGGCCAGCGCAGCGGGGGCACTGGTCATGGGCGGTGATGGCGCGCAGGTCTGCCCAGGCGGTCACCGAGGCATCACGGGCGAGATCCACATGCTTTATGTGGGCGTCGGCAGCGTTGGCGCCCACCACATAATCCGTAGCGCCCTGAAGTTCGGCATCGGCATAGACGGGCACACCAAGGCCCACAGGCCCGGCAAAGCCCACGGGAGCGGCGGTAACGGCCTGCACAGTTGCGGCGTCAGCCAGCTCCACGTCCTGCGCCTTGAGCAGGTTTTTCAGCTTGATGTCGTTGACCTCGCGGTCGCCGCGCACAAGCACGGCCACGGTCTGGCCGTCTACCTTGAACAGCATGGTCTTGACGATGGCGCTGGCAGGAACGCCCAGCAGGGCCGTCAGGTCTTCCACACTGTGCGCGCCGGGCGTGGCGATTTTTTCCATGGCCGGGCACTCCGCCGTAGCGGGGCTGCCCCGCCAGACCACTTCGGCCCGCTCCACGTTGGCGGCGTATTGGCAGTCATGACAAAAGGCGATGGTGTCTTCGCCCGTGTCGGCCAGCACCATAAATTCGTGGGAAAAGCTGCCGCCGATGGAGCCGGTGTCGGCTTCCACCGCGCGAAAACGCAGGCCAAGGCGACTAAAAGCACTCATGTAGGCATCATACATGATTTTATAGCTTTTTTCGGCAGCTTCGTCAGTGGCGTCAAAAGAATAGGCGTCTTTCATCACAAATTCGCGCCCGCGCATAAGACCGAAGCGGGGGCGTATTTCGTCGCGAAACTTGGTCTGGATCTGATACAGGCGCACGGGCAACTGACGGTAAGAGCGTACTTCGCCGCGCACAAGGTCGGTGATGACTTCTTCGTGAGTGGGCCCGAGGCAGTATTCGCGCTCATTGCGGTCTTTGAAGCGCAGCAGTTCTTTGCCGTAGTGTTCCCAGCGGCCCGTTTCTTTCCACAGGTCGGCGGGCTGCACCATGGGCATGAGCAGTTCGCGAAAACCGGCTTTTTCCATTTCTTCGCGCACAATGCGGCTGATTTTGTTTATGACCCGCAGGCCCAGGGGCAGATAGATATAGAGGCCGGATGTAAGCCGCCGCACCATCCCCGCCCGCAGCAGCAGCTTGTGGCTGACCACTTCCGCATCGGCCGGAGATTCTTTGAGCGTGGGAATATAGCAGGAGCTGAAGCGCATTAGGTATTTTCCTTTTCGTTAAGCAGTGATTGCAGTTCTTCCATAAAAGCCGCCAGCAAGGCTTCCTGCCCTTTTACAGAGCGGATGATTTCGCCTTTGCGGAAAATAATGCCCTTGTCGCGGCCACCGGCCACGCCCAGGTCAGCCTCGCGCGCCTCGCCGGGCCCATTGACCACGCAGCCCATAACCGCCACCTTTATGGAGGCGGTGGAGGTTGCAAGCCGATCTTCTACAGCGCGCGCCAGAGAAAAAAGGTCAATCTCGGTGCGGCCGCAGGTTGGGCAAGAAATAATCTCCGGCCCGCGAGAGCGAAGGCCCAGAGCCCGCAGAATTTCCCAGGCCACGGTCACTTCTTCGGCGGGGTCGGCCGTCAGTGAAACGCGCAGGGTGTCGCCTATGCCCTCGTGCAGCAAAATGCCCAGCCCCACGGCGGACTTGACCGTTCCCCGTATGAGGCCCCCGGCCTCGGTAATGCCGATATGGACAGGATAATCGCAGGCAGCCGCCAGCAGGCGGTAGGCGCTCAGGGTATCCAACACAGAGGACGACTTGAGGGAAATTTTGGTATCGTAAAAAGCGCGGGCCTCCAGCAGGCGCACATGCCCAAGGGCGCTTTCCACCAGAGCTTCGGGGCAAGGCCCGCCGAACTTGCGCAGGATGTCTTTTTCCACCGAGCCGGAGTTGACGCCCACGCGAATAACCGCGCCGTGCGCCTTGGCCGCGTCTACCACCCTGTCCACATGGGCCTTGGGGCCGATATTGCCGGGATTGATGCGCAGCCCTTCAAGGCCCGCCTCCAGCGCGCCCACGGCAAGGCGGTAGTCAAAGTGTATGTCGGCGATGAGCGGCAGGGATGTACCGGCGCGGATGGCGGGCAGGGCCGCAACGGCCGCGGCATCGGGCACGGCCAGACGCACCACCTCACAGCCACGGGCCTCCAGACGGGCAATCTGCCCCAGGGTGGCCTGCGCATCGCGGGTGTCGGTATTGGTCATGCTTTGCACAACAACCGGCGCGCCGCCGCCCACGCGCACGCCGCCAAGGCGTATCGCTCTGGTATTCCTGCCCATACCTTCTCCCAGATGAAAAAACTTGGCGGCGCTGCGGCGCCATATCCTTTAAAAGGGTCTTGTAAGCTATTTCATACCGCAAGCCAAGCAGACAGCGCGCTCTGCCACTGGAACGCGTTTTGCATATTTTTTTGAACAGGGACGGGCAAGCGCCCGATTTTTCACTCCCCCACTGAAGTTTATCGGGCGGGGGCCGATAAGTATGACAGAACACCACTTGAGGTTGCCATGCACGGTCTATTGCGTTTTATACTCATCTGCGCCCTTGCGCTGCCCCTGCTGCCCGGCTGCTCCAAAGCGCCGCCTTCTGCCAATGATCCCGGCTATACCGATGCCGTGGAGCTGAAGCTCAAGTTTCGCGAGCTGGCAGACCAAATGCTCGCCACCATGCCCAATGACGCCTTGCAGGGCTTTGTGGCCATGCCCACGTCTTTTGTGGACGAAAACAGCACGTCGCGCAGCTCGCCCTTGGGCAGGCTCATGGGCGAAGCCATGTTTTACGAATTCAACCAGCGGGGCTTTCCAGCGCGCGAATACCGCCTGACGGGCCATATTGCCGTTGTGGGCGGGCGCGACGACCTGGCCCTTATTGAAAATGCGGTCATTCCCGTTGGGCAGAAATGGGCGGCTCTTGTTGTTGGAACCTATTATGTGGACAAGGACGCCACCTTCGTTAACGCTCGTCTTGTGCGGGCCACCGACGGCCTTGTCATGCGCACGGGGCAGCTTGTGCTCGTCAACACGCCCATTGTGGCCCGCATGGGCAAAACAGAACCGCCAGCGCCAAAACCCGCTCCGCCAGCACCAAGCTCAAGCGTGTCCACAGCTTCGGGCGCCAAGCCAGCGGCACAAGGCGGTGGCCTGTATCCTTCGCTGTACACGCCAGCCAGTGCCATCAACAGCGGCAATATCGCCATCAAACAGGGCAAATAATGCCGGAAAGCAGCCATGCGTTGTAAATGTACCTTACGTATCTTTGGTATTATTCTTGCCGCCCTTGCGGCTGGGCCGCTTTTTGCGGCACACCCGGACGGCCCGGAGGCCATGGCCCAGAGTCTCTCCACCTACGAGAGCGGCCCGGCAAAATCCGCCGCACAGCCCAAAAAATCAGCTGATCAGGGGCCAAACATCAGCGCCAAATATCTGAAACAGGCCCGCGCCTATCGCGATCAGGGCCGTTATGAGCTGGCCCGCCAATCTTATGCCCAAGCTCTTTCCACCTGCCGCACCACCGCAGAGCTGGAAGTTATTGAACGAGAAATGGGCGGTATTGAACTTTTGCTGCGCACCATGCGCTGAGGATAGTGTCATGAGGCTTTATTTTGTTGTCATTCTTGTCATAGCTGCCCTGCTGCTGCCGCTGACCGCCGCTGCCGCAGGCAACGTGCCCACGGCGGCCACCAGGATAGCCAAGCAGCTCGACGAACAGCTCATGATGCGCTACGCAGGCACAGACCCGGCCGAAAGCAAAAAAAATCAACAGGCCCTGGCCCGCGCCAATATAATGATCATGGGCACAACCCCCGCCAACCTCAATGACCTCAATGAGGCCTCGCCCCTGGCGCGGCAGATGATGGAAGAAATATCGCGCTGGCTTATCAACGCGGGCTACCGCTTTCAGGAACTGCGCAAGGGACGCGACATCTATTTTGACAAAACAAAAGGCGAATTCATCCTTACGCGCGACGTAAACCGCCTGGCCAATAAAATCGGCACAAGCCAGGCCATCATGGCCGGAACCTATGTGGTCAGCGGCGAACAGGTGCGCTTCAATATCCGGCTTATCCACACCACCAGCAATGAAGTGCTGGCTATGGGTTCCGGCACGGTTCCCATTACCGAAGACCTGCTGCCGCTGTTGCGCGACCCCACCCCCGGCGGCAAAGGCGGCATCATGCCCTCGGTGAATACCCGCCTGCAGTAAGTTTCTTGCCTTGCTGGCCCGTTCTGTCTATAACAAGCCCGGCCCGGCGCATGCGCCGGGCCTCCACTTGTTGGCAAGGCCCGCTGAAATCTTTCGCCGCCGCGCCAGCCCCCTACCATAAGACAAGCTGCGGATGACGCTCTTTTGTAGCGGATGACGCGCGAGCATAATGGCAGGACAGTACGCATACCGACCCGGAAAACAGATCCCCATAGCAGCCGCGCACGTGCGGCCGGACGCCCGCCGGGTCTTGACTGGTGACAATTCAGGAGAAAGCATGGCCCTCAGCATAGGTATCGTCGGTCTGCCCAACGTGGGCAAGTCCACCCTTTTCAATGCCCTTACCAAGGCCCAGAACGCCCAGGCCGCCAACTACCCATTCTGCACCATCGAGCCCAACAAGGCCACGGTGGCCGTGCCGGACGCGCGCCTGCAGGCTCTGACCAACAAGGCCAAGCCGCAAAAAACCATCAATGCCAGTGTGGATTTTATCGACATTGCCGGTCTTGTGCGGGGAGCCAGCAAGGGCGAAGGCCTCGGCAACCAGTTTTTGGGCAATATTCGCGAATGCTCGGCCATTGTGCATGTGGTGCGCTGCTTTGAGGATGAAAATATCACCCACGTTGACGGCGGCGTTGACCCCCTGCGTGATGTGGACACCATTGAAACAGAGCTTTTGCTGGCCGACCTGCAGAGCGTTGAAAAACGCCTTGAACGTCTGCAAAAGATGTCCAAGGGCAACAAGGACGCCAAGGCTGCCGCCGAAGTAATGCAGACCCTGCTGGCGCATCTTGATGACGGCAAAGCAGCCCGCGATTTCGCCCTGCCGGATAACAACGATGCCTTTGCAAGCTCATGGCGCGAGCTCGGCCTGCTGACCGCCAAGCCCGTTATTTACTGCGCCAACGTGGATGAAAACGCCGTGGCCGAAGGCAACGCCTTTGTGGAAACCCTCAAAAGCTTTGCCGTCGAACGCAAGGCGGGCTTTGCCTGCATTTGCGCCAAGCTGGAAGAAGAACTGCAAGGCCTGTCCGATGCCGAACAGGCCGAAATGCTGTCGTCTTACGGCATTAACGAAAGCGGCCTTGTGCGCATCATCCGCACTGGCTACGAAACGCTGGGCCTTTGCAGCTACTTTACCGTCGGGCCCCAGGAAGTGCGCGCCTGGACTATCCAAAAGGGCTGGAAAGCCCCCCAGGCAGCCGGGGTTATTCATACGGACTTTGAACGCGGCTTCATCCGGGCCGAGGTCATCTCCTATCAGGACTACATGGGCCACGAAAGCGAGGCCGCCTGCCGCGCCAGCGGCGTGCTGCGCGTGGAAGGCAAAGAATATGTGGTCAAGGACGGGGATGTCATGCATTTCCTGTTCAACGTGTAGAGCAGATTACCTTTGAAAATGTATATTTTCGCTGAAATGTTTTGTGGGGGAGGGCCCCTTT
>CAZFCC010000023.1:0-24228 GCA_964517635.1 uncultured Desulfovibrio sp. | reverse complement strand
GGGTCTCCTCCCCCACACCCCCACCCCCTAAAACCATTATTTTACTTCAGTATGTTACAAGGATAGGCCTGATCTGAGGCAGGCCAGACGCCGTACTTTATCTAGAGCAGATGAACTTTGAAAATAAACTTTTTTCAAAGTTGAAATGCTCTGATGTGAGCCAAAAGCCGTGCGTCCCACGAACTGAAATAACGAGCGCCCCTTCCGCACAAACGGAAGGGGCGCTCTTATTGTTATGTCGCCGTGTGGCTCTTGCCGCTAGGCGTTTTTCATGTGTTCAATCAGTTCTATCAGGCTATGGGCTTGCTTGCGCAGGGCCTCAAGCTCGGCCATGGCCAGGTGCATGGATTCAGAGGTTGTGGCGGCAATGTGGTTCACATCCACAATGGATCTGTTGATCTCTTCGCTGGTGGCGGACTGCTGCTCGCTGGCAGTGGCAATGGCGCTCACTTCGTCTGCGGTCTGATCCACCATGCCCACAATTTCCTGCAAGGCTTCGCCGGACTTGTTGGAGAAGTCTGTGGCGGCAGCGATATTGCGCACGGCCAGTTCCACTTCCTGAATGCTCTGCGATGCGCTTTGCTGAATGGCGCGGATGGCATTGCCCACATCTGTGGTTGAAGCCATGGTTTTTTCCGCCAGTTTGCGCACTTCATCGGCAACAACGGCAAATCCCCGTCCGGCATCGCCCGCTCGGGCCGCTTCAATGGCCGCGTTGAGCGCCAGCAGGTTGGTCTGGTCGGCAATGTCGGAAATGACACTCATGATCTGGCTAATGGCCCTGGCGTGTTCATCAAGCTGGGTCATGCCATCTTTGAGGGCAAAAGACTGACGCTGCACTTCCTGTATGCCGCCGACGGCCTTGGACACCACTTCTGAACCGGCCTGGGCCTTGAGCTTGGCCGCAGCCGAAACATCCGCAGCGCCTCCGGCATTTTTGGCAACCTCAAGCACGGTGGAATTCATTTCTTCCATAGCTGTGGCGGTTTCCGCCAGCCTGGTCACGGCAACGTTCAACGCGCCGCCTGTGCTGTCCACCTGTTCCGCAATATCGTTTATGGAAGCATTGAGGCGCTCAACCACACCCTCAATTTGGCCCGCAGCGCTTATCATGCCCTCTCGCTTGGCAATTTCAGCCTGGGCCTGGGCCTGCTTGGCTTCTTCCATGGCCTGCTGCGCTTCTTCGCCCATCAGGCGCGCCTGCTCGGCCTTTTCACTTGCCTCATGCACCAGGTTGCGCAGGTTTTCTTCCATATGGCGCAAGGCATTGGCCAGTTGGCCCATATCGTCCTTGCTGTAGACATCAAGGGTAAGGCCCTGCTTGCCTTCGGCGACTCCAAGGGCGTAGCGGGTGATCCTGCCCACCGGCGCGCTGACCTTCAGCCCCACAATGACCGACAGGGTAAGCTGCAATACAAGCAGACCGCAAGCCACCATGATGGCCTTGTCTATGGCTTCGACTTCAAGCTTCTGAAGATCGCTCATGGGCACACCCACAAACCACATACCGATGATCTGGTTGTTGGCGTCTTTAACCGGCCAATAGGCGGAGTTATAGTCCACCCCAAGAATCTTGTTGTGGGTGTAGTAAATTTCGCCCTTTTTCATTACGGCATCAAGAACTTCGGGCGATTGCAGCTTTGTGCCCACGGCCCGCTGCCCGTCGACCAGAATCGTGGTCATGATCCGGGTGTCACCCTTAAAAATGGTGACGTTAACGCCCGCAAGCTGCTTGAGCCAGTCAAGATAGGCAGGCGTTACCAGCGAAGTTCCGATGGAGATGGAGCCCACAACCCGGCCTTCATAGACCACAGGCTGGCTGGCCCGGATGGTAAACGGAACAATGGTTCCCGCCACAACAGCCACAGAGGGCTTGCCCGTGAGGGCGATAACCACCGTCTCCTGATTGATGACACTATCACCGTATTTTTCGGAGTGCCCACGCGCGATAACCTTGCCGGACTCGTCGGTAATGGTCATAAAGTCCGACCCGGCCATTTTCATGGTTTTTTCGCCAAGCTCTCTGGCCAGCGCATGATCTTTTTGCGCAATGGCCAGCACCATGCTCTCTTCGTTGGCAATCAGGGCTGCGCTTTGCGTAAAACGCTTGCTGGTGGCCTCGTTGGCCTCCAAAATGACGTTCTGCATGCGCCGGATACCCTTGTTCAGCTCATCTTCAATGGGAACTTTCATAAAATAGATGGAAACAAACAAGACCACCGCACAGCAGGTAATCAGAGCGCCAAACAACGAACCCACATATTTGTGCGTGAGCGTTATGCGCATGCCCCCTCCTTCAAAAAAACGTTACTTTTAAATATATAGTTCATAAAACGCCACAGCCGAAAGGCTGGGCATTGTCATACAACAAAAAGAAAACTCTGCGTAAAGAGCTTGCCTTAACGTGGCGCAGCAGTGCTGCGACGCAGCCTCAAAACCCGCCATTAAATTTTTAAATAACTCAGCGGGCATATTCAGCATTACTATAGTATTCGGCATGAACTTAAAAACAAATAGGGCATAAAGTAAACCAAGATTTCACATGGATATAAGCACCGCATCTTGTTGATTTTTTATCAGCAAAAATAGCATGTTAAATTTCAATACGAAAATGCTTATGCGTCATAGAACTTTTGTCATTTTGCAAATAAATTTATAATAAAAGCATGTTATATGCAAAATGGCATATGCATGTTGTGAAAAAAAACTTCCCCAACAAATATTTTCCCTAGACCGCAAATCTGACAACAGACGCAAAGCCGGTAGCTGGCGCAACACATGCCCCTGGCTCAACTCCATTGGCGCGGCAACCGTCGCTGCACGAAACCGCCGCTGCACGAAACCGCCGC
This sequence comes from uncultured Desulfovibrio sp., assembly GCA_964517635.1. GTDB lineage: Bacteria > Desulfobacterota > Desulfovibrionia > Desulfovibrionales > Desulfovibrionaceae > Desulfovibrio. The sequence continues at coordinate 21,379 of CAZFCC010000023.1, read as the reverse complement.
TGCACGAAACCGTCGCCCCGTTCCACCCCGCTACGCCATCTGGCATTCCCCCCCCCACGCCAGTCGGCGGGCGCGCGCTGGCCTGTCCGCGAGTGTGCGCTCTTGCGCGCATAAGCGTGATACCGCCCTTACAGGGCAATTTTGCCCACCGGCATACAGCCATTTAAAACATTCGCAGCTTAAATGCGCGAGCGACCTTGCACCACGCCCCCATATCGGCAGCCAAGCCCCAAAAAAGCAAAACCCGCTGACGCGGTGTCAGCGGGTAAACATTGGACAGCATGCAGCCGGGCGGGCTCAGCCAAGCTTGTGGCGTACCTGACGGCACAGGCCCATCAGCGCATCATACTCATGACGCCGCAAACCGGCCCTGCTGAAGAGCCTGCGCCAGGGCATGATAAAATAATCGGGATTGTCGCCGTGCAAATAGTCAAGGCGCAACAGCATATCCTTGAGCGATTCCATCAGGCGCTCTTGCTCTGCCGCCGTAACCATTCTGCCACCGCCGGAGTGGTTTTCTCCGGTATTTTTGGCATCTTTGGGGCGATTGCGCACGGCATTGGCGCATTCATACAATAACAGCAGCACAGCTTGCGCAAGATTGAGCGAACTGGCCGCAGGGTCTGTAGGTATGGTCACAAGCTTGTGGCAATGGGTGATTTCTTCATTATTCATGCCCCGGTCTTCCGGGCCAAAAACGAGAGCCACCCTGTCGCCGCGCGCCAGAGCTTCTGCCACTTCTGTCGCGGCACGCCCCGGAGAAAGCAGGGATTGACGCCAGCCCCCCACCCGCGCAGTGGTTCCCACCACCAAGGTTGCAGGGGCCACGGCTTCCGCCAGATCGTCATAAACCTTTACGTCATCCAGCAGATCCTGCCCCTTGGGCGTGGCAAGCGGGCGGGCTTTTTCTTTATCCCACCGCTCGGGATCCACAAGGCTCAGTGATGTACAACCCATATTAACGCAGGCCCGCGCGGCCATGCCGATATTTTCAGGAAAACGGGTTTTGACCAGAACAATCTCTAGTCCGTCAAGCAAAGAAGCCATATCAACACACGCCTTTAGCCAGGGCCAGCACCAATTGCAGCGGATCGGAAGAAAGCGGCAGCGTTTGCGCCGGCATTTGAGGCCAGATGCGGCTTGCGGCCAGGGCCAGCATGGCCCCGCCGACACCGCACTTGCATACTGTGCCTAAAAAACGCCCCACCATAGCTCCAAAGGCCGCGTCCACCGATTCGCCCAAGGGGCGGCCCTTGAGCATTTCCATAACAAAACAGCCAATCCAAGCGCCCAGCACAGCGCCAATGAGCGCCCCAAGGCCAAAAAACAGCGGCGCCAGCAAAATGGCCCCGGCAATGGCCCCGACCATGCCCGCAAAAGTGCCTGACGAGCTTGAACCGTAGCGCTTGGCCTTGACTATCTGCATCCCCAATTCCAGAGCTTCCCCCACAAGCGCCAGACCGATCATCATGACCCAAAACCAGATGTTCATGGCGTCCGAGGCGGGATGGGCCATCTTCCACAGGGCCACAAGGCCCAGCATGACCCAGTTGGCGGGCAGGCCGAAAATGTTGAGCAAAAGCACAAAGCCCAACAGGCTGATGAATGCGCCCGCCAGCAGGCTGGCCAAAGGAAAGGGCAAAAAGTCCATACAGTTTCCGGAATTACTTTTTGCAGCGCATGTCTTGCAGGCGAACGGCCTTGCCTTCAGTGCGCGGCAGGCTGTTGCTCTGTACAAGCTCAACCTTGGGCGTAATGAGAATTTCATCACGCAGGCGCTGGGCAATGGTTTTTTGCAGATTTTGCAATGCGCGCATGTCTTCCACAAAGAATTCATCGCGCACTTCCACCTGCACCCGCATGACGTCGCCAATGCCATCGTTCTCCAACAGGATAAGATAGCTCTGCCCCACTTCGGGGAAGGTCATGATGACCTGTTCAACCTGCATGGGATAAATGTTGACGCCCTTGATGATAAACATATCGTCCGCGCGGCCGAGGATGCGATCCATGCGGCGGTGCATGCGGCCGCAGCCGCATTGGCCGGGCAGAAAACGGGTGAGGTCGCGGGTGCGATAGCGCAAAATGGGCATGCCCTGGCGGCAAAGGCAGGTCATGACCAGTTCGCCCACTTCGCCATCGGCAACGGGCTGGCCTGTTTCCGGGTCAACAATTTCAGGAATATAGGCGTCTTCCCACAGGTGCATGCCGTTTTGCTCAAGGCATTCAAAGGCCACGCCCGGCCCGTTCATTTCGGAAAGGCCGTAGGAGTTATAGGCCTTCATATCAAAAAGGCCTTCAATGCGGCGGCGAAATTCTTCGGTATACGGTTCCGCGCCCACCAGGGCAATGCGCAGGGGAAATTCACGCGGGTCTTCGCCCATATTGCGCAGGTGTTCGCCAAGAATAAGCGCATAGGAAGGCAGAATATGCGCTACCGTGGTGAGAAAATCCTTGGCCAGCTTAATCTGGCGACGCGAGTTTCCTGCTCCGGCGGGGATGGTCAGACAGCCCAGGCGCTCGGCCCCATAATGAATGCCCAAACCGCCCGTAAACAGCCCATAACCCGACATGTTCTGAAACACGTCCTCACGGCGCACGCCCACCATGTGCATGCAGCGCGCCATAAGGTCGGCCCAGGAATTGATGTCGTTCTGCGTATGGCAGATGGCCACGGGCGATCCCGTGGTGCCGCTTGAGCAGTGCATGCGCACAATCTCGGCCTGAGGCACGCAGAGCATGCCCGTGGGATACTGGGAGCGTAAATCGACCTTGGTGGTGAAAGGGATGCGGCGCAGGTCATCAAGACTGCGCAAAGAATCCGGGCCGATTCCCGCTTCGTCGAGGCGCTGCCGGTAGAAATCGCATTTACGGGCCTGAGCAACCGTATTTTTCAGCCGGACAAGCTGAGTTTCCTCTATACGCTCACGGCTCCACAGTTCCGCTGGATCAAAAACTTCCATGCCTCTCCTCACCTTCTGGAGCATTTTCAAAACTGCCGGGGTCAGCCCCCGGGCCGGATCAGGCTGCGCCTGAAAATCAATTGCTATGCGTGCGCGCCCAGCCCCATAACAGCCCCAGGCTGCCGGCCAGCATCATATCGCCATGCGGAGCCAGAAAACGCCCGTGGCCCTGAAGCAGCGCGCGCCGTGGCCCTGTAATAAAGGTAGGCTCGTAGCCTCCGGCCTCTTCACAATACGGGCCAAAGGCCGTGCCGTGGCCGCCGGTAGCCTGCACTTCTTCAGCGGGCAGCCAATGCTTGCGGAACTGTTCCAGGTCGGCCAGCAACTGCTCCAGACTGCGCATGCCCGTGTGGTGTTCATAAATACCGCGCACGAGCCCCTTGTACACAAGAGCCGCCACCGTATGCCCGTTGCCCACGTTTATGACGGTTATGCCCTCGCGATAGCTGCGGTTCATGACCTCGCTGTCGCACAGCGCGCCAAGCAGGGCGCTGGCCCCGGTATCGGCCACGGGGCCGCCGGTTTTGTCGTGCAGGGGCTGCAAGCGGGTCAGCGATGGGGGCGGCGAGGAATAAATCCAGGCTGCAGGGTCGGCAGACTCGGCAAGAAGGCGACTCCACATGAGCATTCTGCCCAGCCTGTTGCCTTCCACATGATAACCGTGATCCTGAGCGGCGGCGAGAACCATGTGCGGTTGCGGCAGCCCGGCCACGCGCAACAGCCCGGCCCAGAAATCCGGCCCGTAGTCCGACAGGAAAACAGGAACGCAGCCCTCGGGACAAGTGGCGCACAGCTCAACCCCCATGGCGCGAACCACATCCTCTCGGTCATGAATACCGCGAGAAGCCGCCTGAGTAGACCAAACCTTGAACCCAGCGGCCAGGTGCTCTTTGAGGGCCTGGCTGAAGCCGCCGCCCATATTGCTGCCATGCAGCCACAAGTCGCGCCGCAGCAGGGTCAGCTCGCGGATACGCTGGGCAACCATGCGGGCCGGGGAAGGCAATACAAAACGCGGCCAGTTTTCACACTCAAGCCCAGGACGGGCCAGCAATGCGTCCTGAGTGCCGCTGCCGATATCCACACACAGAACAGGGCCTGTACGACGCAAAAAATTATGTACGCTTTCGTCCATGAGCAGTCTCCAATGAGGGCCTGAAGTTACTCGTTACAAGCCCTAAGCGCAAGCCCCGACAAATTTTTTAAAAAAATGCTTGCCAAGACCAACGCAATACGCTAATTCATTGCTTCGCGCCGAGGTGGTGGAACTGGTAGACACGCTATCTTGAGGGGGTAGTGGCAATTGCTGTGCGGGTTCGAGTCCCGCCCTCGGCACCACGAAAAGATCAAGGATTACAGCTGAATAGTTGTAATCCTTTTTTGTTTTCCCTTGGCTTGAAATGCGCCTTTCCGGCCTTTTGACCCCTTACTTTTGACCTTCCTCTCCGGGGGGTCACAAATGGGGTCACACATGAGTCGATTTATGGCGCAAACATCCTCCACTCTGCCCTGCCGCACAGGCAAGACTCCGAGCTTTCTTTACCTCAAGCAGGGAATTTTTTACTATCGCTGCAGACTACCAATCGATCTGGTGCGTCGTCTGAACAAATCTGAAGTCCGCATCAGTCTTCGTACGGGGCATCGCGCGCAGGCTCTGAAGCTAGCGCGAGACCTACATACACGTTTTCAAAGGGCATTAAAGGTGAACCCTGTGTCCAGTTTTGAAGAATTACGAGAGCTTTTACAACGCGAAGTAGACGCTATCCTCAATGAGCCGCACAAAAGCATTGTTGCCCCCGACGAAATCCGTAGGCGAATCAATGGTTATCTGCGCTACCTGCTTGACCGTGATGCCCAATCTGATGATGCACCTTTCTCTGTGCATATCACACATCCAGATGGAGCTACCGAACGGCTCGGGATCGATACCTTCTTTCTCGAAGCCGCTCGTGAGCGCCAAGATTGCCTCAATTCATATACAGACATTGAAACATGGCTCCCCGTCAGCATTACGGAACTTCTTGCTGATAACGTATTCGAACGGCAGGAGATCGGCCATGACAATGCCCTCGCAATAGCCAAGTCGTATATGGCCATGCAGGTGACTTTAAGGAAAGTTCAGGCTGCGCGTGTAAATGGTGACTATGACCTTGAACAGTCATTCTACAGCTCTGAAAGTACGCCATACCCGCGCAAGGATCAGCCCATTATCACGACGCCGCTTCCAGAAAAGAATCTGGAGAAACCGGACATAGTTATTAGCGAGCTGATTCGTCGTTATACTTCTACGCGCCTGGCTGATGGAGCCTGGAAAGAACACTCCCTCAAAGATCACACGAATCGCCTGGAAAATTTGGTTGATATACTTGGAGATAAAGCAGCAGCAACTGTCATGCGCGAGGATATGCGAGAACTACGCGACACGTTACGTCAGTTGCCACCTTCCCGGAAGAAAAATTCCAAGTACCGCAATAAAAGCATTCCAGATATTCTGACGATGTCATATAGCTCGACCCTTTCAATTAAAACGGTCAATATCATTGTTGAAGCTATTTCAAGCATGTACGAATGGGCAATCCGTGAACATCTTTTATCCTACAATCCAGCGAAAGGGTTAAGCATCAAAGATACACAGCCGGATGTGGACAAACGTGATCCTCTCAGTCTGGAGGACATTCAGAAAGTTTTTTTCAATGGCGATTACAAAATCTCGGCATTCGCCAACCCGGCCTATTACTGGGCACCACTTATCGGCCTGTACACAGGAATGCGCCTTGAAGAAATCTGCCAGCTTCACTGTGAAGACATTTGCCAGGAGCCCGAGGGGGTCTGGATTTTTGATATAAAAGAAGCTTCTGAGGATGGCCTTAAGGACAAGATCCTAAAGAACAAAAGCGCTCGTCGATTTGTGCCGATCCATGAAGACTTGATCAAGTTGGGCCTACTTCAATTACGCGATAAGCATGTCGCGCATAAAGAATGCCGTTTGTTTCCGGAACTCAAGAAAACGCCCTCTTCGCACAAGTACGGCAAGCAGGTCGGAAAAAATTTTAGCAGGTTACTGGCAAAGAAGGGGATCAAAGGCACCAAAAGCTTTCACTCGTTGCGCCATTCTTTCTCGCAATTTTTTAAAGTCAGAGATCTGCACAATGACATGTTCCGACAGATTTTTGGGCATGAAATTGCTGAGCTGGCTGGAAGGCAATATGGAGAAAGGTTCAGTGCTAAGCAATGCCTGCGCTTGATTGAAATGATAAAATTTTAGGAGTGAACACTATGTCTTGGTTCAGGATTGTCCCCAAGAGTGGGAACCGGAGGTATTTAGAAGTTCCTCGCGGGCCAGTTGCTAATGACACGTTTAAAAATGTCAAATCCATATCTTGCTGGTCAACTGAGTGCAAACCTAAAAATGTGAAACAGCATGTATTGGAAGAGTGTCACCCTGTAATTTTTATTAAAAAATGTCCTGGGTATCAGAGGCTTGCATACATCATGATTCAAGCAATAGCACAGTATTTGAAACTAAATGCTGCATCCGATGTTCGAGTCGTTGAATGCGGTCGCGGGCTATATGTCCGTTTTTTATCTTGCGGTGCCGAATGTTATGATAAAAAAGCCATATTAAGTAATATTTTTAGTAAAATTTTATATCACGACTATCTCCATTGCATATTCGTCCTAGCTGTTTCTACAGATGTATTTTTAGCATTTAATGATAATGAATCTTGTGAAACTGAGTACAGTTTGAATGTTGCATCGTTTGCGAAGAAGAATGGGCATTCTTCTGAAGATATAAGGAGCGAAATTAGCAATGTGTGTTCAAGATTTCCATCAGGTTCAATACATATTGGTATATTGACGTTGAAAACGGCCCTTGAGAAACTGTTAAAAAATATAAGCCCTGATGACGAACTTCAATTTATTCATATTGATAATGCGTTAAACAGCTGCGTGTTTTTCAAGCGAATTTATAAATCGTTCGGGGAGAAAAGCTATTGCCACGAAGCAGTTACAAGTTTTTTGCTTTCATTAGGAGGCATTGGGAAAAAATATTTCATTCAAAGAATTTTAGAACACCAAATAACTTGCACTTTAGGTAAGTTGCAACAAATAACCCCAGGGGAATCTACAAGCACTTTTAGAGAATTTAAAAGGCAGGTACAAAATGTATACGATATTTATCATCAGAAAAGAAAACCACCAATGCGGTGCAGTAAAAGATATGCTGCTTGTGGAGATTGGTGTGGAGCATATTCTCCGACAGAACTTGCTGCTAAAGAGGAAAATCCGATCACGTTCTTTTCAGAAATAACACTCGGTAAACTGAGTGGCGCTGCTGAGAAATTTGTTAAACAATTACCAGCAGAAAGGATGGTTTTTCGAAGGTCAGAACTTCATTCTTGGCTCCCTAAATCTATGCGTAGTCATTATGACGTCGACCAAGCTCTTTTATATCTCACTGAAGCTGGCTACATTTGTGCAATTAAACCAGTTGGGCAAGCTTTTAGGCCTGGCAAAAAAGCGAATCTGTTCTTCCTAAAACCAAGCAGAATTTTTTCAAATACACAGCCAACACCCTAATTAACTTAATTTAAAAGTGATATTACGCTTTGATGCATGCAACCCGCTAAGATGTGTATCAGCTTGTTTTACGTGGTCAACCGTCTTCAGAGGCCCTTTCAAGCTGAACCATGGCAAGCCGTGAATCATAGGATATGAGTGTGTCAAGTGGACACTATATACCGGCATTTCTGTGCATCTCCATTTCCATACTGCTAAAGTATAGATCCCAAAAAACTCCTTCAGCATTGGCGGGTAAAAGCCAGATTAGTTTTAATTCTTTGAACCAATGAACCAATAATTAAATGTTTTTAGCGTAAATTAATTGCAGCTAGCCAATTCTCGCTCTAAATTGGCCCTCAATGTGTTTTCGAGAAGATTTTATTGCTCTGGGAAGAAGGTAGGGATAGCAGGGCAGGATTCCTCCCGCTAGCAAGAAGCGGCGGGAGGTGTCAGAGTACTAAAATATTTATAGCAGAAATATTCTGACTACGATGTAACCCTACCCAAGTTGGTGATGCCCCAATGTGGATATATGTCGGAGGCCAGCAGAAGAATTGATTTCCAACTGTTCAAAAGAAGAAATGTTGCCTAATGGTTTATGGAGCATTTTTTGTGATACGGTTTCAGCTAGCTTATGGTAGTTTTTTATTGACTTTGCCGTGGTTCTTTCTCGATTTTCGAGTGCCAGTGCCAGTGCCAGTGCCATGCGCACCCCCCTGTTCAAAATCCTCAGTATACGCGCTGCTGGCGGCAGACTGATGCCCACTTTGATCGTGATGTATCCACCCACGCCAGTAATCATCCACCATGCTAGGCGCACGGGCCCGTTATTCGCCTTGGAATGGGGCATTCGTAAAAATCACGCCCCATAGCTGTTTGTCTTTAGTCGAGCAGGAGCGGCTGAGGATGGTTTGGCGGAGTAGCCCATTGCTGCGGCATAAGAACAGTTTCAACTGGCCATAGACACGGGGATTTTGCTGTGGGGTTCATCGGTGTCTTTGATGTCCAGCGGCTTGAACCGATTGCTAAATCCGTATTGGGGGGGGGCAGTCAGGCAATCGAAGAAGTCTGTCAATTGCATCGATGTCGTCTTGCTGTGTGGTCGCTTAGACGTATGGTGTTCAGTTAATGAGGCACAATGGCACATGCCCTGCAATTGCTCAGCCAGTATTCATTGGGAATAAAAGTAACGACGTTACGCGTTGCGACTGGGCTCAGAGTTTTTAGCAATGATATTGTTTCACGCCCTCAATGTTCAGGTTGGCGAGTGCACGTTTGAAATTCTGATCCTCCTCTTTAAGCTCCCCGAGTTGAAATCTCTGCACCACCTTCCTCGTGATAATCATTTGCCAGAAAAGGTGAGCCACTCACTGCTCAGATTCTCTTGGGAAGATGAATCTTTCAGAGTGGAAATATTGACTGCTGGCCTGAATCAAGGGCGACTGCTCATATTTATGCCGCACTGGATGTATTTGCTTCTCTTGGTGAGTCTGTGCTGATCTGTATAAATGCATAAATTAATTGTAATAAGAGAAACTTTGTCGCATGATATTATATGCAGAAAATACACGGTTACTTTTAAGGAGAACTCAATAGCTCAGAGATTCAGCAATATGCTCTTCCCCGGTATATAGTAGTATCTAATATCTAAACATAACTATAACTAAGTTAAATAATATAGAATGTTAAGACATACACACTCATAAAATAAACAATGTAATTATACTGCACGGTAAATGACCAATAGGTCTTAAAGGTTTTACGTAGAGCTACATGAATCATAAATAATCTGTATAAATACAGATATATACACACGCATACCATCATTTTTTGAAGATACTAACTCTCCTAAATTAAAAAAATATTCAGATGCATAAATAAGATAATTATTTAATAATATTGTTTAGTTAGTGAAAAACAGTGAGGTAAAATAAAATGTCAGTCAATACAACTATTTCTAATGAATACAGAGGTTATCCCATCAACACAGGACCCAATAACAACCTTCCATGCAACACAACAACTCTAGACCAGATCATTGACACCACTGAGGTTATGACATCTAACCATTCAAAAACATTAGCGATAAGGCTAGATATTCATTCTGAACAAGACTCAGATAAAACCCTTAATCGGAGAGATGTTACACGTATCCTCGAGAACACAAAAAGAAATCTCAATACAAAGTTCAAAGATTCCAAGAACCAACCAGATATCAAAACTATTGTCACAACAGAACAAACCTCTCCAGAAGCCAACCCTCATTACCACGTAATGTGCTTAGCCAATGGCAATGCCATTCAGAATGGTTATTCCCTCTTCGAAGAGGTCAATAGGCAGGTAAAGAACAAACTTGAAACTGACACTGATGGCCTTGTCCATTTTTCTGAAAGCAATGGCACACAAGGTATCATGATCGACAGGAACTCAGAAGATTTTGAGCAACAGAAGAACTCTACTATTTTTACAGGCAGTTACCTGGCTAAAACAAGATCTAAGGAGCACAATCCCAAGGGGTCAAGGGTGTCCTCTTCAAGCAGGCTAGGTAAGAGTAACAGCAAGTAAATAGCTCTGAAAATATGGGATAGCATTCAGTGGAGGTGAATCTGGTTCCACCAAGATGGCCTTACCCGTGGGAACTCTTGGTGGAACCTTTGCGTAAGTTCGTTACCATCACAAGGGCGTTGTATGGTGCTTGGCGAACCTAGGCTGATATGGGCAAAGTGTCGGCCTAGACGGCTTTTCGAAAACGGAAGCAATGACGGTCTGAGTTGAGACTGCTTCACTTTATGCCGTAAAAAGATGGGGTAAGGGGATAGTCGACAACTGGATCTCTGAGTGTGCCATAAATCCTGGGCAAGCTGAACTCCGCATATTCTTGTTGAATTACAGATATGTTGTTTTATTTTGATGCCAAATAGCACGGGTTTTGTTTAAACTATGTTGATTTTCCCCTCCACGATAATTGGGGTTTTCGTGTTGAACCGGGTCATCTTCTCATAAGCAGATAGAGCATATTTCATAATTCCCGCGTTCTGAAAGACTATTATTCCCACAGCATGGACATTGGAACAGATTTTTCATTGTTTATTCCAATATATTATTGCTACCAGAAGCAGCCATGCCACTGGCACCAAAACCAACGCTAAGATTTATGCCACCGGAAGATGAGGAGGCAGTTTGTTTGCCAAGTGCCCTCACGAATCTAGCTCGGAAGAATTCCACCAGCAGGATATAAATATGGCTGGGTGCCAATAAGTTACGTATGGGTACGCAATAGGCTAAGGTCAGGCCATGAGGCATAGCGTACCGTTGGATCGACTATCCATTCATAAAGCCAGTCCAGCTCCATCTTTCTTTTTAGCCAACACTCCCAGATTATGGCTACGCGCCACCCGGACTCCAGCAATACGGCTTCGATACGCGAATCTCTTTTTTCGTTTTCCTCAAATTTAAGGCTCCATTTCTGAGTATTTGTTTTGGGCATTGTTGCGTACTTGCATTGTTTGTGCCTGTGCCAAAAACATCCGTGAACAAATATTGCTACTTTATATTTGCGCAACACAACATCTGGAGTGCATCCTAATACTTTTGTCTTCAGCCTGTAACGAAAGCCTTGCGCATGCAGATTCCTTCTCAGAACAAGCTCCGGCTTGGTGTTTGAGGAGCGGATTCCAGCCATCATGCGAGAGCGTGTTGCGGGAGAAACGATATCCATGTATTATCTCTGTATAAAATTCTGACAGGAAATGGTTGATGCATCCCACAAAAATAGTTGATTTATTTGCAGGCCCCGGAGGTTTGGGGGAAGGGTTTTCTTCTCTCCGGGTTGATGGGGCGTACCCATTTCAGATAGCCGTATCTGTCGAAAAAGACAAATGTGCACAAAGTACATTGAAACTTCGTGCCTATTCACGACTGCTAAGACGGCGTGGAAGGTCGCTGGAATCTCTATACGCGTACTACAAAGGATTGACTGATTCTCCAGTCACACCGGCGGATGAGGACCTCTGGAACGAGGCTGGGTCGGAAGCCCTTTTACTCGAGTTGGGCGAGCCGAAAGACAATACATTTCTTTACGAGCGGATTTCCCAATTGATTTCCAATGACGAACATTGGGTTTTGATAGGCGGACCTCCTTGTCAGGCATATTCTGTTGTTGGGCGTGTACGTTCGGGAGCAAACAACGAAAAGGACCCCCGCCATTATTTATATCAAGAATACTTGAACGTGATCAGACAATTTCGGCCATCAGTATTTGTCATGGAGAATGTCCGCGGACTTCTTTCTTGCCAGCTAGATCAAAAGCATATCATCCATCGTATTCTTGAAGATTTATCACGCCCAGGCGAAAGTGCTTGTGGTGCTGGAAACTACAGCTATACAATCCACTCTCTCGTTGCACACGCTTGCTACGAACCGGGTATGGATGCTTCAAATATGGATTTGAAGAAGTTTGTCGTGCAATGCGAAGAGTATGGCGTGCCCCAAGCTCGGCATCGAGTAATTTTAGTTGGTATACGAGAAGATATTACCTCTGCTTTGCCCAAGCTGGAGCCCTCAGAGCCAATTACGGTTTGGGATGCCATTGGAGATATGCCTGCACTGCGGAGTGGCCTCTCACGCCAAACGGATTCTGTAGATGCATGGAAAAGTATTGTTGTTGAGGCATGCACAGATCTCGCCAAGCATGCAAATGAAGCCAAACGTACTTCCTTGGCACAACGGCTTCAACTCACAGCGGAAGACGTTGAGCGGAGAAGTTTTTCTCGTGGCGGACAATGGATTTCTGGCCGTTATGGCTCTCTTGTTGTCCGTGGAACAGCTTTGCATCAATGGTTGCGAGATGCAGAGCTTGGTGGTTGGCTGAATCATGAAACACGATCTCATATGGCCAGCGATTTGCGACGGTATGCATATGTGGCGGCCTATGCGTGCGCCGAAGGCAAGAATCCTCTAGCTGCCAAAGATTTCGATTTTCCAGGGTTGCCTCCGGACCATGCCAATTGGGATAGCGGACATTTTGATGACAGGTTCAAGGCCCAGCTGGAAGCTCGCCCCTCGTCAACCATTACAAGTCATTTGGCCAAAGATGGGCATTCGTTTATCCACCCGGACCCGACGCAATGCCGCAGCTTGACGGTACGAGAAGCTGCACGACTTCAGACTTTCCCCGACAACTATTTTTTTGAAGGGCCACGGACAGCACAATATGTTCAAGTCGGAAATGCTGTCCCTCCGTTGCTGGCGCGTCAAATAGCTGAAAAGATATGGGCTGTATTGAAAGTTACTCATGGAGTGGGAAGTTATTAGCATACCCCCAGCGCCCTCTCCAGAGACAATCTCTAATTTGTATGGAGCGTTGTCCGATGGCCAGAATGCATCCTCTTCCTCCCAGCGCGCACTCAATATCGACATCATTGCGCGATCTTGGGTATTCGCTTGAAACTGCAGTAGCAGATATTGTGGATAACAGTATTTCTGCCGAAGCCACCGAAGTGGGCATTATTTGTGACATATCGTCGGACATCCCCACTCTTGCTATCTGGGACAATGGTTGGGGTATGAACGAGGAGGATCTGCTTGTCGCGATGAGGCATGGCGCTCTTGGTCCGGATCAGGAAAGAAACAAGATGGACCTCGGCAGGTTTGGACTTGGCCTCAAAACGGCGTCTTTTTCTCAATGTCGCAAGCTTACTGTCGTCAGCGTTCGGGATGGGCAATGGTGTGGTGCCGAATGGGATCTCGATCTTGTCAAAAAAACTGACGATTGGCTAATATCCATACTCGAAGAAGCAGACATCACAGGCGTCCCTTTCATCAATCAGCTGGGTACCAATGGAACCCTAGTGTTATGGAGAAAGCTGGATCGCCTTTTTGATGAAAGCCACCAAGATAATCACGATGAAGTGGTTAATGAAAAACTCGATATTCTGGAAAAACACCTGGCGCTCGTATTTCACCGGTTCCTTGATGGTGAAATACGGGGAAGAAAATGCCTTTCATTATCCATCAACGGGCATTTTGTAGAAGGGTTTGACCCTTTTTGCAGAAAAAGCGGCTCTCAACTTCTTCCGCCGGAAACCGTTCACATTGGAACTGAAGAAGTCTCTCTTCAAGCGTATATCCTCCCCCATCACTCCCGCCTGTCAGCGCGTGATGAAGCTTACTACCAAAACCGCAGCGAATTTTTATCCAATCAGGGAGCCTATGTTTATAGAAACGGGCGACTGATGGCATGGGGTGACTGGTTTCGCCTTATTCCCAAAGGAGAAGCAACCAAATTGGCCAGAGTTCAGATTGATTTCTCCAACACCCTGGATGACGCCTGGACCATAGATATCAAAAAATCAACCGTAAGGCCTCCATACCTTGTGCGTGAACGATTGCGGCAAATACTCCCCCAAATTTCCGAAAGCAGCACAAGAATACACCGTGGGCGAGGGCAAAAACTCTTCAGCGAAACCAGAGCTCCCGTCTGGGAGAGATTTGCAGAACAAAACGGCACTATCCGCTATGCTCTGAATAGAAACCATGCGCTTATTGCGACCTTGAAACCGAAACTTTCGGATGCCGAAAACAGAGCATTGGAAGCTTTGTTGGAAGCAGTTGGATCATCTGTCCCTGTAGAAATGATCTATTCCGATTATTCTACGCACCCAAGAAAGCTCGATAGGAGCAACTTGCCAGATGAAGAGATCTTGGCCAAGTTGAAGGAAGTACATTTTGCTCTTTTTGGAACGGAGACCCCGGAGCGGGACAAATTCTTGGAGGTTGTCCAGTCTCTGCGCCTGATTGGTGGTAGAATGGATCTTGTTGAAAAATACATTCGGGAGGAGTGTTGTGAGTAGTTCGGCGTTAGAAAAGGAAAAACAACTTGCCAGTGCTCTTATCTCTCTTCTCGGAGACAAAACGCCTCCCCCCACAAGGGAAGAGGTTGAAGAAAAAGGCCGAATACTGGCTCAACTTTCCGGTTTTACCGAAGATATCACAAGCGTTGTGGAGCAAGCGTTGGTGACAATCGACTCGCGTATGGGACAGGGTGTCTCCATCATAGGTACAGAGACTCCGCATGACGAAGAATGGATGCTGAAAAGAAGCATCGCCTGGATATATTCCGAAGCCTATGAAAAATATTTACGCCAGGAGGGCTGGGCACCACAAGTTGTACAAGCCCTGAGTGATACTGGCGGACGAATTCTTGGTCATCTGCAAGATCCGTTGAGTGAAGGGATATGGGACCGTCGGGGTTTGGTCATAGGACACGTCCAGTCGGGAAAAACCGCAAACTATATGGGACTTGTCGCCAGAGCTGCCGATGCAGGTTATAAATTCATCATTGTCATTGCCGGTATCCACAACAATTTGCGCAAGCAAACCCAAGAACGGATGGATGAAGGTTTTATCGGGAGATCCAGCGATCCCGGTAACCGAGTTATCGTTGGCGTTGGCAGATTCTCTTCCGACTTTCCCCACCCAGCCACACTTACCAACATCAACGAAGACTTCAACAAAAACACTGCTGAAAAAAGTGGCTGGAAACTGAACGACTTCAGCAAGCCCATTGTACTGGTAATCAAAAAGAATGTAACTACGCTCCAGGCATTGCACAAATGGCTGAAAGAGCTGAATTCTAAAAATGGGCAGATAACCGATGTCCCGATGTTGATGATCGATGACGAGGCAGACAATGCTTCGATCAACACAAACAAGCCGGAGCTTGATCCAACAAAAACCAACGCGTGGTTACGGCAAATTTTGAATCTTTTTGCAAAATCATGTTATGTCGGATACACCGCAACTCCTTTTGCCAATATCTTTATCAATCCAGAGGCGTACGACCAGGATGTTCGGGAAGAGCTGTTCCCGAGAGATTTTATCTATTCTCTGGATGCCCCCAACACCTACTTTGGGCCCGACAAGGTTTTCCTTGAAGACGAAAGCAGCAGTAAAATATTACGTGAAATTCGAGATTGTGAGGATTACCTGCCTCTGACGCATAAAAAAGATATCCCGCTTACAGATCTTCCGCCAAGCCTGTACAAGGCATTCAACCTGTTCATTGTTGCCAAAACTATCAGAAACTGCCGAGGACAAGACAACAAGCATTGCTCCATGCTCGTAAATGTGTCCAGATTTGTTGCCGTTCAACGAATGGTTAAAAACCTTCTTGCTCTTTACGAAAAAAAACTCAGAGAAGCAGTAAAGGCAAACTATGCAATGCCGGAAGCTATTTCATCAAAAAACAGGTGTATGCAAGCATTGCGTGAGGCTTATGATTCGGAGTTTATTGAATGTGGTGTAGGCTGGAATGATGTAAAAAAGAAGCTACTTTCGGCATTCGATACGTTGAAATTCTTTGTTGTAAACAGCAAATCCGATGAAGTGCTTGATTACAAAAAACACGAACACGATGGGCACGGACTGACAGCGGTGGCCATTGGAGGCTTGAGCCTGTCACGAGGATTGACACTGGAAGGCCTTTGCATGAGCTATATGTATCGAAATACGCGTATGTACGACACACTGATGCAGATGGGGAGATGGTTTGGTTACCGCCCACACTACGAAGATTTGTGCCGAGTATATTTATCATCAGATTCTATAGATTGGTATGGGCATATTGCCGAAAAAACAGAAGAACTACGGCAGCAGATAAGAAAGATGCGTAGAGATGGTCTTACTCCGCGTCAGTTTGGCCTTTACGTGGAAACCCACCCCGAAAAACTTTTGATCACTGCAGCAAACAAAATGCTGAGTGCTTCCAAGATAAAAATTCGACAAAATCTGAGCGGCAGACTTGTTGAAAGCTATATTTTGCCCACGGACAATCGGATAAATACCAAAAACGAAAATCTGATTGAAGAGTTTTGGGCAAATGCCCTTGCCGGTGAGGTTGTCGCGACAGAGAAAGGATGGTGGGCCGAGGGGGTTGATGTTGCGGTTATCGAAGATTTTCTGGAGAAATTTGAAGCCCACCCAGACATGGTCGATGCCAAATCTGCCGCAACATTATATTTGCATGAAATTTCCGATTTGCACTCTAAAGGTGATGTCGTTTTTGTGTCTCTCAAAGATAATGGAGAAGTGGGATCCCATTACAAACTTGGAGCTCAAAAGCGTACAGCAAAACCATGGGAAAAAACTGCATGGCGAACAGCCAAAAATCGAGTGGCCAGCCGTGGGGATGAAAAGATCGGGCTTACGCCAGCGCAAGTTGAGAAAGCATATTTGTTGGCACAAGAGTATAATGACCAAGACCCAAAACAGAGATGTAAGCCGTCTGACGTGCATTATCGCGAAGTAAGAAACAAGCCGTTGCTCTTGATACACATTCTGGAATTCCCGGATGCTGCGTACCGGAGGGTACCGGCATTCGGCGTCAGCTTCCCGTTTGGAGATTACTCGCGCACCGTTGAAATAGCTGCAAACAGGGTCTGGATCCAGAATATGCAGGGTGTATTGGACAATCCGGAAGACGAGGAGGATTTCGATGAGTAGTTCCTTGCCGTGGGACGAGATTGCAACACCGCAGAAAGATTATAACGTCAGACTCATTCCTGATGGAGGCGTAATTCCAGCCTATTGGGGAAGGGACGTGCACGGCAAACTACTTTTTTTGATTTCATTGACAGGCGATCACCGCAATCTTTTCATGCAAGAAAGGATTACCGTCAAAGGCGTAGATACAGACCTCCGCCAAGATCCGGCAACGGACTGCCAATTGCTGGTTTTAACTCTCGACAGACAAGTTGACAGCGACCTTTTTTATACCTTGTGCAAAAGTCTGTTCCATAGTCTCAGAGAAGTGCATCGTCCGGATGTGGCACTTTCTGTAACCATACAGCATCTGAAAAGGTGGCGAACCTTTTTGTCCGGACAAAATTCTCGAATCTTAACAATTCAAGAATACCGTGGTCTTTTTGCAGAACTTGTTTTTTTGGGCAAGCTTCTGGCGGCCGGTTTGAGCTCTACCGCAGCTGTAATGGCGTGGACAGGCCCGGAATGGATGCATCAGGACTTTATCTATTCCGGGAGAGCAGTTGAAGTGAAGGCGCTCTCCAGCGCCGATCGTAATACGGTACGAATTTCCTCCGAAGATCAACTGGAGTCTATTGAAGAAAAACTTTATCTCCTCACTCTGACCCTTCGAGAGTCTCGGGATAATCCCGTGGCTTTGTCTCTCAACGCGCTTGTGACACATATTCGTGACCTCCTGCAGGGAGAAAGTCTGGAAAGCTTTGACAGCAAGCTTGCCGCAACCGGATACGTTCCCCACCACGAATATGAAACCCCCAAATTGGCAGCTACTAACAAGAAAACCTACCTTGTTGAAAAAGACTTCCCCAAGGTGGTTCGCTCTATGTTACCTGCCGGGGTTACGTCAGTTTCCTACCAACTTGAGTTGGAAAAGATTGAACCGTTTTCCTGTACTTTTGAAACTCTCTTGGAGGCGCTCTAGATGGAAATGTCTCTACAGGATTTTTTTCATGAATTCAGGCAGGAAATTCTCGCTGGTGGAGTTGCCAATAACAATTTCCACTTGCAGGAGTTTGTCGATTTTTTCATCAAAGACTTGGCAGAAACAGGGTTTATTGAAGACATCGAATTTTGTCACTATCGTGCTCCGAGGGGGATGCGCGTTGATGGCTACTGGTTTGACGAGGAAGGAGTTTTGTCTCTTTTTATTGCCGACTACGAATCGAGAGTTGAGTTGCATTCCCTGACTCAGACAGATATAACGACCATTTTTCGCCGCCTTGTCAATTTTTTTGAGTCAAGTGGCAAAAAGCGACTCTGGCAAGAGTTGGAAGTTACTTCGCCAGAATATTCTCTAGCCAGACAGATTGAAGATCGGCTGGGTAGCCTCAGAAAAGTCAATCTGTTTTTGTTGTCTGAACGAGCCCTCAGTGAACGAGTAAAAGAGCTTGAATCTAAAGTTGTTTGCGACAAGCCAGTTTTTTACCATGTATGGGATATGGCGCGCCTTTACCGCCAATACAGAGCTCGTGGTCGCAAGGAACCTCTGGATCTCGATTTTTTGCAGATGTTTGGGCATGGTCTCCCGTGTCTTCGCGTAGACCTGCAAGCGGACAATTATCGTTCTTACCTTGCGGCCATGCCGGGGAACGTTCTAGCAAAACTGTATGGAGAATATGACAGCCGCTTGTTGGAACAAAACGTCAGAACATTCCTTCAGGCACGAGGCAACGTAAACAAAGGAATTCGCGAAACCATTCTCAATTCGCCCACCATGTTTTTTGCTTACAACAACGGTATAACGGCAACCGCTCAAGAGGTTGATGTCGACCAGGGCGGAGAAAGCCTTGTCATAACCAGGATAAGAGACCTCCAGATTGTAAACGGTGGTCAGACAACGGCATCTCTTTTTCATACGCAAAGAAAAGACAAGGCATCTCTGGATCAGGTTTTTGTCCAGATGAAGCTGTCAGTCATTGATCCGGAAAAAAGCGAGGAAATAGTCCCCAAAATTTCCGAGTATGCCAACACGCAAAACCCTGTCAAAGCAGCAGACTTTTTCTCCAATTCTCCATTCCACCTCAGAATGGAAGAATTTTCACGCCGGGTACTGGCTCCAGCTCATTCTGGAGCCCAGAGAGAAACCAGGTGGTTTTATGAAAGAGCGCGTGGGCAATACGCAGAAGCACAAAGCAAGCTTACTCCTGCCGAGCAGCGAAAATTTAAAGCTATTTTCCCGAAAAATCAGCTATTTACCAAGGAAGACCTGGCAAAATATGAAAACATCTGGGATGAGCATCCAAAGCATGTGAGCAAGGGGCGCCAAAAAAACTTTGCTCAATATGCGACCAGAATCGGGAAAGTGTGGGACGCATCTCCAGAAGTTTTTAATGAGCAGTACTTTAAACGTATTGTAGCAAGAGCTATAATATTCCGTGAAACAGAACCCATTGTTTCTGCCCAACCTTGGTATAGGCCAGGAGGAAGTATACGCTCCTATATTGTTTACTACAGTCTCGCCTGCTTGGGAGAACTTGCCCTCCGGCGCAAAAAGGCCATTCCGTTTGCCTTGGTCTGGAGTCAACAGAGTGTCCCAAATGCCTTACGGGAAGCCATTGCCGTTTCTGCTTCCTTTATTAATAAGCACATAACCCAGCCATCGGACAACCTTCCCCGTGACCCGGAATGGTTCAAGAAAGATATCTGTTGGAGCACTCTGAAAGACGATATTTCTACCCTTGAAGCAAAGCAGCCAGAAAGTTTTTGGAGCCTACTTGTCTCCAGAGAAGAGGAAAAAGAACAAAATCGGGAAGCCGTGAAGGTACAGCAGGTAGATGATGGCATAGCAGCACAGAAACTTGTTGTCAGCATTCCTGCACAACATTGGCAACGCGTAATGAACGAACTATCCTCTAAAAGGCTTCTTTCGGAAAAAGAGCATGGAATTCTTGCTGTCGCGACACAGCTTCCTTCAAAAATCCCGTCTGAAAAGCAATGCCGTATTTTGGTAGAAATACTTGAGAAGGCCAAAAATGAGGGCATTGTTCATGAGGGCGGTATATTGCTACCGCTACGAACGTAAGCTGTCGAGCGACAACGCCAAGATGCTGAAATGCTCTTGGGGCTGCCCCAAAGCCAACATCTACTGCGAACTGGAGCTGAATTGGCGTATCAAGCCGCGCAAGCGTCTGAAGCGTGGGAAACCGGAACCGCCGCTGTACCGAAAGCCATAAACTAGGTATGATCAATGGGTTTCATGCACGATCAGTTGCAGAACGGTCGCTGAATACGCCCGTTGAAGCCCACATAAATTGAAGTAGTCGCGATTTGATCTGACAGTTGTCCCTTGAAAAGCGAGGGGAACTCCGTTTTGATGGAAGTGTAAACGTACCATCAACCGGGCACAGCGCCCACGGAGTTTCCCCATGGAAAGTTTCAATCAAAACGTCATCAAACACAAGACCGGACTTCTCAACCTTGCTGCCGAACTCGGCAATGTCTCCAGAGCCTGCCGCATCATGGGCTTTTCCAGAGATACCTTCTACCGGTATCAAACAGCACGAGACGCCGGAGGCGTTGAAGCGCTGTTTGAGGTCAGCCGCAAAAAGCCCAACCTGAAAAATCGCGTGGAAGAGGCCACGGAACTGGCGGTGTTGGATTTTGCGATAGCCTTCCCTGCTCATGGGCAAGTGCGGGCCAGCAACGAACTGCGCAAAACCGGCGTATTTGTGTCGCCGTCAGGGGTGCGTTCCATCTGGTTGCGTCATGACCTGGCCTCAATGAAGCAGCGCCTGAACGCCCTGGAGAAGAAGTCCGCTGAAGAGGGCATTGTGCTCACCGAAGCCCAGGTACAAGCTCTGGAGCGTAAAAAGCACGACGATGAGGCTTGCGGCGAAATAGAAAGCCATCATCCCGGATATCTCGGTAGTCAGGATACATTTTACGTCGGCACCATCAAGGGCGTCGGCCGTATTTATCAGCAAACCTTTGTGGATACCTACTCGAAGTGGGCGGCTGCCAAGCTCTACACTACCAAAACACCCATCACCGGAGCCGACCTGCTCAATGACCGGGTTTTGCCATTCTTCACTTCAATGGAAATGGGCATTATCCGCATGCTGACGGACAGGGGCACAGAGTACTGCGGCAGACTGGAAACGCATGACTACCAGCTTTATCTGGGCATAAACGGCATAGAGCATACCAAGACCAAAGCGCGACATTCGCAGACAAACGGTATCTGCGAGCGCTTCCATAAAACCATTTTGCACGAGTTTTACCAGGTTGCCTTCCGGCGTAAACTGTACCATTCTCAGGACGAGCTACAGGGCGATCTGGACGCTTGGCTGGATCATTACAACAACGAGCGGACACAT
>CAZFCC010000022.1:11690-37490 GCA_964517635.1 uncultured Desulfovibrio sp. | reverse complement strand
TGATGCGTTTTACCTGAAAGCGGCCGTCCATAACGAGAGTTTCGTAGCTGCCCCAGGGGCGGTATACCAGCGGATGCTGTCTGCATTCGGTTCGTTGGGCTCGCTGCAGGCGGCCGACCATGGTCTTGACCTCCTGCACCCGCTCGCGCGGGGCCACCAGCACGGCATCGCGTGTTTCCACAACCACAAGGTCGCGCACGCCAATGGCCGTCACCAGACGGTGCTGGGCGTTAAAATAACAGTTTTCCGCGTCCTGGGTCATGATGTCGCCGTGGCAGACATTGCCCTTATCGTCACCCGGTTCCGCCTGATAGAACGCCTCCCAAGAACCGAGGTCGCTCCAGCCTGTGGTAAGGGGGACTACCGCCGCACGGTCCGTCTGCTCCATGACCGCATAGTCGATGGAGTCGGAGGGCGAGGCCAGGAATGCGGCCGCGTCCGGGCGGCAGAACGCGCCGTCGGCTGCGCGTCTTTGCCAGGCGGTGCAGCAGGCGGCGTAAATTTCGGGGGCGAAGCGTTCAAGTTCTTTCAGGTACACCGAGGCACGCAGCAGGAACATGCCGCTGTTCCATAAAAAGCCGCCCCGGTCCAACATGGATTGTGCCGTCACTGCATCGGGTTTTTCCACAAAACGGGCCACGCGAAAGCCGCCCTGGGCCAAAACTTCGCCCAAAGCTTCGCCTTGCTCGATATAGCCGAAGCCTGTTTCTGGGCTTGCGGGTGTGATGCCGAAAGTGACGATATGCCCTTGCTCCGCCAAGGAGGCGGCAGATTCCACCCCTTTTAAAAAGGCGTTCTCGTCGCCGATGGCATGGTCGGACGGCAGCACCAGCATGAGGGGATCCACCCCGTCGCTGGCAAGGGCAAGGGCCGCAAGGGCAATGGCCGGTGCTGTGTTGCGCGGCGCGGGTTCCAAAAGAATGGTGGCGCGTACATCGCACTCGTACAATGCGGCTGTCACATAAAAGCGGTGGGCCTCATTGCAGACAATGACCGGTTCCAGGCATTCTTGAATGCGCTGCGCCCGCAAGAGCGTGTCTTTGAACAGGGTACGCCCCTCGCCTAGGTCCACAAACTGCTTGGGGTAGGTCTCGCGTGAGAGCGGCCACAGGCGTGTGCCGCTGCCGCCGCAAAGTATGACGGGAGCAATGTTTGTCATGGTGACTCCTGATCTGTATGCGATGTGGCATAAAGAAGACATGCAACATGCTTTATTTTATAATAACTGCTGCACACCATTATTTATTTCATAGAAAAAGATATGAAAGCCATGTTACGAGCAAAAATACTTGTGCAGTCATCTGGGCTGCACTTGCCATATCTTTTGCTTTCTTTGCAAATTCGTCGAATTCAATAGATATTCTGTCAACAGTGTTTTCAATGGCGCTATTAAGCAATTCAACTGTTATTGCTATAACTAGTGGTATAATGAGAATGAAGAAATCTTGTTTTGTTTTACTTAAAGAAAGGGCAAGAATAACTCCAACGATAGACATTAATACTATTTGTCTAAAAGAAGCTTCATCTTTCCAGGCACTTATATATCCATTTGTAGAATAATAAATGGCGTTTATTATTCTTGTGATGCCTGTTTTTCCTTTTCTGCTATTTCGTTTCATATGCTTTTTCTATGCAGCGTTATGGTGTTTATAAAGGAAATCTGTGTTTGTTAGCGTATTGTTTCTATGGAAACTGTTTTTTGGTTGTTGCCGTCTTCAATAGTAACAATAGAGTTGGAAATCTTTCTATAGCTATTGGTTTGTTCTGTTATTTGTTTTCCCATAAAGCTTTTTGGGGGGGGCGATAGAACACAAATTAAGAATCGTTGGTGCCAGGTCAATTTGCGAACAATAGTTGGCATACTCTTTCTTGGCAAAGAAAGGTGTAACTTCAACATTTGAAGCAAGAATAAGCGGAATTCTATCCGGGTCAAAATTGCTACGCTTTGTATAGTTTTCACCGTGGGTTGCACTGTGATCCGCCGTGATGACGAGAAGTGTGGGTTCTTTTATTTCTCTTATCTTTTGGGTGAGAAAAGATATTTTTCTATCCAATGCGCATAATGAAAGCAAAAAAGGGCTTTTTTCAATTTCATTATTTTTCATGCACACATCCTCTGGGGCTGGAACTTTTCCATAGGGTGGATGAGTGTCAATTGTCGAAATCATAATAAATTTTTCTTTGGAGGTATCTTTATTGAGCAATTCTATCGTTTCTTGAAAGAGTATGGATGAGTCTACTCCCCATCCACTGCTTTTTATTTTGTACTTTGTTTCAAAATATTCGGCAAAATAACTAAAGCTCGGCCGATACCTGTTGGCAAATGTTTTTCCTTGGTTCCCATAGTAGCCCGCGATGCCACTTAAAAAATATGTCTCAACGCCGTGCTGATTCAATACATCAAATAAACTTGGAATTCTTTCATTGTCGTAGTTGTAATCCACGCGGGAAGTTAAGATGGAGTGGATTCCATAAACTGTTGGTTGAGCCGAGGTGAAATGATTTGAAAAAAAGACGGATGTGCTTTTAATGGAATCAAGTCCGCTAGTGCATTCTTTGGGTATGCTCTTGTTTACCGAATGAAGGTAGTTTGAATCAAGAGATTCTACTGCGATAACTATAATATTTTTGAAATAACAAGAAGAAGGTTGGCGTTCATTTGAGGCAATAGCTCTGGAGACATCAGCAGTTTCGTCTTTTGCGGAAATATATGAATGAAAATCTGTTACAATGAATGTAAGATTTTCATATATTGGACGAGCCACCCATTCTCCCCTAAAGAAATTTTGATACAATTTTACATGTTTAACATGTTGATAGTAAATATTAGAAAATATTAGGAAGGGAAGCAGTAGCGCGAGGCATATTTTTATTGCTTTTTGCTCGGATTCGTAAATTTGTTTAGACAATATGAAAGTTAAATATATAAAACTTAGTGCAGCGAGGATAAGGAGGGTGTTTTTTATTGGCGAAAGCAAAAGGTAGGGAACTATATTGTAATACGTTGCAATAATCATATCTGAAGATACTATTTGCGACGATTGTGATATGAAAATAAAATTTACAATATAGTATAGTACTAGAACAATTATATAGATACTTGTAAGTATCTTTGTTCGAATATTACAAAAGTAGTGCAAAACCATAAAAACAATGAACGGGCTAAGGTCACATGCCAGTCCGAGAGTTGTGAACTTTAAGGCTCGCTGTAATGGAATAATTTCTGGGTTAAATATATAAATAGAAAAACGTAAGGCAAATAAAATCCCAACAAGAAGAATAAAGCAGTATATTGCGTACTGACTTTTTGTTGGAGTATTTTTTTTTGGGGCGTTCATAGCAACTGGAAAATCCCTATATTTTGCAAGCAGGCATGCCTGTAGTTATGAAAAACCCAATGGCACTGCAAGCCTCTTTCAACGTGGTCAGGCATTATTTACAACCCGCCCCGTGCCTCCAGCAGGTGCAGGAGTTCGGCGGTTTTGTCTTCCAGCAGGGCGCGGTTGCCGCGGCTTTCCACATTGAGGCGCAGCAGCGGCTCGGTATTGGACATGCGCAGGTTGAAGCGCTAGTCTGTAAATTCCAGATTCACGCCATCTATGCTGTCCTCGCGGAGGGCATGGGGGGCGTATTGTTCCCGCACAAGCTGCATAAGGGCCGGGGCGTCTTGCACGCGGCGGTTGATTTCGCCGCTGCACGGATAGGCGGCCATGCGCTCGGCCACAAGTTCGGCCAGGGAGCGGCCCGTGCGGTGCAGCAGCGTTGCCACCAGCAGCCAGGGCAGCATGCCCGAATCGCAGTAGGCAAAGTCCCGAAAATAGTGGTGGGCGCTCATTTCGCCGCCGTATACGGCGTCTTCGGCCCGCATGCGTTCTTTCATGAAAGCATGGCCTGTCTTGCCCATGACTGGCTGGCCGCCCGCAGCCAGCACCACTTCGCGGGTGTTCCAGTAAACCCTTGTGTCGTGCACCACCTTGCCGCCGGGAGCGCGGCGCAGCAGTTCCTGCGCCAGCAGGCCGATGCAGTAATAGCCTTCAATAAAATTGCCGTCGCTGTCATAAAAAAAGCAGCGGTCAAAATCGCCATCCCAGGCAATGCCCATATCTGCTCCGGCCTCGCGCACGGCAGCGGCAGTGGCCGCGCGGCGCTCCGGCAAAAGCGGATTGGGAACACCGTTGGGAAACGAGCCGTCAGGTTCCATATGCAGGCAGGTGAAGTCAAAGGGCAGGGCGGTCACCAAATCGCGCAACACAAGGCCCGCGCAACCGTTGCCCGCATCGGCCACGAGCTTGAGCGGCTTGCGCCCCGGAGCCGCGCCAAGTTGCCCCGCGCCGCTGTAGTCGAGCAGCCAGCGCACATAGTCGGCCCGAAAAGACGCCTCGCGCAGCGCAGAAGGTGCTGTATCCGCAGCGTGGGGCTGATCGCCGCCCGCCAGCAGTTCCGCCACCCTGTCGCGCAGGGCGAACAGCCCGGAATCCCCGCTTACGGGAATGGCTCCGCCGCGCACCAGTTTGAAGCCGTTTTCATCTGCCGGATTATGGCTGCCGGTGATCATGATGCCTGCGTCAAAAGGGCCGTCAGCAGCCGGATTGTTAGCCTGGCTGCGCCCATGGTTGGCGGCGGCGTAATAAATTTCTTCCGTGCCGCAAAGGCCGATGTCCGTCACGCTGGCCCCGGCCTCGCGCAGGCCGTTTGCCAGGGCGTCACGCAAAAGCGGCCCGGAAAGGCGGGCATCGCGCCCCAGCACAACGCGCTTTGCGCCCAGCACGTCCACTACGGCCCGTCCAAGGGCATGCGCCAGAGGGGCGTTCAGAACATCAGGCACGCGGCCACGGATATCGTAGGCTTTAAAGCAGGGAAGAAGAGAGCTCATGCGGTTCCTTGGCTTGGCGCGTCTGTGCGTGACTATCGAAAACAAGTATCGTGGGTGTCGTTGTACCAAGCTTGGGAAGATTTTGCCAAGCCTGTTTTTGCCACAGCACAGTAAAGCAGTTGGAAAGTCGATGTATTCTACTTACGCGCAGGCTGTGAATCAAGACGAATGAAAGCTATATTGCAAATTTGAAACAGCAGGACAGGGTGTCAACGTATCGTAAATGCTCTGCCTGGCACAGGCGGGCAACTATCTGGACAAACACGGAGTGCGCTTCATGTTTGGCTGGCCATCCCTGAAGAAAAGGCCGGGAAATTGTGTAGGAGCTTTGCAAGCTCCGCAACGATCTCCAGAAAGAAAAAGAAGCCTTTCTGGCTGCCGACGAATTTGAACTGGCTGATACGACGATTCTTTGTCGAGCAAGCACAGCCAAGGGCCGGGGATGATCCTCCGGCCCTCGCTGTTTTGGACTATGTGCTGCTGACCGTTCGGGCTTGGGACGTCAGCGGCGGTATGAGCGGAGTTCCCATCGTTTTCACCCGTTGTCGCCCGCTCGGCTGTTGCCGGTAACTCTCGTCCGTTTTCGCCCATTGCCGTTCGCTTCCGCTCTTTTCTGGCTTGCCTTTTTGTCTTCTCCCAAGAGCTACCCGCGCGGCGCGCGCGGATCTCGGCTGTCGGCACGCTTTCTGCAGTAACGGCAGTGCCGGTATTCCGGCAAGGAGACAGCGCCATGAAATTGACGATCTTGCGCCATCCCGTTTTATGGATATTTACGGCGGCCCTGCTGCTGAGCATGGCCGTGCCTGGGCAGGCCGCGCGTATCAAAGATATAGCTTCTTTTTCGGGTGTGCGTGACAACCAGCTCATCGGCTATGGCCTTGTGGTGGGCCTTGCAGGCACGGGCGATAAAAAAGACGCGGTTTTTACCTTGAGTTCCATGAAAAACATGATGGATCGCATGGGTATAGGCGTGGATTCTTCGGCGCTCAAAACCAAGAACGTGGCCTCGGTAATGGTGACGGCCCGCATGCCCGTGTCGGCCAAGCCAGGCACGCGCCTTGACGTTACCGTGTCTTCGGTGGGCGACGCCACATCGCTTTTGGGCGGCGTGCTGTTGCAAACGGCCCTCAAGGGCGTGGACGGCAAGATATACACCCTTGCTCAGGGTTCGCTGACTGTGGGCGGTTTTTCCAGCCAGGGCAAGGCGGCCAGCGTAAGCAAAAATATTTCCACCGTGGGCATTATTCCCGGCGGCGGCATTGTGGAGCGGGGGATTCCGTTTGAGTTCAATCAGCAGGACAAGCTCAGTTTGCACCTGCGCACAGCCGACTTCAGCACTGCCCAGCAGATCGCCGAGCGGGTCAACGGCGCCATGGGCGGCCCCTTTGCCCGCGCTGTGGACGACATGTCCATTACAATGGATATTCCGGCCCAATACCGTAACAACATGGTTCCCCTCATGGCTTCCATTGAAAATCTCGACGTAAGCCCCGACACCGCCGCCAAGGTGGTGGTGGATGAAAAAACCGGCACAGTGGTGCTCGGGCGTGATGTGCGCATTACCCGAACCGCCGTGGCTCACGGCAACCTGCAAATCACCGTGCAGGAAGGCGAGCAGGTTTCGCAGCCCGGCCCCTTCTCGCAGGGGCAGACCGTGGTTACGCCCACCACGGAAACCAATGTGCGCGAAGAAAACCGCCACCTTATCGTCATTGAGGGGGCTACTCTTCAGGAATTGGTGGACGGCCTCAACTCCATCGGGGCTACCCCGCGCGACCTCATCTCCATCCTGCGCACCATGCAGGTTTCCGGTGCGCTGCTAGCGGAACTGGAGGTAATATAAATGACTTCTCCCCTGACCACCGGCCTTGTGCCGCATGAAGCTGGCGCGGCGGAAGTGTCCCGCCGAGAGTTCCAATCTCGTCTGGCGGGTATTGGCAATCTCAACGGCAAAAAAATGACGGAAGCGGATAAGGAAAAAAAACTGCGTGAAGCCTGCGAGGGCTTTGAGTCCATCTTTATCCAGAAAATGTGGCAGGAGATGCGCAATACCCTGCCCAAGACCAACATGCTGCAAGGCCGCGAAGAGCAGTTTTGGCAGAGCATGTATGATCAGGAGCTGGCAAAATCCATGACCACTGCGGGCGGTATTGGCCTTGCGGACATGATGTATGCCCAGCTTTCGCGCAACCTTGTTTCGGCCAGCCGCAGCACGGCGTCTTCTGCGGGCGGCACGCCTTCGGGCTTTACGCCCCAGGCCGCGTCCATTCTGCCTGCCGGAGGGCATGACGGCAGTGCCGTGGCAGATGCCCATGGCGTAATGTCAGCGCCCGACGCCGGACAGGGCGGGGCGGGGCATAATGGCACGAGGCATGACGCCCTGCGCGGCGGCGCGCCCATTCCTTCGGTATATGACGGCATGGCGCCGGTACAGAACGTGGGCGAGTCCGGGCATATTCAGGTGCTGCCCGGCGGCATGGCCGCGGCAGAAAGCGCCAGGGCGGCCAGTTTGCCCGCTTCACAGGCGGCGCAAACAGCAGCCCCGCCTGAAGTGGAGCAGGCCCTTGCCGCGCTGCGTGCCCGTCAGAATGGCGGGCAGAATGGCGGGCAGAATGGCGCGCAGAGCAAAGATCAGCGCACGTCGCCCAATATGAATACAGGTCTGCACCTGGCCCGCGCCGCCCGTTTTGAGGCGGGCAGCAAGCTGGGTTCGCGCGGTGTGTTGCCCCGCACGCACCTTGCACAGCCAGCCATGCAGCCGGGCGCTGTCGCTGGCCAGCAGGCTCTGGCGGGCACGCAGGCTCTGGCGGGCCAGGCGTCTTTTGTTGATCAATCCGTGCAGCCGGGCGCTGTCGCTGGCCAGCCGGGCCAGACACCGTTTGCGGGCCAGGCAGCGGAAGCGGTGCACCCTGGCGGCCATAATGGCCAGATTCCGCCGCTTACTGGCCACACTGGCCAGGTGGGCCAAGTGGGGCAGGCGAGCCAAGTGGGGCACGCCGGTCAGGCCGCTCAGCTTTCTGGGCAGGCCATGGCAGCCCAGCAGGCGGCCCAGCAGGCGGCCGCCGGTGATATGCAGATGCTCATGGCTCAGAGCATGGGCACACCCGCCGCCATGCAGGCGGCCATGAACAACATGGCGCAGCCGGGCGCTGTGGCGGGCCAGCCCGCCGCTCAGGTGGCCCAGGCTTTTGGCCAGGCTTCTGGCCAGGCTTCTGGCCAGGCTTTCGGCCAGCCCGCGGGCCAGCCCGCCGGCCAGACAGAGCCCCATAAGCAAAAGGTGCGCTATACAACCAACGTTCCGCCCAGCAAGCGCAAGACATCGGGCAGCGCCATTTTGCGCAGTGTGAGCGCGGATGCCGTCGGCCCCAACAGCCGGGCGGGCGCCGGGCTGGCCGCCTACCACGCGCAGCAGGCCGCGCAGTCGCCCGCGCAATTATCTGCACAGTCACCCGCGCAGTCACCGTTGACAGGCGCTGCGCCGCTTGCTTCCGGGCCGGGAGCCCCCGGCAGCGCGCCTGGCAGCGTGCCCGGGGCTTCGGCAGCTACAGCAGTTTCGCCAGCGGCTGGTCAGATCAATGCCATGACTGGTCAGCAGATGGCGGCGCAGGCTGGCATGGCGCCCTCTGCTGCTTCGGCGCAGCAGACCCGGCAGGGCATGGAGAGCTACGGCATTCCGCCCCTGACGGCTACGGATCTGCGCCGCTGATGCCCGCTGATGCCCGCTGATGCCCGCTGATGCCCGCCGTAGCCGCGCCCCCACTTGGGGCAGGGCGTGGCAAGCGTAGCGGCCAGCAGTGCGCCACTGTGTCCATAAAAACAGCGGCCAGCAGTGCGCTACTGTGGCGATATAAGCAGCGGCAGGTTCCGTCACAAGTGTGGCAGCGTGAGCAGTGTATCCCTGATTGCCCAAGGGCTTTGCCCTCCAAAGCTTTCAGGCCAGTAGCAGGATGAGGCACGAAAATTGCTTGATCCCTGACGAGGCGGCAGATTCTGCCCGCAGGCAAGAAGCCCGACCGCCCAGTGAGGTTGACCATGTATACGATAATCCACACATCCCTGATACGACAGAGCAAGGCCCTGTCTTTGCTCTGCGAGCTTATGGAAGAGGAATATGCCGCGCTGCTTGACCGCAACACCGATACTGTGGTGGCGCTGGAATTTTCCATTCAGGAGCTCATCCGCCAGCTTGCTGCGGAAAAAGCCACGGTCATCACGACGTTGGCGGGTGTGCGCGTGGCGGAATACGCCAGTTCCCTGTCGCCCGAAGAGGGCAGGGCGCTGCTGGAGCTTTTGCGCGCCATAGACAAGGCTGAACAGGGCGTGTCGCGTCAGGCCACGCGCAACAGTCAGCTCTCGCTGGCGCTGCTGGATCAGAGCAGCCGCACGCTCCAGGCGCTCACAAGCCAGGCCATGCCCCCCAAGGCGGAAACCTACGGCCGTCGCGGTGGCATGCGTGTGCAGCATCATCCCGAGGCAGCGCTTATCTCAGGGAGGCTCTAGGTCATGCTTAACGGTCTGCTCAATATCGGCAAGACGGCCCTCGGGGCCTCTCAGGCGTGGATATCGGTTACTGGCAGCAATATCGCCAATGCCGATACCGAGGGCTATACCCGCCGGTATGTTGACCAGCGAGACGCCGGAACCATCATCGCCAAGCCGGGCGGTGAAAGTCTTGGCGTGAATGCCCAGCAGATCATGCGCTTTTTTGACGCTTTTCTTGAGCGTTCTTATGTGCGCCAGTCCACCAACTCTTCCCGCTGGCAAGAGCAGAACATGATTCTCTCTTCGGTGGAAAACCTGTTCAACGAATCCAACCGGGCGGGCATAAGCTCGTCTTTGGATAAATTTTTCAAGGGTTGGCAAGACCTTACCCAGTTGCCAGACGACAATGCCTATCGGGAAAGCCTGCTTTCGCATGCCGACAACCTGAGCGATATGTTCAGCAGCACCGCGGCCGGGCTCAAGGCCATACAGGCCGAGATGGACGTGTCCATCAAGCAGTCGGTAGACCGCGTCAATGCTCTGGCCAAAGGCATTGCCGACCTCAACAGGCAGATCACCACCAATACCGTTGACGGCGTGAGCAATCCCAACGCGCTCCTTGACCAGCGCGACCTGATGGTGCGCGAGCTGGCAAGCCTTGTGGACGTGGAAACTATCGACAACGGCAAGGGCAACTTTACCGTGCAGCTCACCACCGGGCAGCCGCTGGTGCAGGGCCAAAACGTCAATAAGCTTGAGGTTATGGGGCCGCGCGCTGAAAACCACCTGACTGTGGGCTCGGCCTACAAGGGAAATGTCGAGTTTCAGGGGACGGACAGCCACGAATATACAGTGGATATGGTCACCGGTGGCAGTGCGGGCGATGTGCCGCCGCCCAGTTTCCGCGTGTCGCTTGACGGCGGCAAAACCTGGTTGCGTGATGAAAGCGGCCAAGAAATGCGCTTTGAAATCACCGATACCGACGGCGACGGCAAGGTGGATCCCGTGCAGGTGAAGAATCTCAAGATTTCTTTCACCGACACAGACAATTTCACCGTGGGCGACCAGTTCGACATCATGTCCATGAGCGGCCTCTACTGGATAGAGCCCACGCGCGGCCCGCAAAACGTCACGCCCCAGACCTATTTTGACGGTTCGGAAAACAGGAACCGCGCTACCGGCGGCAAACTGACTTCGTACTTCACCGTGCGCGACGACAATTGCGGCCGTTACCTTGACGAGCTCAATGCCGTGGCCTCGTCCCTTATCTGGGAGGTCAACCGCCTGCACAGCCAGGGAACCGGCACGGAAATGCTGAGCTATGCCCAGGGTTCGCAAATGGTGCAGAGCGCCCAGCAGCCCCTTGGCTCGCCCCAGGCCATCTTGCCCCATGCGGACAAGCTGCAAAGCGGCAACGTCAATATTTATTTTTACGACAAGACTACCGGAGAATTCCGCGAGACGGATAAGGTTGACGGAAAAAATACGCTGGACTTCAGCTCCATCACGCCTCCCGGAACCGTAAACTTCGACCCGGCGCACCACACCCTGCAGGACGTGTGCAATGTCATCAACAGCAGCTTTCCCGATGCGAGCGCGCCTGCCGAAAACATGCTCAAGGCCACCATTCAGGACGGCAAGCTGCTCATAGAGGCCAACCCGGCCTGCAACGTCAAATTTGCCATGGGTGTGGACAGCACGGGCCTTATGGCGGCGCTTGGCATCAATACGTTTTTTACGGGCGACGGCGCCACCAATATGGCGGTGAGCAGTCAGCTGCACACCAACGTCAACCTGATCGCCGCCGGGGCCGTCAACGGGCAGAACCAGGCCAACAAGGGCGATAACGTCACCGCCACGGCCATCGGGGAGCTTGCCAATAAAAAGGTGACGGTGTCGACGACCTGGAAAACCGTGAGCAACCAGAGCATTGGTGAATACTACGCTACTCTGGTGACCACCGTGGGCGCCGACAAAAGGCTTGCCAAAACCAATGCGGAATACCATACGGCCCTGTCCACCGACCTTCAAGACCGCGTTACCTCGGTAACAGGGGTGAACCTGGATGAGGAAATGTCCAACCTCATAAAGTTTCAGCATTCGTATACGGCGGCGGCAAAGCTTATCACCACCGCTGACCAGATGCTGCAAACCTTGCTGGGCCTCAAGCAATAGGCGCCCTGCGCCGCATGCGGCCCTTGCCAGCCGCGTAAAAGCAATGGCAAGCGGAAAACAGGCGTACGCGCCGCCAGCCCTCTTTGTGGTCGGCAGGCCGCTGCAGAGCCATAGAATGATATAATACCCGGCTCATCAGGCACTGTTTTTCGGCGGGAATATGCTCAAGGAGTTGCCATGTCCATTCGCGTAACACAAAGCTCCATGTATAATACCATGGTAGGCAATATGCAGAAGAGCCTTTCTGCATATATGGAAAGTAACGAGCAGGGCTCAACGCAAAAGAAGATCAACCGTCCTTCCGATGATCCTGCTGGTATGTACCGCGTGCTCATGACCAGAGACGATATCAGCGCCACCAAACAGTATCAGTCCAATTGTGATACAGCAAAGGGTTGGCTTGAGCTTGCGGACAACGTGCTGGGAACACAGCTGAGCAATTCCATCATCAGTCTCAAGAGTCGCATGGAGCAGGCCGCCACCGGCACCACGGTTGAACACCGCAGGCTTATCGCCCAGGAAGCGCGCGAAATTTTCGGTCAGATTCTCAATCTGTCCAATACGCAGTTCAACGACAAGAGCATCTTTGGCGGGCAGCGCTATGACCTCAACGCCTACGAGCAGAGTCTGGGCCTGACCTCTTGGGATGATACGTGGAATAACGAGATCAGCCAGGGCAATTATTCCATTGCTGGCGCAAGCAACAGTTCCATGATGATCCAGTTTACGGATACCGGAACCTTGGGCACCGACGCGCTGACCTACCGCTGGTCTAAAGACGGCGGCGAAACCTGGAAAACAGAAAGCGTCGCTGCGGGCAGCCGCACCCTGGTGGCCGATGGCGCGACCATCACCATGAATCAGGATATGGCCGTCAATGCGGCGGATATCAGCCTTGGCCCCGGCGCCAGAAACGGCACCCTCGTTTATATACGCCCCACGGCCGTCTATCAGGGCGACGACAACGATCCGCCGCCAGAAATGACCGTTATGGGCGGCCCCGCCGGCCTGAAAACATCGGCCAATGGCGCTTTCGGCAATAACGTTCTGGTGCGTATGGACAATACCGTGGACTTGAGCTCCACGGGCACGGTGTTCAACTATTCCTACAGTCTGGACAATGGCGGCTCCTGGGTTACGGCTTCGGGGCAGACCACGGGGGGCGGCACAGTGCGCTTGCCTGTGCCGGGCGGCTATATGGATGTGGATGCCACAGCCACCACCCCGGCCACAAGCGTCATTAATGCGGGTACGCAGGTGCTCATCCATCCCTCGCGCGCCAATCTGAACCTGGAAATATTGCAGGGAACCTACATTTCTGTGAACAATGTGGGCAAAGATATTTTTGGTGGCTACTATGATGGAAAGCCCGCGCTTGGGGGGGATCTGAATCTTTTTGAAGTGGTGGGCGATTTCATCGCCTATTGCGAAAACGATAATCAGGAAGGCTGCCAGAAAAGCCTGGCCGCCATTGAAAAGGCGCATGCCCATATTCTTGCGCAAAATGCTCGCATCGGCGGGCTGGAAAACCGCGTCAGCATGGCTCAGGATGTGCTCAGCTTTCAAAAGCTAGACCAGGAAGAACGATTGAGCTATACCGAAGACATCGACTTGACAGAGCTGCTGGCCAAGCTTACGCGGCAGCAGCTGACGTACCAGACGGTGCTTCAGTCTTCTTCGATGATCATGCAGATGAGTCTCGCCAAGTACATATAACAGGTAGCATCTATGCTTATATTGACGCGTCGCCCGGGTGAAAGCCTGTATCTTGGCGAAAACATACGCATAACCGTTCTGGGTATGCAGGGTAAACAGGTCAAGCTTGGCCTGGAAGTGCCCGGCGACACAACCGTTTACCGCGAAGAAGTGTATAAACGGGTTGTGGAAGAAAACCGTCGCGCTCTTGAAACCAGTAACAACGACCTTATGGTGGCTGCTGAATTATGGCACGAAACAAAGAAATAGAAATCGACACCCGCCTTGGCCG
Organism: uncultured Desulfovibrio sp.; assembly: GCA_964517635.1. Taxonomy (GTDB): domain Bacteria; phylum Desulfobacterota; class Desulfovibrionia; order Desulfovibrionales; family Desulfovibrionaceae; genus Desulfovibrio. The sequence goes on along the minus strand of CAZFCC010000022.1, from coordinate 23,973 downwards.
CCGGAGCGTTGATGCCGAAAAGGTTGTACACTTTCCGCGTGGGCTGGCTGGTTTTGAAAATGAAAGAGATTTCATTCTGTTGCAGATACGACCCGAAGCCCCCCTGCTTATTCTGCAAAGCATGAGCAACCCTGTGGTGGGTTTGCTGGTGGCTGATCCCTATAGTTTTATGGAAAAAAGCGCCTATGCCCCTGCCATGGGCGAAGCCGAAAAACAGCTTTTGCGCATATCCAATCTGGATGAAGCCGCTGTTTTGGTGACGGTGACCATCCCTGCCGGGCAGCCCGGCGAGGCGGCGCTTAATCTGGCCGGGCCCATTGTTATCAATTCCAGCGAGCGCGTGGGCCTTCAGGTGCCTCAATGCACTGACGGCCCCCAGCAGATATACATGCACAGCCTCAAGCCTGTTGAGGAAAACGGGCAGACAGAAAAAAGCGAAGCCGCCCCGGCGGAGTAGCTGTTTTTTCTGCCCCTCAAGGGCGAACGTTTGCAGAGGTTCTTTGCAAGGCCCCTTTTTTCAGTTGCTGAAAAAAGGGGCCTTATTTTATTGGGCGGGTATTTTTTAGCTAGTGCATTACCCGTGTTCAGTGGTGTGGCTTATCGTTTTTTTGGGGTTACCTCTGTTTCCGCAGGCTGGCGCTGCTTGTTGGAGGGGGCGGGGGCGGCCGGGCTTTTTTCTGTGGCACTGTCGCCGCCTTCCACATGCACTGTAGGCAGCGCGGCGAATGCGGGTTCATGCAGGTTCATGGCTTCTACAATGGCTTGGGTAATATCCATGCCGGGGGCTGTGTCCAACAGGCCCTTGCTGGGCAGCACCATTTGCGCTTTGTTGTTTTCGCGCCAGCGGGCCGCTTCTGCCTGCATGAGGTTTACGACAACCTGTTTGGCCGCAGCTTCTTCCAGCGCCATCTGGCGGCGCAGGGCTTGCAGCCCTTGCGTCAGCGCCTGTTCCCGCTCTTTTTGCGGCATGGCGGCATATGCTTTTTGCAGTTCGCTCCAGCCCGCGTCCAGGCGCTGACGGACGGCACCAAGGTGTTTGATGGCAGCCTGGGCCGCGTTGGATTCGCGCAATACGCGCTCTACGTCTACCACTCCGACCTTGGGTGAATCATCGAAATTCAGGCATCCTGTCAGAAAAATGCAGAGCAGCCCCAAGGCTGCAAAACGTATTTGCTTTGTCATAAAAGTACCTTGGCGAAAAAAGCCGTCCGCACCCCAGGAAGGGCAGGGCGCGGACGGCCGCACAAGCCGTGTGGGCGCTTGTGGTATTCGCAAATGTAAGCGGGGCGGCGTAAGCCGCCCCGCATCGGATGTTTATGGTCTGTTTTGCGTTACTGAAACGCGCGGTTGTTTCGTTTGGCAAGGCGCGCTCTTTTTTTTGAAGCAGGAGTGGACTCTTCTGTCCTCGACTGTTTCAAAGAAAGTGAAGCAACGCCGTCAAACGGAATAAGCCAGCGTTTTCCTAGAACTCATAACGGACAGTACCGAACACGCCATGCGAGGTGCTGTGTTCAGAGGCCTGTATGTTGTAGTTCAGGCCAAAGTTCAGGTTGTCATTGCCGAAGTCAAGACCAAGACCGCCCGTGTAGCTCATGTAGTCCATGGTGTGGGTGTCCAGTTCGGCCTTGGTTCCGGTTCCGGTAAAGCGAACCTTGCTCTTGGCTTCAATATCGCCGGTGGCGGGAAGGATGCCGAGGTCAAGGCTGGGCTTCACATGCCAGCCGTTGCCGGTTTCAACCTGCTTGCTGAAGGTCACGCCGATGGGGAACGTCCAGATATTCTGGTTGATTTCATCCCCGTGCATGACGGTGCCGTTGCTCTTCACGTCGTAGGAGTTGGTACCCACATACATGTAGCGCACACCAAGATGGGGAATGATGTCCACATACTGGGTGTTGAGCTTGTATTCGGCGCGCAGGCCGGTGCTCAGGGCGTATGCCGTGATGTCGCTCTTGAGGTCGCGCATCTGCATGCCGCCGGGCAGTTCCTGCTTCACCTTGTTGTAGGTGCTGGTGTAGTTGACGTCGGCGGTGAGGCCGAAGTTTTCCATGGCCCAGCCGCCGTATACGCCAAGGCCCCAGAAGCTGAAGCTGTTGGTGGTTTTGGCAAGGTCGCCTTCGCCTTCGGCGTAACCGCCGCCGATGTTGAAGGCTATGCCCGCGCGCAGGGCGTTATCAAAGGTGTAGTCGCCGCCAAGGGCCACGCCGCCAAGGCCGCCGTGCCACTTGAGGTCATAGTTGTCGCCAGCTTCCATATTCCAGGCGTTCTGGCTCTGGTACAGGGGCATGATCCACAGGGCCATACCGTTTTTGTTAATGCCATCGCCCTTGTTGAGCGAAACGGACTGCATGCCGTTGCCGTCGGGCTGGGCTATGCTGGTGCGCTGGGTAATGGCAGCTCCCGCCGCATTGCTGGCGGCCATGGTCATCTGCGGCACAGCACCGGCTACGGCTATGCGGGCGGCGCTTTCAATGGTTTTTGCGGCCAGATCGGCATCGTTGCCGATGAAGTTGTCGCTAGTGGCGCGAGACAGGAAGCGCACGCCCTTCACGTCGGAATTCACATGGCTGGGGCCCACCTGGTCGGCGGTGTAGGCATTGTCCAGCACCTTCACAAGGTCGCCGTCCAGCTTGGGATAGACATTGGCGGCAGAGTTGAGCGCCGTGGTCAGTTCGCCGCTGTTGGCATCAAACGAGCCGGTGATCATGCGCGAATCAGTGCTGAAGTTGGAGCCTGTCCAGCCGTTGCCAGCAACTGTGACGCCTAGCCCACCTTTGCCGGAGGCGATATTGTCGCCAAGCACGGTGTAGGTCTCGTTCACCTTGGCATCGGTAATGCGCAGTTTTGCGCCATCGTCGATGTTGGCTGTGCCGTTTACGGTGCTGCTGCTGCTGATGGCTCCGGCCGGGTCAAGGGCTGCGGCGGCAGTGACCACCAGCAGGGAATTGCCGGAGAAATCAAGCTGGTTGGCGGTCGGCGGGGTTAAGGTAAAGTCCGCTGTTGTTTTTGTGCCGTCTACAATGATGCCATAGGCGCTGCCGTCCAGCACCTGAGCGCTATAGATGCCCAGGGCGGAGTCCACGCCGTTTTCGGTCAGGCCCGCGCCGTTGGTGACTTCATTGACCTGTCCGGCTAGCCAGCCCGTGTCGGTGGTGCCGATGGCAGCCATAGAGTTCATGCCCACGCCTACGTTGCCGTTGATTTTGATATCAGTCGGATCAGCAGCGTCCGCAAAGTTGGCTACAGTCACGTTGCTGGAGGCCAGGCCCCAGGCCGGGTCAATAAAGAGGTTGCCGCCCTTAAGATCCAGGCTGCCCACGGTGAGGGTCGTGCCGCCCTTTGAATCAACGTCGTTGCCGACAGCGATGGTTTTGTTCAAAGCCCCGGTTAGACTGTCCACTTTGACCTGCGCGCCGTTGGTGAAGTCGGCGCCATTGGCCACCGTAAGGCTTTCTGCCACAAGGCTGCCACCGGTGACGGTGGCTGCGCCGGTAACGTCAATGCCACCCTTGGCACTAATGCTGCCGTTGTTGGCGGTCAGGTCGCCAGCAGTGATATTGCCCGTAGACAATATCGTGCCGCCGTTATCCGCGATTACGGCTGCCGCATAAATGGACGTTGCCGCAAGAGCGCCGTTGGTGGCGCTGACGCTGTTGACCGCCTTACCAGAAGCGCCGATAGCCCCGGCGTTGAGGCCCCCGCCAGCGCTGACGTTCACATCGCCCTCATCGGCAGTGCCAGCAGTGATGTCGCCTACAGTATAGTTTGCGGCAGCGACATTAAGGGCAGAATGCTTGTTGGTAGGAGCATCCTTTCCGGCCAGTGTTACGTTGCCTTTAAGCGTGCCGCCCTTGGATGTCGCGCCCGTGGAGCCGAGGTTGAGCTTTTTGCCAGTATTTACGGTGACGTTGGTGGCCGCACCGTCATCAGCGGTGATCAACTGGCCGCCATTGCCAAGCAGGGTGGTGTTGCCTTTGACAGCGACAGCGACATCGCCAGTGTTGTCTGTAATAGCAAGAGCATCAGCGCCGAAGCCGCCGCCCACGTTGGCGGTGTTGCTTGTGCCGTCATATTCCACAGTTTTACCGGTCAGCAGTGCGCCGGTGACTTCTGCATCGGTGCTCGAGATCGTGTTGCTCGAACCCGTATCTATGTCGACATTGCCATAGCTGATAAGGCCTTCGCTGTCCGTAGTCAGTACCGCGGTCTTGGTGTTTTTCGCCTGGGCAAGGGTGATTGCGTCCAGCCCGTCGAGCCGGAGTGTGCCGCCATTGGCCACATGTATTTTTTCGAGGCCTGTTGCGATGGTGGCAGCGTCGTCTGTGTATGTGACAAATTTTTCCGCAACGCCGGACAATACGCCGTTGTTCATGACGTTGACGCCGTTGTCGTGGTCGACATCACCCTTTGTGCTGCTCTTCAGGTCGCCCTGGATGTTCAGTTCGGCAGTATTTCCAGCGTGTCCGCCGCCAACGGTAAGGCTGCCAGCCTGGATATCCAGTGTCTTGTTTTGGGCCAGCGTCCACTTGCCCTGGGTAACCTCAACGGTTCCGCTGCTGGTGACGTTGGCATTGATGTTGCCGCCGGGGTTTTCATCTTCGCCAAATTCCAGTTCGCCCTTGCTGTCCGTAATTTTCAGCGCACCGTCTCCCGCGAGGGTAAGCGCGGAACCCGCCTCGCCCTTGAGGTACAGCTTGCCGGACGTAAGCGTAAAGTCCGCATCCTCTGTATCCGGTGTAAGGGTAAGGCTGTTGACCTTGATGCGGTTGTTACTGGCTCCGTTGTTATTAATGTTGAGTTCTTCGCCGGCCAGCGTCATGTTTTGCGCCTGAATGCTGCCATTACCAAGCAGGGCTACCTTTCCGGCTTCTGCCATGAGGCCGCCTGTGATCCATCCGGCGTCCACAATGGCTTTTTCGCCCAAGTGCAGGCGGGCTTTCAGGTTATTGTTGCCCGCGACGGTTACCGAACCTTTAAGGTCGTTTTTCTCGTCGGTGACGTTAAGCCAGCTCTTAAGCTGGTCGCTGGTCATGTCCGCACGGGCCATCTTGTCGGCTTTACTACTGTCGCGTTTAATAGCGATGGTTCCGGCCTTGTCGGCAAACGTCGTAAGCGTGGCCTTGGTCAAATCAAGCTTGGCGTCAGTGACCTGTATGGTGCCTGCGTTGGCCACCGTGCCTGTCAGCGCGTGCTCACCGCCAGCGCTGTAGGCAAGCGTAGAACTTTCATAAAGTTTGACGTTGCCGCTGTTGCTCAATGCGCCATCGGCAGCCACATCCAGGGTCATGCCCTTGTTCAGTATAAGATGCCCCTTGCTTCCAACATTAATGCTGCCGCCATCAGCAACGCTCGTGTATCCGGCGGTGGCGTCGGACATGGCTGCAGTTACTGTTTTCGCATCACCGTCCGTTCTTCCAAGATAGCCTGTCAGCAAAAGGCCGCCTTGCACATCAACCGTTGCGCCGTCAGTAATGCGGGTGACGCCGGCATTGAACACACCGTGATTGCTTTGCGCCACGTTAATTTTTGTATTTTCGCCGGTGATCAGCAGGTTGGCGTCAAGCTTTGTGGCATCTCCTTCCTGAGTTCCGGCAAAAAGCATCCCCGCATCGTCAAAATCTTTTGTATGGTCATCATCCGGTGACAGGCCCATAAGGTTGACGGTCGCGCCATCGGCGATTTTCAGTTGGGCGGTTGCAGCGGCGGTGGAATTAACGCCGCCCGCAAAAAGATTGGCGGAGGTGATGTTGACCACCGTTTTGGAACCGGAAACAAGGGTGGGTGCTTTGGTTGTAATGGCAGCGCCGTTTTCATCCACTGTTTCAGAATACCCACCGAGGCCATCTTGGCGCCAACCGTTGCCGTTTGTGCCGGTGATGTTGACGGTTCCACCCGTGATTTGCAGGTCACGCGAATCTGAATAGCCATTGATGTTCAGCGTGCCGCCGTTGACCAGCAGTTTGCCATCGGAAGCAGGGGCGGTTCCCTGCGATATCCGTCCAGATTTTTCCACCGTAACAGTGCCGCCGTCAGTGATGGTCAGGGTTCCCGTGAGGTCAACAGTAGAGCCGACCGTGAGGCTGGTCTGGTCCCCGCCGGAGCCTATGGTCAGCTTAGTTCCAGTCCATTCCGTATCCCCCGCCACAGCCAGCCCCGCACCGCCCAGGGTGAGGGCCGCCGCCAGGGCCAGAGAACCAAAAGCATTGAGCAGGCGGCATTTCCCCAATACCGCCTTATACCTGTTGATCAGGTTACCAACCGCGTTTTGGACAAAATCATGAGCTTCCTCCTTAAAAGGTACTATCAGAGCCGTAAAATTGGCCTGTCCTTGGCATGGATGGGGAAAGCAATTCGTGGAGCGAATTCTTGAAAATATTGCTTTCCCCAAGGTAGGCGGGTATGGTTTGTCTGCTAGAACGTGAACCTTTAACCGCCCAACTGCATTGTTAGATCAAAATTTCAGTTATTACAACCTGAATATTGGCGATAAGTTAAAAAGTCGCCTATATGTTCAGATAATGAATGATATTTTGATCTTACATCCTGAGTAAGTGGTTTGGGCATTGGAACAATATTACATATGAAAACACTTGGGTCTCGCATTCGTTTTGCGCGAGGAACATTGTCGCAAGAAGTTTTTGCAGCAAGAATCGGCGTCAGCAAAGGGTCGCTTGGTGGATATGAGCGTGATGAGAACCTGCCAAGCACCGATGTTGCTTTGAGGATTTGTCAGGAGGCAGGGGTGTCGGTTCAATGGCTTTTGCTGGGCGCCGATGTGTCTCCTGTGCATGAAAAAGATCTTGGCGTGCCGAGAAATATATTGATTGCCGGGGCGTTGCCGTCACCAAATGTTATGGGTGTTGCTCAAGCACCTAGGGATGGGGACGTAATTTCGTTCGCCTCGGATGGAAAAGTGATCCAGAAAGACTGCGCGCGTTGCCACAGGCTTGAGCAACGGCTTGAACGTATGGAAGATGAGCGCAGAGAGCTGAATGAAGAAAACAGGCGCCTTTGGAAAGAAAACAGCCTTCTGAACGCCCGCTTGGCGCGTATGAAAACAAGATGTCAGAGGCGGAGTTTCGAAGCTGTGTTTTTAACCTGCGCGGGCTGTGCGTTTTTTTTTACGCCGACCCGCGCTTTTGCAATGTTTTTAAGCCTGGCTGGAGCATTGACGCCTTGGCCACCGGTCTTACTTATCAATAAGAAGAATCTTGGACATGGGCGTGCGCTAGGTTGCTTTGCATAGGGCGCATGGGGACATGTAATGAGCGATGTCTGTCTTGTACCTTGTGGCTCGTGTCTTATGACTTGGCGTTGCCGACCGGCTGCGCCATGGGAGGGGCAGTTGCGCTGTTATTATCTGATAACGTATGGGCAGGCGTATTTTCGCATGCATCAGCGCAACTTCCTGCCCGTGAAGGGCTTGTGAACCTGCCATTTTTGTTGTGTAGTCAAACGCGGCCCCTGCGGGACTGCTGGCTGTTGCGATGGCAGTAAAACGGGGCAGCCAACTGTCATTGCAGCAGATGCGATGGGCGTTTTTATTTTTTCTGCGCCATAAGTCTATCTTGAAAATATATCTTTATTTCCAGTTGTTACTTATTTTTCACGAACTTGTTTTCGCGAGGCTGGCGAGAGTGCAACTGAGGTCTGCTAGTGATACCAAAGTTTTTGGGCTTATCCCCTATGCAAGGCTGGCAATCGCAGATATATGGTTTTATTCTTGTAGAAAAGCTGACCGGCTGGACAACCAGTCGCACACGTGCCCGGCGTGTCCGGGTTGGCGCGTGGGGCGCGCGGGCTGCGCCCTCCACCATTACAGATGTTCTAAGGAGGCCACATGGCAAGCCAGGCGTTGATCAGGGACTTTGAAGATCTCATCGGCAAGGAAAACGTGTTCAGCTCCGAAGCTGACCGGCAGAGCTATTCGTATGACTCGGCAGTGCTGACCCCCGTGGTGCCAGCTCTTGTGCTGCGTCCGACCAGCGCCGAGCAGTTGGGGGTATGTGTCAAGAAGCTGTATGACAACGGCCTGCCCATGACCGTGCGCGGTGCGGGAACCAACCTTTCCGGCGGCACCATTCCTGACAGCAGCGAATCTGTGGTTATTCTGACCACCGGTCTGAACCGCATTCTTGAGATCAACTCCGACGACCTCTACGCGGTGGTGGAGCCGGGCGTTATCACTGCCCAGTTTGCCGCTGAAGTGGCCAAGAAAAATCTGTTCTATCCCCCGGATCCCGGCTCTCAGGCCGTGTCGACCATGGGCGGCAACATTGCTGAAAACGCTGGCGGCCTGCGCGGCCTCAAATACGGCGTTACCAAAGACTATCTCATGGGCATCGAATTTTTTGACGCCACCGGCGAGATCGTCAAGTCCGGCTCGCGCACGGTCAAGTGCGTTACGGGCTACAACCTCGGCGGCATGATGGTGCAGTCTGAAGGCACGCTGGGCATTATCTCCCAGGCCATTCTCAAGCTCGTGCCCCCGCCCAAGGCCTCCAAGGCCCTCATGGCCGTTTTTGACAATGTGCAGGACGCTGCCGAAGCCGTGGCGGGCATTATTGCCGCTCACGTTGTGCCTTGCACCCTCGAATTCCTCGACAATAACACCATCGTGCGCGTGGACGACTTCACCAAGGCCGGTCTGCCGCGTGAAGCTGGCGCCATCCTGCTGATCGAAGTGGACGGTCACCCCGCCCAGGTCGCTGACGACGCCGAAGCCGTGGAGCGCGTGCTCAAGGCCAACCGCGCCACCGCCGTGCATGTGCCCAAGGACGCCGAAGAAAAGTTCAAGCTGTGGGAAGCCCGCCGCATGGCTCTGCCCGTGCTGGCCCGCTGCCGTCCCACCACGGTGCTTGAAGACGCCACCGTGCCGCGTTCGCAGATCCCCGCCATGATGAAGGCCGTCAACGACATTGCCGCCAAGTACAAGCTTGAAGTGGGCACGTTCGGCCACGCCGGCGACGGCAACCTGCACCCCACCTTCTTGTGCGACAAGCGCGACAAGGACGAGTTCCAGCGCGTTGAAGAGGCCATTGACGAAATGTTCGATGCCGCCCTCAAGCTGCACGGCACGCTTTCTGGCGAACACGGCATCGGCACGGCCAAAGCCAAGTGGATGGAAAAAGAAACCTCGCGCGGCACCATTTTGTTCTCGCAGCGGCTGCGTCGCGCCCTTGACCCCAAGGGCCTGTTTAACGCCACCAAGCTGGTGGGAATCTAGGGAAGCATTGATTAATGGCCTTTTTGTCCTCTGGCTTGGTCAGGTTTGCTCTCGCCAAAGGGGCGGATATGTTGCATATGCGTCCTTATTGTCGGCTCGCGCCTTTCTGGCCAGAGAACAAAAAATCTCATGAATCAGCGCTACCCTCTAGGAGCCTTAGATGAGTAATCTGCACGAACTGGCCCAACGCCTCATGGCGCTGGACGACAGAATAACGGCCTGCATGAAATGCGGCATGTGCCAGGCCGTGTGCCCCATGTTTGGCGCTTCCGGTATGGAGGCCGACGTGGCGCGCGGCAAGCTGGCGCTTCTCGACAATTTGGCCCATGAAATGATTCAGGATCCCGCAGCCGTGTCCGACAAGCTGGGCCGCTGCCTCTTGTGTGGTTCCTGTCAGGCATCCTGCCCCCCCGGCGTCAAGATTATGGACGTCTTTATGGAGGCGCGGGAAATCGTCAATACCTATCTGGGCATGCATCCGGTCAAGAAAATGATCTTCCGTGCGGTGTTGCCGCAGCCTGGCGTGTTCAACCTCGCCATGCGCGTGGGCGCTCCCGTTCAGGGGCTCATATTCCGCAGCACGGGTTCGGCTCAGGGCACGGTGTGCGCGCCCATGCTGAACTTCATGCTGGGCGACCGCCATATGCGCCCCCTGGCCAAAAAGCCGCTGCACGCCCGCTATGGCGCCCTTGACGAGCGCCGCCCCGCTGGCGGCATCAAGGTGGCCTTTTACCCCGGCTGCATGGGCGACAAGATGTATGTGGACATGGCCGAAGCCTGTCTCAAGGTGCTGCGCCATCACAAAGTGGCGGTGTTCATGCCCAAGGGCATGACCTGCTGCGGCATCCCGGCCCTGGCTTCTGGCGATGCCGACGGCATGGTCAAGCAGATGAAGGTCAACCTGCGCGCCCTTGAAGGTGCGGATTTTGACTATATTCTCAGCCCTTGCGGTTCTTGTACTTCGACCATCAAGGAACTGTGGCCCCGCTACGCCGGGCGCATCGGCGCCGCGGCCCTGCGCAAGGCCGAGCAGTTTGCTGCCAAGGCCATGGACATCAACGCTTTTCTTGTGGATGTGCTCAAGGTGCAGCCTGCCGCAACCGCGGCGGGCAATGCTACCACCGTGACCTATCACGACCCCTGCCATCTCAAGAAATCGCTGGGTGTTGTGGGCCAGCCCCGCGCCGTCATGTCGGCCAACCCCGCCTACAAGGTGGTGGAAATGTCCGAAGCCGACCGCTGCTGCGGTTGTGGCGGCTCGTTTAACCTCTTCCACTATGATACTTCACGCAAGATAGGTCAGCGCAAACGCGACAACGTGGTGTCCTCCGGGGCCGAGATTGTGGCGACGGGCTGCCCCGCCTGCATGATGCAGCTTGAAGACGTGCTCTCGCACAACAAAGACCGTGTGCGCGTCAAACATACCGTTGAAATATACGCTGAAAGCCTGAGATAAAAACGGCTGCTCCGGCGGAAAGCGCTTTTCCGCCGGAGCAGTGCGGCATGGCCGCGTAATCATGATGACCGAAAGGAGAATCCTATGCCCCCTGTGAAACAGGAACTGGTCGAAGCCTTTGCCGCCAAGGCTGCTGCGGTCAGCGCAGTGGTGCAGGAAGTGCCCAATATGGCCGCGGCCCTGCAATATGTTGTGGACGTGTGCGCCAGCAAAGCCCCTGCTGAAATCCTGGCTGATGAGCCTGGCACTGCCCAAGGCCCCTTGAGCCCCAACAACGTGCCCACCAGGGTGCAGCGCATTGTTGCTGCCCCCGAACTCAATGATGCGGATTTTGCCTCCCTGGCCGCCGCCTGTGACGAAAAAGGCTTTCTTTGCATTCGCGAAGGCCTGCGCAACTATCTTGCCGGTATTGATGTGGGTCTTTCCACAGGCATTGTGGGGGTAGCGGCCAGCGCCACCTGCATGCTGAATACCGATAATGAAGACGTGCGCCTGACGGGCATGATCTCCGAAGTGTCCATGATTGTTCTGCGCAAGTCCGACATTTATCCCGACCTGCCGTCCATCGCCCAGTTTTTGCGTGAGCGCATGATCTCGGCCCCGGCGACCTATACCACCCTGGTGACGGGGCCCAGCCGCACGGCTGACATTGAACGTGTGGCTGCCGTGGGCGTACATGGCCCGCTGGAACTCCACATCATTCTCCTGGAGGACTAACCCATGCATGACGCTCTTAAAAGCAGCTCCGGTTACCACAAGGAACTGGACGAAGCCCTGAACGACGAATTCTTGCGCCGCACGCTTGATACCTTTGCCGTGGCCTATCGCGCCAACCGCGAAGCCGTGTTCAAGGAAGTGGACGAGCGCGCCCTTATCGCCCAGGTGGCCGAAGCCAAAGACTACGCTTGTCAGCATATGGAAGAACTGTATGCCCAGTTCAAGGCCGAAGCCGAAAGGCGTGGCGTGCATGTGCACCGCGCCGCCACTGCTGCCGAAGCCAACGAAATCATTGCGCGCATTGCCAGAGAAAACAAGGTCAAGCGCGTCGTGAAATCCAAGTCCATGACGGCTGAAGAAATTGAGCTGAATCCCGCGCTTGAGGCCCAGGGCATCATTGTAGATGAAACCGACCTTGGCGAATGGATCATTCAGCTGCGCCACGAAGGCCCTTCACATATGGTCATGCCTGCCATCCACCTTTCGCGCTATCAGGTGGCCGATGACTTCACCAAGGCCACTGGCGTAAAGCAGGATTCGGACGTGCAGCACCTGGTCAAGGTGGCCCGCGTGCAGCTGCGCCGCAAGTTTATTGCCGCAGATATGGGCATCAGCGGCTGTAACTTCGCCGTGGCCGAAAACGGCTCGGTGTCCACCGTGACCAACGAAGGCAACGCCCGCATGGTCACCACCCTGCCGCGCGTGCATGTGGCCCTTGCTGGCCTGGACAAGCTGGTGGCCAAGCTGGAAGACGCCCTTACGGCTCTTCTGGTGCTGCCCCGCAACGCTACGGCCCAGCGCATCACCTCTTATGTGACCTGGATGTGCGGCGCCGGCCCCTGCGCGGCCAATGCCGATGACAAAAAGATCATGCATGTGGTCTT
>CAZFCC010000022.1:0-11680 GCA_964517635.1 uncultured Desulfovibrio sp. | reverse complement strand
CGGCCGCACCGAGATCGCCAAAGATCCGCTGTTCAAGCAGATCTTCCGCTGCGTGCGCTGCGGCGCTTGCGCCAACGTCTGCCCCGTGTACCGCCTGGTGGGCGGCCACAAGATGGGCTACATCTACATTGGCGCCATTGGCCTTATCCTTACCTACTTCTTCCACGGTAAAGAACGCGCGCGCATTCTGAGCCAGAACTGCATGGGCTGCGAATCTTGCGCCAATGTGTGCGCCGGTGGCATCGAGCTGCCGCGCCTCATCCGCGAAATCCGCGCCCGCCTCAACGAAGAACAGGGCGCTCCCATTGAAGCCAACCTGCTGTCGGCTGTCATGAAGAACCGCAAGCTCTTCCACAAGCTGCTCAAGTTCGCGAGCTTCGCCCAGAAGCCCTTTACTCGCGGCACGCAGTTCCAGCGTCACCTGCCCTCGGTGTTTATGGGCAAGCACAATTTCAAGGCCCTGCCCGCCATTGCCAACAAGTCCTTCCGCGACCGCTGGCCTGCAATTGCGCCCAAGGTGCAGAATCCCACCATGCGCGTGGCCATCTTCAGCGGCTGCGCCCAGGACTTCATCTATCCCGAACAGCTCGAAGCCTGCGTGAAAGTTCTTGCCGCCAAGAATGTGGCGGTGGAATTTCCCATGGAACAGTCCTGCTGCGGCCTGCCCCTTGAAATGATGGGACAGCGCAAGACCTCCATTGATGTGGCCAAGCAGAACATCGCGGCTTTCCGCGGCGGCAGCTACGACTACATCATCACGCTCTGCGCAAGCTGCGCCGGTCACCTCAAGCACCATTACCCGCAGATTCTGGATAAGGATTATGCGGTGGTGGAAGGCCAGGCCTTTGCAGCCAAGGTCATCGACTTCAGCTCCTTTGTGCATGACGTGCTGGGGCTCAAGCCCGAAGACTTCCATAAGTCTGGCCAGAAGGTCACCTATCACGCTTCCTGCCACCTTTGCCGTGGCCTCAACGTCAAAGAAGCCCCGCGCGCGCTGATTGCTGACGCGGCGGAATATGTGCCCTGCGACGAAGAAGACGTCTGCTGCGGCTTTGGCGGCAGCTATTCCGTGAAGTTCCCCGAAATCTCGGCGCAGCTTCTGGAAAAGAAAGTCAACAACATGAAAGCCACCGGGGCCGACCGCCTGGTGGTTGACTGCCCTGGCTGCGTCATGCAGCTGCGCGGCGGCGCTGAAAAGCAGGGGCTGAAGATCAAGGTTGACCACATCTCGGAACTGTTGGCCGACAACCTGAAGAAGTAAGCTCGCTCTGCTAGAGCATTTTACCTTTGAAAAAGTTTAAATGCTCTAACGCTGCACGAGAGTGCAGCGCGCCGCAACGCGGCGTAGATTCTGCCGAAAATCGCATTTTTCGGCAGAATGACAACTGTGAAAATGTATATTTTCAAAGTTGATCTGAGGTGGAGCAATTCACATGTGAAATGCCCTGCACTGGTAAAAACAAGGACGCCGCCTGTTTGTTCAGGCGGCGTCTTTGTTTTGTGTGATGACAATGGCTGTCAGGTCAAGAAAACTGTCGGGTAGCTGGGAAACGTGCTTGCGGGCTTGCCCGCATCTTGGGCCCTTGGACTCTTTGTGGGCAATGAAAAAATCACGTGCTGGATATGTTTTTGCCCATCAGAAAGCGTATCGGGGTTACAGGGTTATTTTAGTGGGTAGCTTGCAGGGGAATGCGCCACCAGTACCAGAAGCTGACTATGGTCGAGTCCTGAGGCTGCCATTCGCCGCAGGTTTCAAAATAGTGCAGCACCTTGCGCTCGATGTTATCAAGCGGGATGCCCTTGGAGGCCACCTGGCGCAGGCGAAAGAAAATGGCCAGGCATTCAAAAAGACTCAGGCAGTCTTCTTCCAGGCAAACGCTGTTTTGCAGCTGCAAAACAAATTCCTGGTAAAAAGGGTTATCCTCACCAACGCAGGCGTCAAAGTCCGGGCAGTTTTCCAAAAGGTGCTTCAGCCCCTGTGAAAAAAGTTTTTGCGCAGGGCAGGGTGAGGCGTGCGATATACTCGCTGTATACAATCTTTCCATTGCCTTGTGATGACTGGAAAGTGACATGATCGGCTCCTCTAGCTGTTTAGTCTGGATTTTTTTAGCATGGATTCTATAAATTAGAAATTATTCTATATAAATAGGTGTTTTGTTTCATGTTTTTTCTCGACAAAAGCGAAAGAAATAATAGGGAGGCTTTAAAGCCGTCGGGCTTGGGACGCGTAGTTGCCGTCAGCGTACAGGACGGCGTGGCTGCAGATACTGGGGCTGAAAAAACAACCTGTACTGCTTGGCGGGAGAAAGGTGGGCCGGCCTGCTGACCTCCCCCTCAATGGATAAAGGCTTGTCCGACAGGCCAAAAGGCTGCAATTGCCCCGGGGCCATGTCCATGCGGGATAGTCTTTCTCCTGTAACATTAAAGACGGGCATGCTGCTATTGGGGTTACCAGCCATAAGCACGGTGGACTTGGCCGAAGGCAGTGCGCCGCCGCTGGTTCCGTTATGCGCAGTGGCGTTGAGCAGGCTTGGCACGGGCAGATCCGTGCGCCGTAGCATATCAAGAAAGTCATTGCCGGTGCGGCCGACAAAGGTCACCAATGCCGAGCCATCGCCAGAAACCAGCAGGCTGACAGGCATGGTTCCGCCATGAATACCCATAAATGCCGATCTGGCCCCGGCAGGCATAACAACCCAGGTGCTTTCCACCTGGGCCGTGTCTTCCGGAGATGGCATCGTCTGTGCTGCATAGGGGCCGTGTCCGGCCACCGTAGTAAGCACGAGGCACAGAATACAAAGAGGCAGTATCTTCATGCCGTCCATATTTCCATTGCTATAAAAACTGCATTGCAGCGCAAGCAAGGCGTTTTGTGTAGAGGGCTTAGTTCCGACAGTATTTGCCTGTCTGTTTGTTTGTAAGCGCAGAAGCAAGGCAGAATTCTGTCAGGCTGTTTTTTACATGCCGTGTATCCGGTGCGGCCAAGCAGTCACGTTGTTGAGTGTCTCATCCGTGAATGCGTTATGCTAAAGCGAGCATACTATAATGAGCTTTAGTAAGGGGCGGCACAATTGTCAAGGATATGGGCTGGCTGAACAGCGTTTTCAAAAAAAGTCTTGTTATTGCGACCTTTTGCGTTTTTGCGACGGGTTTGGCACCGGGGCGTTTTCCTGTTGAGGTGGCAGGGGGGGGCTGAGGTCTGGCGGGGCAGGAATGCTCGGGAGGTTCTTGCCGCTGCCAAGATAGTGCAGAAAAAAGTCGCTCAATGCGGCAAACATGCTCTTGTGTACGGCTTCTCTGTCCTTCTGGCTCACTGAACGGCAAAGTTCCGGCAACTCCGCAGCCAGCGCTGGAGGGCAGGGGGCCATGAGCGCACCGGCATCGGCCTTGTCCAGCACAAGCCAACGGGCTTTTTTCCCGGCGTATTCGAAAATTTTACGAGCGTGCAAGGCGGTTTTGTTCAAGTTGTCGGCAGACGCCGCCGCAAGCAGCAGGGGCGGGTAAAACCAGCGAAAAGAATCCCGCCCGAAGAGCATGCCAAAACCGGGGGCCACAGCCGCCACAGCCTTGATGCGCGGATCGGCCGGGCTTTTGGTCAGGGGCAGGCTGAGGCAGAGCCCGTCCATGCGGTTTTGCGCCCAGACATTGCAATACATATCGTTTTTGCCAGCCTGCGCGCAGTAGTCTTTCCAGCCATCGCAGTCGGGCAGGGCCCCGCCCAACAAGAGGGCAGCCGTGCCCCCCGCGCCAAAACCCAGAACCCCTATGCGCTCGTGGTCGATGGTGGGCTCGGCTTCCTGATCATTGAGCAGAAAGGTAATAAGGCCTGAAAGTTCCCGTGTCCTGCTGTCCAGTTGCTCCCAGGTCAGCAAGAGATCCATATTGTCCATATTATCGCCGGGATGCGTGGGAGCCGCCACCACAAAGCCGCAAGCCGCCAGCCAGGCGGCCGTGTCATGATAGCTGAAGCGCGAGCCCGCCGTATCGTGCGAAAGCAGAATGAGCGGAAAGCGCCCTTCCACGGGCTTGCCCCCGCGGGCGGCTGAAATTTCCCAGGGGCCATGCTGAATGTCTCGCGCAGGGCGCACCGAGGGATACCAGAGGTTCACGTCAAGCCGCAGACCGTGCTCGACATCCCACTGCCCAAGTGTGCGAAAGCCCACCTGGTAAAAATCGGCGCGGGCGTCGGAAAAAGAGAACAATAAAATACCGAGGCAGAGGGCCAGGAGTGCGGAAAATTTCTGTCGCATGCCCGTGTTGTGCCATAAGCGGCCTTGGGGTACAAGGGCGTTCAGGCGGCTCCGCGCCGCTACAAACCGGGCCGGGAGCATACGAACGTATGGATATGGTAAGCTATTTTATTGATTTTGTGCTGCATATTGACGTGCATCTTTTTGAACTGGTGGATCAGTATGGCCTATGGATTTATGCCATATTGTTTCTTATTGTTTTTTGTGAAACCGGGCTTGTGGTCACGCCGTTTTTGCCCGGTGATTCGCTGCTGTTCGCCTCTGGCGTGGTGGCGGGGGCGGGCTTGATGGGCTATGCCGAGTTGCTGCTGGTGCTGCTGGCGGCGGGTATTCTGGGCGATGCCGTCAATTACTGCATCGGCCGGCATGTGGGGCCAGCGATCTTTTCACGTGACAATCGCTTTATCAAAAAGGAACATCTGCTTAAAGCCCACCATTTTTACGAGCGCCATGGCGGCAAAGCCATTGTGCTGGCGCGTTTCGTGCCCATTGTGCGCACGTTTGCGCCTTTTGTGGCGGGTATTGCCCTTATGCACCCGCGCACGTTCTTTTTCTTTAACGTGACCGGCTGCATGCTTTGGGTGGGCAGCCTTGTTTCTGCGGGTTTTTTCTTGGGCAACCTTGAATGGGTGCGCCAGAATTTCAGTCTCATTGTCTACGGCATTATTGTCGTCTCTGTGCTGCCTGTTGCCATCGAAGTGTTGCGCGCCCGCTTGGGCAAGTAAAATGGTTGAAACGCATTGTGGGGGAGGGATCCTTTTACAAAAAAGATCCTCCCCCACAAAGCCTTTCAAGTCTCGTCTGCTCTAGCCGGCAGTCAGCCTAGACCACAACGCGCAACTGCCCGTCTTCCATATGTGCTTCGCGGTTGATGCACAGGGGGGCGTCTTCGCCGTGGTGTGAAACAAAAACCATGTGCATGCCGCGGGCCGCCAGCACATCAAGCAGGGCGAGGTAGCGGGCGCGGCTTGCGGCGTCCAGCCCGGAGCAGGGTTCGTCCAGCAATAAAATGTCCGGCTCGCCCACCAGGGCGCGCGCCAGAAAAAGGCGGCGAAGCTGGCCCGTGGAGAGTTTGCGTATGGACAGCTTGCCGAGCGCTGCCACGCTTTGCGGACTTTCTTCGGGAAACATTTCTTCCATGCGTCGCAGGGCCTCGGCCTTTTCCGCTGCGCTGAACTTGCGGTACACGCCAATGCTGTTGTCAAAACCCGTGCACACCATGTCGTGCGCCGTGAGGGAATAGCCGTACAGCGCCTGGGAAAGGTCGGAAATAAGCCGTATGCCCTTGTGCACTTCAGCAAGGGTATGCACCGCTCCGCCTTGCCGTGGCAACCAGCGTTCCAGCCTCCCGTCGGCAGCGGCGAACTCGTCGCCAGCCAGCAAGCGCAGCAGGGTGGATTTTCCCGAGCCGTTGGCCCCGGTGATGCGCCAGTGCTCGCCCTGGTGCATGCTCCAGTCGATATGGCGCAGCACTTCCTGTCTGTCGATGAACACCGTGACATTTTCCAGATCCAGCAGGGGCGGAACCGGCCCGTCTTTGTTCGCATCGCCCTGAAATGCCTGCTCTACCGTCGTTTCGGCAGTGTGTTCTGTCGCGCCGGGATGGGTTTCAGCTTGCCCCGGCGGTGCTGTATGCAGCCTGCCCCGGCTTATGTAGCGTCGCTCCGCGCACCAGCTGGGGATCTGGCTGGGCCGGTGGGCCGCCATGATGACGGTGCTGCCCAGCGCGTATTCTTCAAGCACGTCAAAGAAAATCTGGCGGTGGCGGGCGTCCAGGCCATCGGCGCATTCGTCCAGCAGCAGCAGGGAAGGCGCACGCAACAGCGCCCGCCCCAGAAGCAGCAGCCGCAGCTGCCCTTGCGAAAGGGTGGGCATGTCCCTGTCAAGCAGGCCGTCAGCCTCAAGGCGGGTGGCCATATGCATGGCCGCTTCCTTACGGGCCTGGGCCTGGCTGCCGCCATCGCTGTAAACCAGGGGCGTGTCTTCAAAGCCTGTGAGCAGGATGTCGAGCCCGGTGAGGTCCCATGCCTGGCGCTGATAGTTTTCCTGTTGCGCTGGCGAAACCAGGGCCGTCATGGATCTTCCGGCCAGGGGCGATTCTTCGCGTCCTTGGGGCGTGTGCCACCATATATGGCCGTGGGCGGGCCACAGTTCGCCGCGCAGCAGGCGCAGCAAGGTGGACTTGCCCGAGCCGTTGGCCCCCAGCAGGGCGCAGTGGCGGCCGCGTTCAATCTGCCAGTTGATGTGGTGCAGCACAAAGCGCCGACTGGCTTCGCCGGGCAGAAAAAGACTCAGGTCTTCAATTGTCACAAGCGGTTCTGACATAGGATTTTCCTGCTGCCGCCTTTTACTATGCGTTCCTGGCGCGCCGCTGCCCGCAGACCCATATTGCGGTAAAATGCAAAGGTTGCGCGCCCGTAGTCCGGCAGGCTTTAAAAGGGGTAGACGCTGCGCCGCCCACGGTCGAAAACCGTGTACTCTTTGAAGCCAAAGGCGCTGGCGTAGGAAACAAGGCGGGCGAAGCCATAGCCCACGTCATCGCTAACGTGAGCGTCCGAGGCGAAGCTTATGGGCAGCTCCATCTCCGCAGCCATGACCATGATGGGCGGCGCGGGATAAATTTCGCGGCATGCCTTGCGTATACCGGCGGATGAGATTTCCATACTCATACCAGAGTTGCGCAGGGCGGTGAGCCCCCGGCGCACAAGCTCCCGGCTTTGCGGCTTGCTCAGCCATACATGAAACTGTTCTACGGAAAAAATCTTGATAAGATCCGGGTGGGCCGCTATCTGAAACAGCCCCGAAGCCAGCATGGCCTCCCAGGCTGCAAAGTAGCGGTCATACTGTATCTCGCATTCTTCCTGCGACATGGCCTTCCACGGGTCGGCGGTGTCGTCAAAGCCCCAGCGCCCGATAAAATGTACGCTGCCAAGCAGGTAGTCAAAGTCATAGGCTGCGCTGGAGGCGCGGGTAAAGTCTGTTTGCCCTTCCAGCCAGTCCATCTCCATGCCAAAAAGCACCCG
This sequence comes from uncultured Desulfovibrio sp., assembly GCA_964517635.1. Classification (GTDB taxonomy): domain Bacteria; phylum Desulfobacterota; class Desulfovibrionia; order Desulfovibrionales; family Desulfovibrionaceae; genus Desulfovibrio. The sequence continues at coordinate 4,407 of CAZFCC010000022.1, read as the reverse complement.
GCAGGGGCCGCCCGCATTGGCGGCCTTGAGGGCCAGCACCTCGCTGGCGTAGTCCGGCAGATGGCGCGTGAGCCTGTCGCGGTATTCATGGGTGTAATCAAAGCCCACCGGCCGCGGGGAATGCTCGGTAAAGCCAATGAGTTCAAGGCCTTTGGCCTGTGCTGCCGCGTGCATTTCAGCCGGGCTGTTGCCGCCGTGGGAGTATTTTGTGTGCGTATGGAGGTCTGCGAGAATCATGACGGGTGTTCCTGAATGCTCCGGGATGCTCCCGGCCCCATTGGCGGGGAGGGTTGCTGTTATATGAGCAGTATGACCTCGAACGCTCCGGCTGGCAAGATGTGAGGGGTTGGGCGCTCTGCAGCGTGTGTCGCTTGCGGGCGCTGTGTGCGGGCGTTGTGTGCGGGGCTGCATACGAGGCGCTGTGTGCGGGCGCTGCATACGAGGCGCTGCACACGGGCCACCATGTTGCGGCTAAGCGCCTGCGGGTGCGCTTCGCTCAAGCGCTCTCGCCACATCGGCCGCCATGTCGGCACCATGATGCGGCTTCGCGCTTGCGGGTGCTCTGCTGCCTGCGCCTGCATGTTGCACTTGCATGTAGCGCCACCATGTTGCACCTGCATGTTGCGCCTGCGTTGCCCCTGGTGGGATCTGCTGTGTGAGTTGCGACAGCGCGTTGCGGCTGCCGTCCGGAAAAAACCGGGGGAGAATGCTGCCCTGCCTTGCCGCAACCGAGCGGCGCGTGCAGACATAGGAAGCGTTCTCCCCCACGTATGTTTGAGCCTAGTGTCCTGGCTATTTCAGCAGGCGCCTGACGATTTCCTGTCCGGCTTTGCGCCCGGCGCCCATGGCCAGAATGACGGTGGCCGCGCCGGTGACGATGTCGCCGCCGGCAAAGACGTTGGGCATGGACGTTTCGCCCGTTTCCTCATTGGCCTCGATATAGCCCCACTTGTTGAGCTTGAGCTCGGGGGTAGCCTCCAGCAGGATGGGGTTGGAGCGCGTGCCCAGGGCCACGATGGCGAGGTCGGTGGGCAGGTCGTACACGGCGCCTTCAATGGCAACGGGGCGGCGGCGGCCAGAGGCATCGGGTTCGCCCAGTTCCATTTTTTGCAGGGTAACGGAGGTGAGGCGCATGTCGTTGTCGCCATTAAAGCGCACGGGCGCGGAAAGCATGGCGAACTGCACGCCCTCTTCCTCGGCATGTTCCAGTTCTTCAAGGCGAGCGGGCATTTCGGCTCTGGTGCGACGGTAGACAATGTGCACGTTTTCCGCGCCCATGCGCAGGGCCGTGCGCGCCGCATCCATGGCCACGTTGCCCGCGCCGAACACGGTGACGTTTTTGCCGGGAAAGGCCGGGGTGTCCTGACCGGGAAATGCGTAGGCCCGGCCGAGGTTCACGCGGGTAAGATATTCATTGGCCGAGAACACGCCCACAAGGTTTTCGCCCGGCACACCCAGAAAAACGGGCAGGCCAGCACCCACGCCGATAAAGACGGCATGGTGGCTTTCCAGCAGTTCTTCCACGTCTATGGTGCGGCCGCCAACGGCGTTCAGGTGAAAGTCCACACCGGCCTGGCGCAGGCCGTCAATTTCGGTGGCCACCACATCCTTGGGCAGGCGGAATGCCGGGATGCCGTAAATAAGCACCCCTCCGGCCTCGTGCAGGGCTTCGTACACGTCCACCTTGATGCCTGCGGAAGCGCAAACGCCCGCACAGGTAAGGGACGAGGGGCCGGAGCCGATACAGGCAACCTTGAGGTCGCCTCTGGGCAGGGCGCAGGCATTGGTTCCGGTAACCTGTTCGCAGGCGGTGGTGGCGATATAGGTATCGGCCACAAAGCGCTCAAGGCGGCCGATGGCCACAGGCTGGCCCTTGGCCTTGAGAACGCACTTGCCTTCGCACTGATGTTCCTGCGGGCAAACGCGGCCGCACACAGCGGGCAGGCTGTTGGTGCTCTTGATGATGCGATAGGCCGCATCCATATTGTCCTGGGCCACTTCGCGGATAAAGTCGCGGATGGGCACTTCAACGGGGCAGCCGCGGACGCAGAGGGGCTTTTTGCACTGCAGGCAGCGCTGGGCTTCTGCAATGGCCATTTCTTTGGTGTAGCCCAAGGCTACCTCATCGAAGTTGGCGCGGCGCACTTCGGCTGGCTGGCAGGGCATGTCTACCCTGGGCGCGACAGGCTTTCTTTTGGCTTTAGTTTCCATGAGCAATCCTCAGCTGGTAATCGTCGATGGAGACTTTTTCCTGTTCGCGGTAGGCAGCCAGTCGGCGGCGCAGCTCGGGAAAGTCCACTTCATGTCCGTCAAATTCGGGCCCATCCACACAGGCAAATTTGGTTTTGCCGCCTACGCTGACGCGGCAGGCGCCGCACATGCCTATGCCGTCAACCATGATCGGGTTGAGGCTGACAGTGGTTTTTACGCCAAAGGGGCGCGTGGTGTCGGCCACGGCGGCCATCATGGGCACAGGGCCTACGGCCACCACTTCAAAGACGCTCTTGTCTTTTTCAAGCCGGTCGCGCAGAAGCTCGGTCACAAGGCCCTTGTGGCCGTAGCTGCCGTCGTCGGTGGAGATGAGCAGTTCGTCCACAAAAAGTTTCAGTTCGTTTTCAAAAAGCAGTAAATCTTTGCTGCGTGCGCCGATGACGCCCACGACCTTGTTGCCGGCGCGTGCATGCCCCTTGGCGATGTGGTGCATGGCGGCAATGCCCGTGCCGCCGCCCACGCAGATAACGGTGCCTTTCTTTTCAATATGAGTGGGATGCCCCAAGGGGCCGCAGACATCAAGGATGGAGTCGCCGGTATTAAGTTCTTCGAGAATGGCGGTGCTCTTGCCCATAACCAGATACACGATGGTAATGGTTCCCTTTTCGGCATCGGTATCTGCAATGGTCAGGGGAATGCGCTCGCCCGTGGGGGTCATGCGTAGCATGATAAAGTGCCCAGGCCGAGCCTTGCGGGCAATTTGGGGCGCTTCAAGCACCATTTTGCTGGTTTTGCCTGGAATCAGGCTTTCCTTGTGCAGTATGGGTGTTGGCATAGACTCTCCTCTTCTGGCTTGGTGCGCTATGGTATCTGCGAATACGCGCCCATGCAAGCGCGGGGCGCGCATAAATGGCCCCTGACCGGCATTTTGGGCCGGGTGTTGCAGGGGCGCGGGCGGAGCGCGGCAGGGTATGGGCCTTGACCTGCAGCGCAACCGGTTTGAAAGCGTAATTTGATGTACTGGTCTACGCGTGTAAAGGCAATATATTTATCCTGTTACCATGCTAGCTCGTCTTCCGGGGTGTTTTTTGCAGCTTATTTTGGCCAGGGCTCTAAAGAATTTTGCTGTGCGCTCCGATACAAAGGGTGATGAGTGGGGAAGGGGAGAGCGTGTATAAACACAAAAAGGCGAACCAGCCCCCCCCCCCGATGCAGGGAAGCAGTGATCCATTCAGGGAGGAATGGTCATGTCGCAACGCATCATTGACGCCTTCCTGTCGGGAACAGGGCCGCCGGACAGGCTCGCGCTCGAAGAGCACGACCTTGCCGTGATACAGCGGTACCTTGCCGTACTGGAAGAGAACAAGAAGGCCATCTGCGCGGCCCTTACCGACGCGGACATGGCTATGGACATGGCGGGCTTTGTGCGGCGCCAGCTGCGCAACCCTCTGCAAAGGCACTCCATATCGCCTGCACTTCTGGCTTTGGCCCTGGTGCAGCGCGTACCGGACGCGCCTCAACAGTAAGTGGCGTTTCCCTCACGGGCAAACGCCGTGGAACCACCATCGCAATGAACGCTTCAATTGATTGCCTAACGGGCGGCAAAACCGCCGTGCAATCAAGCGGGGATTTGAAGGCAAATCCTTGCAGAGCTTTTCAGGTGTGAAATGCTCTGGAGCGCAAAAGTCTGAAACAGCCGCCCAAGGGCAGGCGGTGCTTGTCCTGGTTGTTTCGCCGTGCTGCTTTGTTTACAAGCCGCATTGGTCGGATGCTCATGTTCATTGTTGATCTGCTCCAATCACGCTACCGGACAGGCGGCTCAGCGCCGTACTGTTCTTGCAAACACGAAAAAGCATCACTTTTCCGTGACATGAGCGGGAGTGTGGCAGGTTCGTAGTCCATAAAAAGAATTCTCCACTCATGCGAAGAGGAGGGCCGTGGGGGCCCTCCTCTTTTTTTTGGAGTATGGTTCATGCAGAAAATGTGTGCGCGTGTGCCCGTATGCGCGTGTTATGACCGCCCGCAGCGGCCGGATCGGGCAATCGGCGTCAGGGGCTTGGCTGCCGGCTGCCTGACACTGGTGGCAGCGGCCGCCGGGGCGGATGTGGAGAGCGCATGCAATGCGCGTAACACTGGTAAATGTTTTAGGGGGTGGGGGTGTGGGGGAGGCGACCCTTTTGCAAAAGGGGCCCTCCC
>CAZFCC010000021.1:6189-38866 GCA_964517635.1 uncultured Desulfovibrio sp. | reverse complement strand
GGAGCTTCCCTCGCTACGCTCGGGTGATCTCCCTGCGCGCCGCGCAATGCCATCCACGGTTCTGGCTTCGATCAATTACTGCCCAAATCGGTAATCATCGGGCTATTCCAAGTAATGCCACCCAGCGATCTCTCCTTGCATGAAAAATCGGGACATCGTAACACCTCAAACAACGACCTTTCACACAAGACTTGCTCCCCGCCCCCAAGGATCTTCGCATTGCCGCACGCCGCGCAAGCGCCCCCTCCCCCGTACAAGCCCCTAACGCCCGCCCCTGGCGGGTATGTCAAAACGCGATACGGGCAAATGGCAGCCGCCCCGACCCGTGCGCTCTGTAAAGCGCTGGTGATAGTCTTCGGCCATGTAAAACGCCCCGGCCGGTTCCAGCCGTGTCACCACATCATAACCCAATTCCCGCAGGCGCCCCATAAGGCTGCGCGCCACGGCCTCCTGTTCACCATCAAGAAAAAATACGGCTGAACGGTACTGCTCGCCCACGTCCGGCCCCTGTCGATCCAGTTGCGTAGGATCGTGAATCTCAAAAAAACGGCGCAAAATCTGCTCATAGCTGACCACGGAGGGGTCAAAGCGCACACGCACAGCCTCGGCATGCCCGGTATTGCCGCCAGACACAGCCTCATAGGTCGGGTCTGGCGTGCGCCCGCCGGTATAGCCGGAAACAGCGTCGCACACGCCCGGCATCTTTCGGAAGGCATCCTCTATCCCCCAAAAGCAGCCCCCAGCCACAATGGCTGTAGCCGTGCATCCCTGCGCGCCTGACCGGCCCAGGGCCTGCGCCTCTTCCGGGCTGCCCGCTGGGTAAAATGCCATGGACAGCGAGTTGACGCAGTGCCGGGTGTTTTTGGCGGTAAAACCCTCGCCCTCAAAAACATGCCCCAGATGTCCGCCGCAGTTTGAGCAGATAATTTCTACCCTTCTGCCGTCTGCATCGGGCTGACGGCGCACCGCGCCAGGCAGCTCATCGTCAAAACTGGGCCAGCCGCAGCCGGATTCAAACTTGTCGCGCGAGCTGTAAAGGGGCGTGCCACACTGCCGGCACACATAGGTTCCGGCTTCGCGCGTGCTTGTGTACGCCCCGGAATACGGGGCTTCCGTGGCTTTGCGTAGGATAATGTCCGCTTCGAGTCCGGAAAGGGGCGGCATGGGAAAAGATGGTTTCATGGCAGTCTCCGGTAAAGCTGTGCCAGCAGGCGCTGTGGCCACAGACGCGGCAGCGTCGCTGACCGCAATGGCCGGGGAAAAAACGCCGCAAAGCAGCCAGACGGCGAAAATCAGAAAAAAGACATGATGTCTCATAATTGCCTCACAGTTCTTTCTGTAAATAAGTCCCTTGTGTTTACGGTCAATACCTGGCGTATGCGAGCATATGCCGGGCCGTATGGGGCAACCTTGCGTTACCAGCGCTCCGACGTTCTGCAGCCAGACGCCCCGCAGCTTTCGTTCGAGGCGAAAGCAAAAGGCGGTGCAATCTTCCTCAGACAGGCAGACGCCTCAGAGCTTTCATACAAGGCGAAAGCAAACGTTGGTATTGCGCGGCGCGCAGGGAGATCACCCGAGCGTAGCGAGGGAAGCTCCCGCAGCAGAGGCCGCGCAGCCCTCGCAAGCCCAGGGTAATTGAAAACCTGAAGGGGGTGCTTCGGGGGGGATGCAAGGGGGGCCGAGAAGGGGGCGCAGCCCCATAACCGGCCCCGCCTTGCCGCCCGCCGCGTAGGCGGCCCAAACAAAGAACAAAGAAAAAGCCCCCGTGCCCGCAGGGCCGAAAAAATCCCATCCCAAAGGACAAGCATTTTTCTTTCTATCCCTACGCGCCGCGTAACTCCCCCGCCGCGTAGGCGGCCCAAACAAAGAACAAAGAAAAAGCCCCCGTGCCCGCAGGGCCGAAAAAATCCCATCCCAAAGGACAAGCATTTTTCTTTCTATCCCTACGCGCCGCGTAACTCCCCCCGCCGCTCAGGCGCATCCCCGCCGCAAGGCGCATCCCCGCCGCAAGGCGCATCCCCGCCGCAAGGCGGCCACCGCAAAATCAACAAAAAATGCGCCCGCCCCAAAAAAACAGGGCAGGCGCACACTCTCTACTCACACGCAGGGCCGTGCAGCCCTTAAGCGGAAAAACCGTCAGGATGATTTTTATGCCATTCCCAGGCAGAAGCAATAATATCGTCAATACCCGCTTTTGCTTCCCAGCCCAGCAATTCTCTGGCGCGGTCGGCCGAGGCAACCAGCCGGGCCGGATCGCCGTAGCGCCGGGTGGCCATGGTCACGCCAATGTCGACCCCAGTTACCCGGCAAGCTGCCGCCACCATTTCACGCACGCTGAAGCCCTTGCCGTTGCCAAGGTTGCACACCTCGCTGCCGCCGCCCGCGCGCAGATAGTCCAGCGCGCGCATATGCGCATCGGCCAGATCCATAACGCCAATATAATCGCGAATACAGGTTCCGTCGGGCGTGGCATAGTCATTGCCAAAAATGGTTACGGTTTCGCGCCTGCCCAGCGGAACCTGCAAAATGAGAGGGATGAGGTGGCTTTCGGGCCTGTGGTCTTCGCCAATAATCCCGCCGGGCCAGGCCCCCCCCACGTTGAAGTAGCGCAAGCTCACAAAGCGTATGCCGTGGGCCTTGCCCACCCAATGCATCATGCGCTCCATAATAAGCTTGCTTTCGCCATAGGGATTGGTGGGGCTGAGGGGCGCATCTTCGCTGATGGGCACATTTTCTTGTTCGCCGTACACAGCCGCAGACGAAGAAAACACGATCTTGTCCACGCGATTGCGCACCATAGACTCAAGCAGGCTTTGCATACCGTGGACATTATTATGAAAATATTTCAACGGCTGTTCCATGCTCTCGCCCACCAGCGAGCTGGCGGCAAAGTGCAGCACGGCATCCACGCGGTGCTCGGCAAAAATCCTGTCCAGCAGTTCTCCCTGACGAATATCGCCTTCATACAGGCTGACGCCATCAGGCAATGAATCAAGGTGGCCGGTTAGAAAATTGTCTATGACAACAACTTCTTCACCGCGCGCCAACAGGGAACGCACATTGTGGGAGCCGATATAGCCGGCTCCGCCGCAAACCAGAATGGGCATTGGCATGTCTCTTTTGTTGAAAGCTGTCCGGCGCGGATTCCGCGCCAACAAGGTTTCGCTTTTTGCACAACAATTGCCTTCATGGCAAGCCCCGCCATGGCTGGAACATTTTCAAGCGGGAACAGACTCCGCAGCTGCCGAAACGTATCCCCGCCGCAAAACCAGCCAAGCGCCTTGCTTCACACCCGTATGACGTGGCACCGTACAGCGGAAACCAGATTGCGAAAGCACAATGCTTGCCTGCTCTGAAAGCATGTTGCCACGACTTGAAGCGCGATGCCAGTGCGGAATTATATTTTTTTACGAAATAAGGCCCGAAACCTCATGGAAGGTTCCGGGCCTTGCCAGGGGCTGTCTTGATGCAGAGTGCTTTTTACTATTTTATGTCGGGCCTACAGCTTCTTGAGCACGTCCTCGGCAAAAGAGCTCACGGCATCGGGGTCGCTAGCGGCATCGCCTTCCATCTTGAGCCCTTCGCAGATAATTTCCGCCCCCAGATCCCTGGCCTTTTCTTCAATGGCAGGAACCGCGCCGCAATAATGGTCATATTCCAAGTCGCCCGAAGCAAAAGCCGCCAGCTTCTTGCCCTCAAGGCCCATGCGATCCATTTCATCAAACAGGGGGGCAAAGTCATCTTGCAATTCCAGGTCTTCCATACCCCAGGCCGAGCACCCCATAAGCACGGCGTCATAACCAGCGGCCAGATTGTCTGCCGCCGCCTCGGCCGCGTTCAACAGGGTTACGTCATGCCCGCGAGCCTTGATAAGCTCTGCCAGCTTTTGTGCGATGCTTTCCGTATTGCCGGTGCTGGAACCAAAAAGAATTAAAGTCTTGCTCATGATACGCTCCTTCCGGTTATGACCGGCTCAATATAGAAACGAAATTCATTTTCAAAAGAGATAAATACCTTCTGCTCCCATGTCAAGAGCACGCGCCAAAATACAAACTGTTTCCGCAAGGTCTTTGCTTGCGTTCGCCCTGGGCTGCCAGACAGACGCAACTTTGTTGATGCCCTCTGGTCTGAAAAACCCCGGAACAGATTGAACCCCGAGAAAAGTTTTGGGGGGTGGGGGCGTGGGGGAGGAGCCCCTTTTCCAAAAGGGGCCCTCCCCCACAAAGCATTGCAACCTTCACAACTGCGCAGCGTCCTTCCCCCACAAAACATTGCAGCCGCCAAAGCTGCGCAGAGTCCTTCCCTCGTAGAGCATATCAAACACACAAGGCGCGAAGGCTTCTGTGACCATGCTCACAAAGAAATAAAAAGTTCTCAGCTATTTTCGTCCTCAGCCCCCTCGCCTCCATGGGAATCCGCGCCGCCGTCGGCGCTTTCGCCAGGGGCAAGAGCCCCTTCTTTGGCACGGGGCACGGGCATGCTCCAGTCACCGGGGGCAGGCGCCTCAAGCTCGGCCTTGTCGCCCACGTGCGGGTTAAAGTAGCCGTAACGCAGCCAAGGGCAAAGTTTTTTCAGCCGCTTCATGAACTGGGTCAGGCCCATGCTGGGCGAAAATGCCAGCCGTCCCCCAGCGCCGGAGCCTTCGCCGCCGTTCATAAGGCTGAAGTACCATTCGGGGTCGATATTGAGATTACGCCACTGTATCATGCTCACGCCGTTTTCGCCCACCATACGCGCCAGCGCGTCAAGCTCTTCTTCGGTATCGGTAATACCTGGGAAAAACAGCAGGTTGAGGGACACAAAAACCCCGCGGCTGCGGGCGGCGCGTATGGACTCCTTCACATCGTCGAGGCAGTAGTCCACCGGGCGATAATAGCGTTCATACAGCACGGGGCGGGCACTGTTAAGGCTCACGCGCATGCTGGTCAGCCCGGCATCAGCCAGGCGGGCCACGGCCAGCGGCCGCGACGCATTGGTATTGCAGTTGACGGTTCCCGCGCCGCCACCGGAGCGGAAAAGGCGTATGCTTTCTTCCAGCAGATCCGCATTCATGAGGGGATCGCCCTCGCAGCCCTGGCCAAAGGAATAGATGGGCGCGCGGCTTTCGCGCCCGGCATGGATGCGCATGACCTCGGCCACTTCCTTGGGTTCCGGCGTAAAGGCCAGCCGGCACTGGGGAGTCACGGCCACAGGCGAATCCTTTTCCTGGGCTGAAATACAGCCCACGCAACGGGCGTTGCAGGCGCGAGAAGTGGGCAGCGGGGCTTCGTAACGGCCCAGGGCAAAGTTGCGGGCCGCCGGGCAGTCATAACGGGCCACGCAATTGTCCAGAATATGCCGCACAAGACGGTTGGCGGGATAATCCTGCAGCAACTTGCGCGCGCCCTGCTCTATGCGATGCCGGGGAATACGGCTGAAAACCTGCCGCTGATCGGTATCAACCCTGCGGGCGCAAACATAAAAACGCCCTCGCGCAAAACCCACTGCCCCGTAGGCAAACAGGGGCAGCAGCGGCGCATCGGGCCCGCTGGTATAAGCGGGATGCGCCGAAATGGTGTGCGCCGGAGCGGCGAAAGCCGCCACGGCAAGCTGAGCTTCGCCCTCGGGCGGCACGATCTCGCCGCTTTCCGGATCAAGACCCACAGCCTGTCGCCCCGGCAACAAAAAGAATTCGCTTTCTTCCGGCAGAGGCATAAGCTCATCCGGCCGCGGCAAACCCCATTGCGCACCACGACGGCAAACCATGAGCAGGCGTTCGTCATCATAGATATTCCCTTGCTCATCCGCCATAACCAGATGCGGCTCAATATGCTGGGTAGCCATAAATGCTCCTTGCCCCGGCGCGGGCGAACGTATATAACGGCCCTACGTGGCCGGGGATTCCCGGCCCGTACTTTTGGAGGCCCTTCATGTTTTCCATCATGCTTTTCATCTTTTTGTGTTTTTTCGGCATTCTCGCCGTGCTTGTCTACATGTTGCGTACTCAGGAGCGGCTGGTGCAACAGCTGCGCGACGAGCATGCGCAGGTGCGGGTTCTGTTGCGCGCGGTGGAATCCCGTCTGGACTATCTGGACGGAACCAGGCTCGCGGACGCAGGGGCGGACGCCCGCCTTCAGACGGATCAGCCCGGCACACAGGCTACACCCTCGGAAATGTTTGGCGCCGCAAATCCGCTGGAAAATTTTCCGGGCCAGACACGGGCGGCCAGGCTCACGCCAGTGCATGACGGCCGCGCCGCCGACATGGCCGCTGACCCCTTGTTGCACTTGAGCTTTGACCCGCCCGCAGCCCATGCCGCCAGCCGATCCGCCGCCGGAGCCCCGGCCGTGGATCCGGCTCTGGAACTGCATTTTGATCCTCTGGATATGGCGGGCATGGCGGGCATGGCGGACAGGCCAGGCATGACCGACATGACAGACATGACCCAGGACGCAAGGCGCTAAACCTCGCCGCCCCATGACGCCATAGCGCGCAGCCGACCAGCCGGTCTGCGCATCCGGTCTGCGCATGCGGCCTGCGCATGCGGCCCCATACCAGAGCTCGCGGGCCGGGCAGCGCTGAGTCATGCCGGGCATCCGTCATGCAGTGTCTCGCCATGGCGGCAAGCGTCATGCAAAGTATCGTCATGATGGCAGCCGTCATGCAGTGTCTCGCCTGCAACAAAGCTGGCCAAAGACCGACGCGCCAAGGGGGCCAGTTTACGCATACCCGAACCTAGCCGGAGCCTAGCCCGAGCCTGCCCGAAGTATGTCCGGCATACCTGGGGCATACCTTGGGCATACTGGGGCACGCTTACTGCCCGCCGTCTCCGGCAAGGCCAAAGCGCCCCCTGGCTGCGGCCAGATAGGCCTTACGCATGGCCGTATCGTTACATTCCTCGGCCCAGTGCAAATAAAGCAGCCTGAGGGATTGTTCAAGCACGGCCCCGGCCCTTTCCCGACGGCGCGCCACAAGGGCTTCGTGCCCTTGCATCCAGATATCGCACAGGCCATCGGTAAAAGCCTGCGCCCTGTGCCGGGCGCGGTGACGCGCATTGACCTCGGCCAGGCCCGCCGCCCTGATGTGGGCCGCAACATCGGGATGTTCAAGCAAAAACCTGATGCGAAACTCGGCATCGGCCACGTCATTGGGGGCATAGCCCACGAGATGTTCACCGTCTACAAACAGATCGGCCAGCCCGTGACCCACACGGGGCGTCACCAGACAGCCCCCGCAGCCCAGAGCCTCAAAAACCCTGAAATTCAGGTCCCCGTGTTCGCAGTGGTTCACCAACACGCGACCCTGGGGAAAAAGCTGTCTGTAATTGCCCGGCCCAGCCCACAGGCCAGAAAAGCGCTCGCCAAGGCGGCGCAGAAATTCCGAGCGCAAGGGCATTATCGGCGAAATCGAGCCCACGAAAAGACAGTCCCAAGCATACTGGGCATGCGGATCGGGCTGATCCAGCTCAAGCGCAAAGGGCGGCGACCACCATACATGCTCCTGCTCAAGAAAAGGGCCGGAAAAACGCTCAAGATGGTCGCGCAAGGACACCAGGCCAATGTCAAAAGCCTGGGCATAAAAGGGCTGCCAGCTATGGATATGCGAATCAACGCTGTAATGGACAGTCAGGCAGGGGAAATTTTCTACTCCGAGCACAAAGGGCGGCTGGCTCTTGTCAGCCACAACGAGCACATCCGGCTCAAAACCCGCGAGACGCACCAGATCATGCCAACCGAGCATGCAGCCGGCATCGCATTTATGAAAGGCCACATGCTGCCAACCACAGTCGCTCAATTCTCCGCTAAAATAAGGGCTGCCCAACCATAAAATTTTTTGCATGATCCCCCGGCAGTTGTTAAAAAAAGTCTTTTGCATGCCGACAGTTGCCAACAGCGCAAAGATACAATAGGTTTGAAACCTAGCCTTGACGCCCTGTGGCGTCAAGATACGAGACTGCAACATGCTTCTGAATGCCCGCCGACTACGCCTTTTCGCGCGCATATTTTTAGCGCTTTTCCTCCTGCTGTCGGCTTTGACGGCGGGGGCCTTTTACCTGTTGCAACGCAACCCCGAGGCCCTTACCGGGCATTTTATCAAGGAACTGAGCGCCCGTACCGGCCTGCACATCACGGTAGACGCCGTCAATGTGGCCCTTTTGCCCGTTCCAGCGCTGGCCGTGAGCTCGTTGGCCATCACGGGCGAAGACTGGCAGTTCACCACCGCCTACGCAACCCTCAGACCCGATTTTGCCGCCCTTGTGCAAGGCCGCCTGGAACCCCGCAACATTTCCCTGCTGCGGCCCCGCGTCAACGGCACTGTAGCCGTTGCGCTCAGCCCGAGTATGGACATAAAGGGCCTATTGGGCAGCGCCAACGGACAGGACGAGCTTTTACCGGGCCGGTGCCGCCTGACGATACAACAGGGCGAAGTGCGCATTCAAGGTGCTGAAAATTCCAGTTTCACCGTTGAGGGCATGCAGTGCGACCTGGAGGCAAAACCCGGCGACAGCATAAGCGGCAACCTGGGCTGGGTATCAGCCTCCCTTGTGCCGCCCGACGGGCAGCCCGTACTTTTGGAAAGCCTGTATCTTGACGGCAAGGGCAACCTTGAAAACATGCTCGACCACCCGCGCCTTGCGGCCAGCGGGGTCTTGCGAGCGGCCCAGTGGCTGCCCGAGCTGAAATTTGCCCTCAACCTTTCGCCCACAAGCATCCTTCCCACCGGCATACTGCCCACAAGCGTGCTGCCCACAAGCATACTGCCCGGCAAACAAGGGCTGAATCTCACTGTCGACCTTGAAGGCAGCCTAAGCAAGGACGATACCGCCCTGCCCTTTCGCCTTATGGGCAACGCGGACTGGCGACAGGCCGATCCGCAAAGGGTGGGCCTGGAAAAACTGCGCCTGACCTTTGGGCCGGATAATGTGAGCTTTAACGGCGCGCTGACCATGAGCGAAAGCGGCGAACCGTCTCTCGCGGGGCGACTGCAACTGCACCGCGCAAGCCTCACCCGCTGGCTGGGTTTCGCCCGCAATCTGGCCCCTGGGCTGCAAATCGCCCTGGACGAACTCAGTGAGGGCCTGCTGGTTTTTGACCTGGACGCAACGGGCCTGCGTGTGCCGCATATTGAAGTAACGGCGGCGGGCAGCCGCTTTACGGGCAACGGCGGCGTAGCAGACTGGCGCAAGCCCGAGGTGGCGCTGGATCTCATTTCGGACAACGTCAATCTTGGCCGCGCCATCCCCGAAGCCGTGGGCACTTTGCCCCCTGAGCCGCAATACCCTCACGGGCCGCTCACGCCCATGCCCGGCGGCCCCCTCATGCCCGGCGAAATCGGCGTGGACTACAACATCCGCCTGGCCGCCAAAAAGGTGGATTACGGCACCATAGTTATTGACGATGCCCTTGTGGTCATTCGCCAGGGCCTGCTGGACGCCCAAACCCACCTCGAAGACACCCTGCTGCTGGTGGAAGGCAAGCTCTACGGGGGCAGCGTCAAGGGTGAAACCATCCTTGGCGGCGATAAAAGCACCCCCTATTCCATACGGATGCGCGCCCGCGATGTGAACGGCGCGGCCCTGGCCAATGACCTCAAGGTCATGCCCGTGGGCAGCGGCCGCCTGCGCGCGGATGTAGACGTCATGAGCCAGGGGCGCGAACTGGATGTTTTTTTGGGAAAGCTGCGCGGCAGCGTCACAGCCCGAGCTGAAAACGGCTCTTTGCGGCCGCCACCGCGCATCAGCGGCGGCAAAAAACCTTCTCTGTCCTTTTCGCTTCTGGATGTGGGCCTTAAAGTGCGCACAGCCGCCTGGGACGGCGAACGCCTGGGCCTTGAAGGCCAGTGGACAGCGGCCATGGCCTCGCAGGGGCTGGACGCCTCCACCGACATCAACGGTCGGCTGTGGTTCAGCGGCGACGGGGCCGACGGCGGCCAGATGGATTTTACCAACCTGCCCGGCTCCATTTCCCTGCGCATGGATGCGGAAAGCTCCCTCAAACCCGACGGCCTGCACATGCAGGCTTCAGGCCGCTTCAGCGGCCAGTCCAGCCGCAATGAGCTTTCCGTGGCCGAAGCCCACATCACGGCCCTTGGCCTGGACGCACACGGGCAGGCCAGCGTTGCTGTCGGCAAAGACGGCCCCTTCTGGCAAGGCAAGCTTTCCGTTTACAGCCCAGATCTGGCCCGAACTCTGCGCATGGCAGGCATGGGCAAAATACAGATTCCGCCGCCTCTGAACCGCGTAGAGATGGAGGCGCGCTTCAGGGGCGCCCCCGAGACTCTCTCCCTGCGCGAAATACGCGCCAAGGCCGACCAGAGCACCATTACCGGAACCCTCAATGCAAACTGGCGCGAACAACCCGCCCTGGATTTCAAGCTCAACGCCGACCAGATCAACCTCGACCGCTATATGAGCGACTCCGCCGCGCCCAATGGTAAAACAGGCGGCAGCAAAGAATGGGACTTTCGCTTTATGCGGGCCTTCAGCGCACAAGGCGAAATGAGCGTAAGCAGGTTTACGGCCATGCGCTTTACAGCCCAAAACCTGCGCACCCGCTACAAGCTGAAAAACGGGCGCTTCACGTCCGATTCCATAACCGGCCAGTTTTACGGCGCGCCCATCATAAGCCAGGCAACCATTACCTTCAACAAAGGGCTCAGCTTCAGCAACACCCTTACCATCAACAACTTTGACCTGACCGAAGCCAGCAACGCCAGGGGCGGCAGCGCAGCCCTCAAGGGAAAAGGCTCAGTTCACTCTGAAATCCAGGCCAGCCTCACCGGCCCCGACCAGATCCCCGCCCTGCTCAACGGCAAATGGCGGGTCGAAGTGCTCAACGGCTCGTTCCAGCACAGAAGCCCCGAAGGCAAACTCAAAGGCAAACCCACCCCGATTACCGCGTCGGGAGCGTCGGGCAGCATCGCCAACGGGGTGGCGCGCAGTAGTGATTTTTATCTCAAGGGCACAGGGCTTCAGGTAAGCGGCGGCGGTTGGATAGACTTTAACAGCCAAACGCTGGACTGCAACTTTGACGTGAGCATGAAGAATATACCAGACTTCCCCTTGCGACTTTACGGCAACATCGACAATACCAAAACATCCATCGGAGCGGGTACTCTTATTCTGAACACACTTGGGGGTATTACCAGAGGCTTTGTGGATGTTCTGGGCGGCATTGTTGAAGGAACATGGAAGCTTTTTCGCTAGTAAATTGCCAGAGTTCACAGCGTAATAGACCAGCGTTTTTTCAACCATTCTTCCTGACTCCCGTTGACAGGAGCGACTTTAGAGTCTAGGTTGGCGATGTGTTCTTTTTTGCACAAACAAAATTGCGGTTCCGCCAAGGAGAGTGACGGTGAACATTCTGATTTTCGGCCCCAACGGCAGCGGCAAAGGCACTCAGGGCGATCTTATCAAGCAGAAATACAATCTCGCCCACATCGAATCCGGCGCCATATTCCGTGAACACATCGGCGGCGGCACGGATCTGGGCAAAAAAGCCAAAGCGTTTATTGATCGTGGCGACCTTGTGCCCGACGATATTACCATCCCCATGGTGCTTGAAACCCTGAAGACCAAAGGACAGCACGGCTGGCTGCTGGATGGCTTTCCCCGCAACATGGTGCAGGCCGAAAAGCTGTGGGAAGCCCTGCAGAAAGAAGGAATTCGCCTTGATTATGTGGTAGAAATCCTGCTGCCCCGCGAAACAGCCAAAAACCGCATTATGGGCCGCCGCCTGTGCAAAAATAACAACAACCACCCCAACAATATCTTCATTGAGGCCATCAAGCCCGATGGCGATGTTTGCCGCGTCTGTGGCGGCGCGCTTTCGAGCCGGTCTGATGACCAGGACGAAACCGCCATCAACAAGCGCCACGATATTTACTACAGCACCACCGACGGAACCTTGGCTGCCGCTTATTTCTTCAAGAAACTGGCAGATCAGGGCAAGACCAAATACATCGAGCTTAACGGCGAAGGCAGCATCGATTCCATCAAGGAAACACTGCTGTCCAGACTGGCTTAAAGGCTTTGTGGCGCGAGTTGCGTGCTGTTGTTGATAAAAAAACAGCCCGCGCAAGCCTCGCCCATTGACCGCAGAAAAAAGATTTCCGCAGTACATGCGGGAATCTTTTTTTCTTGCCACACGGCAAAACCCGCTTATGCCAAAGCCAGCGCGGCGCTGCGCAACGCTCATAGCGGGCCTGTAGCGCCCCCATATGCGCCCCATATGGCGCTCTTCCCGCCCATAGCGGGCCCATATCACGCCGCATCGCCGCTCATAGCGGGCCCATACGGCACGTAGCACGCGAGCCCCGCAGCCCTCCCCCCACTTCCCCCTCCGCCATGCCGCGACTTGCTGACAGATCGCAGCCCCAAGCCCTTGCCCCCGGCGGCAAGCTGCGCTACTACTCGCCCATGAGCACAACACAAAACAAGACAAGCCCCCAAAGTGCCTCCAGCCTGCTGGATGAAATGATGGGGGTGCCTGGCATGGGTGCCGCTGCCGTGGATCTGGCCTTTGTGCGCCCCGGCGTGCGGGAGCTTTACGCCCAAGACAGCGAAGATTTTCTTGCTCCGGCCACCAGCCAGTCGGCCGGTTTCGACCTGCGAGCCTGCCTGGACACGGCCGAAGTGGTCATTGCCCCCGGCCAGCGCCTCAAAATCGGCACGGGCATCGCCGTGCAGCCGCAAGCTGTGGGTATTGCAGGCTTTGTTTACTCTCGCAGCGGCCTTGGCGCTCGCGACGGCCTGACCGTAGCCCAGGGTGTTGGGGTTATCGACCCTGACTATACCGGAGAAATCCTGGTGGTTCTTCTGAATACCTCCGGGCAGGAACGCCGCATCGCCCATGGCGAGCGCGTGGCCCAGCTCATTTTTCAGCCCTTTGTGCGCCCCCGCTGGCGCGAGGTGGAGAAACTGAGCCCCACCGGGCGGGGTTCCGGCGGCTTCGGGCACACCGGGCGCTGACACCCAGCGCTGACACCCAGCGCTCGTAGCGCGCCCCCACGGCGCGCCCAAAACCAACCATCTGCTTATCGAGAAAAGGAGTCCGTCCATGTCACAAGCCTTTGCTGCCGTCAAAGCCGGGGAAGAAAGCCTGCTCTGCCGTTCTTACAGCCGCTATCCCGTGGCCGTGGTTCGAGGCAAGGGCGCGCGATTGTGGGATGCGGACGGCAAGGAATATGTAGACCTGCTGGCGGGCATTGCCGTTACCACCCTTGGGCACTGCAACGATGAAGTGAATGCCGCTTTGAGCGCGCAGGCCGAAAAACTCTGGCATGTGAGCAATCTCTTTTATCAGGAAGAGCAGCTGGAACTGGCGCGCCTGCTTTTGTCCACCAGCCACCACAACAAGGCTTTTTTTTGCAACTCCGGGGCCGAGGCCAACGAGGCATGCATCAAGCTCGCCCGACGCTATATGCGCAAGGTCAAACAGCGCGATGCCTATGAAATCATCACCCTGGGCGGCTGCTTTCACGGGCGCACCCTGGGGGCCCTTGCCGCCACGGGGCGCGAAAACCTCAGCGACGGCTTTACCCCCCTGCCGGAAGGCTTCAAACAGGTTCCGGTCAACGATCTGGACGCCATGAGCGCCGCCATTACACCGGCCACGGCCGCTGTGCTGGTGGAAGTGGTGCAGGGCGAAGGCGGCATTGTGCCCTTGTCCGGCGACTATTTGCGGCAGCTTGAGGCCCTGTGCCGCCAGCGTGACGTGCTCTTTATGTGCGATGAAGTGCAGGCGGGGCTTGGCCGCACAGGCTCGTTCTGGGCCTTCCAGAACCACGGGCTTACGCCTGACGCCATTAGCGTGGCCAAGGCGCTGGCCAACGGCCTGCCCATGGGCGCCATGCTGGCCACTGACGAAGTTGCCGCGGGTTTCGAGGCAGGCAGCCATGCCACCACCTTTGGCGGCGGCGCTCTGGTTTCTGGGGTGGCTGCCAAGGTGGTTGAAATTCTGCTGCGCGACAAACTCACCGAGCGCGCCAGCCAACTGGGCCAACATGTGCGGCAAGCGCTTGCCGCCATGCAGGAGCGCCTGCCCGGAAAAATCACCGAAGTGCGCGGTCTGGGCCTGATGCTGGGCATCGAACTTGCGGTGGACGGCAAGGCCGTGTGGGACGAGCTGCTGCGTCGGGGCTATATCTGCAACCTGAGCCACGGCACGACCCTGCGCCTTTTGCCACCCCTTACTATTGAACAGGCAGATCTGGACAGCTTCCTGAATACGCTTGAAGACATCCTGCGAAACTTTACCGCCTGAAAAGCGCCACAGGGGCTTTACAGACAGATCATTGTAGATTAAATAATCTGCGTTGAAAATCATGTACGAGTATTACGGCAACCCCGCTTCGGCGGGGTTGCCGCTTACTTTACCAAGGAGAAGCACATGGACGTTTTTGACCAAGCGACGGAACTGGAGCGTCTGGATCGTGAATCGGCCCTTATGCGGGCCCGCGCTGCCATTGACCGGGAAGGGCCGGAAATGATCAACGGTGTGGCCTGCTGCCGCGACTGCGGCGACCCCATCCCCCAAAAACGCCTCGAAGCCCTGCCGGGCGTTGGCTTGTGCCGCGCTTGCCAGGAAGAACGCGAAAGCGGCAACTAGACCGCTCCTTCCCCCACATATGGGCGAGGCACACGCCTGCGCCCCTGTTTTTCCGGCTATGGCCGGGTCTTGACGTTTGCCCGTTGGCCCATGCGCTGCTGGGGCCACACATGAGGGCCCGCAGCGCATCAGACCACACGCCGGGCTCTCTGCCGCCCGCAGCGCCCCTGCCTGGCGCCTGCCTGTGCGCTGCCTGTGCCCCTGCCTGTGCGCCGAAATCCTCTGCTGCCTGCAAATATATTCCTGTAAAAAGTATGAGAGCGGCTCCCCTGATGTGGGGGGCCGCTCTCATAACAGAAGTGTCTATCCAGCGTTTGCTTGGGCCAGATACGGCGCCGCTTCACCTTGGAACAACGCAGTACCCTCTAGTTCCAAATAAAATGCAGCAACCAGTAAGATATGAAGCCGATAACGCCTGCAGCAGGCAGCGTAAGAACCCAGGCAGTGACCAGGCTTCCGGCCACATTCCAGCGCACGGCAGAAAGACGTTTGGTGGAGCCAACGCCAAAAATACATGCAGAGATGGTGTGCGTGGTGCTTACAGGGGCCCCCAGCATGGAGGCGCCTGTAATGACCAGCGCCGCCGAGGTTTCAGCGGCAAAACCGTGCACCGGCTCCAGCTTGAATATGCGGTGGCCCATGGTTTTCACGATCTTCCAGCCGCCCACAGCGGTTCCCAGGGCCATGGCCCCGGCGCAGGACAGCTTGACCCACAGCGGCACTTCCACGGCGTCGATCTTGCCGAAGATCAGCAGAGCCAGCGTTATGATGCCCATGGTTTTCTGGGCGTCGTTGAGGCCGTGGCTGACGGCCATAAAGCCGGCTGACACAAGCTGCAAGCGACGAAAAGCGCCGTTGACCTTGCGACGGTGCATGCGGGAACAAGCCCAGAAGATAATCCACATGATCAGGTAGCCCACCAGAAAGCCCGCCAGCGGCGAAGCCACCAGCGGAATGAGCACCTTGTCCACGATGCCCCCGCCATTGAGCGCGCCAAAGCCAGCATCGGCCACTGCCGCGCCGATCAGCCCGCCAATAAGAGCGTGGGAAGATGAGGAGGGAATGCCAAAATACCAGGTTATGCAGTTCCAGCTTATGGCCCCTACCAGGGCGGCCAGCACAAGCACGTGGCTGCCCTCAACCACATGGGGCAGCACAATGCCGCTGCCCAAGGTCTTGGCCACTTCGGTTCCAAGCAGGGCGCCGCCCAGATTGAGCAGAGCGGCAGCCCCTACGGCAAAGCGCGGCGTGACCACCTTGGTAGACACCACGGTGGCGATGGCGTTGGCACAGTCGTGCGCGCCATTGGTAAAGTCGAATATCAGGGCCACCAGCACGATGAGCGCCAGCAGCACAGGAATATCAAACATTTTTTAGTACCGCTTCTTCAATGGTTTCCGCCAGCGCATTGACCTGCTCAAGCAGAATGCTCATGCGCTCATACGCCTGACTCCATTTAAGCGTCCGCATGATTTGCTGCACGGTGATCTCTTGCTGCTCGTCAAGCAATTCGGCCAGCCCCACGGCCAGCAGCATGTCACACTCGCCCCGCAAATTTCGAAAAGCGCGGGTTTTATGGCAATCGCGCCGGTGTGCCAGGCCCTCAAGCATAAGGCGGCTCATGTCCAGCATGGCGCTGATGGTGCGGGCCATTTGCAGAGCGGGAAAACGTATGCCGGTAAATTCGAAGATATGCAGGCGCGTGCTGAGATTGTGCAGACAATCCATGCATTCTTCCTGCTCCTGATTGATGCGCAGGATGTCTTCGCGGTCGATGGGAGTGATGAACGTTTGCGAAAGATCCCGGATTATCTGGCTATGCAGAACATCCGCCTCTTCTTCAAGAAAAGCGATTTCTTTATGCACGCGATCCATATTGGCCACGTCTTCAAGCATTTCAACCAGCAACCCCGCCATACGGCGCAGAAGACCGTTCTGCTCTTCCAGCATGGCGAAAAACGGTGCGGATTTGGGCAACAACGCAGGGAACATCCTCGCTCCTTGGGGGCGGTATCAGCTTACATGGGAATTTCCACGCGCCATACCGGTTGACATTCCGGCGGTCGCCTGTCCGTGTGGGCCGCCGTCTTTCTACCCGGCAAATGTATACTTACAGAGGGAAAGTGCCAAGACTTCATGAGGCAGGCAAATAAAACATTTATTTCCCATTCTCACATTTTCTTTAATTTCAGCTAGTTATAGAAATATTTTTTATTGAAAAAACACTGTTTACCCACTCAACAATCCGGTTTATGAAAGCCTCCCTCCGGGCAAAACCCCCATAAGCCAGTCATGTATCACGTGCATGAGCTCGCCAGGCAGCGGCCAGGGCGGATCATCGGTTACAGCCGCGCCGGGCAGGCGCAGGCCGCCGTGGTGTAAAAAAAATGCTGCGCCATTGTGCAAAGAAGAAACAACAGAAGAACAGGCCATGCCGTCACCCGCCGCGTTGCCGCCAACACAAGCTGGAGGAAATAAATCGTGGAGCGCGCCATGCGCCGCATGTTCTTCCGCTTCCGCATACAGGCTGTCCCCCCACAGGGCATGGCCCAAACCCGCCGCATGCGCGCGTATTTGATGGCGCGCTCCCCTGCGTATGCGGCAAGCCGCCAACGTAAGGCCGCCTGCGGGAACTGGTGGCCCGCTTGTCTGCGCGTGAGCAGCGGAAGCATCCGCTTTCGACCCCGCAGCCAGCACAGGCCAAAACAACGCTTGCAGGGCCCGTGCAGACTCGTCACCAGCTTTCCAGACATGCAGGGGCCAAAACTCCGTCCAACGCGTGTGGTGGGCAAGTGCGGGCAGCAGGCGGCTCTTGCGCCTCCCGCTTACATCCAGCGCCTGCCGAACTACGGCAGGGCCAGAAAGCGCGCCCGAAAGCAGTGCCACATAGCGCTTTTCGCACTGCCCCGCCTCTTCAGCCGCACGAAAGGCGTCAGCGGCAGCGGCTGAAAGCGCGGCGCACAAAAGACCCGACGTGCCGAAATCCAAACGCTGCAACAAGGCAAACTGTGCCGGATCAACGTCGTTCCCACCGCCCTCTTCCGCCCATCGCGCAGCAAGCGCAGGAGCCAGAGCCTCCACGCTCACACCAGAAACACCCGCCAGCGCAGCACTGTGCATACGCGCGGGCTTGCTGAAAAAACAATATTCGCCCTGCCTGTCGAGCATGCGCAGCCCGCAGGCATCGGCAACGCAAGCGAGCGACGACAAGGCCGTCGGCGCAGCAGCAGAAGAAGAGGAGGAAGATAACGAGGAGGAAGAAGAAATGAACGTGTCGGAAAATCCGCAAGCCAAGACTGCCGCACTTTCCCGCGCTTCCGTACTATGCAGGCGCACCACATCACCCAGGCGCATGCGGCGCGAAGCGCTTGCGGCGCGGCCATTGACCGACACCCCGCCATGTTCAATGCAGCGCTTGCGCCCGCGCAGCCCCATATGCGGCAAAAGACAGGCCAGAGTATGGTCAAGCCTCAAGCCGGCTTGCTGCTGATCCACGCAAAACTCCTGTGTGGACGCGTTGTCCATTGCCGCCCGCGCTGTGTGCTCACGGTGGCAAGCAGCTTCGCCGCACTGCCCCTGCTGGGCGTCGTCCTGGTGGGCGTCGTCCTGATGGGTGTCACTCTGCTGAGCGTCGTCCTGGTGGATGTCGTCCTGCTGGGCGTAACTCTGGCGCTTTCCGCAACTGCTATTGCGCACGGGCTTCACTCATATCTCCGCAGCATTGCCAGGCAAAAGCTCAAGAAGGGCGCGCGCGGTCAGCTCTGGGTCATGATGCTGCGGATCGTTCTCATACACCAAAGGGCGATCCATCAGGCGCACGCCCATATCTTCCACAGCGCGACGCACTTCGGGCCCAAGGCCGCCCTCATAGCGGCCAAAGCGCGAATCCGCCAGCACATAATGGAGAAGCTGCTCGGTGGCCGCCTCGGGAGCGTCTTCACGCAGGTGACGCAAAATCATGTCTGCCTGACCGGCAACGCCAAGACCAAACAGCTCGGCATCGCCGCCAGAATTGGGGATAAAAATCTTGGGGCAACGGGCATCGGCCACAGTGCGCCCCACGCCCTGCGGCAGCAGGTTGGCGAGCACGCTGGTATAAAAACTGCCCATGGGATAGCAGATGGCCCCCGCCGAACTGAGGTATACGCTGGACGCCGGGGCCAGCGGCGGGCGGCAAGCGCTGGCGGCAAGCTGGGAGTATTCGCGGCTCTGGAGCCGTTCCGGCTCATGCACCGTAAGAAAAAGCCGCTTCACGGGCCGGGGAAGATCTCTGAATCTGTGCTGGCCCACAAGAAGCGAGCCGTCGTCCAGTTCCGCCGCCAAATGCAAGCTTTCATTGACAATGGGGCGCACCACGCCACGCGTTTGCAGCAAACGGCTGAAAAATGCCAGCACCGGCCCAAAATCACGCCTATGGTGCAAATAGCCGCCAGCCAGCACAAGATTGCCAAAGCAAGCCCGGTATGGGTCAAAATCCGGAGGCATGCGCTGGAGAAAAAAATTCAGGTGCAGGCGCAGCGCATCGGCAAATACGCCCGGCATGCCAGCCCAGACAGCGTGCCCGGCCCGGCCCGTTTCCACAAGTTGTCGCCGCAGAAATGCTGCGGGGTCTTTCCCCCCTGTGGCACGCGCTTCATCAGTCGCGGCAAATTCCTCTGGCGAAGGCAGGCGGCTGGCGCAGAAATCCAGCACAGATGCGGGAACCACATGACTGTCGGCCAGCGCCAGCAGGCGATTGCGAATATCACCCATGGCGGGCATGGCAAAAGCATGGCGCAGGGCCGCGGAACTGCCGCCGGAATCAAATGTGGTGACCAGATGAACAGAATTATGCGTATGCCGCGTCAGTTCGCGGCTCAACGCGCGCAAGGCCGTGCCGCCCGTAAAAAAGGTCAGGCGCGGCCCCAGGGCCGGAAAGGCCGGAAGGGTCGCAGGCCCGCTCACGCATCGCCCCCGCAAGATGCGGCAGGCCAGCCAGCCGGCTTGGCAGCAGGAATAAGGCCGAGTTCGCACATGCGTATGAAGATAAGGCGGCCTATCCAGGCATCGGTGGCGGCGTAAGCGATTTGCCGGGCGCTGAGTTCGGGCAGGCTCCAGTTTGAGCACTGAGAGCCTTTGGAAACGCGCCAGCCAAAAAAATTGGCCGCCAGCGTGCGCAAGCCCTGACTGGGCAGCCTGTGCGCGCGGGCAACGCCGCCAAGGTCTACCAGACCCGCGGGCTCGAAATCGTGCAACTTTGCCAGGTCGCGCATGTCATCCCGAATGCCGACACCCGCCTTGACCTGTACGGGATTGGCAAGAAGGTCAGCCAGATGCGGCCCAAAAGGCAGCCACGCCAGCTGAATAAGATAGACAGATTGCGCCGTGGCCAACTGGATAAGGGCGGGCGAGTTGCGCCTGCCCTTGCGGAAGGACGGGCGCGTTTCAGTATCAAAACCCAGAACACTTTCCGCTCGCAACAGGGGCAACGCAGCCTGCCAGTCCGCCTCGTTGCGTACCACATGCACCGGCCCCTCGTAGTGACAGAGGGGCAAAGTATTAATTTCTTCGCTGCTCAGGCGGCGGCGCAAGACGTCCATATCCATAAATTATTTACCAAATTACTTGCCGATACAAAATTGAGAAAAAACCTTGTCCAGCACCTCAGCAGGGCTGCTCAGGCCTGTTACCTCCGCCAGATGAGCGGCAGCCACGTCAAGGCGCACGGCGCAACAGTCGTACGACCGCCCGGCATCCACATCTTCCCGCAAAGCCACCAATTCGGCTAGGGCCGCCTCAAGCGCCAAGCTTTGCCGCGCATTGGGCGCAAGCCCCTCTTCGGCGGCAACTCCCCCGCTACCAGACAGCAGCAGGGCGCGCAAGTGTTCGGCCATGTCCTCCACCTGTGTATCGGAAAAAGCGCTTGTTGCGCAACAGCTTTGCCCCTGAATCCAGCGAGGAGGAAAAACCGAAGGCATACACAGGTCGCACTTGTTCCATACAACCAGAACCGGCGTATCCCCAGCGCTCTCAAGAACTTCTCTGGCTGCGGGATCCGGGCAGGTTTCGGCGGCGGCTCCGGCTTCGCCCAAAGCGCCTCCGTCAAGCACCAGAACAATAGCGTCAGCTTCGACCAACTTTTGCCGGCTGCGTTCAACACCCATTTCTTCAATACTTTCAGCTGCTTTTCGCAAGCCTGCTGTATCGGTCAGCCGCACGGGCAGCCCACCAAGGTCGCAGGCTTCTTCAAGGAAATCGCGCGTTGTGCCGGGAATATCCGTAACCAGAGCGCGGTTGCGCCCAAGCAGAGCGTTCATGAGGCTGGACTTGCCCGCATTGACCGCCCCGGCCAAAACTACCACAGCGCCCTGTTGCATCACCCGTGCCCTGCGGCTGCCCTGAAGCAGGCTCCGCAAGGCAGTTGCCACTTTTTCCACCGCAGCGCTGAAAGTGGGCGCATCCATACCTTCCACTTCGTCTTCAGGAAAATCCACAGCCACGCAAACCTGCATGCGCAGCTCTTCGAGCTCACGCCGCAAAATCTCTGTGCGGCGGGCCAGCAGGCCGTCCAAACGGTTGAGTCCATAGCGCAAAGCCTCGCGCGAAGGCGCGGCAATGAGCTCGGCCACGGCTTCTGCCTGGCTCAAATCCATGCGCCCGTTGATAAAGGCGCGGCGTGAAAATTCGCCGTGCTGCGCCTGCCGCGCGCCAAGGCGCAACACGGCCTCAAGCACTGACTGCACAATAAAGGGGCCGCCATGGCAGTGTATTTCGGCCACATCTTCGCCGGTAAAGCTGCGCGGCCCTGGCATGAAAACGGCCAGCACATCGTCCAGGTTTTCCCCGTTCCAGTCCACAACGCGCCCCCTATGCAAAAACCAGGGGCGAAAATTTTCGAATTTCGGCGACATGGGCAAAAACATGCGCGCGAGCGTCTGCTTGGCCTGAGGGCCAGAAATACGCACAATGCCGACCCCGCCGGATCCGGGGGGGGTGGCAATGGCTGCTATGGTGTCGTTATTGCTCATGATGTCTTACTGTTCCGCTGCTCGGCGGATGCGGCCCGCCGTGGCGCGGCGTGAAAATTCAAAAAAATGCGGCCTCCGCCTTTCGCGCGGGGCGAAAAAAGTGAGAACCGCAATAACCGGCGTACAAAAATACTGTTTTACGGCAAATTCCAGGGAGCATACCCCTTACAGCCTGCACAGTCCATACGAAAGCATCGGGGCAGCGAACGACGCGCCAAAGCGCCACGAGTGGCTGCGCCAAAGCCCTCAAGCTACTGCGCCAAACCGCCACAAGCGGCTGCGCCAAAGCGCCACGAACGGCTGGCCAAAGCGCCACGGCGCGGACTTTTTACTGATCCGCGCCGTGCTGTAGTTTGCTATGGCAATGCGTTAACTTTTGTCGCTCTTTCTGCGCAAGATGACCACCCTTTTCAAGGGGCCGTCGCCTGTGCTGCGCGTTTGCACGTCTGTGGCATCCTGAAGGCAGACATGCACAATACGGCGGTGATAGGAAGACAGGGGGCGCGTGGAATACGAGCGCCCGCTCTGGCGCACCTTGTCGGCCAGGGCAAGGGCCATCTCGCGCAGCCTTTCATCCTGGCGCCGACGGTATTCACCGGCATCAAGCTGAACGCGCACAGCGGCATTCATGCCCCGCGACACAATACGCGAAATCATATACTGAAGCGCGGCCAGCGTCTGTCCTTCGCGGCCGATGAGCAGGCCGGAATCTTCTTCGCTTTCAATGCCCACCTGCACCCGGCCGCCGACAACAAGCACTTCAAGCTGCACGGCTTCGCCCACTATGGGGCGCACCAGGCTGCGCACTGTTTCGTGCACAAGGGCCATGAGGCGTTCCTGATCAAGCTGCTCCAGAGGGGTAACGGGCAGCCCTTCGGCCGCTTCTTCAAAATCATCGTCCAGCATGTCCGCTGTTGCGGGCCGAGCCTGCCGAGAAACATCGCGGCCGTTTTCTTTAACGGCATTGCGGCCTTCGCGGGGATCGCGGCCTTCGCGGGAATCACGGCCTTCGCGGCCTTCGCTCTTGCGCCCGCGCCCTTCACCGCGCCTGCCGTTTTCAGCTTGTGCGTTCTGACCGCGAGCAGGCGCCCTGTCAGACTTTTCGCTATTTTTTCCGTTGCTTGCGGTCTTTTCTGCGGATTTTTCGCTCTGACCAGCGCCGTTTTCGTCACCGTTTCTTGCTGCGCCGTCTTTGCGTGCGCTCTTATCGGCATTACGCGGCGAGCTTTTTTCGTTGCGCCCGGTGCTTTTTTCATTACGCCCGGAGCTTTTTTTCTCAGATTTTTGACAAGCGCTAACGCCGGAACGCTCTTCTTCCCGGGGGTTTTCACCTTGGGCAACAGCGGCAGCCGCCGAGCCTTCAGCCCCTGCTACCGCTTCTTCCTGAGCGCCTTTGCGCCCACGGCCGCGGTCATGACGTTTTTCCTGCCGGGGGGTAGAAGCGGGGGCATCTTCACGCTGCCGAGCAGATCTACCCTTGCCTTCCGCGCCTGTGGCAGGCTCGTTGGCGGCTTCCGCTGGGCCGGCGGAGGGGGCAGCCTGCCCCCCCTTGCGTCCCAATATGTTTTCAACGGTTTCGCGCAACTGCACCCGGCGGGCGCGGACTTTTGCCTTGCGAGCCCCGACGATGCCGAAGATGCCGGACTTGGAGTCCTGCACGATCTCGATTTCCAGTTTTTCACGCGCCGTATTGAAGTAGCCGCAGGCTTCCTCTATGGCGCTGTCCAGGTCTTTGCCCTGGAATTCCTTAAACCCTTCCATAATCGTCCTCGTTCCAAAAGGTATCGCAAAGCCGTCGCTGCGGCTATTTCGCGGCGGCGTTGGTCTTGAACTTCCGGATCATCATCTGCTGCTGGGCTATGGAGAGCACGTTGTTGACCAGCCAGTAAAGCACCAGACCCGAGGGGAAGTTCAGGAAAAGCGCCGTAAAGATAAGGGGCAGGAACATCATGATCTTCTGCTGCGTGGGATCAGTAGCCGGGGGGCTCATGCGCTGCTGCAGGAACATGGTCAGGCCCATGATGACAGGCGTGATATACAGGGGATCCTTGGTCGACAGGTCAGCCAGCCAAAGGATGTCTGTTCCGGGTACATAGGTAATAAAAGGCGCATGCCGCAGCTCGATGGACGTGAGCAGAGCCTGATACAGACCGAAGAACACGGGCAACTGGATGAGGATAGGCACACAACCACTGGCGGGATTAACGCCATAGGTCTTGTAGAGGGCCATGACCTCTTTGTTCATCTGTTCCTTGTTGTCCTTGAACTTTTCACGAATCTCCACCATGTGCGGCTGGAGCTTCTTCATCTTTTCCATAGAAGCATAGCTCTTGGCCGTCAGCGGCCAGAACACGGCCTTGATGAGGATGGTCAGCAGAATGATGGCCAGGCCCCAGTTATGGACATACTTATGGAAAAATTCCAGCAGCCACAAAAGGCCCTTGGCGATGATGTGGAAAAAGCCCAAATCGACGCTTTTGGCAAGCTGGGGCGAAACATCCTGAAGCTCGGAACGCACCTTGGGGCCCACCCAGTAAGAAACGGTCAGCTCTTTTTCCTGTCCGGGGGCGAGCAGAGTTTCCTGCTCTTCCACGGCGGTGCGGTAGACATCCTGCTGCATAACGCCCTTGACGGTCACGTTATTGGCATCACCGGGCAGCACGGCCGCAAGGAAATACGTGCTCATGGCCCCGGCCCAGTAGATCTTGCCCACAGCCTGCACGCCGGTGCTTTCAAGGGTGCTGGCCGAGCTTTCTTCTTTAAGGCTTCCGTCGTTGTCCCAGGCCACACGCATGGCGTCGTAGCGGTCGCCCGCGGCGTTGCTGGCGTCAGCGGCCACAGTGTAGCTCACGCGCACGCTGCGCGCCTGCTGGCTCTGGTTCACCACGCGGATTTTTTCGCGGATAAGATAGTTGGTGGCGCTGAAGGTCATTTCGCGCACCACGCGCAGGTTGTCTACCTCGCCCACGAGACGCAGGGTTCCCTGCTGGCCTGTCTCAAGCGCAAGCCCGCTCTCGTCGGTGTCCATAGACCACTGGCCCGTGCTCCACGAAGGCTGGCTGTTGATAACAAGCCCCAGAGGCGCCACCTGGGCGCTCTTGGGATCAACCATGTTCACCTGAGGCGAGTCGGCCGCAAGGCCTACACGATACTGCTTCAGCTTGAACGAGCGCAAGGCGCCGCCGCCGCTGTAGACCACGGCTTCATAAAGAGGTGTGTCCACAGTAAGGTCGCGTCCGGGCGCAGGCGTAAAGACGGGCAGATTGGCCTGCGCGGGCGCGGCCTGTGTCTGGGCCGGCGGCGGGGTGGCCTGCTGGCTCTGACTTTGCTGCGCCGGGGCAGGCCGGCTGGCCCAGCCCATGTGCTCGGCCAGGTAACCCCAGCCAACAATGACAATAAGACAAAGAACAATGGCAATGAGAAGATTTTTACCGTCTTGCATGAGGGCGCTCACTCCTGGGACAATGGCGGAACGTCACGGCGACGTCGTGATGGTGGAACAGGGTCATAGCCCGAACCGCCCCAAGGGTGGCAGCGGGCCAGGCGCCTCAGCGCCAGCCAACCGCCCCGCAACACGCCGTGGGTCATTACGGCTTCGGCGGCATAGGCGGAACAGGTAGGATAATAACGGCAGGCAGGAGGCAGCATAGGCGAAATGCAACGCTGGTAAACACGTATGGGAAAAACGCAGAGTACACGCAACATATGACTCATGGCAAACCATCCAATGCCGAAGAGCCCGGCAAATGCCGGGCGACACGCCGCAACAGAGGCAAAAGCTCAGCAGCCACACGGGCATAGTCCAGTGCGGCTTCTCCAGCATGCTTTTTTGCTACGGTAACGATATCGGCCTCCACGGGCAGCTCCTCTCTGTGCAGGCGGTAAAACTCCCGCAAGAGTCTCTTGACGCGATTGCGCACCACAGCCTTACCCACTTTGCGGGAAACGGCCATGCCGGTACGCGCGCGAAGACCGGGACAAGCCCGCGGCAACACAAAGACAAGGAAATGCTCGGTGTGGTAGCGCCTGCCCCGCTCGTAACAGGCTGTAAACTCACCCCGGCGGCGAATGCGCAACTGCCGGGGCAGGATATGCCGGCGCATGAAAGCTCCCTAGGGCATTGCACACTTGAAATGCCCTGCAAGGATTTGCCTTCAAATCCTTGCCGCCAAACAATTGCAAGGGCGGCCTTGCGACCGCGCAGCAATCATTTGAGGCTTTTACTGCTATGGGCTTTTCTTGCTTGAAATGCCCGCAAGGTCTTGCCTTCAAGTCCTTGCTGCCCAATGACTGTAGGGCGGCGTTGCCGACCGTTATGCAATCACTTGAGGCGTTAATCGCCCTAATGACGAACGGGGGCAGTCCCCCCCGTTCAACTAGGCGCTCAGGCGTTTACGGCCTTTAGCACGACGACGGCGCAACACCGCGCGGCCCCCGGGGGTGGCCATACGGGCGCGAAAGCCGTGAGTGCGTGCCCTTCTGATTTTGCTCGGCTGATATGTTCTTTTCATGGCTGACTCCTTAAAATTTCCGGTAGGGCCAAATGCCAGACCGGGGATTTTCAGTACGCGGGGGCTTTGGCGGTTATGAGGCCGTCAGCCGCCGAGGCGACAAGGACGGCAAGGCCCTAGCGTTAAAATATGGAAGAAGCTACATACACGCCCGCAGCCCCCCCGTCAAGCGCGGACTGGGCCAATCCTTTCAAGGTTCTGTCGTAAATACCGCGGCTCAGGGGCAATCCCGCGTCTCAAGTGCCGGAATAAATTTACCCTATCAATTAAGAAAATGCATTCCCAAAGGTCGCGGAACGTTCATTTTGGCCTTAAACCGCGCTGACAAACAGCCCCGCTGTTTTCAACGTAAATTCTTGGCTGCAAAGGCTGAAGCTGCTCTGCGCTTTTCACCCATAAGGCCCAGCGACGCAGCGGCTCAATCTGCGCTTGGGCCTCCCGGTGAACGGCTGCTCATGCCGCCTTCAGAGCAGGGTAAAAATGCCATTACTCTAAGGAAGAGGTGCGCGGGCGGGATCTGGCCCGGAAGGGCCGTTGCTTGGCGGCAGCAGGTCATCGGCAGACAGCGAAGGAACAGGCGGCGGCAACAACGCGCCTTGCGAAGCAGGCCCTTCTGGACGGCCCGCCACGCCCACGCCGCCATGGGTCAAAGCCCCGGCAGCCGCGCCGGATCCGCTCCATACGCCGGGCAAGGAAGCGGGCTGCGCTGTGCTGGGGGCGGCATGGGCCGGAGCAGGCGACCCCGAGGGGGCGTGGGCAGGAACGCCGTTTCCTGCAAGCCCTGCATCCGCTTTTTCCGCGCCGGGCACTGCATGGCCGTTGCCCGGCCAGGTACCGCTGGCCAAGGCGCCACTTCCCTGCGGGGCTTTGGACGCTGCGGCGGACGGAATTGCGGGACTTGCGCCTGGAGTCGCGGCGG
This sequence comes from uncultured Desulfovibrio sp., assembly GCA_964517635.1. GTDB lineage: Bacteria > Desulfobacterota > Desulfovibrionia > Desulfovibrionales > Desulfovibrionaceae > Desulfovibrio. The sequence continues at coordinate 11,841 of CAZFCC010000021.1, read as the reverse complement.
GGGCAGCAGGATTCACGCCAGAAGCCGTAGCGGATTTTGGGCCGGAGCCTGCGCCATTGGCAGATCTGCCAGCCGCGCTTTTTTGTTGAGCGCCAGCGGCCTTGCCGTTGCCTGAAGCAGACGGAGCCGTAAGCGCTGGGCTTACAGAGGCGGGTCTTTGCCCGCTTACTTGAGGCGCGGGCTTGCTCGCCTTTTGGGCTGTTTTACCCGACTGGACGGCTGAACGTGAAGCTCCGCGCATGGGCAGCAGCGGATCGCCGGGATTGATAACCACGCTATGGGGAGATGCTTTGGCTCCGCCGCGGCTTTTGCCGGCGGCCTTGCCGCCAGCCTGACCCTCAGGCGAGGGCATCAACTGGGGCACGGCGGCGGGATCGGCAAAATTGGCCCCAGCCATGCGCAACTGGCGTGGCTGCATCAGAGTATTCCAGTAAAGGCGCGCGCCCCCGTGCCGAACCCAGGCCTCATTGAGGTTGGGCCCGCCATCCGGCAGGGTTTGCGGCGGAGAAGAAGGCAGGTGATCTGTGTCTGTAGCCCAAGCCGGTGCGCCCCAAAACATCAGGGCCATGCACAGGCACAACAGGGCCGTTGGCACAGTCTCGGCCCGCAAGGCGCATAACGTCGCTGGTTTTTTGCATAGCGTCATGAACATGATTCCACCTCTATAACGCTTATCGGTCAGGCGGGGCATGACCTTTAGGTCACAAAAAACCGCTACGGTTGCGGCCAAGCGCCACTGCGCCTGCGGCAAGACGCCACTGCGCCTTCGGCAAGACGCAGATTCGATCGCTGTAAAAGTCCGCTATAGTTGCGGAGCAAGCGCTGGCATGGTCGCGGCCAAGCGCTGCTGCGCCTGTTCTCATCTGCCTTTTTTCTGCGATTCCGCTCAGTTTCACACTTGCCCGCCTTGACAGGCTGCCGCCGCTTGGGCACATTTTCAAAAAAATTCCCCATCAGGAGTCGAAATGTCCGCGCCCTCCCCTGCCGAAACCCCGCCTGCCATGCCTGGCCCCACCAGACCTTCCCCTTGCATCATCCTTATCGGCATGGCCGGAGCGGGCAAGTCCACTGTGGGCGAAGCATTGGCCCGCGCCCTTGACTGGGCCTTTATGGACAGCGACCACCTTATTGAAGCAGTGTATGCTGCCCGCCTGCAAGACGTTACCGATGCCCTCGGCAAGTCGGCATTTCTGGATGTGGAGTCCAGCGTTGTCAGTGCCATCAAGGCCCACCGCACAGTTATCGCCACGGGCGGCAGCGTTGTTTACCGCGAACAGGCCATGCGCCACCTGGCCTCGCTTGGGCCGCTGGTGTATCTTGATGTGCCTTTTGCCGTGGTGGAAGAACGCATTGCCCGAAATCCCCAGCGCGGCCTTGCCATTGCTCCGGGTCAGACCTTGCACGACATTTTTCAGGAAAGGGAAGAACTGTACACCCGCTATGCCACCTTGCGCTGCCCCGCTGCGGACAAGAATCCGCAACAGTGCGTGGACTGGATCATACAGCAGCTGCCCGCCGAGGTGACGTTTTCCGACCGGGCCTAAAACCGCATTCGGTCGTGCTCCCGCCCCGCTACTTTTGTAACCGCGGCCACTGCTTTTTTACCCCCACTTCAAGGTCTGCGCCACTGCAGACGGCACTGCGCAGATGCAAGCCCATCCTGCTGCGGTGCGCGACGTATACACAGTGGCGACATGTTACGGCCCGCGCCCCATGCAGGCCTGCACAGTGCCGTGGCTGAAGCCATAAAAAAAGCGGGGCCAAAGCCCCGCCAGAAAAAACTCTCGTCACGATTTCAAGCCAAAAACATCCCCGTCAAACTAAGGTAACAGACCTTTGACCTTACTTTGAGCCTGCGCGAGCAGATTCCTGCCGAAGAGGCCCAAGCAGAGCTGCTTGCGTTGTTACGGCCATGTCAGTTGCGGCTGAAGACAGTAAAGATGCTTCATCCGTTACGACCAAGGAAGTTACCAACGAAGACAGCCGGGATGATTTTTGCGCGGTTAAACGCTGAGCGAGTGCATGGCAAACTTCGAGTCTACCCTGCCCAAGGCCGTTCTGCTCCAGAGCTTTTCACACTTGCGAGGCGCTACATGGATTTATCGCCAAATCCTTGTGGCCAAATGATTGCCGGGCGGCTTTACCGACCGTTGAGCAATCATCTGAAGCGTTAACTGCTCTAATACTGCCAGCTCTTGCCGTCGTAACGGATAAGCTCGTTAATCCTGCGGGCCTTGACCTGCTGGCAGGCCGCAGAAAGGGCCGCCTGACGGCTAGCACCACGGCATTCAAAAACATTTTCCTTGTAGCGGACAAAGCCCACATACTGCCCGGAAGCTCCGGGGCGCAGCTCTGTAGCAACGCTGTCTTCATCCACAGCAACATAGCTGGCCACAAAGTCCTTGCCGTCCTGCCGCACATCCTTTTTGGACTTGGACGGCACAACTGTCCGGCTGGCCTGAGCGGCCAACTTGCGCCCAACCACATCAAGCTCGGCGGCAATCTGGGCTTCAGTTTTGGCGCCCTTGGCAACGGGCTGCTTTTTTTCCACTGCTTTGGCGGTTTTCTTGTCAGCCTTGGCAGGAGCCGTTTTTTCTGGCGCAGGGGCAGGCTCGGTTGCCTGCTCGGGCTGGGCGGGCGTTACAACAGCTTCAGTAGAAGAAGTGTCGCCGCCAAACCAGGCACAACCACCTGTGGTCAATCCGAAGATCAGCAAAAATGCCAAAAATATTTGCTTGTGCATAGCACCTCACACATAAAGCCGGGCGGCATAGGCCACCCGGCTTTTGCATATTATTCCACTGAAACCCGACCTTCGACTATTCGAAGGAGACTTCGGTGCGCCGGTTCATGGCGCGACCTTCAGCGGTTTCGTTGTTATACTTGAAGGACTTGCCACGGCCGATGGCGGTCATGCGGCTGGCGGGGATGCCCTGCTTCACAAGGTAGTTCTTCACGCTGTTGGCGCGTTCCTGCGAAAGCTTCATGTTGTAGGCGTCAGAGCCGATCCAGTCAGTCCAGCCAGAGAGCACCACGCGCTTGTTGGGGTTGGCCTTGATCAGACCAGCGGCTTCGTTCAGGATGCCCATGGCCTTGCCGTCAAGGGCATAGGAGTTGAAAGCGAAGTGTACGCCACGCAGCACGATCACGTCTTCGTCCTGACAGAACACGGACAGCACGAAGCGCTCAAGAGCGGCGTCGCTGGTGGCCAGTTCTTCACCACGCACCACGATGGTGGCGGGGTTCAGGGCAGCAACCTGCTTGATGGTTTCTTCGCCGTTCTTGCTATCGGCAAAGGAGACGATGTGGACAACCAGGTTACGCTGGCTGGCATACATCTGACGGGCAACTTCCACCAGGTTGGCGCCACGGTTGTTGTCACCGTCGGTCACGAGGATGACGGCGGCGTCGCGCTTCATGCTGGAAAGGAAGGGTTCATACGCCTGAAGGCCGGTGCCCATGCTGGTCATGCGTCCGAAGATCTCGAAATCGGAGCGCAGCTTTTTGATGCCAGCGGCCATGGTGTTACGATCCCAGGGGCCCTGGGCAACGATAGCACCGTTAGGGGAAATGGTGTGCAGACCACCATTATAGTCAAGAGCAGGAATAGCGGCATTGATGCGCTGCAGCACGTTTTTGGCCACGATGATTTTGTCCTGCTTGAGCTGGGCATTTTTCATCATCATGGAACCAGAGTAGTCTACAACGAAGTCAAAGCTGTTAATTTTCTTGGTGCAGGCCGGAGCGGCCGCGGCGACCACAGCGTAGCTCAATACAAGAGCAGCGGCCAGAACAAGAAGACGAAAAGATTTCATACTGCCTCCCAAACGTTGATAAGTTCGTCGAGTTACCGTCAATAACAGTAATTCGCGGTGTGCCCGCCACGTTGCCAACTCACTAGCAGGAAGAACCTTGGAGGCGGCAACTGTCTTTTGATAACCTTCTTCATGAAAAATCGCAAGTTTTAAATAGGAAATACTCTTCAATACCTAAGCAAAATACCCTTTTTTCATGGCTGCTTTTATGACGTATCCGTTTGAACAAGACCGTGTTTGCGGCGGCTAGACAGCGGCTCTGGCCTGGGGCATACTTGCTTCAGGAGACAATGAATATCCCTATGTCAACATTCACGTTTTCCAAGTGGAGCCCTGGCGGCAACACTACCCTTTTATTTCCGGGCCACGGTCTTGGCCCCGCACAGCAGGCGAACCTTGCCCGTCATGCTCTGGATCCGTCTGTGCTTGGCGGCGAGCAGGCTGGTTTTGTAGACTGCCAGGGGCGCAGCCTGCGCATGGCGGGGGGAGAATTTTGCGTCAACGCCAGCCGCGCCATGGGCGCGCTGCTGGCCTGCGAAGAAGCCCGCGCCCAACCTGCTGCCAGTTCCACTATTCCGCAACAGGCCGCACAGCTTAGCCGCCAGTATGAGATCCGCGTTTCCGGCTGGCAAAGCCCGGTGCGTCTGCTTGTGCGCGGGGGCTTGCCCCAATGGCAGGTTGAGGCTGTGCTGCGTTTGCCCCAAATCTCCATAGAATCGCTGGCCAGCGGCATCTGCCTTGTTCGCATGCCCGGCATCTGCCATCTGCTGCTGGACGCGCGCACTCACGGCCACCCCGAAGACTGCCATGCCGCTGCCGCCCAGCTGCGCGCGCACTACAATCTGGAACAGGAAGAAGCCGTGGGCGTCATCTGGTGGCAAATGCTTCAGGGGCAACTGGACATGCTACCCCTTGTGCATGTGCGCGATACCCGCACGGACTATCTGGAAAGCGCCTGCGGATCCGGCGCGCTGGCGCTGGCCCTGAGCCGTTTCAAAAGTAACGGCGGCAAACATTTTTCCATCATGCAGCCCGGCGGTTCCCCGCTTGATGTTCGCCTTTTCAGCGAAGACGGCGTCTCCATGGCGGGTGTGGACGGCCCGGTGGATCTGGTTGCTGATGGGCAGATATGGCTGCCCACCAGCGTCATCTGAACATGGCCGCCAAGCTGCGCGAAGGATTCACCACCGGCTCGGCAGCCACGGGCGCGGCACTGGCCGCCCTGCATCTGCTGCGCTTCGGGCACGCTCCCGACCATGTGGATGTGCCCTTGCCGCCCTTTGCGGCGCAGACGCCCCCCGAGCCCTTGCACAGCCTCGTCGCGGGCACGCAAACCCTGCACGCCAGAGGCTGGTTGCGCCTTGCGGTGGCAACCTGCGCGCCCGGCCCGGCCCCCGAGCTGCCCGCGCTGGCAAAGTGTTCTGCCAGCCTGCCGCCGGACACTGACGCAACAGCTGACGCAAGCGATGCCGCAACAAATGCCGGAGCAGCTGACGCAACAAGTGCCGGAACAGATGCCGCAACAACTACGGCCCGCGCGCCCCTGCGCCTGGCGCACGCCTCCATCCGCAAGGATGGCGGTGATGACCCGGACGCCACATCAAGCGCGCTCATTACGGCCACTGTTATTCTGGAGGGCCCGCTGCTGGCGGGCGCTTGCGCCCCCGAAGCTGCTGAAACGACACACAATCCAGCAAGCCCGGCCCAGATGGCTGGTTTGAGCCAAGAGTCCGGTTCGGGTCAGCCCCAGCCGCCCGCTTTGGCCCAGCCGCCCGCTTTGGGCCAGCCGCCCGCTTTGGGCCAGCCGCCCGCTTTGGGCCAGCCGCCCGCTTTGGGC
>CAZFCC010000021.1:0-6089 GCA_964517635.1 uncultured Desulfovibrio sp. | reverse complement strand
CAGAAGACTCAGGCGGCCCCGGCTGCCCAAGCTGCCCAGGGGGATTTTGTGCTTTTGAGCATGCCCACAGCCGTGGCTATGCGTACAGACGTGGACATAGACATTGAAGGCGGTTTTGGTGTGGGCCGCGTTACCCTGCCCGGTCTGCCCGTTCCCGTGGGCCAAGCGGCCATCAACCCCGTGCCGCGCCAGCAGATTGACTTTGCCCTGCGCCATGCCCTTGCGTCCGCTTTGCCGCCATGCCCCCGCCTGCGCGTCATTATCAGCGTGCCCGAGGGCGAGCGCCTGGCCCGGCAGACATTCAACCCACGGCTGGGCATTGTGGGCGGTATTTCCATTTTGGGCACGCAAGGCACGGTGCGCCCCTACAGCCACCAAGCCTGGAAAGCCACCATCCAACAGGGGCTGGCCGTGGCCGCGGCCACAGGCTGCCGATCCATCGGCCTGACCACTGGCCGACGTTCCGAACGCTTGCTCATGGAACGCTACCCGGACATGCCGCCACAAAGCTTCGTCCAGGTGGCTGACTTCGCTGCCTTTTCCTTGCAAGCTGCAGGGGCGGGCAAATTCGATACGCTTGTGTGGGGCTGTTTTTTTGGCAAGCTGGTCAAGCTGGCCCAGGGCCATGCCTATACCCATGCCCGCCACGCAGATCTGGACATGGCGGGCCTTGCCCGCGTATGTGAGCAGAGCGGCGCCCGCTGCGCGGAGCAGGTAAAAAACTGCGTCACCGCCGCCCATGCCCTGGAATTGCTCTTGCAAGACAGGGCCGGAACAGACGTTATGCAGCAAGTGGCCGTCAAGGCCGCTGCCGTGGCGGCAAATTTTGCGGGCCGCCCCGTTCGGCTGCACCTTTTTCACACCGATGGCAGGGAATTACTGGCACTATGAAACATCAGGTCGCACTGCCCGGCATTGCCGTGCCCTCTCCCTCTGCCAGCGAAGACGCAAGCCAGGCCGCCACAACCGGCGCCCCGCATATGCCTGAAGTTTCGTTTGCCGCAGAAAACCACGCCCTTTCCGCTGCCACCAATGCCCCGGGCAATGGGGATATTAAAGATATTGGTGATTCCGCCCAAGGGCAGCTCCTGGCGGCCGGGCCCCGTCAGACCGGGCTTACAAGCCCGCCCCAAGGCGGCCCCCCTGCGCCCAAGGCAGCAAAAAAACGGCGTAAAACGGCGCAACAAACGCCACAGGAACAAGCCGCCCCGACCCCGCAAGATGACTGGCCGCCCATGTCAGAAATCCTGCAATCCTGCTTTATTTTTGAACCCACCACAGCTCAGCCCAGCCCCATCACGGTACTTGGGCTGGACTGCGGGCGGTCGCGCGTTTTTGCCTCCCTGACAACCGAACAAAAAGCCCTGCTGCAAAAGGCCGATGTGATCTGCGGCGGCCGCCAACTCTTGCACGAGCTGACGGGGCACGCCCCTGAAGACATGCCAACGGCCCCCGGCACAGCCACAGGCCCCGGCACAATCAACGGCACGACTACGGGAACAGCCGCTGCCACAGGCCCCGGCACAATTGCTGGCACAACCGGCGAAGCCAACACACAACACAGCCTCAACGCCCGCCTGCTGCCCCTGAGCACGCCCCTGGAGCCCGTGATCACCCGCCTGAGCCAGATGCGCGCCGCAGGTGAGCGCGTGGTCATGCTGGCCGATGGCGACCCGCTGCTTTTCGGCATCGGGGGCACGCTTGTGCGCCTGCTTGGGCAGGACGCCGTCGAGCTTGTGCCTGCGGTCAGCTCCCTGCAACAGGCCTGCGCCCGACTGGCCTTGCCCTGGCACAGGGTCATCTGCCTGTCGTTGCACGGGCGCGACGATCTTGGGCCGCTCAATGCGGCTGTGAGCAAAAATGCGCCCCTCTGCGTGCTCACCGACGCCCGCATGTCGCCAGACGTGCTGGCCCGTCATCTGCTCGACCGGGGGGTGGACTGGTTCACTGTACATGTTTTCGAGCGCATGGGCGCTCCGGACGAGCAAAGCAGCCACCTGAGCATGGCTCAGGCCGCGGGGGCCGCTTTTGGGCCGGCCTGCACCCTCATCCTTGTTCCCGGCGACGCGCCGCGCCGCGCGCGGCTCGGGCTCAACGCCTCAGAACTGGCCGTGGACAGGGGGCTGATCAGCAAAAAGCCCGTGCGCGCCGCTGCGCTGGCTTTGCTGCAAATAGCGCCCAATCATGTGGTTTGGGATGTGGGTTCCGGCTCCGGGGCCGTGGCCCTTGAGGCCACGGTGCTGGCGCATGAAGGGCGCGTGGTGGCCGTTGAGCGCTCTGTGGGCCGCGCCATGAGCATTCAGGAAAACCGTCGCCGCTTTGGCGCGGCCATTCTGGATGTGCGCCTGGGGCAAGCGCCGGAATGTCTGCCCGCGCTGCCCGATCCGCACCGTGTTTTTATTGGCGGCGGGCTTTCCGGTGAGGATGGAGAGGATATTTTGGGCCATGTCTGCTTGCGCCTGCCCCCCGGCGGGCGCGTGGTGGCAAGCTGCGTTTTGTTGGACAGCCTCTACCTGTGCCGCCGCTTTTTTGAACGCCTCGGCTGGCCTGTGGAAATCAGCCAGATTCAAGCTTCCGATGGCAGAGAGCTGGGCGGCGATGTGCATCTTGCGGCCATGAATCCTGTATTTTTGCTCGCTGCCCAAAAGCCGGCCCTGGAAAGCGTCGGCCGCAGCGCTCAGGCAACGCGCCCATGAGCCGCCCCCGCAATAACGGCAACAGAGCCCCCGCTACAAAACAGACAGCAGGAACCATGCACATCTCTGAACGTGACGAAAAACATACGGTTCATACGGCTCATACAAGGCAAGAAGCAGTAGGACATGCGGCGGGGCACGCGACACCTGCGGCCCCCGAGAGCACAGCCGGCAGCGCGACTGGCAACTTGACTGGCAACGCCACCGGCAGCATCGCCGGCAGTGCCCACCATAGCCACGCCTGCGCCCCCGGCCAAGTTCCCGACAGCGTTCCCGGCCAAGTTCCTGGCCATGTTCCTGGCCAAGTTCCTGGCATGGTCAGCTTTGTGGGCGCCGGCCCCGGCGACCCGGAACTTTTGACGCTCAAAGGCCATAAAGCCATTGAAGAAGCCGCTCTGGTGCTTTACGCCGGTTCGCTGGTTCCACCGCAGGTGGTGGCCTGTGCGGCTCCCGGCGTTCCCGTGGTGGACTCCGCCCCCCTGAGCCTTGAAGAATGCCACGCGCTGGTGCGCCGCACGGCGCTCGCAGGCGGCGCTGTGGCGCGCGTACACACGGGCGACCCCGCCCTCTACGGCACGCTGCGCGAACAATCGCGCCTGCTGGATGCAGACGGCATTCCCTGGCGCGTCATACCGGGCGTCACTGCGGCCTGTGCGGCAGCCGCCGCCGCAGGCGTGACCTTTACCGTGCCTGAAATCACCCAAAGCCTTATCATCACCCGCATGGAAGGGCGCACGCCCGTGCCGGAACGCGAAGCCGTGCGCCATCTTGCCACCCACGGCGCATCCATGGCAGTATACCTCTCAGCAGCGTCCAGCGAAGCCTTGCAGGCCGATCTGCTGTGCCACATGGCGCCCGAAACGCCGGTTTTATGCGCTTGCCGCGTAGGCTGGCCCGACCAGCGCCTCATATGGGCCACCGCCGGAACCCTGGCCGCATGCGTTGCGGAACACGGGCTGGCGCGGCAGACTGTTTTTCTGATCTTGCCGGGACAAAATGCGCCGAACACATGCTCGCAGCTTTACGCTGCCGACTTCAGCCACGGCTACCGGCAGGCAAAAAAGGACTGAGCTGGCCGCCCCCAACAGGCCCCTTCCATAGCAGCCGTGCCCTAAAACATTCTTTACTCATAACCCTGCTGCATAGCTCGGTTGACCTTTTCCGCTATCTTTTCAGCGACTTCTGTCGCAGGCCTCTTTCGCAAGCCTCTTTCGTAAGCCTCTTTCGTAAGCCATAATGGAGCCACCCCGCGCAGCAAAAGACCTGCGCGGCCTTTTGCCAAAAATTTTATGGGCCTGCTGGCCCCTTGCCCGCCCCGCTGCCGGGCCTTTACGAACCTTTGCGAGGGCTTTGCCCAATCTTTGTCGGGCTTTCTGCCAATGATTTCGCCGTAAATCCTGCATCAGGCTGACGCCAGCATCAGCCTTGCTGCTTCCCACATGGTGCTTTCCTCAAAGTTGCTTCTATACATTCAGTGCTTCTGGCTTTTTTATATCCTGATAATTATGCAGAGCGTGATACAGTTGCTGTTTTTGTTCTTTTGGCGTTTACCTTATGCTGTGAGACAAAGTATCTTTTACAATGTATCAACTGCTCATATGAATCTCTGAACTTGGTATTTTTTTCACAACACAGCGCAGGTTTTTCTTGCACATCCGTTTTCCCATTCACTAGCATAAAAAAACGTGCCTCTTTACAATAACATTCATTCCCTTGTGTCTTGGGAGCAGATAAGGCGCTCACGCGCGCAATGCTCTAAACCTTTAACCACAGGAAGCGTCATGAAAAAACCAAATCTGCAAGATAGATATGCTCTCTTCATTGATGGCGAATGGAAGGATGCCTCTGACGGAGGAACCTTTGAATCCCTTTGCCCGGCCAATGGCGAACGCCTGGCAACCTGCGCCGAAGCCACCAGAGAAGACGTGGACGCTGCCGTCAAGGCCGCCACAAAAGCCTGGGCAAGCTGGAAAAATACAGACGCGCCCCAACGCGCCGCCCTGCTCATGAAAATAGCGGATATTATCGACGCCAACAAAGAACACCTGGCCATGGTGGAAACACTGGACAACGGCAAACCCATCCGCGAAACAGCCAACGTGGATATTCCCTTTGCCGCCGACCACTTCCGCTATTTTGCTGGTGTGCTGCGCTCTGAAGAAGGCTCGGCCACCATGCTCGATAAAAACACGCTCTCGCTGGTTCTGCGCGAGCCCATCGGCGTGGTGGGCCAGATTGTGCCGTGGAACTTCCCCTTTCTCATGGCCGCTTGGAAGCTGGCCCCCGTGCTTGCCGCAGGCTGCTGCACCGTGTTCAAGCCGTCCAACCACACCTCGCTTTCCGTTCTGGAGCTGGCGCGCCTTATCAGCGGCGTGCTGCCCAAGGGCGTGTTCAACGTGATCACCGGGCGCGGCTCGCGCTCTGGCCAATACATCCTTGAACACCCCGGCTTCAGCAAGCTGGCCTTTACCGGCTCCACCGATGTGGGCCGCAGCGTGGGCATGGCCGCGGCCAAGCGGCTGATCCCCTCCACTCTGGAGCTTGGCGGCAAGTCGGCCAATATCTTTTTCCCCGACTGCCAGTGGGATCTCGCCATGGATGGCCTGCAACTGGGCATCCTGTTCAACCAGGGGCAGGTGTGCTGCGCTGGTTCGCGAATTTTTGTGCATGAAGACATTTACGGCAGTTTTGTGGCTGAGGCTGTGGAACGCTTCAAGCGCGTCAAGGTGGGCCTGCCCTGGGCGGCGGACACCCAGATGGGCGCGCAGATTTATGAAGCCCATCTCAAGGCCATCCTGCTCAGCATTGAACAGGCCAAAGGCGAAGGGGCCACCGTGCTTTGCGGCGGCGAGCGCCTTACGTCGGGCGATCTGGACAAAGGCTTCTTTATGCAGCCCACCCTGCTCGGCAACGTCACCAACAACATGCGCGTGGCACGGGACGAAATCTTCGGGCCCGTTGCCGTCATCATCAAGTTCAAGACTGAAGACGAAGTGATCCGCATGGCCAACGACAGCGTATACGGCCTTGCCGGCGGCGTTTGGACGCGCGACATCAACCGCGCCATCCGCGTAAGCCGCGCCATTGAAACAGGCCGCATGTGGGTCAACACCTACAACAGCATCCCGGCGGGCGCGCCCTTTGGCGGCTACAAAGAATCGGGCATGGGGCGCGAGACGCACAAGACCATCCTCGAGCACTATACCCAGCAAAAAAGCATCATTATCAACCTGTCAGAAACGCCCACCGGCCTCTACCCCTAGGCAGGAGAAATACTGCTTGAAAGGCCCTGTGGGTGAGGAACGTGGCTTATTCGATTAACAGAGATTCGTTCAAGTTTAAAAGGCCTTGTGGGGGAGGGCCCCTCTTGCAAAAGGGTCGCCTCCCCCACAC